>NZ_LMCT01000066.1 GCF_001424875.1 Kitasatospora sp. Root107 | reverse complement strand
CAACGGCGCGTTCTCGTCCTCCCGCACCGCCGCCACCACCGTCGCATGCTTGTTCAACTGACGCGCAGTCAACGTCACCAACACCGACGTGTCATCCCGCTCCGGAGCAACCACCACCCGGCTGGCCGTAGGCAGTTCAGCCCGCAACAACGTCTCCGTCCGAGTCGCGTCACCGATCACACCCGTCAGTCCGTCCCGGGTGGCCTGGTCGATCACCTTGCGGAGCGGGTCGACGATGACGATCTCGCTCCGCTCCACCCCCTGGCCGAGCAGTGTGGCCACCGCATGGCGGCCCTTGGTTCCGTACCCGATGACGACGGTGTGCTCCCGCACGGTGGGCCTCCAGCGGGTTGACGAATGGGCGTGCTGGCGACGATACCGGCCGGGTCAGATCTCGAAGGCCAGCACGCCCGCCAGCGCGGCGAAGGCCCCGGCGAAGGTGCGGCGCATCCCGGTCACCACCGACGGGCGGGCTGCGACCCGGTCCCGGAAGGCGGCGGCGAAGCGGCCGTAGGCCACGAAGACGACGAAGGTCATGGCCATGAACACCAGGCTCAGCTCCGTCATCCGCAGCCAGGAGTCCGGGCGGCCGGAGTCCACGAACTGCGGCAGGAACGCGAAGAAGAAGATGGTGAGCTTCGGGTTGAGCAGGTTGATCGCGACGCCGGTGGTGATCACCTTGAGGGCCGGCAGCACGGGGGCGTCCTCCTCGACGGCCAGGGCGCCCTTGTCCCGCAGCGTGCCCCAGGCCATGTAGAGCAGGTAGGCGACACCGGCGTACTTGATCGTCTGGAAGGCCGTCGCGCTGGTGTTCAGCAGCGCAGCCAGACCGGTGATGGCGGCCACCATGTGGGGCACGATGCCGAGCGTGCACCCGACGGCGGCGACCACACTGGCCCGGGTGCCGCGCGACAGCCCGGCCGCCACGGTGTACAGGGCACCGGTGCCGGGTGTGGCGACGATGGCAAGGGATGTCAGCAGAAAGCCGATGCTCAAGATGTTCCCCCCAGAGATTCCCGAAGTGGGCACTGTCCGAGCCCACTTGGCGTGCGCCAGACGATACCGGGCCCGGATTTCGGCCCGGGTCCGCAGCGCGGATGTCGCGACGCGCCAGGTCGGAGCAGCCCCCGTACGGATGCTGCCGTCATCCTGGTGCACGTGACGAAGAACGATCAGCCTTTCGGGCCCGGCCGCAGCTCCCTGCGGCCCGGGCGGTCGAGGTACCGCCGGGGTCGACGCCCGGACTCGGACGAGTCCGGCAGCCGGATCACCCTGCCGACCCGACCGCCGGAGCCACCGATGCGTCAGGTCGGCAAAAGGCTGGTGCTGGCGGTGGCGGTGCTGCTCGCCACCACGCTGATCGTCTGGCTGGACCGCAGCGGCTACAACGACAACTCCGACGGCACGGTGGATCTGCTGGACGCCGCGTACTACGCCACCGTCACGCTCTCCACTACCGGGTACGGCGACGTCACCCCGGTCAGCGACGGGGCCCGGCTCACCAACATCCTGGTGATCACGCCGCTGCGGGTGGTCTTCCTGATCATCCTGGTCGGCACCACCCTGGAGGTGCTGACCGAACGGACCCGCCAGCAGTGGCGGATCGGCCGCTGGAGGGACACCGTGCGGGAGCACGTCGTGGTCATCGGGTACGGCACGAAGGGTCGCCACGCGGTGGCCACGCTGCTCGGTCAGGGGGTGGAGCGGAGTGAGATCGTCATCGTCGACCCACAGGCCAAGGTGATCGAACAGGCCGCGATGGACGGGCTGGTCGGCGTACAGGGTGACGCGACCCGGACTGAGACGTTGTTGCGGGCTGAACTGCCTACGGCCAGCCGGGTGGTGGTTGCTCCGGAGCGGGATGACACGTCGGTGTTGGTGACGTTGACTGCGCGTCACGTTGACTGCGCGTCA
>NZ_LMCT01000065.1 GCF_001424875.1 Kitasatospora sp. Root107 | reverse complement strand
CGGTCATCCCGGTCCGGGATGACCGCCGCCTTTCGCGTCTCTGTCGGTCGGGTTTGGTAGATGTTGGAGCGATGAGCACAGACGACGCCGGCGAGCAGCTGGCCTTCATCCGGGACACGGTCCGCCGGGCCAAGCCCCGGACGTGGCGTGGCGCGCTGCTGGCCGACGAGCTGCCGGTGGCCCGGGTGGTGGTCGACAAGGGGCTGCTCAGCCTCGACAAGTTCTTCGACTACGCGGTGCCCGCGAACCTCGCCGAGGAGGCCCAGCCCGGCGTCCGGGTCCGGGTCAGGTTCGGCGCCAGGGTCGGGGCGGGCGGTCGACGCGAGGGCGGCGAGCTGTACGACGGTTTCGTGGTCGCCCGGCTGGCTGCCTCGGACTTCCCCGGTGTGCTGGCCCCGCTGGCCCAGGTGCTGTCCCCTGAGCCGGTGCTGACGCCTGCTCTGCTGACGCTCTGCCGGACGGTCGCCGACCGGTACGCCGGCTCGCTGGCCGACGTACTGCAGCTGGCGGTGCCGCCCCGGCACGCCAAGGCGGAGGCCGAGCCCTCGCCCGAGCCGCTGCCGCCGCCCGCCGCTCCGGCGGTGGGGAGCTGGGACCGCTACGTCGACGGAGCGGAGTACTTGACGGCGCTCGGGGACGGTCGCGCGCCCCGTGCGGTGTGGACCGCGCTGCCAGGGCCGACCTGGCCCGAGGAGATCGCCCGCGCGGTGGCCGCCACTCTGGCCGGTGGCCGGGGAGCGCTGGTGGTGCTGCCCGAGGGGCGGTCGGTGGCCCGGGTGGACTCGGCGCTGACGGAGCTGCTGGGGGAGGGGCAGCACGTGGCGCTGGCGGCCGACCTCGGGCCCAAGGAGCGCTACCGCCGCTGGCTGTCCGTCAGCCGGGGCTCGGTGCGGGCCGCGATCGGGACGCGGGCGGCGATGTTCGCGCCGGTGCGGGACCTGGGCCTGGTGGTGGTCTGGAACGACGGCGACGGCAGCCACAGCGACCAGCGCGCGCCGCACCCGCACGTCAGGGAGGTGGCGCTGCTGCGCGCCGCCGAGGAGGGGGCGGGCGTCCTGCTGGGCGGGCTGTCGGTGACGGTCGAGGGTGCGCAGCTGCTCCGTACAGGCTGGGCCCGGCCGCTGGCCGCTCCTCGGGAGATGGTCCGTCAGGTCGCCCCCAGGGTGCGGACCGTGACCGATCTGGACCAGGGGCGGGATGCGGCCGCCCAGTACGCCCGGCTGCCGCGCCCGGCGTGGGAGGCGGCGCGCGAGGCACTCACCCGGGGCCCGGTGCTGATCCAGGTGCCCCGGCGCGGGTACGCGCCCCGGCTGGCCTGCGCGCAGTGTCGGACCGCCGCGCGGTGCCGGCACTGCGAGGGTCCGCTGGCGGCCGGTTCGGCGGGGGCGGTGCTGGAGTGCGCCTGGTGCGGGAAGGCCGAGCCCGAGTGGCACTGCGTGGAGTGCGGGTCGTTCCGGCTGCGGGCCCAGGTGGTGGGCGCGAAGCGGACGGCAGAGGAGTTGGGGAAGGCCTTTCCCCGGGTGCCGGTGCGGACCTCGGGGCGGGACTCGGTGCTGTCGGTGGTGTCGGGGGAGCCTGCGCTGATCATTTCGACGCCGGGGGCCGAGCCGGTGGCCGAGGGCGGGTACGCGGCCGCGCTGCTGCTGGACGGCTGGGCGCTGCTGGGCCGGCCCGACCTGCGGGCCGGCGAAGAGGCGCTGCGGCTGTGGATGTCGGCGGCGGGTCTGGTCCGTCCTGCCGGTGAGGGCGGGACGGTGGTGGTGGTCGCGGAGCCCACCGCACGGCCGGTGCAGGCACTGGTGCGGTGGGATCCGGCGGGGCATGCGGCGGTCGAGCTGGAGGAGCGGGCGCAGCTGCACTTCCCGCCGGTGTCGCGGATGGCCTCGGTGACGGGTGCTCCGCAGGCGGTGGAGGACCTGCTGTCGCTGATCCGGCTGCCCGACGGGGCGGACGTGCTCGGTCCGGTACCCGCCCCCGGGGGGCGGGGGCAGGAGTGGGAGCGGGCCCTGCTCCGGGTGGCACCCGGTCAGGGGGCGGCGCTGGCCACGGCTCTGAAGGCGGCTCAGATCGCCCGGGTCGCGCTGCGGTCACCGGACCAGGTCCGGAT
>NZ_LMCT01000064.1 GCF_001424875.1 Kitasatospora sp. Root107 | reverse complement strand
ACGCCTGCAGCACCGCCCCGAAACCCTCAACGGCTTCACAGCCGGCACCGGCCTGACCCTCGACACCCCAGCATCCCCCTGACAAGCCGAAGTCAGTAGCCGCTGTGGGACGATGTCGGTACGGTCGGCGGATGATCAATCTGGCGGTGAGGGACGACAGTGGGCATGCCGTGGCCCGTGCCAGGGCCGGGGTGCAGTGGAGTGCCGCCTTCGCGCGGCTGGACCCGGCCGAGTTCCCGATGCTCCACGCCCTGGTCCCGGACGGGGACGCGATGTTCAACGGTCGGCAGGTACCCCTGCTGCTGGCGGAACTCGACCGGCTGCCGGCCGCCTGTGAAGGCGATTGGGTCGCGGAGGCCCGTGAGTTGTGCGACGTCGTCGAGCGCGGGATGCACCTGTATCTGTGGTTCCTGGGAGACTGACCCCAGGTCAGCCGGCCGGGGGCGGGATACGGACCAGGAGTTCCCGGGCGACCCCGGTCAGGTGCGCGGTGACCTCGTCCGGGGACGGCCGGTGGCCGCCGCGTTCCCAGTACTCCGTCACCGCGTGGACGGCGGGCTCCAGTTCCTCGCACCAGCCGTAGACCTCGGCGACCTCGTGGACGATCATGCTGACGCCCTCGGCGGGGTCGAGCCATCCGCCGACGATCTCGGCGGCCCACCAGCGGGCGAGCGCGAGCCGGCCCGCCCAGTAGTCGTCGGGCGGGTGGAAGCCGAAGCCGAGCTCGTCGATCACCTGGCCGAACAGGGCCGGTGCCTGGTCGTGCTCGCCGCTCATCAGGCAGGCGAGCAGCCACAGTGACGGTGTGTCGGCGCCGGCGGTGAGAGCGCGGAGTGCGGCGTCGACGAGAGTCGCCGGCTCGGCGCGTCGCCCGTCGACCCAGGTGTGGGCGAACTCCCGCAGCTCCCGCACGGCCTCGGCCTGCGTCGCGGGGGCTTCTTCGGTCGACATGGCGGCATCCTGCCACGCGCGGGGAGCGGTCGGGAAACGGATTTCGCACGGCCGGGGCGGGGGCGTTGGTTCGGTCAGGCGGTCGCCAGCGGGGTGTGGGCGGCGAGGAGGGTGTCGACCAGGCCGTCGAGGTCCGGCCAGGGGAAGCTCGGCCGGTCGCGGCGCAGGACGGTCAGCCCGTGCAGGGCGGCCCAGAGGCAGAGCGTGGTGGCGGAGATGCCCGGGGCGGTGTCGGCGGTGCACGCCCGGACTGCGGCGTCCAGTACTTCGAGGGCGGGGAGGCCAGCCATCTCGTCCGGCTCCCAGCCGGGCGATCCCGCTGTGCCGAACAACACCTGGTAGTGGCCCGGGTGTTGCTGCGCATAGCCGCAGTACGCCAGGCAGATCGCGCGCAGCCGGCGGTGGGTGTCGGAGCCGGTGGCGGCGGTGAGCGTGTCGAGCAGTTCGCCGAACCGCGCCTCGTACACCGCGACGAGCAGGGCCTTCCGGTCGGCGAAGTGCAGGTAGACGCTCTGCGGGGCGACGCCGGCCAGCCGGGTCACCGCGCGCAGGGAGAGGGTCTGTTCGCCACCGCCCTCCTCCAGCAGGCGACTTGCGGCCTCGATCAGGTCGCCGCGCAGGCGGCCGCCCTCGCCGCGTGGGTTGGGGCGTCGTCGTTCGGTGCTCATGTTGACAAGCATAGTGGACAGGTGTCTACTCATGGCCGTCAGTAGACAGCTGTCTTTCTACTTGGGGGAACAGTGGCCACCACCGTGCAACGCGTCGTGCACGCCAGCGTCCTGATCGACTTCGGCGGCGCCAGGATCCTCACCGATCCCTGGCTGTCCGAGCGCAGGGGATACCAGCAGGGCGAACCCCGCTCCGTCCGCTCGGCGGCCGAACTGCCGCCGCTGGCCGGGATCGTCATCAGCCACGGTCACTACGACCACTGTGATCTGGACGCCCTGGCCGGCTACCCCGACAAGACCGTGCCGTTCGCCGTGGTCCGGGGTCTGGCCGGACGCGTCCGTGCGGCTGGCTTCACCGACGTCACGGAGCTCGACCCCTGGCAGAGCACCCGGCTGGGGCCCGTGAAGGTCACCGCCACTCCTGCTCAGCACGGCGTCCCGGAAGTCACCTTCGTCCTGCAGCACGACGGGAGTTCGGTGTTCTTCGGGGCGGACACCCTGCGCATCCCCGCCCTCGACGAGGTCGCCCGGCGGTTTCCCGGCCTCGACCTGGCCCTGCTGCCCGTCAACGGTCTGCGGATCCGGCCTGCCTTCAACCGGCAGGTGGTGATGGACGCGGCCCAGGCCGCCGAACTGACCCGCGCGCTGCGCCCCCGGCTGGCCGTGCCGATCCACTACGCCTTCACGGCGGGGCGACTGCGCGAGGCGACCGTCCTCAAGCTGGTCCGCAACCGCCCCGACCTCTACCGGGACGCCGCCGCCGACCTGGCACCCGACACCGGGGTCCACATCCTGGTACCCGGCGAGGCGCTGTCCCTCTGACCGGAGGCCCCGTCGGCCGGGCCGCTTACGACCCGTCAGGGGTCACGAGACGCTGCCGGGCGGCTTCCAGCCGCTCCGCGTAGTCGGGAGCGAAGATCCCGACCAGCGACGTGTCGAGCGTCCCGGAGATCCGGTGCAGGGCGGACCACACCGCCCGGTCCCCGACGAGCGCGTCGAAGGCTGCGGAGCCCTCCATACGGTCCAGCCAGTCGGACAGCACGAACGCCTCGTCGCCGGAGAGCGTGATAGTTACTGACTTCGGCTTGTCAGGGGGATGCTGGGGTGTCGAGGGTCAGGCCGGTGCCGGCTGTGAAGCCGTTGAGGGTTTCGGGGCGGTGCTGCAGGCGT
>NZ_LMCT01000063.1 GCF_001424875.1 Kitasatospora sp. Root107 | reverse complement strand
GGCCTGGTGGCCTACCAGCTGATGTAGACCCAGCCCGTGCCGCCGTGTGCGCCGACCTGGCCGGGTGCGGCGTTGGCGGAGGCCTGTCCGGGTTTGCCCGCACTGCCGCCCGCCATGGTGCCGCCGCCGTTGCCGCCGAAGCCGCCCTTGCCACCCGCGCCACCTTCCCCTGGTCGAGGAGGCAATGGGGCGCCAAACCATCACTCTGGCAAGGAAGTTGGACACCGCCTGCACCAGCGCGGACGAACTCGCCGAAGCCTCGGTGGAGTCTTTGAGAAGCACCCGGACGCCGAGATCATCACCAGCTTTCCAGGGCTCGGGTCACTCACCGGCGCCCGGGTGCTCGCCGAGATCGGCGACGACCGATCCCGCTTCGCCGACGCCAAATCCGGCCTGCTACCGCTGCCATGAGGTCAAGTCCCTGTCGAAGGTGCTCGACGGCAAACGGGTCTGCCGCAACTGCTTCGCCCGCAACGCGGCTGTGCCCTGCACCCGCTGCGGCTCCGTCCGCGAGCCCGCTGCCCGCGACGCCGAGGGGCGGCCGCTGTGTCCCAACTGCCTGGTCAGTGACCCCGTCAACCTGGAGGAATGCCGCGACTGCGGGCGCCGCCAGAAGGTCGCCGCTCGGCTTCCCGACGGACCACGTTGCGCCAACTGCCGGCCCAGGACCGCCGCCCAGTGCGGCATCTGCGGACGGACAGGAGTCTGTGAGATCTCCCGTGTCACGGGCGAACCCTGGTGCAACCGGTGCCAGTTGCGGTGGGCGCCCTGCAGTGGCTGTGGAGCCGTCGACCACGTCCGCAGCGGCACGTGGGATGCACCCCTGTGCGCGAAGTGCACCAACCCGGACCCGGACTACTGGGGCCGCTGCCCCGTCTGCCGCACCACCTGGCAGCTCAGCACCCGTCCCTGCCAGCGATGCGCGCTCGACCGGCAAGTACGCGACCTCCTGGCCGGCAACACGGGCACGATCCGGCAGGACCTCGTCCCTCTCTACAAGGCACTGTCCGGAGCCGAACGCCCCACAAGCACCATGTTCTGGCTATCGGGCGCGAAGGTCGGCGGCCTGCTCCGGCAGATAGGCCGTGACGAACGGCCCGTCACCCACGACACGCTCGACGAGTTGCCCGCGAGCAGGTCCTCGCACATCTCCGCAGCGTCCTGGTCGCCACCGGCGCCTTGCCGCCTCGCGACGAGCGGCTGGTCGCCCTGGACCAGTGGATCACCTCGGCGCTCCAAGCACGCACCGATCTCACCGAGCGCCGGATCCTGCACGGCTACGCGGTCTGGCACCACCTACGTCGACTCCGGCGACGCCTCGGCCAGGAGCACACCACGCACCTGCAGGCGCTGAACGTACGCTGCCACGTCACCGCAGCAGCGAACTTCCTCGACTGGCTGTCCGACAGCGCTCTCACGCTGGGCACGTGCACCCAGGTTGACCTGGAGCGATGGATTGCCGACCCCAAGGCCACCTACCGGGACGAGACCAGCCACTTCGTCCGGTGGTCCGTCCAGCACCGGCATGCCAAGGGACTCACCTACGGCACCGTGCGCTGGACAGGACCCTGCGGGACGATCGACAGCGAGAAGCGCTGGGCCGACGCCAGGCGCCTCCTGCACGACGACACGCTGGCGACCTCGGATCGAGTCGCCGGCCTGCTGCTGGTCCTCTATGCCCAGCAGATCGCCACCATCAGCCGCCTGACGGTCGACGACGTCCACCTCGACAACGACAAGGTCGGGATCACGTTCGGCACCTCACCTGTCGTCCTCCCCGAACCGCTGGCCGGCCTGGTGCGCGACCTCATCGCCACCCGGCGCGGCAAGGCCAGGATCGGCGCCCCCGACGACGCGCCGTGGCTATTCCCCGGCGGCCGTCCCGGACAGCCCATCGGTGACGACCGGCTCGGCCTCCGCCTCCAGAAGATCGGCCTCCAGCCGCGCCAGGACCGCTCCACCGCCCTGTTCACCCTCGCCACCGAGGTCCCCGCCGCCATCCGTGCCCGGATGCTGGGCGTCCACATCCAGGTCGCCGTCCAGTGGCAGAAGGCATCGGCCGGCGACTGGGTCGCCTACGCCGCCGAGGTCAGCCGCCGTGCCCCCACTCCGGCGGGCGAAGCCCAGACCAACGAGGTTCCCGATGGCCAGCACCCAAGAACAACAATCCCTCCTCCGGGGCTAACGACGTGAAGAGCCACGTTGATCTTGCCGCGATTCCTACACCGAACGAGAGGTGCAACCCATGACCGACCATCTGTCTGCCGTCTTCACGATGCTTGGGCCGGGAGGCCGACGCTTCGCCGATCCCGAAAGCTGGGCGCGTCTTGAGTCGGAGGTCGGCACAGAACTCCCCAGCGACTACAAGGAGTTCATCGACGAGTACGCGCCGATCACGGTCAACAGCCACCTCTATTTCAAGCACCCGGCGACCACACGTTGGAACCTTCTCAAGGACATCCGGGAGACCGAGCAAGCCTTCCGCGATGCCGACTGGGACGGCCTTCCGCACCCGGAGACCGGTGCTGGCGGAGTTCTGATTCCTGCCTTGTCGACCGACTTCGGCTTCCACGTCTTCCTCAGCCGCAGCCCACGGACGCCCGACTGGAGAGTGGTGGTACACGACCGGGACGAAGGCGGGTACTGGGAGCATGCCATGAGCTTCGCCGAGTGGCTCTACCGGCACCTCATTGGCGAGGAAGTCATCCATCCCAATGGAACGTATTTCTACCCCGGTCCGGTCAATCTCGAACACCTGCCCATGAGTCCGGGCGATCGCCCCGTTCCCTGGCACGGACCTGACCGAGGGATGTGACGGTGGTTATCTAGTGTTGTCAAGCCATCGAGCCAGTTCATCCCAGATCTGATCCGGTAAGGCATGTTAGACCGTGTTTGAGATCTGCCGTGTCCCGTGGCTGGCGGGGTCGTTGAGCCGTGCGTGAGTGGTTCCGGGGGCGGGTATCCGTCGGATCTGACGGATGTG
>NZ_LMCT01000062.1 GCF_001424875.1 Kitasatospora sp. Root107 | reverse complement strand
CATCGTGTCCATCTTCCGGTCCAGGCACTCGGCTTCGGTCGATGACAGCAACCTGATGAAGCTGTAGGCGGCGGACGGCCGCGCATCGGACCACCCAACGGCAGTGGCGCCAGGCCGAGTTCGCTGCCCCGGGCCCGGTTGACGCCGGCCCGCAGAAGCTGCCAGGTCAGCTGCTCGATCACCTGGTGGCTGAGCCGGTTCCCGGCTCCGACGAGTGGCCCGACCCCATGGAGCCTGCCGAGGCGCCGGCCGTGCAGCATCAGATGCGGGAAGGCCCGGGTCGGCTCGCCGGGACCGAAGCGGAGCAGCGCGTACGGAATGCCGTGCCGCTCCGAGGCGTGCCGTCCCATCCAGCCGAGCGGTGTCGCGAGGATCGCCTCCATGCCGTTGCAGGCGGCGTCGACGTCGGCGACCACCTGGGCCAGCAGGGGTTCGACGATCCGGCGGAACCGCCTGATCGTCCGCAACGGCGAGCCCCCGCCGACGAGTTCGCGGCCCGCCGGGGAGTGCACGATGTCCTGCGGGTCCACCCGGATCACGGCGTGCTCCAACCCCGCATCGGTGATCATCCGGGCATGGCGCGCACTCGCCGCCACCCGGACCCGGTGCCCTCTGGCGCGTAGCCCGGCGCCGAGGGCCACGCAGGGCTGGGTGTCGCCCCGGGAGCCGACGGCGAGGATCACGATCCTCACCGGGACGGCTCCCACCGGGTGATCTCGTCGGCCAGGTAGCGCGCCCGGGTCGCCCGGCGGGCGAGCTTCCCGCTCGACGTCCGGACGACGCCGCCGGGGGCGGTGACCACCACGTCGTCGGCGCGCAGATCGTGACGGGTCTTCAGTACTCGACGACCACCACCAGCCGTTCGGTGTCCGCGCCCGGAGCGGCGAAGGCCACCGCGCGGCCCGGGCGGATGCCGGGGTGGGCGGCGTGGACGGTGGCCTCGATGTCCTGGGGGTAGTGGTTGCGGCCGTCCAGGATGACCAGGTCCTTGAGCCGGCCGGTGACGTAGAGCTGGTCGTCGTGGAACACCCCGAGGTCACCGCTGCGCAGCCACCCGTCCGCTGCGAAGACCTCCGCCGAGCGGTCGGTGCTGCCCCAGTACGTGCGGGCGACGTTCGGCCCGCTGATCCGGATCTCCCCGACCCGGCCGGGGGCGCAGGGCTCCCCGGTCTCCGGGTCCGCGATCAGCACCTGCTGGCCCCCGGGGCGGCCGCAGGCCACCAGTTCGACGCCTGGTGACGCACCGTCGGCCTTCTGCGCCCGGCCCTCCAGCAGGGCGTCGGCGTCGAACAGCGTCGTCACCATCGGGTCGCGCGGCGGGGCGGTGGCCACGAAGACGGTGGCCTCGGCCAGGCCGTACACGGCGGTGGGCGCCTCCGGCCGCAGTCCGCAGCGGGCGAAGGCGGCGGTGAACCGGCTGACGGTGGCGGCCCGGATCGGCTCGGCGCCGTTCATGAAGACCCGGACCCGGGACAGGTCCAGGGTGGCCTTCTCCTCCTCGGTGACGCGCTTGGCGCAGTAGTCGTAGGCGAAGTTGGGCCCGGCGGTGTAGACGTCGTGCGGGGCGCCGGCCGCGAGTTCCAGCCAGCGGGCCGGGCGGAGCAGGAAGGAGACCGGATCGGTGAAGACCGAGCTGTCGCCGTGCGTCAGGGGCGCCAGCACGGTGAGCATCAGGCCCATGTCGTGGAACAGCGGCAGCCAGCTGACCAGGGTGGTCCGCCCGGCCACGGCCTCGAACGCGGTCCAGATCTGCTCGGCGTTGGCGGTCAGGTTGGCGTGCGTGATGACCACCCCGGCCGGGGCGCTGGTGGAGCCGGAGGTGTACTGGAGGTAGGCGGTGTCCTCGGGCCGGGCGGGTTCGGGCTGCCACTGGGCCGCGAGCAGGTCGCTCACCTCGTCGACGCAGACCAGGTCACCGGGCTGGGCGACGCCTTCGCCGGAGAGGAAGTCCTCCACCTGGGCCAGCGCCGAGCCGGTGGTCAGCACGGCCGCCGGGGCGCTGTCGTTGAAGGAGCGCAGCAGCCGCTCGCCGTGGGCGGGCAGGTCCGGGGTGAACAGCGGGACGGCGATCACCCGGGCGTAGGCGGCACCCAGGAACGCCGTCACGTAGTCCAGCCCCGACGGGGCGAGGATGGCGACCCGCTCCCCCGGGCCGGTCTGCTGGCGGATCCGGGCCGCGATCGCCCGGGCCCGGGTGTCGACCTGACGCCAGGTCAGCGTGTGCCGCGTCCCGGCCTGGTCGAGGGTGTGGTCGACATAGCCGTAGGCGGTCGCGTCCGGCCTGGTCAGAGCCCAGTGGGCGGCGCGGTCCACGAGCGGGATCATGAGGTCTCCTGGGTGCGGAAGAGCCGGAGCCGGTCCTCGCCGATCCGGGCGCGCTGCTCGTGGTCGGTGATGCCGAGGCCGTCCTGCGGGGCGAGGCAGCGCACCCCGACCTTGCCGGGATGGCGGTTGAGCTGGACGGCGCGGACCGCCTGTGCGGCGTCGTCCAGGGAGTAGACGGCGGAGAGGGTGGGCGTCAGCATGCCCAGGCCGAGCAGCCGGTTGGTCTCGTGGCACTCCTGCGCGTTGGCGCCGTGGCTGCCGATGATGCGCTTGGTCTTCATCCACAGGTGCCGGTTGTCGTAGAGGTGCTGGTAACCGCTGCTGGAGCCGCAGGTGACCACCGCACCGCCCCGGCGCGCGACGTACACCGAGGCCGCGAAGGTCTCCTGCCCGGTGTGCTCGAACACGATGTGCGGGTCCTCCCCGACCAGGCGGCGGATCTCCTCGCCGAGCCGTCGCCAGCTCTTGGGGTCCGTCATGGTGTCGAGGCCGAGCTCCCGGCGGTTGATCACCGCTGTGCAGCCCGCCTTCAGGGCCAGCTCCGCGCGCTCGGCCGAGCTGACCACCCCGACCGCGATGCCGCCGCCGTTGCGGACCAGCTGGGCGGCGTACCCGCCAAGACCGCCTGCTGCTCCCCAGATCAGGACCACGTCGCCCTGCTTCATCCGGGCCCCTCGGTCGCCGACCAGCATCCGGTAGGCGGTGGCGGCGCACAGGGTGTTGCAGGCGGCCTCCTCCCAGGTCAGGTGGGCGGGCTTGGGCATCAGCTGGGAGGCCCGGACGACCGCGAAGTCCGCCAGCGCCCCGAAGTTGGTCTCGTAGCCCCAGNGAGGTCATCGCGTCCTGCTGCGCGGCGGGCTCCTCCGGGTCGATCACGGCCGGGTTGACCACCACCCGGTCGCCGACCTGCCAGCGGCGTACGCCCGGCCCGGTGCGGACCACGACTCCGGTGGCGTCGGAGCCGATCACCTGGTGCGGCAGGTCGTGCCGGGGATCGGTCCGGCCGAGCCGGGAGAGGAAGGCGAAGGTCGGGACGGGTTCGAAGGTCGCGGACCAGACGGTGTTGAAGTTGACGGCGGCGGCCATCACCGCGACCAGCACTTCGTCGGCGGCCAGTTCGGGCGTGGGCACCGGGCCGACGTGCACGCTGCGGCGCACGTCCCGGTCCTGACCGGGCGTCAGTCCGTCGAACAGGCCGACGTCCTGCTTCCGCAGGTGGGCCGCCCGGTACTCGGCGGGGACCGCAGCCTGCCGGATCCGGTCCGGGTCGGCCCCGGCGAGGACCGCTTCGACAAGGTCGCTCACTGCGACAACCTCCTGAGGTGTTCGGCGATCAGGTCCACGCCGGGCGGGTCGATCAGGGTGAAGTGATGCCCCGGGACGGGGATCACCGTGAGGTCGGTGCAGTACTCGTCCCAGCCCAGCATCTCGTCGCGACGGTCGAACCGGGGCTCGTGCACCGGCCAGGGCGTCGGGTCGGTGGCGCGGAAGAGCAGCACCGGGCCGTCGTAGGGCCGGGCCCGGTAGCGCTCCAGCGCGCGGGCGTCGGTGTGCGAGCTGCGGTGGTGGCGCCAACTCGCCTCGCTGATCAGCTCGGACGC
>NZ_LMCT01000061.1 GCF_001424875.1 Kitasatospora sp. Root107 | reverse complement strand
CCGTCAGATCCGACGGATACCCGCCCCCGGAACCACTCACGCACGGCTCAACGACCCCGCCAGCCACGGGACACGGCAGATCTCAAACACGGTCTCAGGCACCTGTTTGCATCCGAGGCGCTGAACGAGGGAGTCGACCTACACGCTCGCCGATCTCCGCGGCCGCGAAGACCCCGCCTTCACCCTCTGCAAGTACGTCCACCGCGTGGCCCAGTCGTTCAAGAAGGCCCGTAAGGCACTCGGCCGGCGCTACCGCCTGGCCGCCTAGCCTCCGACCAGGGAGCCCGGCGCTGTCCATCGCGCCGTCCGGTAGGTGGCGCTGTGTAGCAACCGACCTGGCCGGCGTAGGCGGCCTACGCAGCACCGTTCAGCGCATCTCACTGCGTCTCATCGTCAAGGGCGCCGCGTGTGCACTGGTTGTGAAATGATCTTCTGCAAGACCCATGTTTCCGCAGGTCGGTAAATCGCCGACCTGCGGAAACGCGGCGCGGCAGACGGCGCTGAGCTCGTGCTGTGACATGCGTGTGCGCAGGGCTCCGAACACGGCCGACCCTCGGCCGCCATCCCGCCGCGCACAGTGTGTGTACACCGCTCCGGCAGGCCGCCCCCATGACTTCCTGGGCGCTGGCGGTCTGACCGGTGAGCCGGATCCGCTACCACGGCCCGCTCTCGTCGGCCCGCACGAGCCACCCGAGCAGCACGAGGATGCCGAGCGCCAGCCCGCGCCGGCGGGCCGATACAGCCGGCCGGCCGTCGTGTTCGCGTCGGCCTGGAATGCGACGTCCTGGTCGCGGGGAGTCCGTCAGTTCGGGCCGCAGCGGGGTTGCCGATGTGATGGGCGAAACTTTCGAAGACTTGCCACTGTAAGTTGCGGCCTTCTCAGGGGCGATCGTGAGGAAAGTGGCAAGGTACCGGTCAGTTCCTGCGCCTGCATCCAACGATCAAGCCCCTGGCCACTCCTTTTGCCGATAGGGGTGGATCTGAGGGAGGGCGAATCTATCGCCGTTTCGGTCGAAAGCGTTGACAGCATGTCGAGCCCAGGCCAACACTGTCGCCGTCGACAAGTCCGAACGGCCCTGGATCCGGGCCGTATTCGCCAACCGGCTTCGGGCGCAGCGATGTTGATGGCACGTCGGTTCCGTGTACCGCCAATGCGACGCCGTCCCGCCGACCAATCCCTTCGCGGTCATCGGTGGCGCAAAGCTGCACGTACCCCTCCCCCACCCCACCCATCGGCAGGACGGATCACCCCCGTGAACTCCCCCCACCCCAAGAGCCGCAGGACCAACCGCATCTGGCGGATCGTCAGCAAGGCGCGCGTCGTCGCGCTGGCCCTCGCGGCCGTCCTGATCTTGCCTGGCACCGCCGAGGCCGCGACCGTCACCACGAACCAGACCGGCACCGACGGCGGATACTTCTACTCGTTCTGGACCGAGGGCACCGGCGCGTCCTCGATGTCGCTGAACGGCGGCGGTAACTACAGCACCTCCTGGACCAACGCCGGCAACTTCGTCGCCGGCAAGGGCTGGAGCAAAGGGTCACGCAACCCGGTGACCTACTCGGGCAGTTGGAGCACCAACGGCAACGCCTATCTGGCGCTCTACGGCTGGAGCACCAACCCGCTCGTCGAGTACTACATCGTCGAGAACTACGGCTCCTACCGGCCCACCGGTACGTACAAGGGCACCGTCACCAGTGACGGCGGCACCTACGACATCTACCAGACGACGCGCTACAACGCCCCCTCCATCGAGGGCATCAAGACCTTCAACCAGTACTGGAGCGTCCGACAGGCCAGGCGGACCGGCGGCACCATCACGGTCGCGAACCACTTCGACGCGTGGGCCAGGGCCGGCATGAACCTGGGCACCATGAACTACGAGATCATGGCCACCGAGGGCTACCGGAGCAGCGGCAGCTCCAACATCACGCTGGGCTCGACCGGCGGCGGCACCGGCGGCGGCTGCGCCGCCACGCTCTCCGCCGGCGACTCGTGGAGCGACCGCTACAACCTGAACGTCTCGGTGACCGGATCGAACACCTGGAAGGTGACCGTGAAGGTCCCCTCCCCGGAGAAGATCAGCTCGACCTGGAACATCAACGGGTCCTACCCCGACGCCCAGACCCTCGTCGCCACCCCCAACGGCGCGGGCAACAACTGGGGCATGACCATCCTGAAGAACGGCAGCACCACCTGGCCGACGGTCTCCTGCAGCACGAGCTGACGGTCCGTCACTGCGCAAAGTATTGACAACTCTCATGGCCTGCTGGAGATTTCACCTGCACTTGTCAGACAAGGCGTGTGTTCGCGCTGAATTGTTAGCGCTAACGGACAGCATCGCACCCCTGGCACACACCACCCGCCCTGCCCGGAAGCTGTGACTCGGCCGGGTACGGGACTTCAGGTGAGCTGAGCCGCGGAAGGCGTATCGCCTCCGCGGCCTGGCAGGCGGTCAGGTCAGCCCATGGGCGGGGCCGCGGAGCCGTACAGGCGCCGGCGAGGATTCCCGCGCCGGCCGACTGACGACCCCTGATGCGCGCAGCAACGGCGACCCGCGCATGTTAGCGATTACAAAGCCGGTGACAGCTCCATCCGTTCACAAAGGAGGTTCCCATGCGCACACGAAGTTCCAGCCGCAGGCAACTGTCTGTGGTGCTCACCGCCATGGTTGCGGCCGTGGTGGCGTTGGCGGCGATGCTCGTCGCCAACCCGGCTCAGGCTGCCACCAGCAGCGCCTTGCGCGGTGTGGCTTCCGGTCGGTGTCTCGATGTACAGGGCGCCAGCCAGACCGACGGCGCTTCCCTGCAGATCTACGACTGCTCGGGCGGGGCCAACCAGCTGTGGACGTCGACGTCCGGCAACCAGCTGACCGTCTACGGCAACAAGTGCCTGGACGTTCCGAACCACGCCACCACGGCCGGTACCCGGGTACAGATCTGGGCCTGTAGCGACGGTGCGAACCAGCAGTGGCGGGTCAACTCCGACGGCACGATCGTCGGAGTGGAGTCCGGACTGTGCCTGGACGTTGCAGCCAAGGGCACGGCCAACGGCACTGCGGTGCAGATCTGGACGTGCAACGGCGGCAGCAACCAGAAGTGGACCGGCCTGTCCGGGACGCCGTCCCCGACGCCGACCCCGACGGGTGGCACGTGTGCTCTTCCGTCCACCTACCGCTGGTCGTCGACCGGCGTGTTGGCGCAGCCGGCGAACGGCTGGGCGGCGCTGAAGGACTTCACCAACGTGGTGTACAACGGCAAGCACCTGGTCTACGCGTCGGACGTGTCGGGTTCGTCGTACGGCTCGATGGCGTTCAGCCCGTTCACCAACTGGTCGGACATGGCGTCGGCCGGGCAGATCGGGATGAGCCAGTCCACCGTGGCGCCCACACTGTTCTACTTCGCGCCCAAGAACATCTGGGTGCTGGCCTACCAGTGGGGTGCGTGGCCGTTCATCTACCGCACCTCCAGCGACCCGACCAACCCCAACGGCTGGTCCGCGCCGCAGCCGCTGTTCACCGGCAGCCTCCCGGGCGGCGCCGCCCCGATCGACCAGACCCTGATTGCCGACGGCCAGAACATGTACCTGTTCTTCGCCGGTGACAACGGCAGCATCTACAGGGCGAGCATGCCGATCGGGAACTTCCCCGGCAACTTCGGCTCCTCCTACACCACCGTCATGAGCGACACGGTGAAGAACCTGTTCGAGGCACCGCAGGTCTACAAGGTCAAGGACCAGAACCAGTACCTCATGATCGTCGAGGC
>NZ_LMCT01000060.1 GCF_001424875.1 Kitasatospora sp. Root107 | reverse complement strand
GTGTGGGACACCCCGGGGGTGTTGTCCACGAAATTGGTGATCAGCCAGTTCAGGTTCTGTGCGGCCTGGCTCATCTGACTCAACTCAACGCTCCTGGTGGTTCGAGCCGCCGAAGAGATCGGTGCTGTTCTGCTGCTGGGGGTCGATCCGGAAGCTTCCGGTGTTGCCCTGGTCCGCGCCCGCACTACGGCCCTGTTCGACGCCGCGGCGCAGGTTGGTCAGGCGGCCGCGGACCTCCTCGGGGCTGCGCGAGACCTGTGGGCCGTCCTGGGCGCTGGGCTTGGCGTTCCCGGCGACCAGGTTCTGCTTGGGTACCCGGCGGGGCAGACCGGACGGGGTGGTCCCGCCGGCGGCCGGCTCGCGGAGCTGGCCGGCGCGCTGCCAGTCACCGTCGTTGGGCGACTGCCAGTCACCGCCCGGGGCGCCGGTCGGGCCGGTCGGGCCGTAGCCGCCGAGTGCGGACACCTCGTGGCCCCGGTTCTCCGGTGCCTCGGTGGTGTCCTTGGCGCCGGTGAACCAGTTGGGCTTGTCGGCGTCGCTCTGCCCGCCGCCGAACATGCTCGCGGTCGGACCGTCGGTCGCGGCACCCGCACCGGCCAGCTGCTGACCGGGACGGCGCTGCGGCAGGCCCGAGCCGAGCGTGCTCGCCGGAGCGGCCGGCGGCAGGGCCGCGGGCTCCGGGGTGTACGGGTGGCCGGACGGCTCCTCGTAGCGCTCGTACGGCTGGTACTGGTCCTGCTGGTAGCCGTACTGCTCCTGCTGTCCGTACGGGTCCTGGACGGCCGCCTCGGCGTACTGCGGCTCCGCGAACGACTGGCCGTTGTACGAGGTGTCGGTGTACTGCTCGTCCTGGTAGCCGTAGCCGTCCTCGGCGTACTGCTGCTGGGGCTGCTGGGCACCGAACGGGTCGCGGTAGCCGTCCTCGGTGAACGGCTGCTCGCCGTACTGGTCCTGCTGCTGGTAGCCGTAGCCGTCCTCGCTGTAGCGCTCGGGCGCGTACGGCGACTCCTCGACCTCGGCGTCGATCACCTGGTCCTGGCCGGGGCCCGCCTCCAGGGCGGTCCGGCGGCGCTGGTCCAGCCGCTGGGAGCGCTGCATGGCCTCCAGGGCGGGGCTGAAGCCGCTGCTGCCGCCCGTACCGGTCAGGTGGTCGTCGAAGCCCAGCTCGGCCGCGCTACGGCCCTGCTCGACCCCGTTCCACTCGTTCTGCGGCTCCTGCTCGGAGAAGATCCGGGAGACGGTGAACTGCTCCTCCGGCTCCGGCAGGACGGCGAGCTCGGTCAGGTGCTGCGGCAGCATCACCAGCGAGGTGGTGCCGGCCGACTCGCCCGAGGGGCGGAGCTGGACCCGGACGTCGTGCCGCTGCGACAGCCGGCCGACCACGAACAGGCCCATCCGGCGGGAGATGGTGGCGTCCACCGTGGGCGGCTCGGCCAGCTTCTCGTTGATCTCGGCGAAGTCCTCGGCGGTGAGGCCGATGCCCTTGTCGTGGATCTCGACCAGCACCCGGCCGTCCGGCAGTCGGGTGGCGTTGACCAGCACCCGGGTCTGCGGGCTGGAGAACGAGGTGGCGTTCTCCAGCAGCTCGGCGAGCAGGTGGACGAGGTCGGTCACGGCGGCGCCGATCACCTCGGCCTCCGGGATGCCGGCCAGCTCGATGCGCTCGTACTGCTCCACCTCGGAGGCGGCGGCGCGGAGCACGTCGACCAGCGGCACCGGGGTGTTCCAGCGGCGGCCGGCCTCCTCGCCCGCGAGGACGAGCAGGTTCTCACCGTTACGGCGCATACGGGTCGCCAGGTGGTCCAGCTTGAAGAGGTTCTCCAGCTGGTCCGGGTCGGCCTCGTTGTTCTCCAGGTCGGTGATCAGCGCGAGCTGGCGCTGGATCAGGCCCTGGCTGCGGCGGGACAGGTTGGTGAAGATCGCGTTGACGTTGCCTCGGAGCAGGGCCTGCTCGGCGGCCAGCGAGACCGCCTGCTGGTGGACCTGGTCGAAGGCACGGGCGACCTCGCCGATCTCGTCCCTGCCGTACAGCGGGATCGGGGACACCGAGGTGTCCACCCGGTCCGGGTCGGTCTTGGAGAGCTTCTCGACCAGGTCGGGGAGGCGGTGGTTGGCGATCTCCAGCGCGGCGCTGTTCAGCGTGCGCATACCGAGGATCATCGAGCGGGCGATCAGGCCGGTGAAGAGACCGGCCAGCGCCAGCGAGACCACCACGATGACCGAGTTGAGGATCATGTCGGTCTGCGCGCGGTTCTTGATGTTGGCGGCGTCGCCGACGACCTGCTCCAGCAGGGTGGTCTCGGTGGTGCGGAGCGCGTTGATGTGGCTCGCGGTGGCCTGGTTCCACGCCTCGGGCGTGAGACCGGCGTCGCGGGCGGCCTGGAAGGCCCTGGCTTCGTCGTTCGGGTTGTTCCGCGCGGTGCCGACGAACGACAGGCCGAGCGCGATCAGGCCCTGCATGGTCGGCGCGTTGTCGGTGCCCGGCACCTTCAGCGCGGCGCGCTGGTCGGTGTTGGCCTGGGCGGCCAGGGACTGCATGTGGAGCTGGACGTCCTCGGCGGGGCTGCCGGTGTTGAACTCGTTGACCGAGACCTGCTCCAGCTTGCTGGCCACGGCCAGCTGCTGGACCAGTTCGAGCTCCTCCTGCGAGGTGGTCCGCTTCTGGCTGATGCCGACCAGCAGGTTGAACATCAGCACGCGCTGGGTCGAGGCCGAGGCCTTGGCCAGCGAGATGGCGTAGATCGCCCGGCCCTTGCTGGTGACGGTGGAGCTGCCGAAGCCGACCGAGTTGTCGAAGGCCATCAGCGGTGCGAGCAGCATCGAGTACGCGGCCTGGGTCGCGGTCGCGTACAGCTCGCGCTTGTAGGCGTTCTCGCGCAGGTGCGGCAGGTGCACCACGAGCTGCTGGAAGGCGTCGTTGCGGCGGGAGAGCATGTTGTCGTCGGAGACCTGGTTGAACGCGGTCCGGTACTCGGCCAGCGCCTGGTCGGTCTTGCCGCGGTACTTGGCCACCTCGCCCTTGTCGTCCTGCCCGACCAGCAGGGGTATCGAGGTGAGGTCACGCTCGGACTCCAGCGCGTGGGCCAGTTCGGTGGCGGCCTTGGCGAGCTGGGCGGTCTTCTCGGCGTGGGTGGCCTTGACGAAGTCGTCGAAGGAGCTGTTGACGCGGAGGCCACCGAAGACCAGCGAGATCACCACCGGGATCAGCAGGATCGCGATCAGGCGGGTGGGCACCCGCCAGTTCCGGGGCGCCAGGAACTCGTACCGGCTCGGGGCCGGCGCGGCGCTCGCGGAACTCTTCGCTCCGCCCGGTCCGTTGACCGCCGGGGATGCGGGTCGCTCCTCCGCGCTCGGCGTGAACGCCGAGAACCCGGGGGCCTGGCCGCTGCCGCCCGGCTCGTTCTCGCGGGGCTCGGAGCGCCGCTGCGGGGTGACTGGCTGCTTACGCCTCACTCGACAACAACCTCTCTAATCCCCGCTCGCCGCAGCCCGCTGCTGGGTGGAACTGCCAGGGTGGCGATGGGGTAGCTGGCATTTCAGCACGTGCGCCGATGGGGGACAAACAGGCGTCTGCGCACGATTTGCTGCGTACAAATCAGACATTCAGTAGCAAGAGTGGACCGAATACTGCAGAGTGCGGTCCGGATATTACGGAGAGTTACTTTCGATCTTTAAATGCCTACCGAACCGTTATCACTCTCACCCACCCGTTCACCTCCGGATACGAACTTCCGGCGGATCGGGGGTGGGGGCCTAGCGCAGGCGTGCGAGCAGTGCGTGTTCGACGAGGGTGATGAGGGCGCTTTTGGCGCTGTCTCGGCGGCGGGCGTCGAGGGTGATGACGGGGGTGTCGGG
>NZ_LMCT01000059.1 GCF_001424875.1 Kitasatospora sp. Root107 | reverse complement strand
GGCCTTCAGTTCCTCGATGCTGTCCGTCGAGTTGTCGTCGTCGGTCTTGCGTGGAGCGTCGTAGTCAGTTGCCACAGATGGTCCTGTCGTTGTGATCGTGCCGGTCGCCGCCGAAGGTGTCGGCCGGTGCCGGGCTTCGCCTCGTCTCAGTGCGGGGAGCGGGTACCGCCGCCCGCTGTCCCGGCTGACGCCACGTCCGCAGTGGTGTGCGGCGTGTAGTTGACCTTGTGGCCGTGAAGACCCCGAGTGCGGCTTGGGGGGACCGGACTCGTTCATGGGTTCAACGACCTTCACGTCGCCGAACTTCCCCTGGTAGGCCGACCTCGGCCTGCGCCGCGCCCAGACCGCGGCCCGCCATCGCCGGGACGTGGCCGACCGCCCTCGCGACGCCCGGCAGCGCCCCTGCGCCGCGCATCGCCAGCTCGTCGGAGCGGCCGCTGACCCCCTCTGCACCGCCCTTGCCCGAGCCGGCCTCCATGCCCTGACCGGTGACTGGGCGGCGCTGGTGGTCGGGCGGATCGGGGTGGTCCGGGTACCCGCTCTCGGCCTGCTCTGGTGTGGTGGGTTGGGGTGGACTACCCGGCCGGGAATCCGCGCCGGGTAGTCCACCATCCGCAGTGGGCCTGGCCTGCCCGGTCGCCCTGGCCGTTCGGTAACCGTTTCCCCCTGTGACCTCATAGCGTTTCGAGCGCCGGCATCGGCTTTCGGTAGACCAATCTGGGCTGGTGCGGGGGTCCTGTCTGGCGGCCCGGGGCGATCCGGGGCTCCTCGGGTTCGGTGACTGTGGGTGGTCATCCTCCGGACTGTCGGGGCTGTGCCGGGTCGGCCGGGCCGGGGGCTGSTCCGGGGGGCCCCGTGAATTGACGGCAGGTCAGGAATTGCCTGCCGTTCCTGCCGTGGATTCTTTCGGATTCGGCTGCTGTTTCCGTCGGTTGAGACCCGGCAGCGGTGGCGGGAATTCCTACGGGAGTCTGGCGGGATTGTGCGTGTGTGGTTTCGGTGGCCGGGGTCCGGTGGCGGCCGCCGTCCCCGGCTCGCCGCCCGTCCTGGGTGGGCCGCTCCCGGCCGCGCTGCTCCTGGCGGTGGCGGCCCGCGAGTTGCTGCCGCGCGGGGGCGGAGCGAGCTGGGTGTTGTGTCCGTCTGGCCGGGCATGGTGATGGTCATGGTGGCGCAGGCGCAGATCGACGGGGTACGGGTGGCCGGGCATGCCGGACGGGTCAGGCGCGAGATCGGCGGCGATTGGTGGATCCTGTTGGTGCGCCGTGTCTCGCGGGGGCGTTCGAGGGTGCATCGTGGCCGGCCTGTGGCGCGGGACCTGGGTTCGCCCTGGCAGGACACGGTGGCCTCGGAGCGGACCGGGTGGCGCACGCGCGCGGCCTGGTTGTACGGCGAGTCCGTCTTCGCAGTCGACTACCGGATCTGCCGGCGTTGCCGGATCGGCTGGGTGGAGAGCCCCGCTACCGATGAGCCGTACCGCAGGTGCGGTCTGGCCGCGGCTGGCCTCGCCGCGTTGCGCGCCGAGCGCCCTGGTCTGATCTGGCACACCCTCGGCGGGCACTTTCGTGAGTCGCGCCCCTTCTGGGAGACCGTTGGAAGCGGCATTCCTGGCGGCTACCGGCAAGGGCCCCTCTGCCCGCACGTCGATCTCGGCTAGCAGGAAACAGCGGCGCGAATCGCGGGAGATACTCGCCACGCAGCTCAGCGCCACACGGCTAGTGATTCAGATCATGTGATCATGGTCTTGCGGGCGGTTGTAGGGACTGGAACCGTCGTCGCCGACACAGTGTCATCAGTGGGGGGAAGCAACAGCCATGAGTCATCGAATCTGTTCTGCCGTCGTCGCCCTCGGTCTTGCCGCGGCCGGTCTCGTCGTGGGTACTCCCACGGCCTCGGCCGGTGGCTACGGCTGTGCGGGCAGTGAGATCGACACGTACCCCGTGAAGTCCGGCTCGACCACGTACGGCGTCATCCACCTGTACTACGACTCCTCGAACGGTACGAACTGCGCCGTCAACGTGGCCACCTCCGCCGGCGGGTACGGGGCGGACAAGTACATGTCGGTGTCGCTCATCCTCTGCTCCCAGACCTCGCCATCCTCCACGTGCGCGATCCTGGATGCCGTCGTAGATGCCAAGACCTACAAGTACTACGCCGGGCCGGTTCCGATGGGGGCGCGAGACCACTGCATCCAGGTCAGGGGCCGCATCACCTACAACGGCAACGAGGCGTCCGGCGGCAGCACCGGGGCAACCCACTGCGGCTGACCGCAGGGCTCAGGGGTGGCTACGTTCGAGCAGCCGCCCTTCGGTCAGGCCAATCGCCTCGCGGTTATGGTTTGGTGGGTCCACCGAGGTCATGAAATGGAGGGGCTCATGACGGTCGAGCAACAGTGGCTGCTGGACGAGACTCCCTGGCCCGAGCAGGCCACCCTGGCTTACGGCGAGTTGGTGGAACTGACGACGCCGCATCCGCCCGTTCCGAGTCTGGGTTGGCTCGGGCCGGAGATCGTGGGCAGCCGTGGTGTGGTCGTCGGGTGTGTCATCAAGCAGGACGAGCGCGACGGCCACGTCGGGCCGATCTACTCGGTGGAGACCGAGGACGGCAGCCCCTGGGGGCTACGGCCGGAGTTCCTGATCCCCAGGGGACGACTCCAGCCCGACATGCCGCCCCGCTATCGCAGCGACCTGCCCGACGGAACCCGCGTCCGAATCCGCACTGAGTCGGACTCACCGAGCGAGACAACGGAAGCTGTCGGGGAGGTCGCCGGGATCTGGTGGACGACGTCCTTGGAGCCACCGAAGGGCTACATCGTGCAGGTTGGCGACCACGAATACTGCGTGACCCCAGAGCAGGCCGAGGTCCTCTGACTCGGCGAGAGCCTGCCTGCGGTCACTGCCGGATGCCGTCAGTGGTCGAACGCGATCAGCGAGCGCGTGACGGGTGCGCCGGTCCGGTTGTTGTGCCAGATGGCGGTGGCCATCGCCAGGACTCGCTGGGCCACCCGGATCGCGACGCCCTCGAAGGTCCGCCCGCCGTGTTGTTCCAGGTCGAGCTGCCCTTTGAGGGTGTCGTTGACCGACTCGATCAGCTGGCGGACCTTCTTGAGCATCGGCTCGCCGAACCGCTTCTTCTCGCGTTTGAACGAGGGCCGCAGCAACTCGACGCCGAGCTCGGAGAGTTCACGCTCGAATGTCTTCGAGGCGAAGCCCGTGTCCGAGATGAGCACCATGCCCTCGCGGCGGGCGACCAGCTCCGCATCGACTTCGAGCATCGCGGCCAGCACCTCCCGCTCATCATGCGGAGGAGAGCCGTGAGAACAACCGTGATGCCCTGCGCTTCCTCTCGGCGTTGACTTAAGCCCGGCGCCGCTCAATTGCCCGTGGGTAAGAAGCTGACCCGGCGGCCACAGCTGCAGGTCGACTGCTCGCCTGTCGCGCCCGCCGAACGCAAGTGCCGCATCGGCTTCACCTGGGGATACGGCACGGGAACGGTGGACCACACCTGCGGCCCGCTGGGTGCGATGCGAAAGATAGGTGCCTGAGCCAAGGCGCCGGGCACTGGTGGTCCGCCAGCTGCCGCCGGGCCCGGCCTGTCCTAGCCTCCTCCAGGGTGGTCACATGCCGGGTGTGACGTAACTGCGTGGGGCTGTCCGGGCCCGGTTCCGTGCCGTGACCTCACGGCGTTTCGGGCACCGGGATCGGTCACCTGGTCGGCAGGAGCCGGGCCTGGCCGCACCGCAGCTGACCCGCCACCAACCTGTCCTCTCCCGCCCGGTGTTTGCGGGCCGCGCCCGGAGGTGCGGTGTCGATACGTTCCTGCCGTGCTTACGACGGGCGGTTGGCGGGCGGACCGGGCTTCGGGGAGACGGTTGTGAGGGCGGCCACTGCGGGCGCCGCCGTGGTCACCGCGAATCCGACCATCTGTGCCCGCGT
>NZ_LMCT01000058.1 GCF_001424875.1 Kitasatospora sp. Root107 | reverse complement strand
AACGTCGAAGCCCACGACCCCACCACCATGACCACCATCCGCGACACCGCACTCACCCTCATCCGCACCTGACACCCCCACCCCCACCCCCGGCCGGTATCGTTGCCACCGGCCGGGGCACCGCTGTACCGGCGCACCGTGTACCGACTTCTGGAGCCTGACGACCCATGAGCAGCCTGCCGTCCTTCCTGCTGGAGATCCTGGTCTGCCCCGAGTGCCACTCCGCGCTCGCCGAGGAGAGCAAGGGCGAGGAGCACGAGCTGCGCTGCACCGGTGAGAGCTGCGGTCTGGTCTACCCGGTCCGCGACGGCATCCCGGTGCTCCTGGTGGACGAGGCCCGCCGCCCCTCCTGAAACGACCCGTCCCGGCCGGAGGCCAGCCGCATGATCGACGACAGTCTGCTCGACGACCCGGCCGCCCTCCGGCGCGCCGACCGGGACCATGCCCTGCTCGCCCTCGCGGGCGCCGGGGCCCGGGTGAGGACCGCCCTGCGGCTCGCCGACGATGCCGGGCTCGCGGCGCTGCGGCCGGACGGCCGCCCGCGCACCCTGCTGGTCGCGGGCCACGGCAGCGTGCTGGCAGCAGGCAGTGCGCTGGCCGCGCTGGCGGCCGGGACCACCCAGGTGCTCCCGCTGCCGCCGAGCGCTGCCGAGCCGGTGCGGCGTGACCGGACGGCCGCCGACCCGATGTTCTCGGCCGGGATGAGCTGGCAACTGCCCGGCTGGGTCGGTCCGATCGACCTGCTGGTGATCGCCTCGATCGACGGCACCGAGCAGGGCCTGATCGGCCTCGCCCAGCAGGCGTACGCGCGCGGCTGCTCGGTGGTGGTGATCGCCCCGGTGGTGAGCCCGCTGACCGAGGCCGCGCACCAGGTCCGCGGCCTGCCGCTGCCGTACGCGCCGTCCACGGTGGACCCGGCCGAGCCGGTCGCGGGCGCCGAGCCCGACCTGCCCGCGCTGGACCCGGGCGCACTCTGGGCGCTGCTGGCCCCACTGCTGGCGCTCACCGAGAAGCTCGGGGTGACCCAACTACCGCCCGGCGCACTGCAGTCCACCGCCGACCGGCTGGACGAGACGGCGGTCCGCTGCCGCCCGGACGCCGGCGCGTACGTGAACCCGGCCAAGGACCTGGCGGGCAAGCTCTCCGGCACCGTCCCGCTGCTCTGGGCCGAGGGGCCGGTGGCGACGGCGGTGGTGGAGCGGTTCGCCACCATGCTGGCTGACCGGGCCGGCCGTCCGGCGCTGGCCGGAGCGCTGCCGCAGGTGCTGACCAGCCACCGGGGCATGTTCGTCGGCCAGCTCGGCTCGGGTGCCGACCCGGACGACTTCTTCCGGGACCGGGTGGACGAGCCCGACCCGCTGATGCTCCAGGTGCTGCTGCTCCGTCAGACCCCGGGCCGCGCCACCGATCCGGCCGAGGAGGACCAGGCCGAGGTGCCGGAGCCGAGCTATCCGGTCCGCCGCGCACACCGGCTGGCCGAGGCGCACGAGGTCCGGCTGACCGAGTACCGCAGTGCACAGGCCGATCCGCTCCAGGCACTGGCCGAGCTCACCGCGCTGACCGACTTCGCCGCGGTCTACCTCGGCCTCGCCGCCACGCGGGACTGACCGACTCTCAGCTCCTGACCGCACCGGGATACTGTGTGCGGTCGGCAAGCTGAGCGTCGGCCGGTGCGGTGCACCGGCCCAGTCGGAGGGACACCACCCCAGCATGAGCACCGAAGGCGGCACCAAAGCACTGGTTGCGGCGCTGTCCGCGAACCTGGCGATCGCCGCGAGCAAGTTCACGGCCTTCGCCTTCACCGGCTCGTCCTCGATGCTCGCCGAAGGCGTGCACTCGGTGGCCGACTCGGGCAACCAGGTGCTGCTGCTGGTGGGCAGCAAGCGGGCGGCCCGCGAGGCCGACGAGGAACACCCGTTCGGGTATGGCCGCGAGCGGTACATCTACGCGTTCGTGGTCTCCATCGTGCTGTTCAGCGTCGGTGGCCTGTTCGCGGTGTACGAGGGTGTGGACAAGATCCGTCACCCGCACGAACTGCACGGCTGGTACTGGGCGGTCGGCGTGCTGGTCTTCGCCATCCTGGCGGAGAGCTGGTCGTTCTGGACCGCGATCACCGAGGGGCGCAAGGCCAAGGGCACGCTCGGCTGGGTGGAGTACATCCGCCGGGCGAAGGCCCCCGAGCTGCCGGTGGTGCTGCTGGAGGACTTCGGCGCGTTGATCGGCCTGGTGCTCGCGCTGCTCGGCGTCGGCCTCACCGTGATCACCGGCGACGGGATCTGGGACGGCATCGGCACGCTCTCCATCGGTCTGCTGCTGGTGGCCATCGCCGTGGTGCTCGCGATGGAGACCCGCAGCCTGCTGATCGGCGAGTCCGCGGACAAGAACGACGTGCAGAAGATCCGTGCGGCGCTGGTCGACCACGACTCGGTGACCCGGATCATCCACATGCGCACCCTGCACCTCGGCCCGGAGGAGCTGCTGGTCGCCGCGAAGATCGGCGTCAACGCGGAGGACACCGCCGTCCAGGTGGCCGAGGCCATCGACCTGGCCGAGGCCCGGGTCCGCAAGGCCGTCCCGATCGCCCGGGTGATCTACCTGGAGCCGGACATCTACAGCGCCGAGAAGGAGGCCCAGGGCCTCGACCCGGCGGCCACCCCCGGCGGTCCCACACGCTGACGCACCGTCGGATCCGGCCGCCCGACGGCGGCCGAAACTGCCCGTACGAATCCCGTGCGACTGCGCCGTCGGTGTAGATTCGTCAGCAGAGCCAAACGTCGCTGCTGATGGCGGTCGATCGACGGTGCCCGGCACAACCGGGTGCGGGCGGTCGAGGGAGAGAGGTCCTCCGACGGATTGTGCCGCAGGAGCAGTACGCCGTGCCGTCGGGCGTCCTGCCACTGAGCACACCCGTAAGACAGGCCCGCACCACCCCATGCAGCGAGGAGCACTTCCGCATGTCGACCAACCTCAACGGTGACTTCAAGGTCGCCGACCTCTCGCTTGCCGCCTTCGGGCGCAAGGAGATCCAGCCGACCTCTCGCTTGCCGCCTTCGGGCGCAAGGAGATCCAGCTCGCCGAGCACGAGATGCCCGGTCTGATGTCGATCCGCAAGGAGTTCGCGGCCACCAAGCCGCTGGCCGGTGCGCGGATCACCGGTTCGCTGCACATGACCGTGCAGACCGCCGTCCTGATCGAGACCCTGGTCGCGCTCGGCGCCGACGTCCGCTGGTGCTCCTGCAACATCTTCTCCACCCAGGACCACGCTGCCGCCGCCATCGCGGTCGGTCCGGAGGGCACGCCGGAGAACCCCAGTGGTGTTCCGGTGTTCGCCTGGAAGGGCGAGACGCTGGAGGAGTACTGGTGGTGCACCGAGCAGGCGCTGACCTGGCCGAACGGTCAGACCCCGAACATGATCCTGGACGACGGTGGCGACGCAACCCTCCTGATCCACAAGGGCGTCGAGTTCGAGAAGGCCGGCGAGGCCCCGGACCCGTCCACCGCGGACAACGAGGAGTTCCGCCTCATCCTCGAGGTGCTGAACCGCACCCTCAAGGACACCCCGAACAAGTGGACCGAGATGGCGGCCACCATCAAGGGCGTCACCGAGGAGACCACCACCGGTGTGCACCGGCTGTACGAGATGCACCGTGACGGCAAGCTGCTGTTCCCGGCGATCAACGTCAACGACGCCGTCACCAAGTCGAAGTTCGACAACAAGTACGGCTGCCGCCACTCGCTGATCGACGGCATCAACCGTGCCACCGACGTGCTGATCGGCGGCAAGGTCGCCGTCGTCTGCGGCTACGGCGACGTGGGCAAGGGCTCCGCCGAGTCGCTCCGCGGCCAGGGCGCCCGCGTCATCATCACCGAGATCGACCCGATCTGCGCGCTGCAGGCGGCGATGGACGGCTACCAGGTCACCACCCTGGAGGACGTCGTCGGTATCGCGGACATCTTCATCACCACCACGGGCAACAAGGACATCATCCTTGCCAAGCACATGGAGCAGATGAAGCACCAGGCGATCGTCGGCAACATCGGTCACTTCTC
>NZ_LMCT01000057.1 GCF_001424875.1 Kitasatospora sp. Root107 | reverse complement strand
CGCGCGCGAGGTCTACCACCACCTCACCAGCACAAACAGTGGCACACCCTGCCTGTCTTCTACAGCTTGACGATCTATAGAAGCTTCAGAGTCAAGCTGAGCCCTCAACGTCCTCACCAGGGCGGCAGATCCCGGACGGTTCGCGACGAAGACCAGGTACCGACGGTGGGTCAGGCAGCGCCGGCCCACGTGCGCCAGGACGCCATGCCGTGGCAGTCACCCTGCGGCATCAACCGACACCAGCCCGGCGCCGTCGGGCAGTTGGGGCAGCGGCACGAGTCCGGGACCCGGAGGGTCAGCCCATGCTCTTCGCGCCGTCCAGGGCCTCACGGATGATGTCGGCGTGACCGGCGTGCTGGGCGGTCTCGGCGATGATGTGCAGCAGGACGCGGCGGGCGGACCACCGGGCCTCGCCGTCGAACCAGGGCGCCTTCGGCAGCGGGTGGGAGCTGTCCAGGTCGGGCAAGCTGCCGACCAGCTCGTCGGTGCGGCGGGCGACCTCGGCGTAGTCGGCGAGCACTCCGGCCAGGGTCTCTCCGGGCAGCAGGTTGAAGCCGTCCCGACGGTGGGCCCAGTCCTCCTCGGTCATGGCGGTGAAGTCCGGCATTGCGGACGGGCCTTCGAGGATGAACCCGATCCAGCCCTTCTCCACTTCGCTGACGTGCTTGACCAGCCCGCCCACACAGAGCTCGCTCACGGTGGAACGCTCGGCGGCCTGCGCGTCGGTGAGTTCGTTCGCGGTGAAGCGCAGGAAGAACCGCGCCTTGCCGAGCTGCTCCAGCAGATCGGCGCGCTCGCCGGTGGGGGCCGGGGTCAGGGGGTGGGTGGTGGACTCGGTCATGCTCTCTCCGCCTTCGTGAGGTGTTGTCCCGTCGACGAGAGACACGCTAGGCGCGATACAGGTCAGATCCTGTCCTAGATCGACGTCGCTGTGGCGCCGGCTGCCGAGGAGGTCGTCGCCAACGTGGCCGGGGTGGACGGTGGGTGCTCCCGCCCAAGCGGCTGGGCACCCCTTCGTGTTCGGCCGGTGCTGTCGGCGTACGAGTCAACGTCAGGCGTACGCCGACAGCGGATAGCCGGGGAGGACGGGCGGGTGGACTACCCGGCACGAACTCCCCGCCCGGTAGTCCACCCCGACCCGCTCAGCCCGGTCAGGCAGCAGCCAGACCAGGACCAGGACCAGGGCAGCCACCGGCAGGGCCAGCAGGGCCCCAGCAGGCCAGCCACCACCACCCAGCCACCCGACCCAGCCCGTGTACCCGTCCCCTCTGGCAGCCCTTCTGGGCCGCCGCGCGCCGCGCCCCTCCCCACCACGCGCGGCCGGCCCCAGCCGGACGCCGAAGAAGAAAGCCCCCGGCAGAGCCAACCCAACCGACCAACGACAACTGCCACTACAACTACATAGACGGATGCCTGGCCGAAGCCCGTCTGCCTCTCACCTGTGACTGAGGTTCTCGGCTGACCTGCTCGGCCACTGAACCCTCGGCACTCGAATACTCAGCCCCGTCACCTCACCGACCCCACCCTGAAAGCCTCAGTAGACACTCACTTACGCGCCGGCGCCTGAGGGCTCCGCCCCGTACCAGGGCCGTAGCTGCAGGTACTTCTCCTTCATGGCCGGTCCAAGGTGCGCCTCGACCCCGTACCCGGGCTGCCCCTCATAGGGGAGGTTGTAGAGGAACGACGTCACGATGACCTCGAAGGCTCCGGGCACGCGACGACTCGTCTCTTCCTCCAGGAAGGCGAGGACCCGAAGCCAGTCGGGACCGTCCGCGTCCCCCTCCCCCAGGTATGAGCGCACGGTGTCCTGCACGACGTCCCAGAAGAACAGATAGGAGAGCACCTCATGCTCGTTGAAGACGTGGCACTCGTACGCGTCCTCGAAGCCGGGAACCTGAGAAACCAGGTCCTCCACGAGCCGTACGCCGGCAGCGTCCTTTTCGTCCGCCCCGCCCGTCCCGTCCGCCTTGTACTCCACTCGTTTCTCGCTGCCGTCGGGCGTCATGTCCCGGGACGCTACCTCAGACCCTTTACGGCCCTCATGCGAGTCTGACGGCCGTGGGTCAGGCGCTCTTCAGCTTTACCCGGCTCGGCTCCTTACCGTTCAGCGGGTGCTTGAGGCAGCGGCCCTGAGAGTGTCCGAGGCAGCCACGGTCAGGGGGTCGCCGTGCCCGAACAGGGCGGTGGCGACGTCAAGACCGGCCAGGCGGTGGAAGGACTCGATCGCCCGCTGCCGGTCGGTGTTGAAGACGCCCAGCATGGTCAGTCCGCCGACGTTCGCCACTGCGTCGCCGGTGAACAGCACCTGAGGCTCAGGCAGGTACAGCGCGAGCGAGCCGTCGGTGTGACCCGGTGCGGCCACCACCAAGGCGCCGCCGCCGAAGTCGACCATGTCGCCGTCCACCACCTCCCGGTCCACCCGGCAGGGAGGGGCCGGCGGCAGGGGTGGCAGCGAGGCGATGATCGGCAGCTCGAACTCCTCCAGCACCGGCGGCGGCCCGGCCACCTCACCTCGGATCACCGGGGCCTCCAGCCGGTGGGCCACCACCTCCGCCCCGTGCCGTTCGGCCAGTTCGGCGGCCGAGCCGCAGTGGTCCTCGTGGAAGTGGGTCAGCACGATCCGACGCAGCCGTCGTCCGTCCAGCGCGGCCTCGATGGTGGCCGCCCGGTCAGCGGTGCCGGTGTCGATCAGCGTCAACTCGTCGCCGTCACGCCACAGGTAGGCCGAGCCGACCTCGAAATGGAACATCTGCAGATCGGGGAGGACATCGATGATCTTCATACCTGCTGTTACGACCTTCCCCGCTCGGCGGTTCCGTCGTTCGCTGTCGGCCAAGTGCTCCCAACCCCACGGCCGGCCGGCGACCAGGGGTGTCCTGCCGAGCCGGGCGGGCGGGCGGGCGGGCGAGACGAGCGGCCGGGGCAAACGAGCACCGGCCCGCCAGGTGCGGGCGGGCACGGACCAGAACGGACCAGCGGACCAGGCCGGGCAGGCAACGGACCACCCGGCACGAACTCCGGCCGGGTTAGTCCACCCCGACCCACCAGACCAGACCAGCAGCGGGCCCGGCCACCGGCCCCGGCCTTGCCGCGCCAGCAGGGCCCACGGGCAGTTCAGCCTCCTCAGCAGCACGGCGGTCGCGTTTCACGAGGTCGTGCCGCGAGTGACATCAGCGGGAGCGGGACTGTGGCGGGTCGTGACGCCCCCCTCGTCGGGAGCACGGCGAGAGCTGGGCACCGGACTCAGCGCATACGAGGCCGCAGCCCTCGTAGCCGCGAACGTCCCCAAGGATGCGAGCCCCGCCGTCGAGGGCGGGTGGCCGGACGGCCCGGACCCCGCCTGAAGGCACCGCGACGCTGCCCGTTCCGGGCACAACGGCAGCGGCCACCAGGCGCAGCTGCTCGGCACCGGGACGGGCGGCCCGGCGGCCAGCGGCCGTGCCCGGACAACGGCCTGACGGACCGGCAGCAGCCCCCGGCGGGCGACAGCCCGCTGACCGTCTCACTTTGACGGCGTCTCAGCGAGGTTTGGCCGAGGCGGGGGCCGGGTGCCGGGTGCCGGGGCGGGGGCCGAGAGGAGGCCGCAGCTGGCACGCTCCTATGATCCGCAAGTGATCCAGCACCTCGCCCGCCCACCGCAGCTCGTCCGCATCACCTGTGCCGCCATCCTGGCGGTGACAGGCTGGTACGCCCTGCAGACCGTGCACCCCGACTGCACCTACGGAATGATCACCATGGGCGACGAGCACGGCAACCCCTTGCCCGACGCGCAAGGCAAAGTACAGACTCCCGAGGAGCAGAGCGCCGACGCCTACCAGCAGGCCATCGCGTCAGGCCAGTGCGAGGCCCCGCACGCCCGCTGGCACGACTGGCTCGGTTGAACACCGAGCGGACACAACCCCGGCTGACCGAGAGCCTGGAGGTGGCCGGGCAGCATTCAAACCCTGGCCACCTACGGAGCGCAGGCACATTCACCCCCTTCGGGGCCTCGCGGTGGCTGTGCGCCGTCAACGGCCAGGCGCAGCACAAGAACCTGTGTGCCATGAGGGTCATTGTGCCGTTCGGCCCCGACACTCAGGAGCAGGCGGCCAGGCTGTGTACGGGCCCGGCCGCCCCGAGGGCTTCACCCTGTGGTGCCCGGGCCGTGGGGATTTAGGTACCGGACGGTGTGGAGCAGGAGCAGCCGCGCGCCCTGATCGGGGCGCTCGCCGTGGCCGGCAAGCCGTCGCTGCAGTACCGGGAGATCGCCGCTGGGATGGGACTGACGAAGGCCGGCTTTACCGCGTAAAGCGCCACAAACGCGAAGAGGGGCCTGGTGCCCGGCCATTGTTCCGCTTCGCCTGATCACACCGCCCAGGTGCACGTCACGGATACGACGAAGCCTCCCTTCGCTGACC
>NZ_LMCT01000056.1:140968-190738 GCF_001424875.1 Kitasatospora sp. Root107 | reverse complement strand
AGACCGCGTTTGAGATCTGAGATGACTGGGCCTGGGGTCTGCCCGGGCAAGAACGGCCCGCAGACTACAGTGCGTTGCACGAGTTCAAGATCGGCTGCTTCTGAGGCGGGCTTACAGACATGCGAGACATCGGAGCAGACCTCGCCCAGGCGGGCATCGTTCTGCATGGGATCGAACCGAACACCTCCTGTCCACCGGGCTCTGCCTCGATCGCTGCTGCTTGTGGGCCGTGGCACGGCCGCGTCGACATCGCCGTCCGGCGCGATGACCCGGACTTCACCAGGGCGATCAACGCCGCGTGGCTGCGGCAGGCGACCAACTTCCGACTCTTTGCGGAGAACGGACAGTTCCTGCTGCTCGCCAACCTGGAGGAGGACCGCTGGGAAGACCCCGACTCGCGGTGGCTGAGAGTGTCTCTCGGCGATGACTGGAACCTCGCCGGGCCCGCAGTTGGGGGCGTCGTCGGACCGTCCCGAGACGGACTGTTCACCATGTCCCTCGACGGTGAAGTGATCATCGAGGGGACCACTTACGAAGAGGAGAGTTCTGTTCTCGCCGTCCCGCAGCCGTACCGGGCGGAGCCGTTTCGGGCCTGGACACGGCACCTGATCGACGAGTGGAAGCGGAACGGCGAAGACACCCGGTGGGCAGAGGCGTGGCTTGCCCGCGCCAGCGACTGAGACCGCGTCGGAGGTTTCATGGGTTGGTGCGTGAGAGGGGACACGGGCCTGGTCGCTTGGCCGGTCCGCCTCGGGTGAGTCGGCGGACCATGATGCCGATCATTGCCCAGCGGATCATGGTCTCGGATCGGGCGGGTTGCTGCTCGTAGTCGCGGGCGAGGCGGCGGTGGGCGGTGAGCCAGGAGAAGGTGCGCTCGACGGCCCAACGCTTGGGCTGGACCTGGAATCCGCGCTGGTCGGGGGCCTTGCGCACGATCTCCAGCTCGCGGCCGAGGATTGCACGGGCCCACTCCACGAGGCGACCGGCGAAGCCTTGGTCGGCCCAGATCTTCTGAACTCGCGGATGGTCGAGGCGGGTCCACAACAGCGGGTGCTTGGCGCCGTCGCGGTCCTGGATGTTCGCGGCGACGACGTGGACGGCCAGGAGCAGGCCGAGGGTGTCGGTGACGATGAACCGCTTGCGACCCTTCACCTTCTTGCCCGCGTCGAAGCCCCTGGTTGCGGCCGGGACGGTGTCGGCGGTGCGGACGGACTGGGAGTCGATCAGCCCGGCGGTCGGTTCGGCCTTCCTGCCCTCGGCCTCGCGAACCTTGCCGCGCAGGGCGTCATGGATGCGCTCGACGGTGCCGTCGTCGTGCCACCACGTGAAGTACCAGTACACCGTCGGCCAAGGCGCGAAGTCCTTCGGCAGCTGCCGCCAGGCACACCCGGTCCGCACCACGTAGAAGATCGCGTCCACGATCCGCCGCCGCGGATGCTTCTCCCGCCGCCCACCCTTCGGACCCACCCGCGCCGGCGGCAGCAACAGCTCCACCAACGCCCACTGCTCATCCGTCAGATCCGACGGATACCCGCCCCCGGAACCACTCACGCACGGCTCAACGACCCCGCCAGCCACGGGACACGGCAGATCTCAAACACGGTCTGAGAATGCTGGGGGCACCCGTTCCCGGACGAACCCAGTGCNCCGTCAGATCCGACGGATACCCGCCCCCGGAACCACTCACGCACGGCTCAACGACCCCGCCAGCCACGGGACACGGCAGATCTCAAACACGGTCTGAGATATGCGCAGGGCGGCGGGTTGACCGACGCTGGGAGTGCTGTCCGGGAGCTGGTGCGGCTGCAGGCCGTGGAGCGCTTCGACGGCGGGGAGCAGAACAGGGAGATCGTTGTCGCGTTGCGGGTCAGCGAGCGGTCAGTGGAGCAGTGGCGAGAGCGCGGCGAGCTCGGGGTCCTGTCGAAGGGATCGCCGGGGCGCCCAAGGCTCAATGATATTCAGATAGCCAGGCTGGAGCGGGAGTTGGAGCGGGGTCCGCTGGCCCACGGCAGGGCCGATCAGCGGTGGACGCTGGCGCGGGTGAAGACGTTGATCGGTCGACTGTTCCACGTCTCCTACACGGTGGAGGGCACCTGGCGGCTGCCGAAGCGGCACGGCTGGTCGTGGCAGCAGCCGGCCCGCCGAGCGATCGAACGCGGCGGTGGAGTTGTGGAAGAAGGAGGTCTGGCCGCGGCTAAAAGCGCCGCGGCGGCGTGCAACGGCTGGATCGTCTTCGAGGACGAGGCCGGACAGTCGATGACGCCGCCGCGAGCCAGAACCTGGGGCCGCATCGGGCACAAGCCCGTGGTCCGCGTGCGCGGCCGGGGCGCCGGCCAGGTCTCCATGGCGGGCATGGCCTGCTACAAACCGGGCGAACGGTCCCGCCTGATCTACCGGGGCCGCAAGGACGAGCCCAAGGGCTTCGGCTGGCGCGACTTCAGGAACCTGATCGTCCGCGCCCACATCCAGCTCGGCGGACCGAACTGTCCGGCGGTCGTAGACCGCTCGGCATCGGGGCCGTAGGCGTAGAGCACGGCTTCGCCGCCCCCGCACTCGTTCCCGTCGAACTCGCCGACTCCGGCTCGTTCAATCGCCTCGGTCAAGCGTCCCTGGGCCTCGCGGATCGCTGCCCGCTCGCTCGGCCCGCCGACACCGTCGCCCGCCAGTCGATACCGCGTGATAACAGCGTGCTCGGCGCCGCCCTCCGCACCTGCAACACCCAGGTCAGCCATGCGAAAACGATCTCACCCCAGACCGACATCATCAGCTGGTGAACCGACCGGCGATCCGATCCGAGCCACTAGTAGTGCTTTGTTAGGTGGTACGCGGGGGCTGGTCAGGTGTGGTGTTCGGCGGTTCTCTACGAGCATGACTCCGGACGAACTGGGCGCGTTACGTAACTGGGCGCGTTACGTGATGAGTTGGAGGCGTTCGCGGCGGAGGTCTTCGCACCGCTGCGGCGCTCGGATCAGCAGGACAAGGGCGCGAGCTACCTGCGCGGTCTGCTGTTGGACGGTCGGCGCAAGTCGATGCAGCCGATGGCCGAGCGCCTGGGCATCGACCACCAGCGCCTGCAGCAGTTCATCTCCTCCTCGACCTGGCCCGTCGAGGAGGTCAGATCGAGGCTGGCCGACCGCGCGGTGCGGGCTCTTGAGCCGCACGCGTGGGTCGTGGACGACACCGGATTCCCGAAGGACGGCACCGGCTCGCCCGGTGTCGCCCGCCAGTACTCCGGAACGCTCGGCAAGGTCGGGAACTGCCAGGTCGGGGTCAGTGTCCACGCGGTCACTGACACCACCTCATGTCCGTTGAACTGGCGTCTGTTCCTGCCCGCCTCCTGGGATCCGGACCACGCCGCCGACCCGGCCGAGGTTGCCTTCACCGCGCGCCGCAGAGCCCGATGCCGCATCCCCGAACGTGAGGGCCACCGGCCGAAGTGGCGCCTGGCCGTGGAGATGATCGACGAGCTCGCCACCTGGGACCTGACCCCGCCAGTGGTCGTCGCCGACGCCGGCTACGGCGACAACGCGCACTTCCGCGCGGCCCTGGACGAACGCCACCTACCTTGGATCGTGCAGGTCAAGGGCCTGGCGACCGCGCACCCACTGAACGCGGTCACCCACCAGCCGCCCTACGGCGGACTCGGCCCGAGGCCCAAGCCCCGCTACCGCACGCGCCCCCTCTCGCTGGCCGAGCACGTGAGGACCGCGGGCCGCGAGGCGGCTCGGACGGTGACCTGGCGGCGCGGCTCACGCGACCAGCTGACCTCGGCCTTCGTCGCCCTGCGGGTCCGCCTGGCCGGGCGCCGTCCGAGGCTGGAGCCGGACGGCACCCTGCCCGCCTGCTGGCTGATCGCCCAATGGCCACCCGACCTGCCCGAACCGTCCCACTACTGGGTCTCCAGCCTGCCCGAGGACACACCCGTCGAAGAGCTGGTCCGCCTCGCCAAGATCCGATGGCGGATCGAGCACGACTACCGCGAACTCAAAACCGCCCTCGGCCTCGATCACTTCGAAGGCCGTTCCTGGACCGGATGGCACCGCCACGTCACCCTGGTCACCGCCGCCCACCTCTTCGTCACCCTCACCCGGAGCCGCCCAAAAGTCCTTGCTCGGGCATGACCCTCTACCAGGCCGTCAGAGCACTCCAACAGCTCCTCGCCACCTGGAACGGCCCATGCCCGACCTGCCACCAACCACCAGCCAGACCCGCACCAGCCCCGACCTAACAAAGCACTACTAGGNTCCAACAGCTCCTCGCCACCTGGAACGGCCCATGCCCGACCTGCCACCAACCACCAGCCAGACCCGCACCAGCCCCGACCTAACAAAGCACTACTAGGGCCTGTCGGCGGATCTTCGTGCGGCGTCATGTGCGGGGTGCACTCGACGCAGCCTGATGACCGTGGTGGGCCCGGACCATGGCCGTGGACGACGTAGGCGCTTGTCATAGCGCGTGGCCACGGCCTTGGATGCTTGAGTCGCCCGCCGCGAACTGGCGGAGGTTGTTGAGATCTGGAGAGCCAACTCCCTTATTTCAGGGCAACGCTGAGACAGAGTCACCTCGGGTGTGCGGCTGGCACCTGGAGCCCGGATCCGCCGGGTCGGCGCGGAGTGCCCGGCCAACTCGGCGATGCTTCGCGCGATCAACTCGACGGGTGGGAGGATGCGGTCAAAGGCACGCTGCAGTCATACGAACGCCCATCCTTCCAGGCGTCCGTGACGGTCCGTCAGCGGAAGGGACCAGGTCAGCGAGGCAGCCACCGCTGAGCCGACCTCATCGCGGCCCACCGGCGTCCGGATCCGGGAGCCCTGACGGCGGAACGCCGTAGACTCCTCGAAGTCCAGAGCTGAGGAGGGGCAGTGGAGGCGTGGCTTTCGGTGCGGGGCGGGGATTCGGTCCGCGAACTGCAGGAGCTCGACGAGTGGTTGAACGGTGAGCCGGAGCTGCGTGGTCGGCTGAAGCCCCGTGCCGCGCAGCCCGGGCCGGGTGAACTCGGAGCTCCGTTCGACGTGTTGGTCACCGCGATCGGCAGTGGCGGGGTGATCAGCGTCCTGGCCGGTTCGCTGCACGCGTTCCTGACCCGGCCCCGCGGTACCGACGTCCGGATCTCAGTCTCGTCGCCGGACGGGCGGAGCGTGGAGCTGGAGGCCCAACGGGTCGAGGACGTCGAGGCGTTGCTGCGTCAGGTGATCGCCGCTTCGGAAGAGTCGGAGGGGGAGTCTGGAGCGGAGCAGACCGGAGTCGGTGGGGCGTGAAGGGACCGATGGTCCGGGCGGTCGACCCCACGCGCTCGCGGATCGTGCTGATCGGCACGCCGTACTACCGTGACGAGCGCCTGACGGATCTGCCGGTCGTCGCGGCCAACGTGGCCGACCTGGCCCAGGTCCTCACCGACCCGGGGCTCGGGGGGTTCGCGGCGGAGCACTGCCGCACCGTGCCGGCGGACGCTGGGTTGGCCCAGGTCGGGGAGGCCCTGACGACCGCGGCCGAGGAGGCGGGGGACCTGCTGCTGGTCTACTTCGCCGGTCACGGTCTGATCGACCGGCGCGGGAAGCTCCACCTGGGCCTGGCTGGGACACGGCTCGACCAACCTGCCTACTCCGCCCTGGCGTTCGACGCCATCCGTGAGACCTTCCTGGACAGCCGGGCGGAGAACCGCGTGCTGATCCTGGACAGCTGCTTCAGTGGCCGGGCGATCGGCCGGCCACTGGCCGGGGAGGAGCAGCCGCTGCTCGCCGCGCTGGAGGTCTCCGGCGCCTTCACCCTGACCTCGGCCCCGGCGAACCGGGCGGCGTTGGCGCTGGAGGGTGAGCGGCACACCGCGTTCACCGGCCGGCTGCTGCGGCTGCTGGAGGAAGGCAGCCCCAAGGCCGGACGGATGCTCACCCTGACGGACGTCTTCCGGCACCTCCGCGCCCAACTGACGGCCGAGGGACTGCCGGTGCCGCAGCAGCTGGGCACCGACACCGTCGGGATGCTCGGGCTGGTGAGGAACCGGCAGGCGGTGACGGGGCATCAGTTACTCGTGCACGAGACACTTCCGGTGCTGGTGAACGCAGCTGTCACTGGACGGAGTTCGCCCGCTGTGCAGCCGACGACCTCCACCGCACAGAAGGAGGCTGCGCCGGCCATCGAGCAGGCACTGCGCCACACCGCCGAGGCCGGCAGCAAGCAGCTCCGGCGCATCTGCCTGTCCGCCGTCGCACCGGTGGTCGCGGCCGTGTCCGAAGAACAGGCGTTGGGCATGGCCGCCACCGTGTCGGACGTGGACCGTCGCCAGTCGATCCAGGCGGACATCGGCGTGGTGGTGGCCGGTTCGGACGTGTTCCGCGGGATCGACATCGTCTGGTCCGGCTGGGAGCCCCACCGAACCGGGGCGCTGGCGGACATCGCGCGGCTTCAAGGTCGGCTCCACCCGGACAGCGGGGAGTACATCCTCGACACCTATCTCCTGAACGGCCGCGCGCCCGGCCGCGCATTCCCGTGGGACGCGGTGGTGCGGGCCGTCGCCGAGTTCGCGCCGGACCGGGCGGAGGAGCTCGCCGCCGAGATCCCGAACGAGCACTCCCGCACGGCGGCCCAGGCCAGGATCGCGCTCGCGGTGGCGGGCACCGATCCGGACCGGGCCCTGCGCCTGCTGCCCGAGCAGTGTGCCCCATGGGTGGCGCCGGCCGTCGCGGAGGCCCTCGCGGTGGTCGACCCGGACCGGGCACTGCGGTTCGTCGCTCCGCTCGTCGGCCAGGATCCCTACGCCCACGCCCTCGTGGCCGTCTCCCGGTCGGTGGCGGCCACCGACCCCCAGCGGGCCGTGCAGATCGCCGACGCCATCACCCACCGCGCGCGCCGCGCCGAGGCACTGGCGGCAACGGCGACCGCGTACGCGGCCACCGACCTGGACCGGGCGCTGGAGATCGCCGGCATGATCGGCGACCGCCAGGTGGAGGAGGCGGCACGGGCCGACCTCGCTCCGGTGGTCGCCGCGACGGATCCGGAGCTGGCCATGGGTATCGTGGCCGACGGCATCACCGACACGCTGTGGAAGGTGTACGCGCTGGCGGGGATCGCCGCCGTCCGCCTCGACACCGGCCACCGCCGGAGCAGCGCCGCCCGCCTGGCGGCCCGTTAGAGGCCCATAGAAGATCGAACTCGGGCGGCCGTCCCCCTCCCGGCCCGGGAGGGTCCGCGCGAAGGTTGCTCGCATGCCCGGGGGTTGGGTGCGCATCGCAGATCATGCTGGGTGGGACCGGGACTTCCCGGTGAAGTACCTCCTGGTCAGGGAGGACGAGGATGGTGTGGAACAGCTCTGGGGGAGGTGCGCGGGCGTCGAAGGATTGTTCGCCGGCCCGGTCCCGCCGCCCCGGGAGGTTCTCACCCTTCGTGGATGCCGCCCCGACGGTCTCCTGAGCGATGCTCTGGCCGGGCCCGACGTCTCACTGCAGGGCCTGGGCGACGTGCGCGTCGAGGTCTGGGACGACGAGCAGCCCGTGCGGTGGTGGACGCTCGTCGATGCGGTCATGGTGGCGCATCAGCCCCATCCCGCCGACCCGGCACGGTACGACATCGTGCTCGGAGCCGGCCTCAGGAACGAGGAGAGCTTCTTCGAACTGCCGTCAGCGTCACGCTTCGAGCTCTTCGCAGGAGCGACGGGCTCTGCTGCAAGTGCAGGGTGGTGCTCTGCCGTGGACGGCCTGTTCAAGTCGCACCCGGACCCGACCCCCGTCCCGATGGAGCTGATCGGGTGTGAGCTGAACCTCACCACCTACTCCTGTACTTCGAGGAGATCGTGCAACTCCTCGAACGGCGCGGCGTTACGGTCGTGCTCCGGTGAGGTAGCCACCCGAGGTCACCTGGCCAACCTCCGGGTGATCATAAGCAAACATTTTCCAACGTATGACAACAAGGGAACCGCGCCGCCGCCGCGACGTCAAGTGCGTCGTGCCGCCGCTGCCCGGGCTTGCCGAAACCCTTGACATCGCACGACGTCCCTCCGAGACTCTCGATCGACCGCTTGTTTGCGTCAACATGCTTGGACGGGCACGCCGTCGCGGCAAGCGGTCACCCGCAGCCATCGCCCTGACCCACCAGGCCGGTGGCCGGGGCTGTCGGGAAGCGGGCTCCGTCCCGCCGGTTCGGGTGCACATCGCCTGCGCCGGGCGGGAAGAACCTGCCAACTTCCCTACATCCACCCGGATGTGAGTGCTGGACGACCACCCGAAGTTCGAGCAGCGAACCCCACCCCCACCCCACGAAGCACGCGCGGATCACGCCCTTCTTCGCCCCCGCCCACGGAGCGAGACGCCAAGGGCTGCCCAAATGCCATGCCCCGCACGCAGCCTGGGCGTGTTTGCGCGACCAGGACTGAAGCCATGGCAGCGCCCGCCTCGGAGAACGAAGGTCTGAAGAGATGCCGCGATTGAGAACGCTTGTACTCGGCGCCCTGCTGGCGCTGTTCCTCCCCCTGCTGTCGGGCTTCGGCACCGCGCAGGCCGCCACGGTGACCGTCACCAACGGCACCCAGTTCACCGACACCGCCGGAGACCCGCTCCACGCGCACGGCGCCGGCGTCATCAAGGTCGGCCAGTACTACTACTGGTTCGGCGAGAACCGCAACGCCGACAACAGCTTCCGCTACGTCTCGGCCTACCGCTCCACCGACCTGAAGACCTGGGAGTTCCGCAACCACGTGCTGACCCAGGCCGCCGCGCCGGAGCTGGACTACGCGATCATCGAGCGGCCCAAGGTCATGTACAACGCCGCGACCGGCAAGTTCGTCATGTGGATGCACAAGGAGTACGGCGCGCACTACGGCGAGGCCCGGGCGGCGGTCGCGGTCTCCGACACCGTCGACGGCACCTACACCTGGCAGGGCAGCTTCCGCCCGCTGGGTGAGATGTCGCGGGACATCACGACCTTCGTGGACGACGACGGCACCGGCTACATGGTCTCGGCCGCCAACGAGAACGCCGACCTGCACATCTACCGGCTCACCGCCGACTACACCGCCATCGACGCCCAGGTGCAGAACCTGTGGGTCGGTCAGTCCCGCGAGGCGCCCGCCCTGTTCAAGCGCAACGGGGTGTACTTCCTGCTGACCTCCGGTGCCACCGGCTGGTCGCCCAACCAGCAGAAGTACGGCACCGCCGGCAGTGTCACCGGTTCCTGGAGCGGCCTGCAGGACATCGGCGACGGGACCACCTACGGCAGTCAGACCGCGTTCGTGCTGCCCGTGCAGGGCACCAACGGCACCAGCTACCTGTACATGGGCGACCGTTGGGGCAACTCGATGGGCGGGACGGTCAACGACTCGCAGTACGTCTGGCTGCCGCTGACCTTCCCGACGGCCACCACGATGAGCATGGGGTACTCGCCGCAGATCACCGTGGACACCGCCACCGGCACGGTGAGCGGCATGAACGTCACCTGGGAGAGCCTGACGGGCCGCCAGAGCGGCAAGTGCGCCGACATCGCGAACTACTCCTTCGCTGCGTCCGCCCAGCTCATCCAGTGGGGCTGCGGCAACGGCGCCAACCAGGACCTCTGGCTCAAGAACCTCGGCACCGGCTACGTGCAGATCATGGCCCGGCACAGCGGCAGGTGCCTCGACATCGCCGACGCCTCGACCGCCAACGGCGCGCTCGTCGTCCAGAGCACCTGCAACGGCACGACCTCCCAGCAGTGGCAGGTCCAGAAGGTCAGCGGTGCCACCGGCTACGTCCGGTTGATCGCCCGGCACAGCGGCAAGTGCCTGGACGTCACCAACCAGTCCACCGCCAACGGCACCGCGTTGGAGCAGTGGACCTGCGGCACCGGCACCAACCAGCAGTGGCAGCGGACCGACGCCTGACCCCACCCACCGACGCCCCTCCACCCTGCTCGGCGGAGGGGCGTCGCGCTGCCCGATCCGACCACCCAGGAGACCCCGTGATGCTCCGTCAGTCACCACCCGCCCGCATCTCCAGGCCCCGCACCGGCCGGACCAGGACCGGTCTCACCGCCGTGGCCGCCGTGACCGCCGCCCTGGTCGCCGGGATGCTGAGCGCTCCCCCCGCCGTCGCCGACGAGGCGGCCGCCCACGTCACCGTCCGGCTCGATCCCGGCTACCAGCAGCAGCCGTTCCAGGGCTGGGGCACCTCGCTGGCCTGGTTCGCCGAGGCGACCGGCGGCTGGCCGGACGCGAAGCGCAACGAGCTGGCCGACGCCCTCTACGGTGCGGACGGTCTCGGCTTCACCGTTGCGCGGTACAACCTCGGCGGCGGTGACAGCCCGGAGACCCAGCCGTACCTGCGGCCGGGTGCCGCGGTGCCCGGCTACTGGAACCGGCCGGCCGCCTTCGGCCCGCCGGCCGGTGGCACCCAGGGCTGGACCGAGCCCACCGACTGGTGGAACCCGTCCGACCCCACGCACTGGAACGCCGCCGCCGATCCGAACCAGCGCTGGTGGCTGCAGGCCGCGAAGGCCCGTGGCGCGGACACCTTCGAGGCGTTCTCCAACTCCGCGCCGTACTTCATGACCAGGAGCGGCCTGGTCTCGGGCGCGGGCAACAACTGGGAGGACAACCTCCGCCCGGACCAGTACGACCGGTTCGCCGCCTACCTGACCGGGTCGCTGCAGCGGGTGCAGGCCGCCACCGGCGTGACCTTCGGCGCGATCTCCCCGATGAACGAGCCGATCACCTCGTACTGGGGCGCGTACGGGCCGCAGGAGGGCTCGCACTGGGACCCCGCCTCGCAGGCGCACCTGATCACCAGCCTGCGGACCGCGCTGAACGGCGCCGGTCTCGGCACGCCGGTGTCGGGGATGGACGAGACCAACCCCGACCTGTTCCGGGACGACTGGAACTCCTACGGCACCGCGGTACGCGCCGCCGTGGGCAAGCTGAACACGCACACCTACAGCACCGGCGGCCGGGTCGGCGTGCGCGACATCGCCAAGGGCTCGGGCAAGCCGCTGTGGATGTCCGAGGTCGACCTGGGCGACAGCATCCCGCAGAGCTTCACCGACATGACGCCGGGTCTGGACCTCGCCCGGCACATCAACGGCGACATCCGGGAACTCGAGCCCGGCGCCTGGGTGATGTGGCAGGCTGTCGAGGACTACCCGAACATGATGCCGGGTCAGGAGGACGCCAACTGGGGTCTGATCCAGGTCGATCTGTCCACCACCGCGCCGGCCGCCGAACCGCTCCGCAGGAACAAGAAGTACTGGGCAATGGCGAACTACAGCCGACACATCCGCCCCGGCGCCCGGGTGATCAACACCGACTCGGCGGACACCGTGGCGGCGCTGCGGCCCGGCGGAGCGGGCGCCGTGGCCGTCTACACCAACACCACCGGCGCCGCGCAGACCGTCACCTTCGACCTGGCGGCCTTCCAGAACGTCGACACCGCGACCCCGGTCCAGCGGTACACCACCGACGCCGGCAAGAACGCGGAGCGCGAGGCCGACCTGTCCACCACAGCCGCCAGGACGCTCACCGCGACGGTGGGCCCCGCCTCGGTGACCACCTTTGTCATCCCCGGCGCCACCGGCGTCGACACCACGGCGACGACCGCTCCGACCGGCCAGCAGCAGCAGCAGCTGCTGAACGACCACAGCGGGATGGCGCTGTCGGCGGGCCCGACCACCCAGAGCAGCCCGGTCCAGCGCACCTCCAACCCGGCCGACGCGGCCCAGCGGTGGACCTTCAGCAAGGTGGCCGGCGGCTGGAACAGCACGGCCACCTACCGCATCACCAACGCCAAGAACGGCAAGGCGCTCAGCGTCGCCTCGGGCGTGCTGGGCTTCGCCTCCTCAGGTTCCTCCGCCCAGCAGCTGTGGATGCTCTCCGACACCGGCAACGGCCACCGCACCCTGCTCAACAGCGCGACCGGCACCCTGCTCGACGTCTCGGGTGCGGCCACCAACGACGGCGCCACGGTCGGCGTCTTCCAGCCGACCACGGGCAGCAACCAGTCCTGGCAGCTGCGCAGCACGGCGGCCGACAGCTGGAAGGCACTGCGCCTGCGGCACAGCGGCAAGTGCGTCGAGGCCCAGAACGCCTCGCCCGCAGCCGGCGTGCCGGTCGTGCAGGACGCCTGTGACGGCACGACCGCCCAGCAGTGGTCGCTGCGGGCCGGCAACACCCCCGGCTACGTCTCGGTGGTGGGACGCAACGGCGGCCAGTGCCTGGACGTCTCGGGGATCGCCACCTGGGACGACGCCCCGGTGGTGCAGTACACCTGCAACGACGGCGCCAACCAGCAGTGGTCGGTGCGCACCACCGGGGTCGGGTACGTCACCCTGATGGCCCGTCACAGCGGGAAGTGCCTGGACGTCCTGGCGGCGTCGACCGGTGACAACGCGCAGCTCGTGCAGCGTCCCTGCACCGGCGGCAGCAGTCAGCAGCTCCAGCTCGGCTGACGGCGCCCCGTCGCCACGGTGCACCGCCCGGCCGGGCGGTGCACCTTAGACCCACCCCCCAACTGCCGGAGGGTCTTACCTCATGCCCGGAGGCGGGCCGACGGGGGTGCGGAACTGGACCGGACGACCAGCTCGGGTGTCACCGAGATGAGCCGGGCGGCGGGACGCTCGCCGGGGGGCGAGTCGACCTGGTCGAGGAGCAGCTCCACGCACTGGCGGCCGACCTCCTCGAAGTCCTGCCGGACGGTGCTCAGCGGAGGCGCGAAGTAGGCCGACTCGGGCACGTCGTCGAAGCCGACCACGCTCACGTCCTCCGGCACCCGGCGGCCCGCCTCGCGCAGGGCCAGCATCAGGCCCAGCGCCATGTGGTCGTTGGCGGCGAAGACCGCGGTGACCTCGGGACGGGTGGCCAGTGCCTTGCCGATCCGGTAGCCGGACGCGGCGGTCCAGTCGCCCAGCTCCAACGGGGGGACGGGGGCTCCCGCATTCTTGAGTAGGAGTCCTGCGGGCCGCCGAGGTGCCAGACCGTGCGGTGGCCGAGGTCGAGCAGGTGCCGGGTCGCGGCCGTCGCGCCGGCCGCCTGGTCGGTGTCCACCGAGTGGAACCGCCGCTCGGGGTCGCCGTCGGCGACGACCACCGGGACGCCCGAGGTGACGTTGAAGCCGCGCCGGTCGAGGATCTGCGCCTCGATGACGACCAGGCCGTCGACCGCCTGGTCGGTCAGCTGGCGGACGGCCTGCTGGACGGCGTCCTCGGTCTGCTCCTCCGCGCAGACCACGTTCACCGAGTACCCGGAGGCCTGGGCGGCGTGCGAGATGGCGGCCAGCGTGCGGGCGTTGCCCTGGGCCGCGATGTCGAAGGCGACCACGCCGAGCACGTGGAAGCGCCCCAGCGTCAGGGCCCGCGCGGCGCTGTTGCGCTGGTAGCCGAGCATCCGCATCGCCGACAGGACCCGATCGCGGGTCTCGGGTTCGACGTTGGACCGGTGGTTGGCCACGCGGGAGACGGTCTGGGAGGAGACACCGGCCAGCGCGGCGACGTCGGCCTGCGAGGGCGGGCGCTGCTTGGTACGGGTGGTGGCGCCGGGTGTCGCGCTGGGTTCCATGCCGGTCCTTCCTCGCGTGGCTGCGTGAACATGCTAGCGGGGAAGGCGCCGAGTACCCGCATTCGGGTCCCGCACGACAGAGCAGGCTGCCGGTTCCCCCTACCCCGGAAGGGGCCTGGAGAACCAGCAGCCTGCAGGTGGATCGGCCGACCCTCGGCGGCCTTCCACCGATCCGTCCCACCCCGGGCCGGGGCCGCCACGACCGTGGGGCGGCCCCCGACGTGACCCGGCGGAGGGACGGAGCACCGGGGATCAGGCGGGCAGTCCGACGGCGCGTTCGCCGCTGCGGCGCTGCTGGATGACGATGGCGACGACCAGCAGGGCGCCCTGGGCGACGTTCTGCCAGAACGAGTTGATGCCCTGGACGGTGAGGCCGTTCTCCAGCGCGCCGAGCAGCGCGACGACGATCAGGATCCACACCATGACGGGCAGTCCGGCGACCTTGCCGCGGCCGAGGAAGACGAAGAGGTCGTCGTTGAGGACGTAGCCCTGGGCGCGGCCGTCGGACAGCAGCTGGGCGAGGCCCTTGTACGCGGCCAGTCCGGCGAGGGTGGCGATGGTGGGGTTGACCCGCCCGTAGACGATGACCACACCGTTCAGGACGCCGATCAGAACGCCGACGCCGACGGCCGCGGCCATGCCGACCAGGGCGTTGGAGTCGGCCCCGGTGAAGGCCATCGCGCTGACCACGGAGGCGACGCCGACCTGGGAGCCGACCGAGATGTCGAGGCCGCCGCAGATGATCACGACGGTCTGGACCACGGCGAGCAGGCCGGTGATGGTGGCGGCCTCGGCGATCACCTGAACGTTGGAGATGCTGAGGTAGTTCTCGTTGAGCACGCCGAACAGGCCGAGTACCAGGACCAGGGCACCGATGAGGCTGAGGTTCTGGCCGCCGACGGACGCCAGGAAGGAGGGCGGGCTCGGGTTCCGGCGGCGGGGGCTGCTGCCGGTGTCCGGGGGTGTGGTGGTCGTGGTGCTCATGCGAATGCTCCAGGAGTGAGGGCAGGGACGAGGTCGTCGGCCATGGCGAGGTTGAGGATGGCTTCCTCGGTGGCCTCGTCACGGCTGAGTTCGCCGGTGATGCGGCCGCTCTGCATGACGACGATGCGGTCGGCGAGGCCGAGAACCTCGGGGAGTTCGGAGGAGATCACCAGAATGGCGACGCCCTCCTTCGCGAGGTCGGCGATGATCCGGTAGATCTCGGCCTTGGCCCCGACGTCGATCCCCCGGGTCGGCTCGTCCAGGATGAGCACCTTCGGCTTCCGGGCGAGCCAGCGGGCCAGCACGACCTTCTGCTGGTTGCCGCCGGAGAGCTTGCGCACCTCGTGCTCGATGGAGGGCGCGCGCACCCGCAGCCGGTCGGTGTACTCCTGGGCGAGGGCCCGTTCGGCCGAGCGGCGGACGAACCGCCAGCGGCGCAGCCGGTCCAGGACGACCAGCGAGGTGTTGTCCCGGATCGAGCGGTGCAGCAGCAGGGCCTGGGCTTTGCGCTCCTCCGGTGCCAGGCCGAGCCCGGCCCGGATCACCTCGCCCGGCCGGCCGGAGCGCAGGGTGGTGCCGTCCAGGGTGACGGTGCCGCGGTGGATGGGCAGGTCACCGGCCAGGGCCAGGGCGAGCTCGGACCGCCCCGCGCCGATCAGGCCGGCCAGTCCGACCACCTCGCCGGCGTGGATCCGCAGGTCGATGTCGCGTACGGCGTCGGTGCTGACGCCGCGGACGTCCAGCACCAGGCGGTCGGTGGCGGTGTTCTGACGGACGAACATGGTGGAGAGGTCCCGGCCGACCATCAGCCGGACCAGTTCGCCCTCGCTCGTGGCGGCGGCGTCCTGCACCCCGGCCAGCGCCCCGTCGCGCAACACCGCGATGCGGTCGGCGAGTTGGAAGATCTCCTGCATCCGGTGGGACACGTAGACGATCGCGATCCCCTGGTCGCGCAGCCGGCGGATCAGGCTGAACAGCGCGGCCACCTCGTACTCGGAGAGCGAGGAGGTGGGCTCGTCGAAAGCGATCACCCGGGCGTCACCGGTGACCGCCCGCATGATCTCCACCAACTGGCGCTGCGCGGAGGTGAGCTGACTGCCGATCAGATCCGGGTCGAGCGCCCCGGCGAAGCCCAGCCGGTCGAGGTCCGCGGTCACTTCTGGGCGACGGCCGACTGGACCTCGCTGATCGTCTTGTTGGCGTCGCTGCCCAGGTTCACCACCTTGAGGTCGACACCGAGCTCGGCCGCCTTGGCCTTCGCGCCGGCCGCCTCCCCGACGAAGTACTCCTGGTCGCCCTGCTTCTGCAGGTAGGTCATCGAGATCTTGCCGGTGACCGGTGCGACGGACGCGTCGGCGCCGGACCCGGCGCTCTGGCCGGTGGAGCAGGCGGTGGTCAGACCCAGCGTCAGGAGGAGGCCGGCTGCGAGGGCAGCCCGGCTGCCGTGGTTACGGATCATGGGGGAACTCCTAGGTACGTGCGCCGACAGCGGGCGCACGGTGAGGGGAGGAGAAGGAGGGGCCGCTGAGGGCCGGAGGCCGGGGCGGCCCGTACGGGCGGAGGACCACGGCAGGAACCACGCAAGAACGATCAGAATCCAACACGTTCAAACGCGATGGAAGCAATGTCGCCCGCCTCGCAGCTCGGCGTCAAGGCGGAAAACCGACCGATACGCGCTCGTAACCTTGCCCGCCGGTGGTCAACTCGGCGGTAACCAGCGGCTCTTGAGGCCCATCCAGGGGTTCGGCTCCGGCGGGCGGCACCACCCGCCACCAGGGGATCACCCGGGTCGGGGTGGTCGGCTGCCCCCGTTCGGGCGCTCCTCGCTCCGGCGTCGCACGGGCCGGCCCGGGGTGTCCCGTGTGACAGGGAAGTTTCATCACGAAGACGCATCACGCCGTGACGAGTACTTGACTGGCCCGCTGTCGGCGGTCAAGACTCAGCGCCAGCTTCATGTTGGCGTAAACATCAGCCGTGAAGGGCACTACCGTGAGCACGTCGAACCCCCCGGCCCAGGCCACTACGGACCGACCAACAGGACGGTCCCGCAGAGCGTCACGTTCCGACCGGCTCGGTCACGGGTCCTTCGGTTACGTCTTCTTCGCCCCGTTCCTGGTCGTCTTCGTGATCGGCATCGCGGCACCCCTGGCGTACGCCGCGTACCTGAGCCTGTTTCAGGACCGGCTGGTCGGCGGCAACGTGTTCGTCGGATTCGACAACTACACCCGGGCGTTGGGAGACGATCTGTTCCGGGCCGGCCTCTGGCGGGTCACCCTGTTCCTGCTGGTCCAGGTCCCGGTGATGCTCGGGCTCGCCCTGCTGGCGGCGCTGGCGATCGACAGCGGACGGTTGCGCTGGCCGGCCCTGTTCCGGATCGGGATCTTCGTCCCGTACGCCGTCCCGGCCGTGGTGGCGTCCCTGATGTGGGGTTACCTCTACGGCGACCGCTTCGGTCTGATCCGTCAGATCGGCGACGCGCTGCACGTCGACGTACCCCGACTGCTCAGCGACTCCTGGATGCTCACCTCCATCGGCAACGTGGTGACCTGGGAGTACGTCGGCTACAACATGCTGATCCTGTACGCCGCGCTGCGCACCGTGCCGCAAGAGCTGTACGAGGCCGCCGAGATGGACGGGGCCGGCGAGTTCCGCAAAGCCTGGAGCATCAAGCTCCCCGCGCTGCGGCCGGCCCTGGCGCTGACCACGGTCTTCTCGATCATCGGGACGTTCCAGCTGTTCAACGAGCCAAACGTGCTGCAGTCGCTCGCGCCGGACGTGGTGTCCACCAGCTACACACCCAACATGTACGCCTTCAACCTGGCCTTCAACGGCCAGCAGTTCAACTATTCGGCAGCCGTCGCCGTGGTCCTGGGCGGGGTGACCGCAGTGGTCGCCTACGCCGTGCAGGTCCGGTCGATGCGGAAGGAACAGAGCCTGTGAGCGCCAACACCCCCCTCCGCGGCCGACCTCGCGCCCGGCGGTCGAGCACCGCGCTCACCGTGGCCATGGGCCTGATGCTGCTCTACGCGCTGCTGCCGCTGTTCTGGCTGGTGATGTCCAGCACCAAGGACACCGGGTCCCTCACCAGCAGCTTCGGGCTCTGGTTCGGCGACGGCTTCCACCTCTTCGACAACGTCTGGAACGTCCTCAGCTACGACGACGGCATCTACCTCCGGTGGTTCGCCAACACCCTGCTCTACGCGGTAGTTGGGGCCGGTGGAGCCGCCCTCATCTCCACCGCGGGCGGCTACGCGCTGGCGAAGTACCGCTTTCGCGGCCGGACCGCGCTGGCCGCCCTGGTGCTCGGCGCGATCGCCATCCCCGGCACCGCGCTGGCGGTCCCGACCTACCTGCTGTTCAGCAAGCTGGGCATCATCGACACCCCCTGGGCCGTCCTGCTGCCCTCCCTGGTCAGCCCGTTCGGCGTCTACCTGATGCGGGTCTACGCCATCGGGGCGGTACCGGACTCGATGCTGGAGGCCGCCCGGATCGACGGGTCCGGCGAGATCCGGACCTTCTTCACCATCTCGCTGCGGCTGCTCGCCCCGGGCTTCGTCACGGTGCTGCTGTTCTCGCTGGTCGCGACCTGGAACAACTACTTCCTGCCGCTGATCGTGCTCAGCGATCCCGAGTGGTTCCCGCTCACCGTGGGCCTCAACCAGTGGAACTCGCTCGCCACCGGCGCGGCCGGCAGCGGCGCCACCACCACCGGCTTCTACCCCCTGGTGGTCACCGGCAGCGTGCTGGCGATCATCCCCCTCGTCGTCGCCTTCCTGTTCCTCCAGCGCTTCTGGCAGTCCGGCCTGGCCGCCGGAAGCGTCAAGGAGTGACACCCGGTCATTTCACCCTCCTCGCTCTCCCACGATCACAGCAAGGAAGTCCCGCCATGACCCGTGCAACCAGCCCCTCCCGCCGCAGACTGCTGGCCCTCGTGCCGGCCGCCGCGCTGGCCCTCAGCCTCACCGCCTGCAGCTCGGACGCGACCAGCCCCGGCACCGCCGACCCGGCCGCCGCGCTGGACACTCCGACCACGCTGACCTTCTGGACCTGGGCGCCCAACCTCGACAAGACGGTGGCGATCTTCGAGCAGAAGTACCCGAAGATCAAGGTCAACATCGTCAACGCCGGCCAGTCGGCGACCGAGTACACCAAGCTGCAGACCGCGATCAAGGCGGGCAGCGGCGGCCCCGACGTGGCCCAGATCGAGTACTTCGCACTGCCCGAATTCGCGATGTCCAAGCGGCTGGTCAACCTCAAGGAGTACGGCGCGGCCGGCCTGGAGCCCAAGTTCACGCCCTCGGCCTGGTCGCAGGTCGCCGTCGGCGACGGCATCTACGCCATCCCCCAGGACACCGGCCCGATGGCGATGTTCTACAACAAGAAGCTGCTCGACCAGCTCGGCATCGAACCGCCGAAGACCTGGGCCGAGTTCGAGACCGCCGCGATCAAGATCAAGGCGTCCGACCCGAAGCGCTTCATCGCCTCCTTCGACCCGGGCGACGCGGGCGGCCTGGACAGCCTGCTCTGGCAGGCCGGCAGTCGTCCGTTCCAGCAGAAGGACGCCACCTCGGTCTCGGTGAACCTGCAGGACCCGGGTGCCAAGAAGGTCGCCGACATGTGGACCAACCTGATCAGCCGCAAGCTCGTCGACCCCGTGCCGGGGTGGACCAACGAGTGGTGGCAGTCCATGGGCAGCGGCCAGTACGCCATGTGGATCACCGGCGCCTGGGCGCCCGGCAACATCGTCTCCACCATTCCCGACACCGCCAAGGACTGGCGGGCCGCGCCGATGCCGCAGTGGAACGCCGGTGAGAACGTCACCTCGGAGAACGGCGGCTCTGCCGTCGCAGTGCCCAGCACCAGCAAGAACAAGGCCGCCGCCGCAGCCTTCGCGATCTGGCTGAACTCCGACCCGGAGGCCGCCCGCTCGCTCTCCGAGAACGGCCTGTTCCCCGCCACCACCAAGCTGCTCGGCGACCCCGCCTTCCTGGAGAAGCCGCTCGCCTCGCTCGGCGGTCAGCAGGCCAACCAGGTCTTCGCCGCCTCGTCGGCCGGCGTCGGCAAGGGCTGGGGCTACCTGCCCTACCAGGTCTACGGCAACTCGGTGTTCAAGGACACCGTCGGCCAGAGCCTGGCCACCGACACCAACGCCGGCTTGGTCGCCTGGCAGAAGCGCATCGTCGACTACGGCACCCAGCAGGGCTTCAAGGTCACCACGCCATGACCGCACGGTCAGCGCCGGCCCGGGACGTGCTCCCGGGTCGGCGCCGACCGGTCATCCCCACCACCGCGCGCAGGCGGCAGCGTTGCGCCGAACACCGACTTCCCAGGAGCAGCAGCTCATGCCCGTCCTGCAGATCACCGACGAGGGATTCCGCCTCGACGACGAGCCGTTCCGGATCATCTCCGGCGGCCTGCACTACTTCCGCGTCCATCCCTCGCAGTGGGCCGACCGGCTGCGCAAGGCCCGCCTGATGGGTCTCAACACGGTCGAGACGTACGTGCCTTGGAACCTTCACCAGCCCCGCCCCGACGAGTTCCGGCTGGACGGCGGCCTCGACCTGCCGGCCTTCCTCGACCTGGCCGCCGCCGAGGGGCTGCACGTGCTGCTGCGGCCCGGCCCGTACATCTGCGCGGAGTGGGAGGGCGGCGGTCTGCCCTCCTGGCTGCTCGCCGACCCCGGCATCCTGCTGCGCAGTCAGGACCCGCGCTATCTCGCGGCGGTGGACGCCTACTTCGAGCGGCTGCTGGCACCGCTGCAGCGTCACCTGTCGACCAACGGCGGCCCGGTCATCGCCGTCCAGGTGGAGAACGAGTTCGGCGCCTACGACGGCGACACCGCCCACCTGGTGCACCTGGAGCAGCTGCTGCGGCGCTGTGGCGTCGACGTCCCGCTGTTCACCTGTGACCAGCCCGCCGACCTGGTGCGGGGCTCGCTGCCCGGCGTGCTCGCCACCGTCAACTTCGGCAGCCGCTCCGAACAGGGCCTCGCCGCACTGCGCGCCCACCAGCCGAACGGGCCGTTGATGTGCACCGAGTTCTGGATCGGCTGGTTCGACCGCTGGGGCGGTCACCACGTGGTCCGCGACGCCGCCCAGGCCGCGCAGGAGTTGGACACCCTGCTGGCCACCGGCGCGTCGGTCAACCTCTACATGTTCCACGGTGGCACCAGCTTCGGCTTCACCAACGGCGCCAACGACAAGCACACCTACCGGCCGACGGTCGGCTCCTACGACTACGACGCCCCGCTCGACGAGGCCGGCGACCCGACCGAGAAGTACCAGGCGTTCCGTCAGGTGATCGCCAAGTACGCGCCCGTCCCCGCCGAGCCGGTGCCCGGCCGGGCCGCCAAGATCGGCTCGGCTGCGGTCCAACTGACCAGCAGCGCGCAGCTGTTCGCGAACCTGTCGGCCCTCGGGGCCGCCGTACGCGCTGAACGACCGCTCACCATGGAGCAGTTGGGGCAGGACTTCGGTTACGTCCTGTACCAGACCGCACTGCCGAGCGCCGGTCCGGTGCTGCTGGAGGTGGGATCGGTCCGCGACCGCGCCCAGGTCTTCGTGGACGGCCAGCCGATCGGCGTGCTCGAACGCGAGAACCACGAGCGGGCGATCGCCTTCACCGTGCCCCGGGCGGACGCCGTCCTGAGCGTGCTGGTGGAGAACCAGGGCCGGGTCAACTACGGCTCCGGCGTCCACGACCGCAAGGGACTGCTGGGCCGGGCCCTGCTCGACGGCACCGAACTGACCGGCTGGAGCAGCCGGCCGCTGCCGCTGACCGCGCTGGACGGACTCGCCTTCGCCGAGACCGGCGCCGCGCCGGTGGGGCCGACCTTCCACCGCGGCACCGTACGGATCGACGAGGTCGCCGACACCTTCGTCCACCTGCCCGGCTGGACCAAGGGCAACGTCTGGATCAACGGTTTCCACCTCGGCCGCTACTGGTCCCGGGGCCCGCAGCGCTCGCTCTACGTGCCCGGCCCCGTCCTGCGTCCGGGGGCGAACGAGATCACCGTGCTGGAGCTGCACGCCGCCCACGGCGCGCTCACCGTCGAGCTGCGCGAGACGCCGGACCTCGGGCCGACCGAGGAGTAGCCTGCCTCCTTTGCGCCGTGTTAACGCGGACATGGAGATCTGACACGTTGGTGACACCACGCTCACACCTCGGCCCTGCGGCTCTTGACAGGTGTTCATGTTCCTGACAGCACTGGCAGTGCATCACTTCCACGAACGGCACCACACCCGAAGGGAGCGATCAGCGCATGACCAACCCTGAGAGCGCGGACCACGGCTACGACGTCGTCATCAGCGGAGCCAGTCTCGCCGGCAGCGCCGCGGCGATCCTGCTCGCTCGACGCGGTGTCCGCGTCGCGCTGCTGGAACGCCGCTCGGACCCGGAGGCGTACAAGGTGCTCTGCACCCACTCCCTCACGGCCAACGCCTACCCGGTGCTGGACGAACTCGGCCTCGTCCCCGCTCTGGAGCAGGCCGGAGCCGTTCGTAACGAGGCTCGTTGGCACACGCGTTGGGGATGGATCGAGGCGAAGGCCGCGCCGGGGGGCCCCGAGCTGCCGTACGCGTACAACGTCCGGCGCAGCACCCTCGACCCGTTGATCAGGTCCCGTGCGGCGCAGACCCCCGGCGTCGATCTGCTCCTCGGCCACCAGGTGACCGGGCTGGTCCGGGAGGCCGGGCGAACCGTGGGGGTGCGTGCGTCGACAGCACAGGGCGAGCGGGAGATCCGGGCCCGCCTGGTGGTCGGTGCCGACGGCAAGGACTCGGCCGTGGCGAAGTTCGCCGAGGTGCCCGCCCGGTCGTACGAGAACGCCCGGTTCGCCTATCTCGCGCACTTCCGCAACCTTCCGCTGTCCGGCGGGATCGCTCAGACCTGGTTCCTCGAGCCCGATATGGCGTACGCGTTTCCCAACGACGACGGGGTGACGGTCGTCGCGGTGCTGCCGGACAAGAAACGGCTGCCGGCCTTCCGCGAGGACCTGGAGGGCAGCTTCCTCGCCTTCGTCCGCGCGCTGCCCGAGGCGCCGCCCATCGACTCCGCCGAGCGCATCACGAAGATCATTGGAACGGTCAACTACCCGCTGCACACCCGCAAGCCGACCGCTCCGGGCATCGCGCTCGTCGGCGACGCCGCCCTGACCGCCGACCCCCTGTGGGGAGTGGGCTGCGGATGGGCCCTGCAGTCCGCGCAGTGGTTGGCAGAGGCGATTGCCCCGGCTGCAACCGGCCATGGCGACCTCGACAGGGCCCTCGCGGCGTACGCGCGCCGGCACCGCCGACTGCGCAGCCACCAGTACCTCGCCGCCGACTTCGCCAAAGCCCGTCCCTTCAACCCCATGGAGCGGCTCATGTACTCGGCGGCGGCGCGTGACGCAGCGGTGGCGCGGCACATGCACCGCTTCGCATCCCGACTGATCGGCCCGCTGCGGTTCCTGAGTCCCGCGGCCGTGGCCAGGGCTTCGGCCGTCAACATCCGGCACCGTCGGGCAGCCGTCGACCCCGCACAGCTGTCGCACACGGGGTCCTGACGGGCTCCCCTCCTGGCTTCCGCAGGTCAGGGATCGGCGGCCGAACCGGTCCTCGAGGTGCTGTCGTAGGCGGGTCTCGTGCGGGGTCAGATAGCCCCAGCTTGAGTGTCTGTGCAGTCGGGGGGTGCAGAAGGTCTCGATGAAGGACACGGGTGTGAGTGGACCTCGAACTCGCCGGCCTGAGTCGTGGCGTCGGCGCGGCAGGTTTGGTGTGGGTGAGCCGGTCATGATCAGCTGACTCTCTGTTCTGCCCGCGTTCGGGCACATGTGGGGGAGGAGTGTGACCATGGCGAGCTTCGGGTGGAAGCTGCACGGGGACGGCCGGAGCCCGGGGCCGGGGGCGGTGGTGCGGCCTGATGAGCGGCTGTCCTGGGGGCGGACCGTCGGGCTCGGGGCGCAGCACGTGGTGGCGATGTTCGGGGCGACCTTCGTCGCGCCGGTGCTGATGGGGCTGGATCCGAACCTCGCGGTGATGGTGTCGGGTGTGGCGACCGTCTTCTTCCTGTTGGTGACGGGTGGTCGGATTCCGAGCTACCTGGGCAGCAGCCTCTCCTTCGTCGGTGTCGCGGCAGTGATCAAGACCCAGGGCGGCGACGCGGCGACGCTGACCGGTGCGCTGCTGGTGGTCGGTGCGGTGCTGGCGGCGTGTGGTGCGGCGGTGCAGGCGCTGGGTGCTCGGGTGATCCACGCTGTTCTGCCGCCGGTGGTGACCGGTGCGGTGGTGATGCTGATCGGCTTCAACCTGGCGCCGGTGGCGGCCGGGACGTACTGGCCGCAGGACCAGTGGGCGGCGCTGCTCACCATGTTCTTCACCGGGTTCGCGCTGGTGGCGTTGCGCGGTTTCTGGTCGCGGATCGCGATCTTCCTCGGGCTGGTCTTCGGGTACGGGATCTCCTGGGTGCTCGACCGGGTCTTCGGGCAGATCCACTCGGCGAACGGCGCGGGCCAGGTCACCGATCACTGGCGGCTCGATCTGTCGGGCGTCGAGCACGCGGACTGGATCGGCCTGCCGTCTCTCCACGCGCCGAGCTTCTCGCTCTCGGCGGTGCTGGTCGCGCTGCCGGTGGTGGTGGCACTGATCGCGGAGAACGCCGGTCACGTGAAGGCGGTGGGGGAGATGACGGGCGATCAGTTGGACGACCGGATGGGCGTCGCGATCATGGCCGACGGCGCCGCCACCGTCATGTCGACGGCGGTCGGCGGCCCGGCGACGACGACGTACGCCGAGAACATCGGGGTGATGGCGGCGACGCGGGTGTACTCGACTGCGGCGTACTGGTGCGCGGCTGGCTTCGCGATCCTGTTCGGCCTGTGCCCGAAGTTCGGAGCGGTGGTCGCGGCCATCCCTGGCGGGGTGCTGGGCGGGATCACGGTGGTGCTGTACGGGATGATCGGCCTGCTCGGCGCCCAGATCTGGGTCAACAACCGGGTCGACCTCGCCAACCCTCTGCACCTGGTCCCGGTGGCGGCAGGCGTCATCATCGGCATCGGCAACGTCACCCTCGAGTTCACCGACACCTTCGAGCTGAGCGGCATCGCGCTCGGCACCCTGATCGTCCTGACGGGCTATCACGTGCTGCGCGTGCTGGCCCCGGCCCACATGAAGCACCCTCAGGAAACGCCGCTCCTCGACGCGGGCACCGCCGACTACGACGGCCGGCCCACCCCTCGCTGACTGGTGATCAGACCTTGCCGTGGCGAGCATCCTCGACAAGATGCTCGCCACGACCGAGGCGCACAGTGGAGCGGTCTGCGGCGAACCAGCGGCCCCGACCCTGAACCCCATGACCCCAGTAGCCCGAGGATCTGCATCGCTGCACGTCAGACCGTGGACAGCCCGCGCGGTTTATCAGTACCGATCTCGCGCACGCCGGCCTCCGACACCGTCACCGGGACCCAGGAGAGCTCGCTGAATCCGGGTCGAGCAGCGCCGTGGTCCGTACCTGCGGCCCGATCTCGACCTCCTCAGCGGTGAGCACGCTGAGGACGCCGGCTACCCCCCCCCGAAGCCGGCCGGGCGGGGCGGCGACCGGTCACCGTGCCGGATCGCGGCGGCGTCCCGGCGGTCAGACGGTCCCGCGCAGCTTGGCCAGTGCTTCGTTGAGCAGGATCTCGCCGTCTTCCTGGGTGCGGCGTTGCCGGACGTAGCCCAGGTGCGTCTTGTAGGGCGCTTTTCCTGAGGAGTCAGGCGCCTGGTCGGGGTCGGGGCCGGCGGGCAGACCGCACTTGGGGCAGTCCCACGTCTCCGGGGGCACGGCCTCGATCGCGAAGCTGGGCTGGGTGTGGTGGCCGTTGGCGCACCAGAACGACACCCTTCTGCGCGGGGCGAGTTCACCCCGCTCGGACTCACCCATCGGCCCCGAACCGATCCGGGCACCTTTGATGCCACTGCGTCCCTGTGCCACGATCGCTCTCCTCGGCCATGATGTCCACGCCTCGGATGTGCATGGGGACGCCCAGCGTACGTCCACCCTCGCGCAGCGCCGCCACGGCCTCTGCCGCTGCCTCCGCTGAGGCGCCCTCCTCGCGGCTGACGGCCCGTCACGTCGCGAGCGCCGGATCGTGTGCCCGGTCGGCCCACAGGGGCCGACCGGGCACCGCCGCACAGCCGTTCGGCCGCTCAGCGCAGGTCGAACCGGTCGAGGTTCATCACCTTGTCCCACGCCGCCACGAAGTCGCGCACGAACTTCTCGTCGGAGTCCCCGGCACCGTAGACCTCGGCAATGGCGCGCAGCTGGGAGTGCGATCCGAAGACGAGGTCGACGGCGGTGGCCGTCCACCTCACCTCGCCCGTCGCTCGGTCCCGCCCCTCGAAGACGTTCGCTTCCGACTCCGACGCCTTCCACTCCGTGCCCATGTCGAGCACGTTGACGAAGAAGTCCGTGGTCAGCGCCTGCGGACGCCGTGTGAAGACTCCGTGCGGGGAACCCCGGAACCCGGCGTCCAGCACCCGCATGCCGCCGACCAGGACCGTCAGCTCGGGCGCGGTCAGCGTCAGCAGGTTCGCCCGGTCGAGCAGCAGGGTCTCCGGCGACAGCTTCTCGCCGGGGCGCAGGTAGTTGCGGAACCCGTCCGCCGGCGGTTCGAGCACGGCGAACGACTCCACGTCGGTCTGTTCCTGCGAGGCGTCCGTGCGCCCCGGCGCGAACGGGACCGTGACGGCGTGCCCGGCGTTGCGCGCGGCCCGCTCGAGCGCTGCGCAGCCGCCGAGGACGAGCAGGTCGGCGAGCGAGACCTTCTTGCCGCCGGTCTGCGCGCCGTTGAAGTCCCGCTGGATCTCCCCCAGTCGCCGCACCGTCTCGGCCACCTCGGGCAGGTCGTTGACCTCCCAGTCCTTCTGCGGCGCCAGCCGGATCCGCGCCCCGTTGGCCCCGCCGCGCTTGTCGGTGCCGCGGAAGCTCGCCGCCGCTGCCCACGCCGTGGTGACCAGCTGCGGAATGCTCAGGCCGGAGCCGATGATCCGGTCCTTGAGGGCGGCGATGTCCTGGTCCGCGACCAGTTCGTGATCGACTTCGGGGACCGGGTCCTGCCACAACTGCGGTTCGGGAACCCACGGTCCGAGGTAGCGGGGGACCGGGCCCATGTCGCGGTGCAGCAGCTTGTACCAGGCCTTGGCGAACGCCTCGGCGAGCTGGTCCGGGTTCTCGTGGAAGCGCCGGCAGATCGGCTCGTAGACCGGATCCTTGCGCAGCGCGAGGTCCGTCGTCAGCATCATCGGGGCGTGCCGCTTCGACGGGTCGTGCGCGTCCGGCACGGTGTCCTGCGCCGCGGGGTCGGTGGGCTTCCACTGGCGGGCCCCGGCGGGGCTGGTGGTCAGCTCCCAGTCGTACCGGAACAGGTTGTCCAGATAGCCGTTGTCCCACCTCGTCGGCTCGCTGGTCCACGCGCCCTCGAGCCCGCTGGTGAGCGCGTCGGCGCCCTTGCCGCTGCCGTACGTGTTGTGCCAGCCCAGGCCCTGCTGCTCGAGCGGGGCGGCCTCGGGTTCCGGGCCGAGGTAGGACGGGTCGACGGCGCCGTGGCACTTGCCGAACGTGTGGCCGCCGATGATGAGCGCGACGGTCTCCTCGTCGTTCATCGCCATGCGCCCGAAGGTCTCCCGGATGTCGCGGGCGGCGGACAGTGGGTCCGGATTGCCGTTCGGGCCCTCCGGATTCACGTAGATCAGCCCCATCTGCACAGCGCCGAACGGACGGGCGAGGTCACGGTCGCCGCTGTAGCGCTCATCGCCGAGCCAGGTGTCCTCGGGTCCCCAGAAGATCTCCTCGGGCTCCCAGATGTCCTCGCGTCCGAAGCCGAAGCCGAACGTCCTGAATCCCATGGACTCCATGGCGCAGTTGCCGGCGAACACGAGGAGGTCGGCCCATGAGATCTTCCGGCCGTACTTCTGCTTGACCGGCCACAGCAGCCGCCGCGCCTTGTCCAGACTGGCGTTGTCCGGCCAGCTGTTGAGCGGAGCGAAGCGCTGCGCGCCGCTGCCGCCGCCGCCTCGGCCGTCCGCGATGCGGTACGTGCCGGCGGCGTGCCAGCTCATCCGGATGAACAACGGCCCGTAGTGGCCGTAGTCGGCGGGCCACCAGTCCTGAGACTTCGTCATCAGCTCGATGACGTCCCGCTTCAGCGCGTCGACGTCAAGGGTGGCGAACTCCGTCGCGTAGTCGAAGTCCTCCTCCATCGGATTGGAACGGGACGAGTGCTGGTGCAACACCTGGAGGTCCAGCTGGGCGGGCCACCAGTCCCGGTTCGTCCTGGGCCGGGTCGATGCGGGGGTGGGGGAGGGAATCGCTGGGTTTTCGCTCTCGCTGCCGGGCACGTCCGACCTTTCTTCCTCGCTTGGCTTTTCTACCCTTTCGTCCGCATCGTCCCGCACCGAGGACCGTACGGCGGGAAGAACACGCAGCACACCTCCTCCCGCCGGTGCGGAAGTCATCGTCAAGAGTGGTCGATCGCGTGACGTGTGACGGGCCGCGCCGGCGATGGGCCGTTCCTCCGCCGCCCTCTGAGAACACGGTCAGCAGCCTTGGCGCCGCGAGCCACGCGGGCGTTCTCCAGCCAGGGGCGGCTACCGGTTGCCACAGGCACCGCGTGATCGCGCCGGCCACAGCGCGCCCCGAAGCGCACGGGCTGCATTTCCCCGGCCTGGTCCTTTCACGTCTTACCGGCAGTGCGGAGCCTGGCCCGCCAATGCGCCAGCCTGACCACCATGGCGGTGATAACACCATCGCAGAGGCTCTAGCTGCTCGGGAGCACGAGACTCAGAGCGCTCGTCGCCAGCGGGGCGAGGATGCCCAGAGCAGGGGCTAGGAGCTTGGGGAGGGAGAGGTCAAGGCGCAGGAAGGTGGTGAGGTGCGAGCGCCTGGCCAGCCACTTGTCGTCGAGGTTCGCCGCCTCGGGTACCGGCGCGACCGAGTTGACCAGCTGTACCGTGACCGAGCGCCACTGCATGGCCACCGGCATGAAGACGAACGCGAAGACCGCACTGAAGAACGCGCCGTACATCAGCAAGTACGAGGGCGGGAAGTCTGGGCTGCCCGCCACTCCTGGTCCAGTGCGTCCAGCAGTCCTGCCGGGAGCGGGCAGCCCGGCTCGGCCGGGAGGCTCCGGTCGAGCCGAAACAACCGGACCTGGACATCCCACAGTCCGACGATCAGGAGCGCCTGCAGTCGCCACTTTCCGTCCAGCGGCGGTGGATTGGAGGGGGGCCGCATCGCGCCAGCGCATACGCAGCAGCCGTCCGCTGATCGCCGCCACGACCACCCACATGGCGAACGACGCGCCGACCAGCGCACTCCACAGCGAAAACTCCATCAGCCCCGTGAAGGTACGCCCCCGCGGCGACTGCCCGGCGCCAAGGCGGATGGCACCGGTCCCGAACGCTGCCGCAGCACCCAGGCCCGCCGTGATTCCGACCGGCAGCATGGCCGCTCTCAAACCCGTACGGGATGGCTCGCGCAGTCGCACAGCCGCTCAACGTCATCCCCGGTCAGCTGTCGTAAAGGCTGCGGCCTCCACCGCCGGCGGCGCGCTCCAGTACCTCGGCCAGCTCCAGCGGCGCGGACAGCATCGGGTAATGACCGGTCGGCAGTTCGAAGAAGGTCACGCCGGGCTCGGCCAGCTTCGCAAAGCGGGGCATCCCGGTGGCATGCAGCGAACGGGCGAACTCCACGCTCAACCCGCTCGACAGGCAGAACACCCCGGTGGTTGGCACCCGCAGCCAGTCGCCCGTCAGCTCGACGGGCTCGGTGACCGTCCGAACCGGCTGCGGGGTGGCCAGGCGGAGCCAGCGCTCGTGCTCCGCCTCCGGCACGCCGTGCACCGCCGGGATCTCCTTCGGCGCCGGAACCGCGTCCCCCGCCACCGCCGTCGGCAGGTCCAGTTGCGGCATCGTCAGCACCACCGACTCGCCCGTCTCCGGGGAGCCGGTGTCCACGAACACCAGCCGCGACACCAGCTCCGGCCGCCGGTCCACCGCCGCGACGCATGGAAACGCGCCGTAGCTGTGCGCCACAAGCACCGTTCCCGGGCCCTCAGCGGCGAGCACCTCCGCCACCGCGTCCGCGTGCGACGCCAGTCCGACCGTCGACGCGTCATCCCCCGCGCGCTCCGCCAGCCCAGGCAGGCTGACCGCCACCGCCCGGTGTCCCTTGGCCTCCAGCTCGGCGGCCACCGCCTCCCACGCCCACGCCCCCATGAACAGACCGGGCACCAGTACGAACGTAGCCATGACACACACCCCTTCTCGGCAGCCGCACCCTGCGGCGCCGAGAGGAACGCTATGAGCTCCCCCAGGGGGAGATTCCAGCCCGCGCCAAGGGCAACAGCAGAGGCGGGTGGGACTCGACAAGCTCGGCGGCGCGTTCCTTGGAGATCACGCTCTCATCCATACCCGTGCACGCGGGGAGGAGCTTTCTGGCCTGCGGAGTTGTGGGGGCGCACCGTGGTGCTGAGCGGCATGAAGGTTGCCCGGGTAATGGGAACGGACGGGCACGGAAGCCGTCCGAGGAGGAACCGGCTTCCGTGCCCGGAGGGCGCCTGACCGTAGGTCAGACGCGGTCGGCCGCGATCAGGAGGTACTGGAAGGAGCCGTCCTTGTAGGAGTTGATGAAGGCCTCCTCGATGCCGGTGACCAGCGAGGAGGTGGCGCGGAGCTCCCAGTAGGGCAGGGTCGCGGGGGTCAGGTCGATGATGGTCTGGGGTACGAGGCGGTTGTCGGCCATCGCGCGGAGGTACTCGCGGCGGGAGTGGATGTTGCACTCGAAGTGGGCGTTGATCTGGGAGACCCACTTGGACGGCTGGCCGTAGACGGGGTTCCAGCAGCCGGTGATGGTCACGTAGCGGCCGCCCTGGGCGAGTACGCGGGCGTGCTCGGCGAAGAGGTCCTCGAGGTCCACGTACATGCTGGACTCGTTGTTCCAGGAGGCGGCGGCCTGGCCGGTCTCGAACGGCATGTGGAGCATGTTGGCGACCCGGGCGCGGACGGCGTGGTCGATGCCGAGGTCGCGGGCGCGCTGGTTGCCGAAGTCGGCCTGCTTGGCGGAGAGGGTGACGCCCTCGACGGTGCAGTTGAAACGCTGATGGGCCATCACCATGGAGCCGCCGCGGCCGCAGCCGGCGTCGACCAGGGTGTCCTCGGCGCGGATCGGACCGAGGTGGTCCAGCAGGACGTCGGTCTGGGCGGACTCCAGGCGGTGCAGCTCGGTGACGAGCCGCTCCTCGCGCTCGGCGTCCGGGCCCGCCTCCAGGGCGGCGTGGTCGACGTCGCCGATGCCGTAGTGGTGGTGGTAGAGGCCGTCGACGTCGCCGAGGCGCAGATTGACCGGGCGGGCCTCGTGGTCCCAGTAGCGGGCGATGTCGCCCTGGTAGCTGGTGGCGGGAGCGGGGATGGCGGCGTTGGGAACGGTGGTGGTCATGGGGTTTCTCCTCTTGGGCTACCAGAAATCGGGAAGGGTGTAGCGGTAGGTGTTGGTCCGGTGCCAGTGGTGGTTGCCGTCGATCCAGACCGCGACGCCGCGCAGGTAGCGCAGCAGAGTCGGGACGGGGCAGGCGGCGGCGAGTGCGGCGGCCTCGGCCTCGAAGGCGTGCATCAGGTCGTTGTGGATCCGGACGGCCTTGAGGTACGCCTCGCGGTCGGTGAGGTTCTCGTGGTGGGCCAGCACCACGGGCAGGTTGACGTGCAGCCCCGGGCTGGCGAGTTCCTTGGTGTACGAGTAGAGGTCGTTCATCACGGTGGTCGCGTTGGCCGCGAGGGCGATGACGCGTTGCAGGGCCGGCTGGGCGTGCAGTTCGGCGGCCAGTTCGTAGCCGCCGATGGTGTCGGTGAGGGTGGGGCAGGGCCGGAAGCTGTTGAACTGACGCATCGCCAGGTACTCCCACACCTGCGGGACGTACTCGGTCTGGTCCCAGGCCGCCTCGGCGAGGTAGCCCATGTGCAGCCGGGCCATGTCGTGGCGGTAGCGGTCGGCCTGGGACGGGGTGGCGGCCTCGGTGAAGTACTGCATGGCGGAGCGGTAGGCCCGCCGGGGAGCGTCGGCCTGTAGGGACTCCTCCCAGGCGGGCCGGTACTCGGGGGTGGTGTGGAGGTCGTCGAGTGCGGTGTGGGCGAGCAGCAGGCGTCCGCCGAGGCCGACCGGGGAGCCGCCGTGGTCCTCGCAGTAGGTGTCGTCGAGGACGTTCTCGGCGGCCATCAGGCGGGTGGCGATCATCAGGTGGTCGACGGTGGGGGCGTCGGGGTGACAGACCGTCATGTAACTGCCGAGGGCGAAGCCGTCGAACTGGTCCTCCCACTCCGGGGGAAAGAGCTGGACCTCCTCCACGGCCCAGGCCTTGATGCGCCGGCTGACCTCCTCGACCCGGACGGGGTCGGGCTCGGCGACGGGGTGGTGGTAGAGGCCGGGGACCGGGTCGCCTGGCGCCGGGCGGCCCTGCTCGGACGGCTCCGAGGCCGGGACGGTGGCCGCTGGCGGCTGAGTCAGGTAGAGGCTCTGGGTGCCCAGGCCGCTGGGGCCGCGCAGGATGCGCTGCAGGTCGGTGGAGTCGATCACGCCGCTGCCCCGATCTGGCAGTTCTCGAGCAGCCCGAGAGCGTCGGGGACCAGGACGGCGGCGGAGAAGTAGGCGGTGACCAGGTAGCGCATGACGGCCTGTTGGTTCATGCCCATGAAACGGACGTTCAGCCCGGACTCCACCTCTTCGGGCAGCTCCTGCGGTCGCAGGCCGATGACGCCCTGCTCCTTCTCGCCGAAGCGCATCGCCATGATGGTGGAGGTGTGGGTGTCGGAGACCGGGATCTTGGAGCAGGGGTAGATCGGTACGTTGCGCCAGGCGGGCACCGTACGGCCGTTGACCTCGGCGGGGTCTGGGTAGAGGCCGCGCTTGTTGCACTCGGCGAAGAACGCCGCGATCACCTTGGGATGGGCGAAGAACGCGTGGGTGGAGCGGCGCATGGCGAGCAGCTGGTCGAGGTCGTCGGGGGTGGGTGGGCCGCTGCGGGTGGAGATCCGCTGCTCGTAGGCGGCGTTGTGCAGCAGGCCGAACTCGCGGTTGTTGACGATCTCGTGTTCCTGCCGCTCGCGGAGCTCCTCCACGGTCAGCCGCAGCTGCTGCTGCAGCTGGTCCATCGGGTCGTTGTAGAGGTCCGCGACCCGGGTGTGGACCTGGAGCACGGTCTGAGCGAGCGACAGCTCGTACTCCCTGGGCGCGAGTTCGTAGTCGACGAAGGTGGTGGGCAGCTGTGGTTCACCCCGGTGACCGGCGCTCAGCTCGATCTCGGCCTCGCCCTTGCGGTTCACGGCGCGCTTCGCGCGGGCCCGGAAGGCGTCGGCGTGTGCCCGGAGGGAGGGCGTGCGGTCGAGGATCTCCCGGTACCCGGCCCAGGGCAGTGCGAGGACGGTGGCCTCGGTGGCGGCCCTGAGGGTGGCCGACCATTCGGCTCCGGGACGCAGGTGGGCCTCGTCGCCCAGGTGGGCGCCGTCGGTGACCATGCCCAGCAGTTGGGCCTCGCCGTACTTCCCGGCGACGATCCGTTCGAGCCGGCCGTGGGCGATCAGGAAGACCTCCTCGACCGGCTGTCCCTGTTCGGCGAGGAGGTCGCCGGGCCGGATGTGCCGGGGCTCGAACCGGGCGGCGATCTCGGCGAGTACGTCCTGGTCGGGGTAGTCGCGCAGGGCGGGGAGCGCGTCCAACGAGGCCGGTACGACCCGGACTTGGTCGGCGCCCTGCTGAACGAAGAGCACCCGCCCGGCACCGGTCCGCAGGGTCAGCCGCCGGTTGACCCGGTAGGTGCCGGCGGCGACGTCCACCCAGGGCATCGCCCGCAGCAGGTTGCGGGAGGTGATGCCCTGCATCTGTGGTTCGGACTTGGTGGTGGTGGCCAGCTGCCTGGCCGCCTGCGTGGACAGGCTCAACTGCGGCGCGGGTGGTGCTTCCAGGTCGGGCAAGGCTACTCCTCGAGGAAAGGCGCCCGCCGGGCCTGCCGGGGCGCGAGTTCACCGCAAAAGCGCGTCAGGCGAACCGGCCTGTCCGGCCGGTGCACCTGACGCGGGTGAGAGCGCGTGCCTGCGCTACGAGACGTGGAACGGCGGCACGGTGAGCGGTGTGGCAAACACTGACAGATCCCCCCAGACCGGCTGACGGCTTCCGAGGATCATGATTACGGAGTTCGGTCGGCCGCCGGAGCAAAGGACCGCAAGAGACCGAATATGATCGTGCCGGTTCGTACGGCGGTGCGGGATCAGGTCAGGGCGAGGCTCCAGAACTCCGTACGCCGGTCACGCTCACCGTCCTGAATCCTCGCGTAGCTGACGGCGTGTTCGGATACCGTCCGATGATCACATCAGGCCGAGCTCGAGGAGAGCAGTGACCGTACGCCCGCCTACCCGCAGATGCGCCGTCCCGGCCGCCGCGTTGCTCGCCACGACCATCCTGGTGCTGAGCGGTTGTACGAGTCCTGGCGGAGGCGCCGACGCGGCGCCCGCCGGGCCGCCGCTCGCGGGGCCCGGCCGGTTGGTGGTCGCCACCTGCGAGCAGTGGGCTGCGCCGTCGCCGACCATGGCGGACGGCAAGGTGCACGTGGTGACCGTCACCGCCCTGTCCGCCACCGACGGCAGGGAGGAGGCCAGCCGGATCGCCACCCTGCCGGACCGGGCCACCAGCGCCACCCTCTGCGAACCGACCCTGAGCGCCACCGTCTCGGCGACCGCCGACCGGCAGGCGTTCAACGCCGACTTCTCGCTGATCGCCGGGACCCTGGCACCGAGCGAGGGCGCGATGAAGCGGGCGGCCGCGTTCACCCTGCCCGGCGGGCAGGCGGGCTCCACTGCGCCGGCGGACGGACCGGGCGAGGACCGCCGACCGCTCTTCCAGGAGGGCTCCTCCGTTCTCTGGTACGAGACTGCGGGCCGGAAGCTGACCAGCCGTGATCTCGCCGTGCACGGTGCCGACCCGGTCATCCGGGGGACGGCGCCAGGCGAGGACTTCGCCCTGCACGGCGACCGCCCATGGCTGGGACGCCCGTTCGACACCAAGGCCGAGGGCATCTCGGTCGCCCCCGGCGGCGAGGTGGCGGCCGGGTACGCCCAGCAGCACGCGGTCCTGTGGCGCGCCGACCAGGTGGCCGGGGACGCCGACGGCATCGTGGAACCGCTGGTGCTCGGTGCGGCCACGCCGGGCTACCAGGCCGTGCCCGGTTCGGAGCAGGTGCCGCTCGGCTGCTTCCCCAGGCTCTGGCTCGACGGCCGCCAACTGCTCTGCGGGACAAGGGACAACCTCTACCGCGTCGGGTTCGCGGCCGACTTCGGCCGGGTCGAGGGCGTGGCGGCGCTGCTACCGGCCGAGAAGCAGTTCGTCTCGGGGGCGGTGCTGTCCCCGGACGGCAAGGCGCTGGCCTATCTGTCGGCCGTCGACGGCATCGAGTCGATCCACCGGATCGATCTGGTGCCGGACGCGGTTCCGGTCAAGCTGGTCGAACTGCGCCCGCCGGCAGCCGCTGCGGACGACCCCAGCAACGGACTGCCGCACCTGGTGGCCTGGCTCTAGCGGCCGGGGCCGGTGGCGCCGAGCAGGGTGGTGAGGCGCTCGATCCGGTCGTGGGCGTCCGGGGTGCCGCTCTGACCGGTCATCAGCAGATGGTGGACGGTGCCGACCAGGGCCAGGGCGATGGTGGCGGTGTCGGTGGCGGGGAGGCGGCCGTGCTGCTGTTCGCGGTCGAGGTAGGCGGTGATCGCGTCCTGGACGGTGGCGAAGCCGGGGGCGCCGGCCGACAGGGCCTGCCGGATCTGCTCGGAGGCGCCGGGGCGGGTGAGGGCGAGGCCGGCCAGGGTGGGGCCAGCGGAGGACAGCAGGGCGAGGGCGACGCCGCGGAGGTTCTCGGGGACGGTTGCCTGGCCGACCCGGTGCTGGAGGCCTTCGGCCTGGTGGGCGGCCCGGGCGAAGCGGTCGAGGACCAACTCGGCGACGAACTCGTCGAGTCCGGCGAAGTGGGCGTGCAGCATGCCCTTGGCGCAGCCGGCCTCGCCGGTGATGGCCCGGCTGGTCAGGGCGCCGGGGCCTTCGCGGGTCAGTACCTGCTCGGCTGCGGTGAACAGGCGCTCGCGGATGTCGGGGATCGCCACTCCACGCGGTGACATGAGATCTCTCCTGAGGGATTGTCAGTTTGGGCAAGCGCCCATACTGTTTGGGCAAGCGCCCATACTAACCTCGGGCGCCCAGCCAGCAGGAGGCGGATCCGTGCGAACCACTGCCAATGTCGAACAGCACCAGGCCTGGAACGGCCATGAAGGGGCTCACTGGGCCCAGCACCAGGACCGTTGGGACGCCGTGAACGCGGGCTTCGACGAGCCGCTGCTCACCGCCGCCGCCGTGGGAGCGGGGGACCACGTACTGGACATCGGGTGCGGAGCCGGCAGCACCACCCGCCTGGCCGCGCGCCGGGCCGGGCACGGGAGCGCCCTGGGGCTGGACCTCTCCGCGCCGATGCTGGCCCGCGCCCGGGAGTCCGCCCGCCAGGAGAAGGTGGCCAACGTCGAATTCGAGCAGGCGGACGCCCAGACCCACCCACTCGACCCCGCCGCCTTCGATGCCGCGATCAGCCGCTTCGGCGTGATGTTCTTCGCCGACCCGGTGGCCGCCTTCGCCAACATCGCCCGTGCGCTGCGCCCAGGTGGCCGGCTCGCGTTCGTCTGCTCCGCGGCTGCCGAGCGCAACGAGTGGCTCCAGGCGATGGCGGCACTCGGCGCCCATCTGCCGACCGGCGGTTTCGGTACGCCGGGCGGGCCGGGCATGTTCTCGCTGGCGGACTCCGGCCGGGTGCGGGAGGTGCTGGCCGCTGCCGGGTTCACCGGCATCGCGGTGGCGGGGGTCGAGGCGTACGGGACCTGGGGGAGTGGCGCGGAGGAGGTGGCGGACTTCCTGCTCGACTCAGGACCGGGCCGCCACCTGACAGGCCAGGTCGGCCCGGTGGATCGGGAGCGGGCCCGGGCCGATCTGGTCGCCGTGCTGCGTGGTCACGAGCGGGACGGCGCCGTCCGGCTGCGCAGCGCGGCCTGGTTGGTCACCGCCCACCGCCCGGGGTGACCCGGCCGAGGCATGTGCACGGCGAGTTACGGGCGGATGGCGGCGGTCGGGGGCCGGCAGACCCATGGCCGGTCGGTGGAGCGAGGTGCGGAAGGGGTGGGCGGGTCGAGGGTGACGGCCCCTCAGGGGTGGGCTGACCAGCGCTGACGTGCGGCAGTGGGATCGAATGGCGATCCGGGGGCGCGAAGTCGGCGGTGGGATGGCCGGTGAACGAACAAAGGGTGGGAAGAATGTGACGGCCCGTGAACTTTGGCGCGAGGTTTCGTGGTTGTTATTCGCTATGACTAATATCCATCCGTCAATGTTCTTATCGGACAAGGTCGGTCCTTCGCGACCGCCGCCGTCTCCAAGGAGAATGCCCTGCGCGCGCGTGCGTCTCGGCGGATCGCCCCAACGAACCAGGGGTCGGCGGCCGAGTCGTCGCCCCCCACGGCAGCCCGACGGAGTGGCCGGGCCGGCCGCCGCCGGTCCCGGTTGTCACTGCGGTCCGCACTGCTGACCCTGGCCATCGTCCCCGGTCTCGCGTTGGCCGCCCTCTGGGCGGTGACGACGGGTGAGACCTTCGTCAACTTCCAGCGGATGGCCGCCCAGGGGCAGTTGGCCCAGCAGGCCGGCCAGCCGTCCAACATCGTGTACTACAACCTCCAGGAGGAGCGCCGGCTCAGCGCCGAGTCGATCGCCAAGCCCGGCAGCGTCACCGACAAGCTGCGCGAGCAGCGGCGCAAGACCGACGAGGCGATCAGCACCTTCCAGAAGCTGTCCGACATCGCCACCGACGACGCTCCCACCGAGGTACGCGACGCGGTGGTCCAGGCCCGGCAGGCGATGGGGCAGCTCGACTCGCAGCGGGCCGCCGTGGACGAGGGCGGCTCGGCCGACCGGCAGGCGACCGTCTACCGCTACTACACCGACCTGATCGCGGTCGACCTGCGGCTGTTCGGCGCGCTCAGCCACGTCGACGACGGCAAGGTCACCACGATCTCGCAGCCGCTGGTCGCGCTGTTCTGGACCAAGGAGATGATCTCCCGTTCGGATGCGCTGCTGGCCCGTGGCTGGCCGGTCGGACGGCTCTCGGTCCAGGACTACCAGCAGGTCCAGCAGGCGGTGCACGAGCAGCCGTTCCGCTATGGCACCGAGGTGGTTCCCTACCTGAAGCCGGCCGAGGCGGCGATGTGGCAGGAGATCGTCAGCAGCCCGGCCTGGCAGGCCAAGACCGAGGTCGAGCAGTCCCTGCTGAAGCCCACCGCAGCCGACGGCGCCGGCACCGTGCCGCTGGCGCCGAACCAGCAGAAGTGGCGTCAGGCGATGGACCAGCTGACACCCAAGCTGGTCGCCCTGATGGAGAGCAGGACCAGCGGTGTGGTCGAGGTCGGCCTCGGCTCGATCACCCATCTGCTGCTGACCGTGGTGCTGACCAGCGTGATCGGCCTGTTCGCGGTCATCGCGGTGATCGTCACCACCTGGCGGCTGACCCGCTCGATGCGTCGCCGGATCACCGAACTCCAGGAGCAGGCCGAGCAGTTGGAGCGCAGCCTGCCCGAGGTGGTGGAGCGGCTGGCCCAGGGCGAGCAGATCGACCTGGCGGCCGAGGCGGCCGCCATCGAGCAGGAGCCGCAGGGCACCGGGGACGAGCTCGCCCGGCTCGGCCAGGCGCTCAACCTGGCCCGCGCCAGCGCGATCGCGGCGGCCGTCCGGCAGGCCGACCAGCACCGCGGCTTCGAGAAGCTGCTGCAGCGGATCGCCCGCCGGACCCAGCTGCTGATCGGTCAGCAGCTGCGCAAGCTGGACGAGCTGGAGCGACGGCACGAGGACCCAGAGGTGCTGGAGGGTCTGTTCGACCTCGACCACCTGACCGCCCGGCTGCGCCGTTACGAGGAGAACCTGGTCATCCTGGCCGGCGGTACCCCGCACCGGCGCTGGCGGAAGCCGGTACCGCTGCTGGACGTGCTGCGCGCCGCCCAGGGCGAGGTGCAGGACTACACCCGGGTGGTGCTCGACCTGGACGGCAGCCCTTGGCTGTCCGAGCGGGCGGTCGGCCCGGTCGCGCACGTGGTCGCCGAGCTGGTAGAGAACGCACTGAGCTTCTCGCCGCCGCCGACCCCGGTGGAGGTCCGGGCCGGCACGGTCGGCCGGGGCCTGGCGATCGAGGTGGAGGACCGCGGCCTCGGCATGGACGAGGAGCAGCTGGCCGCCGCCAACGACCTGATGAGCCGTCCGCCGCGGCTGGACGTGCTGGCCAGGACCGAGGACATCCGGCTCGGCTTCCACGTGATCGCCCGGCTGGCCGCCCAGCACGGGCTGCGGGTCGAGTTCCGGCAGTCCGCCTTCGGCGGCACCCGGGCGATCCTGCTGCTGCCGGACACCCTGCTGGTCGGCCCGCCCGGCGTGCACGCGGTGCCGGACGTCACCTCCGCCGAGGTGCTGCCGACCCGCTCGCGGGGTGAGGCGCTGGCCAGGGCGACCGCTCCCGAACTGCCCCGCGCGGTGCAGAGCGGCCAGGAGTCGTACCGTCCGGTGGCCGAACTGCCGTACGGCGGGCCGGAACCGCGGCAGGACGGGCCGTACCGGCCCGAGCTGTACGGCGACCCGTTCCCGCAGGCAGGCCCGTTCCCGCAGCCGGACCCCTTCCCGACGGCGGACCCGTTCCCGGCGGCCCTTCCGTTCCCCGCCGCCGACCCGTTCCCGTCGGCCGAGCACGGCTACAGCGGCCTGCCGTACCAGCAGCAGTCCCGGACGCCCGCCGAGCCGGAGGCGGAGCCGCCGCTGCCGCGCCGGGTCCGGCAGGCCAGCCTGGTGGACGAGCTGCGGCTCGCCCCGACGGAGTCGAACACCCGCCCGAAGCCGCCCCGTTGGGACGAGAACCCGCTGCTCCGACCGGCCCCCCGACGGGCCGGAGCAGCGATCGGAGCGTTCCAGCGGCGCTCCAGGGCCGCCCGGGAGAACCCGGCGGCGCCGCTCGACGACAGCGGGCAGGATCTGCCCACCCCTACGACGGAAGACCGGTCATGACGCGCACCACCGCCACCCATCAGGATCTCGACTGGCTGCTCGACGGCCTCGTGGACTCGGTGCCCGGGACCAGAAACGCCGTGCTGCTCTCCGACGACGGCCTGGTGGTCAGTCACTCGCGGACCATCGACCGCGCGGACGCGGAGCGCCTGGCCGCCGTCGCCACCGGGCAGCAGAGCCTGGCGCGTGGCGTCGGACAGCTCTTCGACGGCGGTCCGGTGCACCAGGTCATCGTCGAACTGGCCGAGCTGTGGCTGTTCATCATCACGGCCGGCCAGGGCACCCACCTGGCGGTGACCGCCTCCCAGGAGGTCGACGCCGAGGTGATGTCGCTGGCCATGCACAAGCTGGTGCAGCAGGTCGGCCAGAAGCTCAGCACCCCGGCCCGCGGCGACTTCGACGCCTTCGGGGCCCGTGGTGGTGGTCGGGGGTGACCTCGCCGCCGCACTGGTACCGGGACCCGGTGGCCGACGAGGCCGAGGAGGACGCCGCCGACTCGATGGTGCGTCCGTACACCGTGACCCGGGGCCGCACGGCCCCGGAGCGGGACGACTTCAGCCTGATCACGGTGCTGACCACGGTCCGGGAGCAGAGCGACGAGTTCGGGGCCCCGGTCCGGCCGTCGGCGCGCGGGCTGCAGCCCGAGCACCGGGTGGTGCTGGAGCGATGTCGGCGTTCCGCGGCCCTGGCCGAGGTGGCCGCCGAACTGCGGCTGCCGGTCTCGCTGGCCAAGATCCTGGTCGCCGACCTGGTGTCCCAGGGCCTGCTGCTCGCGCGGGCGCCGCTCGCGGTCGCCGTCGGCGGCCGTACGGACCTCGGCCTGCTGACCGCCGTCCGCGAAGGCCTGCGGCGGCTCTGACCGTTCCTAATCAGTGAGCAGGAGTGAGTCTTGAACCCACGTCGTGGCACTGCGCGCATCCCGAACGGTTTTGGGTGCGCTGGTCGCCCGCGTTCTCGTTGTCCCCGTCCGGCTGCGTGCATCGTGTGCACGGTCCGTGACGGGGCGGCGGGTTCCCTCACGCCCCCGGTCACCTGGTTCGGCCTGGACGGTCCGATGCCCACGACGATCGCTCTGGTCGTGGTGGGGCGGTGCCGTCCGTCGCCGGATCGGGTGTCCGAGGGCGCGTCGTCCGATAGCGACAGCGGCGCTGTCGTGCCGGGTGGTGGTGCGTCGCGGCGTGGCGAGTGGCCTCTGCCAGTGCTGCGCACCCCACACGCTGGTGTAGGCGGGATCGACCGCGACGATCGCCAGGCCGCTCTCGGCGGCCATCGAGACGAGCCGGGCGCGGAGTTTGCCGGTGGGAATGCCGGAGATCAGCTGGCGGAAGCGCTTCTTGCGGCCGTGCTTCTCGCGGGTCTTCTCGGCGGTGAAGTCCAGGTTCTCCAGGCCGATCGCCGCGACACCTCTCCTCTTGGCCCAGTGGAGGAGGCGGGTGATGGCGTGTCGGATCTGAGCATCGCGGTGATCCGCCGACCCGCTCAGGTCGTAGGGGAAGCGGCGCGGGTCGCCGAAGGGGTTGCCGTGGACGTCCAACTGCCAGGCGGCGAAGTGGTCCGCGTTGGTGTCCACGCCGACCATGCCCTGGGCGCGGGCGGTGGCCAGCGGCACGGTCTGGACGACGGGCCTGGTCCATGCCGCGTCGAGGTACCAGCGGCCGCGTGCGACGTCGTAGTGGATGCGGTAGGCGACCGCCCGGTTGTTCCCGATCCGGTCGGCCCACTCGGTGCCCCGGTGCGGGAACGACACCTTCGCCGCGAGGACGTACCGTCCGCTCTTGGCGTTGGTGTACTGCGCGAGCGGGCCGGGCAGCTTGATGCTCACCTCACCATCGGGTGTGACCCGGATCGTCTCGTTCCCAAAGCGTTTACCCGACTCCCCGTCAGCGGACAGGAACCACCGCGCCGCCTCCCACCGCTGACGCCACTCGGCTTCGGTCAGGTTCGCGGCAACCAGGTTGTGCCGGGTGTTCAGCAACTTCCGTCCGCCGCGCACCACATGCACGACACCGGCCTCACGATCGGCCCGGGCAGCCGCGAGCCGTTCCTCCAGCGCCGCGAGCCGACGGGACTTGACGAACCACTCGTGCCTGGAGCGGTAACCACCCGGGGACCGCTTGGTGCCCTTCTGCCCGACCGGCAGCGACAGGCGGTGCCGCAGCATCCGGATACCCGCATCCAACGAGTCCAGGTGCGCGGCCAGGCCGCGACGCGACAGCGCCCACTGGTCATGCGTGGCCTTGGTGACACTCCCCGCCCACCGCGACGACGACCGCACCGTCAGGTCACGCTTACGCGCGGCCCACGTCCCGTTGCTGTGGTCCAGGCCGTCCGCGCAGCGCACCTTCAGGTCCTCCGACGCCAGCGCCCCCACATGCGCACCGACCAGCCGCAACACCTTCTCATCCCCGGACGCGAGGCCCTTGAGCCGGTCGCGGACCGTCACACCCGACGGGCCAAGAGAAACGAACGGCACGTCGATCCGCCGCAGCTTCCTCTTCGACCCCGTCACGCCCTCCCCCTCCCAGCCGGTGCCACCACCCTCACACATGCCACCGACAATCGACCCGTCGACCCAACAGGCCATGATCGAAAACGCGACTCGTGGGCACTTATGGGCACCAAACCGCCCTTAATCCCCAGCAGTTCAGAACCCCCTTTCACCTCCCGCCCCACCGACCGGCCGCCGGCCCCCGCCGCGCGGCTGGTCGCGACACCCCCTGTGAGTGAGATGACAGACAGCCAGGTGGCCCAGGCCGCCGTGAAGATCCTGATCGCGGGCGGCTTCGGCGTGGGCAAGACCACCATGGTCGGCGCGGTCAGCGAGGTCGCCCCGCTGCGCACCGAGGAGTACCTGACCCGGGCCGGCGAGAGCGTGGACGACCTCTCGGGCATCGACCAGAAGGACACCACCACGGTGGCCCTGGACTTCGGCCGGATCACGGTCAGCCCCGAGCTGGTGGTCTACCTGTTCGGCACGCCGGGCCAGGAGCGGTTCTGGTTCATGTGGAACGACCTGGTCAACGGGGCGCTCGGCGGCGTGGTGATCGCCGACACCCGCCGGCTGGAGAGCAGCTTCGCCTCGATCGACTTCTTCGAGAGCCGGGGCATCCCGTTCGTGGTCGCGATCAACTGCTTCCACGGCCACAACACCCGGACCGCGCAGGAGATCAGGGCCGCGCTCGACCTCGACCCGGGGATCCCGCTGCTGATCGGCGACGTCCGCGAGCGGGCGTTCGGCCGGGACGCGCTGCTCGCCCTGGTCGACCACCTGATGGCCCTGCCCGAGCCCGCTCCCGTCGGCTGACCAACACCCCGACCTCGCCCCATACCTCCCCCGGAGAGACCTGACATGGCAACACCCCTGCGCGTCCTGATCCACGGCGGCGGCATCGGCGGCCTCACGCTGGCCACCGCGCTCGCCCAGCGCGGCCACCTGGTCCGCGTCGCCGAGCTGCGCGGCGAGCTGGACGCCCTCGGCGTCGGCATCATCCAGCCCTCCAACGCCCTGCACGTGATGGGCGAGATCGGCGTGCTCGCCGACTGCCTGGCGGCGGGCTTCGAGTGGGACACCCTGACCATCAACGACCCGGTCGGCAACACCCTGGCCAAGATCCCGCAGCCCCGGATGGCCGACGGGCCGGCCTGCAACGGCATCCCGCGCCCCGCGCTGGCCGCGGTGCTCGGCGCGGCCGCCGTCGTGGCGGGTGCCGAGATCAGCTTCGGCACCACCATCACCGAACTGGCCGACGACGGCGCGGGGGTGGAGGTCACCCTCTCCGACGGCAGCACCGGGCGCTGGGACCTGGTGGTCGGCTTCGACGGCATCGGCTCCCCGCTGCGGCAGCGGCTGTACGGCGAGCGCTACGCGCCCGAGTACACCGGCTTCGCCAACTGGCGGGTCACCGTGCCCCGGCAGAGCGAGGTGCAGGGCGTGGTGATGAGCACCGGCGACCGGACCGCCAAGGCGCTGCTGACGCCGATCACCGAGGAACTGATGTACCTGGGTGCGGTATTCGCCGAGTCCGAGGACTTCCGTCCTGACCCGGAGCGGGCCCACCAGCAGCTGGCCGAGCGGCTCGCCGCCTTCGGTGGACCGGTCGCCGAGGCGCTCACCCAGGTCACCGACCCGGCTGCGGTGGTCTACTCGCGGATCTCCCAGGTGACGGTCGAGGAGCCCTGGCACGTGGGCCGGGTGGTGCTGGCCGGCGACGCCGCGCACGCCTCCACCCCGCACATCGCCCAGGGCGCGGCGATGGCCGTCGAGGACGCCCTGGTGCTGGCCCAGTCCCTGGATGCGGCGACCGACGTCCCCGCCGCGCTGGCCGCCTGGGAGGCCCGCCGCCGCCCGCGCGCGATGTGGGTGCAGAACATCTCCCGGGCGGTGCTCAAGCAGGAGACCGGCACGCCGACCACGCCCGAGGAGGACGAGCTGTTGAAGGTCGGCATCCCCGGTGCCGCGCACGTCCTGGTCAAGCCCTACTGACCGACCCCACGGCCTGCCCGCCGGTCATGAGTACGGATACTCATGACCGGTGGGTGGGCCGACGGGACAATGGCCTGAACGAGAGACGGGGGCTTCCGGTGAGGCGAGCTGTGCCTGCGGTGCTGGTCGGGATGCTGGTGCTGGCCGGCTGTGGGAGCGTTCCTGCGGCGGACGGACCTACGGCGAGCAGGCCTGCCGTGCCGTCCCCGGTGTCCTCGTACGAGGAACAGCTGAAGCTCGCGAAGGCGGAGCACGACCGGGCGTTCCCCGAGGTGGCGGCGGCCTGCGCCGACGTGGCGTCAGGTCCGAGTACGACGCCGAGCACGACGCCGAGCACGAAGCCGGGCGGGAGCAGCAGTCCGGACCCGGAGCAGGCCAAGCACGCGGAGAACCACGCCTATCTGACCACCGTGCGGATGACCCCGGAGGCGGAGTGCCGGGGCGGGGCCCACGCCAAGCGGATCACTGCCGCCCTGACCCTCCGGGCGGCCAAGGCGTCGCTCGGCGCGGACGACGTCTACGACGTCCTCGCGGGGCTCGGATATCCGAGGCGGGAGCACCTCGTCGAAGGGTCGGCGGGCGCGTTGGGCTTCACCTTCATGCTCCCCGGGGTCGGCCCGTGCATCACCGGCAAGGTCGGCCCGCCGGTCGTGGTCGAGGCGCACGGTGTGTACGTCGAGGGTGGCTGCAATCGGCCGCGTGGCGGGCACTGACCTCCGTCGGTGACGGACTGTGACATCGGTGTGTCGTCCGTGGGCGGCTGGATGAACGTCTGCCTTCGCGAGATGCACAGCATGCGAACGGCGGTGGCGGACGAGTGCGCCGCGAGCGCCGTCCGGCCGGGCCCCGGGCCGAAGTTGGCGGACTGTTAATCCGGCGATGACCTGCTGATTCCCGCCGCGCACCGGTCCGCAGGGTGCACTGATCACCGGCCGTGGGTACTCCGGCCGGCCGGTCATCCACCCCTTGGTCGCTGGTCCAATGGTCTATACCAATTGCGCTACTGTACCCCCGTCTGCTGTCAGAGACGCGGCTGTGGGGGCCTTATGACTGTGCATCACCTTCCTCAACCTCCTTCCGATCAGGAGCTCTACTGGTATTTCGGGCCACAGCGCCGCTGGGTGCTGATCTGCACCTCGCTCGCCTTCGTGTTCACCGCGGCGACCATGCTCACCTTCTCGCTGCGCACCCCGGCTCTCTGGGCCTTCCTGGCCGTCCTCGGCCTCAACCTGGTCGCGCTCGCGCTCTCCTCGGTCAACAGCCTGCGCCAGCGCCGGCTGACCAGGCAGTCCCACGAGGTGCTGGTGAACGCCTGGCACCCGGCCGAACTGCCCACCGTGGACCTGTACTTGCCGACCTGCGGGGAGCCGCTGGACGTGCTGGAGAACGCCTACCGGGCGGTCGCGGCGATCGACTGGCCGGACGCGCTGACGGTCTGGGTGCTGGACGACGGTGACCGCACCGAGGTGGCGGGCCTGGCGGCCCGGTACGGCTACGAGTACGTGGTGCGCCCGAACCGCGGGCACCTCAAGAAGGCCGGCAACCTGAACCACGCGCTCACCCTGAGCTCGGCGGAGTACATCGCCATCCTGGACGCCGACTTCGCGCCCCGGCCGGACTTCCTGCGCCACCTGGTGCCGTACTTCGCCGACCCCAGGACCGGCATCGTGCAGAGCCCGCAGTGCTTCGACACCGACGAGACGATGGGCTGGATCCAGCGCGCCGCCGGTTCGGCCCAGGAGTGGTTCTTCCGCTGGATCCAGCCCTCCCGGGACGCCAGCGACGCCGCGATCTGCTGCGGCAGCAACGCCGTCTACCGGCGGACTGCGATCGACGCGGCCGACGGCTTCGCCAAGCTGGAGCACAGCGAGGACCTGTTCACCGGACTCGCCCTGTACGCCCAGGGGTTCCGCACCCTGTACGTCCCGGTGCTGGTAGCCAAGGGCACCTCGCCGGACAACCTCGCTTCCTTCGTCAACCAGCAGTACCGCTGGGCGATGGGCAACCTGCACCTGCTCAGCACGCCCGAACTCAAGCGGATCCGCGCGCCCTGGCGGATGCGGCTGTGCTTCTACGAGGGCATCGTCGGCTACCTCGCCACGGCGGTGAACATCTTCGCGGCGCCACTGCCGCCGCTGGTGATGATGTTCTGGTACCCGGACCAGATCCGGCCCTGGCACGTGCTGCCGCTGCTCGCCCCGCTCTGGCTCTGGCACGTCCTGCTGCCCCGGATCAGCCGGACCCGCTGGCGGGTCGAGGTGATCCGCTCCAACGTGCTGATGAGCGTGGCCGCGGGCGCCGCCTTCTGGCACACCCTGCGCGGCCGCAGCGCGGCCTGAGGTGGTCGTGGTGTCGCTGGTCTGGCTCTGCGCCTCGGTCGGCGCGGCCGGGGTCGGGCTGGCCCTGGCCGTCGCCCGCAACGGAGTTGCTCCCAACTGGGGCCTCGGTCTCTACCTTGCGGTGCAGTGCCAGATCGGCATCCCGCTGATCCGCGACCTGATCGGCGAGCTCAGACCGACCGTCGGTTGGGGGGCGGCGCGGGCCGCCGGCGGCATGCTGCCGCGCCGCTGGCCCGAGGCGCTGGCCGCCACCGCCGTACTCGTGCTCACCGCTCTGCTCGCCTCCGGCTGGGTCAGCCCGATGCTGCCCTGGCTGGGCTGAAAGGTCGTCACACCGATGTCCTCGACCGTGGTTCCGGACCTTCGTCCGGAGACCTTCACCATTCCCGGTCCACCGTCCCGCAGTTCCGCCGCCCCGAAGCGGGCGCCAGGACCCAAGGGGTTCCGCCCCGACATCGAGGGCCTGCGCGCCGTGGCGGTGCTCGCGGTGCTCGCCTTCCACGCCTCCGTCCCCGGCCTGGCCGGCGGATTCGTCGGCGTGGACGTCTTCTTCGTCATCTCCGGCTACCTGATCACCAGCCTGCTGGTGCGCGAGGCGATCACCACCGGACGGATCAGGTTGGGGGAGTTCTTCTCCCGCCGGGCTCGCCGACTGCTGCCCTCGGCTGCGCTGGTGCTCGGCGCGGTCGCGCTGGCCGGAGCCTGGCTGACCGTCCCGCTGCGCCGTACCGACCTCGAGTACGACGTGCTGGCCTCGGCGCTGTCCGTCGCCAACTGGCGCTTCGTGGCCCAGCAGACCGACTACCTGGCGGCCGGCCGGGAGCACAGCCCGTTGCTGCACTTCTGGTCGCTCGCGGTGGAGGAGCAGTTCTACCTCGGCTGGGCTCCGCTGCTGGCCGTGATCGTCTTCTTCGCCGCCCGGGCCACCCGGCGCGGCCGGGCGGTGCGCTCGACCGTGACCGTGTTGGCCGGGCTGCTGACGGTCGGTTCCTTCGGCCTCTCCCTGTACTGGACGCACGGCTCGGTCTCGCTCGCGTACCTCGGAACGCCGTCCCGGGTCTGGCAGTTCGGGATCGGCGCGCTGCTCGCGCTGCTGCCCTGGCACAAGCTGCCAGGTCCGCGTCCGCTGCGCGTGCTCTGCGGCTGGGCGGGGCTCCTGACGATCGGCTGGTGCGCCCTCGGCTACGACGCCACCACCCCCTACCCCGGGTACGCCGCGCTGGTGCCGACGCTGGCCACCGCCGCCGTGATCCTGGCGGGCACGCCCGACCGGAGCGGCGTCACCCCGGTGCCGGACACCCGGTACGGGGTGGACCGGCTGCTGTCGGCCCGGGCACCCCGGGCGGTGGGCCGGCTCTCCTACAACCTCTACCTCTGGCACTGGCCGGTGCTGGTGCTGGTCGAGGCCCGGTTCGGGGCACTGGACTGGCCGGTGAAGGTGGCCCTGACGGCGGCCGCCGCGCTGCCCGCGATGGCGGCGCTGCACTGGATCGAGCAGCCGCTGCGCCGCAGCCGGATCCTCTCCGAACTGCCCAGGCGGGGGCTCTCGTTGGGCCTGGCCGCAGTGGTCGTCCCGGTGGTGCTGGCCCTGGTGGTCGGCACCGGGACGCTCCGGCTGCTCGGCCCGGCGGGCCCGGTCGACCCGCTCGGCCTGCCGCCCGGCGCGGCCGACGGCAGGTCGCTGCTGGCCCAGACCGGCGCACCGCTCAAGGGCGGTCCGGTGGTCCCGGACGCCGCCCAGGCACGCAAGGACTTCCCGCCGGACGGCGAGTGCGAGGTGGCCCCGGCCGCCACCACCAGCCCGGCCTGCCTGTTTGGCGTCACCACCAGCCCGGACCGGATCGTGCTGCTCGGCGACTCGCACGCCGGCCAGTGGTTCTCCCCGCTGCTGGCCGTTGCGGCCGAACGGCAGTGGGCGCTGGAGGAGTTGGTCAAGCAGGGCTGCCCGCTGCCGGAACTCACCGTCATCAACCCGCAGTTGGGGCGAACCTACCGGGAGTGCGACAGCTGGCGGGCGGCCGCCCTGACCCGGCTGCAGCAGGGACCCAAGCCCCGGCTTATCGTGGTCTCCTCGCTCAACCGCTACACCGCCGACCAGCAACTGCTGCTGACCGCCTGGGAGAAGACGCTCGCGCCGCTGCGCGCGCTCGGCGTCCCGATCGTCTATCTCCAGGACACCCCGATCCCCGGTACCGACATCCCAGCCTGCGTCTCCGGACACACCGAGGACCCGTCGGCCTGCGCCTTCGGCCGCGAACAGGCGCAGTGGCCCGATCCGCTCGCCCAGGCGATCGCAGCCGGGCGGCTGCCGGGCGTGCGGTCGGTGGAGGTGAACTCGGTCATCTGCCCCGGCACGGACCGCAGTTGCCCGGCCGTCCTGGAGCGCATCCTGCTGTACCGCGACGACGCGCACCTGACCAACGTCGCGGCGATCGTGCTCACGCCCCGGCTGGAGCGGCTGCTGACCGAATCCGGGGCGCTGCCCGCGCGGAGCACTCCCGGCGCGGACGGCTGGACCCAGGTGCTGCGGGACGACTTCGACGGCCCGGCTGGCAGCCGACCGTCGGCCGCTAACTGGCAGTACGACCTGGGTACTTGCTACCCCGGCTGCCCGGCTCCGCAGTGGGGCACGGGCGAGATCGAGACGATGACCGACTCCACCGCCAACGTCCGGCTGGACGGCAAGGGCGCGCTGGAGATCGTGCCCACGCTGGCGGACGGCCGGTGGAGCTCGGGCCGGATCGAGTCCCGCCGGTCCGACCTGACGCCGCCGCCCGGCGGGGTGATGCGGATCGAGGCCTCGATCGCGCTGCCCGACGTCACCGGACCGGCGGCGGCCGGGTACTGGCCCGCCTTCTGGACCCTCGGGGCCGGGCTGCGGGACGGGTACACCGGCTGGCCCGCGATCGGTGAACTGGACGTGATGGAGCACGTCAACGGCCGGGACTCGGTGTTCGGGACGATGCACTGCGGCACCCTGAACGGCGGCCCCTGCAAGGAGCCGATGGGCCTCGGCTCGGGCGACCGGCCGTGCACCGACTGCCGGAAGTCCTTCCACACCTACGCGGTCGAGGTCGACTTCACCGCCGGTGCGGAGCAGGTGCGGTGGTACCTGGACGGTCGGGAGTACCACAAGGTGACGGCCGCTCAGATGGACGCCGCGACCTGGGACCGGGCGGTGCACCACGGCCTGTTCCTGATCCTGAACGTGGCGGTGGGCGGCAAGCTGCCGGAGGCCCTCGGCGGGTCGGTCACCCCGGCCACCGAGCCCGGGCACCCGATGCGGGTGAGCTACGTCGCGGTCTCGACCAAGCCCCGCTCCTGACAGCGGAACCCGGCGG
>NZ_LMCT01000056.1:52261-140887 GCF_001424875.1 Kitasatospora sp. Root107 | reverse complement strand
CCCGTCGGCGTCAGCCCGCAGGCCGGTGCAGGCCCGCAGTCCCGGACAACTGCCGGGTCAGCTCGGCGGCCAGGGTCTCGACCAGGGCGGGGCGGGTGCCCGGGCGGGTGGCGCAGTACCAGGTGCGGATGGTGGGGTCGACGCCGATCCGGACCAGCGCCAGACCGTGCGAGCCGACGTACGGGGAGGCCACCCACTGCGGCAGGACGGTGACGCCCTGGCCACTGGCGACCATCTCGATCAGGAGATCGGTGATGACCGGCATGGTGGTGATCCGGGCGGGCCGGGCGCCGTGCGGCACGGGGAGCGGCGTGCTGGGGACCCGGCTCGGGTCGTAGAGGTCGTAGAGCACCAGGTGCGCGTCGTCGAAGTCCCGGGCCGTCAGATGCGGGAGCCCGGCCCAGGGGTGGTCCGCCGGGACGACCGCGACCATCTCGTCGTCGAACAGCGCGGTCAGCCGGAGCCGGTCCATCTGCGGGTCGGGCTTGGTGATCAGCGCGATGTCGAGGCGATCCTCCAGCAGTGCGGTGATCAGGGTGTCGGCGGGCAGCGACTCGATCCGGACCTCGGCACCGGGGCACCGCGCGCGGAAGCCCTGGATGACCGGCGGCAGCCACTGGAAGGTGGTGCTGCACTGGACCGCCAGGCGGACCCGGCGATCCCGGCCGTCCCGCATCTCCCGCACGTCCCGGGTGGCGGAGTCGAGTTCGGCCAGCACCTGACGTGCTGCCAGCAGCATCCGCTGGCCGGCCGCGTTCGGCACCAGCCCACGCCCCTGACGGTCGAACAGCTGGGAGCCGAGCCGGCCCTCCAGCCGGGTCAGCCGCTGGCTGAGCGCGGGCTGACTGACGTAGAGCAGTTCGGCGGCGGCGGTCAGGGTGCCGGTGGCGGCCACGGTGTTGAGGAGCTCGAGGTCCCGCAGATCGACGTCCATAACAAGGGATTATGGCTTACTTCAGAATCGGTCGTGGAGTTATGGCGTGGGTCTTCGTACGGTTCTCGTATCACCCCAGCAGAACCTGACGGAGGATCAACCATGTCTGACACCACCACGGTCGACACCACCACAGTCGTCGTCACCGGCTCGTCCAGCGGCATCGGCCTCGACATCGCCCGCGCCTTCCTGGATCAGGGGGCCAACGTGGTCCTCAACGGCCGCGACCCGGACCGGCTGGCCAAGGCGGCCGCGCTGCTCGGCGCGGGGGAGCGGGTGGCCACCGTCAGCGGCGGCATCGGCGACGCGGCGACCGGCGAGGCCCTGGTGCGTACGGCGGTCGAGCGGTTCGGCCGGGTGGACGTCCTGGTCAACAATGCCGGCACGTTCGCCGCGAAGCCGTTCACCGAGGTCACCGAGGATGAGTTGGACGGCTTCCTGGCCGGCAACCTCAAGGGCACCTATCTGACCACCCAGGCGGTGGTCAGGCAGTTGCGCAGGCAGGGCGGCGGCGGCAGCATCGTCAACATCGGCACCGTGCTGGTGGAGCACGCGATCGCCGGCTTCCCGTGCTCGGCCCCGATCGTCAGCAAGGCCGGGGTGCACGCCCTCACCGTCAGCCTGGCCGCCGAGCTGGCCGCCGACGGCATCCGGGTCAACCTGGTGGCGCCGGGCATCGTCCGGACGCCGCTGCACGAGGGCAGTGAGGTGGACGCCTACGCCGGTCTGGCGCTGCTGAACCGGGTCGGCGAGGTCTCGGAGATCGCCGAGGCGGTGCGGTACCTCGCGTCGGCGGGCTTCGTCACGGGGCACGTGCTCCGGGTGGACGGCGGCTATGTGACCGGCCGGGCCTGACGGCCGGTCACCTGCTCGATCACGCGGTGGCGGTCCAGCTGTGCGCCACGTCGATGACCAGCCGGTTGTCGAGCTGGAACACCTGGAACGGGAGCCTGGCCCGGACACCCAGCCCGAGTTGGGTGTCCCCCTCGAAGCTGGAGGCGAACTTCGCCTCCACGAAGGTGCGGTAGCCCGTCAGGTCCACCCCGGGCAGCGGCTGACCTGCTCGGCCCGGGTAGGTCGCGGCACCGGTGTTGACGTCATAGGACGGCGCCTCGGCGACGATCTCGATCAGCGCCCCACCACGCATCGGTATCGGCTGCCCGGAACCGTCCTGGTACAGCGTGTCGACGTAGCGGACGTGGTAACTGACCGGGTGGGCGGCCGAGCTGCCCGGAACGTCCAGGACGATCCGGTCGAAGCAGGGGTGGGCGCCCGTCCGGACGTTCACCAGCGAGCGGGAGTCGGGCGCCGCCCGGTCCTCGGGCAGACTGCCCCAACCGGTCGGACACGTGACGGTGGTGGTGGCTCCGGTGGCGGGTGCGGCCGCGGCCACCCCGCCGACCAGCAGTACGGCCACCATGGGAAGTGCGATCAGGCGTCTCATGACCTGCCTCCTCGGCTTGTCCCTTCACCGGGAAGGACGAGCGAGGCCCGGAGTTGGTTGCCCCGGGAGCGACCGGTGATCGGGGACGAGCCTCCCGTCCGTGGACCTGAGCAAGTACGCCTGACGGAGGGGCAGGCGAGCTCGAGGTTCACCCGCGCGGAGCGGCTGGGGCTTCACCAACCGGCCCACGAGACCGAGGCCCTGCTGCGCACCGGCGCGGTCGACCAGGCTGCCGACCGCGCCAGCCAGGCGCTGACGAAATCCGGGTATCGCGGGCGTATCGAAAATCGTATACGCCACCGCAACGGTCTTCCGTGTCCAATAGGGGCGTGAACCAGAACGCAGCCCTGTCGGCACCACCCCGCCGCACGCGCAGGACCGTACTTCTCGGCCTGGCCATCCTCGGTACGGCGAGCGCCCTGTTCGTCGTGCGGGGGCCGCTCATGATGTCCGCTCCGAGGTGCATGGCCGGGCGGTGGCACGGCTGCCTCGACACGTTCAACGGCGTGGTGCTCGTCACCTTGGTCGCGCTGCCGGTGGCCGCGCTGGTGGTGTGGGCCCTGGCGCGCCGTCGGCAGAGCGTCGGTGTCACCTCGGCGTGGCGGATGTCGCTGGCCGAGGTGGGCATGGTCCACGGGACGGTGCCGTGGATATGGATGACCATGATGCCGGGGCCCGGGGCCGGCATCGTCCCGGGCCGGGTGAGCCTGATACCGCTGCGGGACCTGGTCACGATGGGGCCGATCGGGATCGGCGGCAACCTGCTGGTCTTCGCGGCGCTGGGGTTCTTCGCCCCGGTGCGGTTCGCGGCGCTGGCGTCCGTGCCGCGGGTCCTGGCGCTGGGGGCGGGCTGCTCGGTCCTGATCGAGACCGCGCAGTACGTCCTGCAGCTGGACCGGGTGTCCTCCGTGGACGACGTCCTGGTCAACGCGACCGGCGCCGCGCTGGCCGCGCTGGCGTCGCGCAGCTGGTGGCGCACCCCAACCACCGGTCGGTCTAGGGCCGCGCCCGGCAAGGCGCGGCCCTAGGCTGCAGCCATGCGCGTACTGATCGTGGAGGACGAGCCCTACCTGGCCGAAGCGGTCCGGGACGGTCTGCGGCTGGAGGCGATCGCGGCCGACATCGCCGGTGACGGAGACTCGGCCCTGGAGCTGCTGCGCACCAACTCCTACGACCTCGCGGTCCTCGACCGCGACATCCCCGGACCCTCCGGCGACGAGGTCGCCCGGCGGATCGTCGCCTCCGGCAGCGGCATCCCGATCCTCATGCTCACCGCCGCCGACCGGATCGACGACAAGGCCTCCGGGTTCGGGCTCGGCGCCGACGACTACCTCACCAAACCGTTCGAGCTGCGGGAGTTGGTCCTGCGGCTGCGGGCGCTCGACCGCAGGCGCGCGTACGCCCGGCCGCCGGTCCGCGAGATCGCGGGCCTGCGGCTGGACCCGTTCCGCCGGGAGGTCTTCCGCGACGGACGCTACGTCGCGCTGACCCGCAAGCAGTTCGCCGTGCTGGAAGTCCTGGTCGCCGCCGAGGGCGGGGTCGTCAGCGCCGAACAGCTGCTGGAACGGGCCTGGGACGAGAACGCCGACCCCCTCACCAACGCCGTACGCATCACCGTCTCCGCACTGCGCAAACGGCTCGGCGAACCATGGCTCATCGCCACGGTGCCCGGCGTCGGCTACCGGATCGACACCGACGCCCCGGGGAGTGCGGGTGGATAGACGCCCCGGGCTCAGCGCCCGACTGAGACTCACGCTCAGCTATGCCGGATTCCTCATGGTGGCCAGCGTCCTGCTGCTCGCGGCGGTGTGGGTGTTCCTCCTGCGGTACGTCCCCGAGCGTGCGCTCCTCGTCTCCGGTGACACCCCGACCGATGGGGTCTTTCCCGTCCGGTCCAACCTCCTGCACGTCTTCGCTCCGAGGGCGGCCGCCGTGCTGGTGTTCCTGCTGGTGCTCGGCCTGCTGGGAGGGTGGATCCTGGCCGGCCGGATGCTCGCACCAGTCACCCGGATCACGGCTGCGGCGCGGCTGGCCGGGAGCGGGTCGCTGTCCCACCGGATCCGGATGAAGGGCCGTCAGGACGAATTCCGTGAACTCTCCGACGCCTTCGACTCGATGCTCGACCAACTCGAGTCCCACGTCGCCGAGCAGCAGAGGTTCGCCGCGAACGCCTCCCACGAACTGCGCACCCCGCTGGCGATCTCGCGGACCCTCCTCGACGTCGCCCGCAAGGACCCCACCCGGGACCGGGGCGAACTCATCGAACGCCTGCACGCCGTCAACACGCGGGCGATCGACCTCACCGAAGCCCTCCTGCTGCTCAGCCGCGGCGACCGCGGAACCTTCACCCGGGAGAGCGTCGACCTCTCCCTCATCGCCGAGGAAGCCGCCGAAACGCTGCTTCCGCTCGCCGAACAGCGCCGGATCACGCTCGACGTCACCGGCGGGGCGGCCCGGACCAGCGGCTCCGCGGAGCTCCTGCTGCGGATGGTGACGAACCTGGTCCAGAACGCCGTCGTCCACAACCTCCCCGCCGGCGGCACCGTGACGGTCCACACCGAGGGGTACGGCGACGCGAGCGTGCTGCGGGTCGAGAACACGGGCCGACTGCTCCCGCCGGAACTGGTGCCGACCCTCATCGAACCCTTCCAGCGTGGAACGGAACGTGTCCGCACCGACGAGCACGCCGGCGTCGGCCTCGGGCTGGCCATCGTGCACAGCATCGTCCGTGCTCACGACGGAACCCTCGACCTCACGCCCCGCCCCGCCGGCGGTCTGCTCGTCACGGTCCGGCTTCCCGCCCGGTAAGGGACTCAGCGCAGCGGCTTGTCCAGCACCGCCTTGGTGTGGCTGAAGGTGTCGATCGAGTACTCGCCGTGGTAGCGGCCCATGCCGCTCTCGCCGACCCCGCCGAACGGGAGCTCGGGCACGGCCAGGTGGGAGACCGGCAGGCCGAACACCAGCGCGCCGGAGGAGGTTTCCTCGGTCAGCCGCTGCTTGGTCAGCTCGGACTCGGTGAAGGCGTACAGCGCCAGCGGCTTGTCCCGCTCGTTGACGAAGGCGATCGCCGCATCCAGGTCGGGCACCGGGAGCACCGGCAGGATCGGGCCGAAGATCTCGGCCCGCATCACCGCTGCCTCGGGGGAGACGTCGGCCAGCACGGTCGGCGCCAGGTAGCGGGCGTCCCGGTCGTGGGTGCCGCCGGTGACGGTGCGGCCGCCGCCGAGCAGGGCGGTGAGCCGGTCGAAGTGCCGGGTGTTGACGATCCGTCCGTACTCCGGGTCGGCCGACGGGTCGTCACCGTACGCCTCCTGGACCGCCGCCGCGAGCTCGGTCTCCAGCCGGGCGGCGGTGTCGCCGACGGCGAGCACGTAGTCCGGCGCGACGCAGGTCTGACCGGCGTTCAGGAACTTGCCCCGGACCAGCCGCCGGGCGGTGACAGCGAGATCGGCGTCGGTGTCCACCACCACCGGGCTCTTGCCGCCGAGCTCCAGGGTGACGGGGGTGAGGTGCTTGGCGGCGGCGGCCATCACGATCCGGCCGACCGCACCGTTGCCGGTGTAGAAGATGTGGTCAAAGCGCTGCTCCAGCAGGGCGGTGGTCTCCGGCACCGCGCCCTCGACCACCGCGACGGCGTCCGGGCCGAGGTACTGCGGCAGCAGCCGGGCTAGCGCGGCGGAGGTGGCGGGCGCCAGCTCGCTCGGCTTCACCAGCACGGTGTTACCGGCCGCCAGCGCCCCCACCAGCGGGGCGAGTGCCAGTTGCAGCGGGTAGTTCCAGGGTGCGATCACCAGCACCACGCCGAGCGGCTCCCGCACCACCCGGGCCTCGGCCGGCTGGAAGACCTCGGGCACGGCGGCGGCCTTCGGCTCCAGCCACCGCGTCAGATTCCGTACCGTGTGGTCGAGTTCGTGCAGCGTGAAGCCGATCTCGGTCCGGTACGCCTCGGCCGGTCCCTTGCCCAGGTCGGCGTGCAGGGCCTGTTGGAACGCCTCGCTCTGCTCGGTGAGCAGCGCGCGCAGCGCGGCGAGCCGGCCGAGCCGCCAGTCGACCGACCTGGTACGGCCGGTGGCGAAGGTGGCGCGCAGCCCGGCCACCACGGTGGCAACCCGCCCTGACGCTCGGTCAACGGTCGGTCTCAGGCGACGGTGACGACAATCTTGCCTCGGGTGTGGCCCTCGGCGTTCAGGCGCTGGGCGTCGGCGGTCCGCTCCAGCGGGAAGGTGGCGGCCACCTCGACGGTCAGCAGGCCTTGGTCGGCCAGCTCGGCCAGCGCGGTGAGGTCGGCGGTGTCAGGCCGGACGAAGACGTACTTGCCGCCGAGGGCGAGCACGGCGCCGTCGGCGATCGAGGCCAGCCGGCCGCCCGCGGCGAGCAGCTCGGGGGAGACCTCCAAGGCGTCGCCGCCGACCAGGTCGAGCACGGCGTCCACGCCGTCGGGGGCGAGCGCGCGGACCCGGTCCGCCAGGCCCTCGCCGTAGGCGACCGGCTCGGCGCCCAGGCCGCGCAGGAAGTCGTGGTTGCGCTCGCTGGCGGTGCCGATCACCCGGGCGCCGAGCGCGGTGGCGATCTGGACCGCGAGCGAGCCGACGCCGCCGGCCGCCGCGTGCACCAGCACCGTCTCGCCGGGCTTGATCTCCAGCGCGCGGGTGAGCGCCTGGTAGGCGGTCAGACCGGCCAGCGGCAGCCCGGCCGCGGCCTCGAAGCCGAGGGAGGCGGGCTTGTGGGCGAGGGTGCGGACGGGCGCGGCGACGTACTCGGCGAAGGTGCCCCGGCCGACCAGGTCCTCGCGGACGTACCCCATCACCTCGTCGCCCGGCGCGAACTCGGTGACGCTGACGCCGACCTGCTCGACCACGCCGGAGACGTCCCAGCCCGGGATCACCGGGAAGACCACGTCCATCACGCTGTCCAGGTAGCCCGCCTGGATCTTCCAGTCCACCGGGTTGACGGAGGCGGCCCTGACCTTGACCAGGACGGAGTCCGGGCCGAGCTTGGGCTGCGGGACCTCGCCGAACTCCAGGACGTCGGGGCTGCCGTAGGTGCGGTACGTGATGGCCTTCATGGCGGTGCTCCAGAAACAGAAAGATTTGATGAAGTAGATGGTTGAACTCATCAAGCAATAAATCGAAGGTAGACCTCGATGATTGAGGATGTCAAGTAATCGGGCCTAGACTGGGGCCATGAACTCGACCGCACCGACCACCGCACCCGCGCCCGGCCCGGAGCTGCTGATGGAGCAGCTCGCCCACGCCGCGGCCTGCTACTACCGCAGTTTCGCCGTGGTGGCCGGGGGCCAGGGCCTGACCCTGATCCAGGGCAAGCTGCTCAGCCTGCTGAGCCGGCCGATGCCGATGCGGGCCCTTGCCGAGCTGCTCGGCTGCGACGCCTCCAACGTCACCGGCCTGGTCGACCGGCTCGAAGCGCGCGGCCTGCTCCGCCGGGAGCCCGATCCGGCCGACCGCCGGGTCAAGACGGTGCTGCTGACACCGGAGGGTGAGGTTGCCGTCCGGCGGATCAGGGCCGAGATCACCGCCGGCCTGCCTGGCCTGGAGCAGCTCGGCGACGCCGAGCGCCGCAGCCTGTCGGAGCTGCTCGGCCGGGCCTTCCCGCACGGGGCCGGCGCCTGAGTGGGAAGGCGACACGCCCGCCGGGATATGGCATGGGTCACAGTGTCGAAATCGAGCTGACGGACCGTCAGATCATCTGACGGTCCGTCAATTCCGTTCCTTTCACCTGCTTGTCGTCGCTGACGGATCGTCAGTTGTCCGATGGATTAGGCCAGTCGGGTGCCCGGGGGCCCCCTCGGAGGGGGCCGGAACCGGGCTACCATCGGTTGGGTTGTCCGCTTCGGCCTGGAGCGCGGCGTCCGGTCGGGGCGTGCGACGCAGTCCCCCCAGGGCCTGGCATCAGTCATGGACGGGGGAGACGGACAGAGGGGCACACAGCTTTTGACGACGCAGATCTCCACCCGGCAGGACGAGGCGGCGGGCTCGCTCGCGCTGTTCTCGGCAGGGCAGGCCCCGGCGACCCGTACCCTGCTCGACGTGCTGGAGGCCACTGCCCGGGCGCACCCGCAGGAGCCCGCCCTCGACGACGGCCACAGCACCCTGAGCTACCGGGCGCTGGCCGTCGAGGTGGAGGCGGTGCGCCGTCGGCTGGCAGTGGCCGGGATCGGGGCCGGTGACCGGGTCGGGGTCCGGGTGCCGTCGGGCAGCAACGACCTCTACATCTGCATCCTGGCGGTGCTCGCCGCCGGAGCCGCGTACGTCCCGGTGGACGCCGAGGACCCGGCCGAGCGAGCCGAACTGGTCTTCGGCGAGGCCGCCGTGGCCGCCGTACTGGGCGCCGGGCGCGAGCTCACCGTCACCGGCCGCCCGACCACCGGCCGCCCCGGGGTCAGGCCCACGCCCGCCGAGGACGCCTGGATCATCTTCACCTCCGGCTCCACCGGGAAGCCGAAGGGCGTCGCCGTCACCCATGCGAACGCCGCCGCCTTCGTGGACGCCGAGGCCGCGATGTTCCTCCAGGAGGAGCCGATCGGCCCCGGTGACCGGGTGATGGCCGGGCTCTCGGTCGCCTTCGACGCCTCCTGCGAGGAGATGTGGCTGGCCTGGCGCTACGGCGCCTGCCTGGTGCCCGTCCCGCGCTCGCAGGTGCGCGGCGGCGCCGACCTCGGCCCCTGGCTGGCCGAGCAGGAGATCACCGTGGTCTCCACCGTGCCCACGCTGGCCGCGCTCTGGCCCGCCGAGGCGCTGATCGAGGTCCGGCTGCTGATCTTCGGCGGCGAGGCCTGCCCGCCCGAGCTGGTCCAGCGCCTGGTCACCGAGGGCCGCGAGGTGTGGAACACCTACGGGCCCACCGAGGCCACCGTGGTCGCCTGCGGTGCGCTGCTCAGCGGCGAGGGCCCGGTCAGGATCGGCCTCCCACTGGACGGCTGGGAGCTGGCCGTGGTGGACGAGGCCGGGCAGCCCGTCCCGATGGGCGGCACCGGCCAGCTGGTGATCGGCGGCGTCGGCCTGGCCCGATACCTCGACCCCGAGAAGGACGCCGAGAAGTACGCCCCGCTGGAGTCGCTCGGCTGGGCCCGCGCCTACCGCAGCGGTGACCTGGTGCAGGCCGACCCCGAGGGCCTGATCTTCCTCGGGCGCGGCGACGAACAGATCAAGCTCGGCGGCCGCCGGATCGAACTCGGCGAGGTGGACGCCGCACTCCAGGCCCTGCCCGGGGTGGCCGGCGCGGCCGCCGCCGTCCGGACCGCCAAGGGCGGCAACCAGCTGCTGGTCGGCTACCTGGTCACCCAGGAGGGCTGGGACCAGGCCGCCGCCGTCGAACGGCTGCGGGCCGAACTCCCGGCCGCCCTGGTGCCGTTGCTCGCCCCGGTGGAGAGCCTGCCGACCCGGACCTCCGGAAAGGTGGACCGCGACGCGCTGCCCTGGCCGCTGCCCGGTCTGACCACCGGCGGGCCCGGCGAGCAGCTCTACGGCACCGAGGCCTGGCTGGCCGAGCAGTGGACCGAGATCCTCGGGGTCCAGGTCGGCAGCGCCCAGGACGACTTCTTCGCGATCGGTGGCGGCAGCCTGGCCGCGGCCAGGCTGACCACCCTGCTGCGCAGCCGCTACCCGGCCGCCGCGGTGTTGGACATCTACCAGCAGCCCACCCTGCGCAAGCTGGCCCGGCACCTGGAGCGCTCCGCCCAGGGCGATGGCGCCGCCCGAAGCATTGCCCTGGTGCCCACCCGGGCCAAGGTGGTGCAGACTCTGTTGCTGCTGCCGCTGTTCACCCTGGTCGGCCTGCGCTGGACGGTCGGGCTGCTGGCGCTGGGCAACGCGCTGGCCTGGTTCGGTAGCTACCCGTGGGCCCCGACCGCCTCCTGGTGGGTGGTCGGAGCGGGCGCGCTGCTGCTGTTCAGCCCGCCGGGACGGCTGGCCATCGCCGCCGGTGGCGCCCGGCTGCTGCTGCGCGGCCTGCGCCCCGGCAGCTACCCGCGCGGCGGCTCCATGCACCTGCGGCTGTGGACGGCAGAGCGGCTGGCCGAGGTCTCCGGCGCCACCGAACTCTCCGGTGCCTGGCTGGTCCGCTACGGCCGGGCGCTCGGCGCCCGGATCGGCCCCGAGGTGGACCTGCACTCGCTGCCGCCGGTCACCGGCCTGCTCCGGCTCGGCCGGGGCTGCGCCATCGAGGCCGAGGTCGACCTGTCCGGCTACTGGCTGGACGGCGACCGGCTCGAGGTCGGCCAGGTCAGGGTCGGCTCCGGCGCGGTGATCGGCACCCGCAGCACCCTGCTGCCCGGCGCCCGGGTCGGCAAGCGGGCCCAGGTCGCGCCCGGCTCCGGTGTCACCGGCCAGATCCCCACCGGTCAGCGCTGGGCCGGCGCACCGGCCGCCAAGCTCGGCAAGGCCGAGCGCAGCTGGCCCAAGCAGCGCCCGCCGCGCCGGGCCCGCTGGGCCGCGCTGTACGGCGCCAGCGGGCTCGGGCTGAGTCTGCTGCCGGTGCTCTCGGCGCTGGCCGCGATCGCCGTGGTGAGCCGTTTCGTGCACCCCGGCGACAGCCTGGGCGACGCGCTGACCGGTGCCCTGCTCGCGCTGGTCCCCGCCACGCTGGCCTACGGCCTGGTGTACGCGACCGTGCTGCTGGTCGCCGTCCGGCTGCTGAGCATCGGTCTGCTGACGGGCAGTCACCCGCTGCACGGCCGGGTCGGCTGGCAGGCCTGGACGGTCAGTCAGCTGATGGACCTGGCCCGGGGCACGCTCTTCCCGCTGTACGCGGGCCTGATCACCCCGTACTGGCTGCGGGCGCTCGGTATGAAGATCGGCAGCCGGGCCGAGGTCTCCACGGTGCTCGCGCTGCCCAGCCTGACCACCGTCGGGGACGGCGCCTTCCTGGCCGACGACACCCTGATCGCCCCGTACGAACTGGGCGGCGGCTGGCTGCGGCTCGGGGAGGCGGAGATCGGCGAGCGGGCCTTCCTGGGCAACTCGGGGATGACGGCGCTCGGCCGGGCGGTGCCCGACCGGGGTCTGGTGGGGGTGCTCTCGGCCACGCCGAAGAAGGCGAAGAAGGGCAGCTCCTACCTCGGCATGCCGCCGATGCGGCTGCCCCGATCGGCCGACACCGCCGACCTGAGCCTGACCTACGACCCGCCCGCCCGGCTGCTCTGGGCCCGGGGCCTGGTCGAGGTCTGCCGGCTGGTGCCGGTGTTCGCCTCCGCCGCGCTAGGCGCGCTGACCCTGGCCGCGTTGGCCCAGCTGGCCGCGGTGGGTTCGGTGCTGCTGGCCGCGCTGCTCTCCGGCCTGGTGCTGCTGGCCGCCGGGCTGGCCGCCTGCCTGGTCTCGGTGGCCGCCAAGTGGCTGCTGGTCGGCCGGTTCCGGGCGGTCGAGCACCCGCTGTGGAGCGGCTTCGTCTGGCGCAACGAACTGGCCGACACCTTCGTCGAGGTGCTCGCGGTGCCCTGGCTGGTCGGCGCCGTGCCCGGTACGCCGGTACTCAACCTCTGGCTGCGCTCGCTCGGCGCCAAGGTCGGCCGGGGCGTCTGGTGCGAGACCTACTGGCTGCCCGAAGCGGACCTGGTCACGCTCGGGGACGGGGCCACCGTCAACCGCGGCTGTGTCGTGCAGACCCACCTCTTCCACGACCGGATCATGCGGATGGATACTGTGATCCTTCATGAGGGTGCCACCCTCGGCCCGGGCGGCATCGTGCTGCCCGGCAGCACCGTCGGCGCGCGCAGCACACTGGGGCCCGCCTCGCTGGTGATGCGTGCGGAGTCCGTGCCGGCCGACACCCGCTGGCTCGGCAACCCGATCGAATCCTGGCAGTCCTGACGGACCGGCAGCACAGACGCAGGAGCGTACGACCCGTGAGTCCCAAGCAGGTGCCGCCCACCGGCGTCGACCCCTACTTCCCGACCCACGGGGACGCCCGCTACCGGGTGCACCGCTACGAACTCGCGCTGGACTACCGGCCCGGGCCGAACCGCCTGGGCGGCTCGGCCCGGCTGAGCGCGGTGGCGGGCGGCTCGGCGCTGGCCGAGTTCGCCCTCGACCTGGCCGACTTCCGGATCGGCCGGGTGCTGGTGGACGGCAAGGCCGCGCACTACACCCACCGGGCGGGCAAGCTGCGGATCCGTCCGGCCAAGGCGCTCGCCGCCGGGGCGGTGTTCACCGTCGAGGTGCACTACACGGGCAACCCGAAGCCGATCCGCAGCCAGTGGGGCGGCCTGGGCTGGGAGGAACTGACGGACGGTGCCCTGGTGGCCAGTCAGCCCGTCGGTGCCTCGTCCTGGTACCCGTGCAACGACCGCCCGGCGGACAAGGCGAGCTACCAGATCTCGGTGACCACCCCGTCCCCGTACACGGTGGTGGCCGGCGGCCGGCTGCTCAGCCGGACCACCCGGTCCTCCAGCACCACCTGGGTGTACGAGCAGTCCGCGCCCACCGCCAGCTACCTGGTGACGGTCTCGATCGGCCAGTACGAGACGGTCCGGCTGATCGAGGGCTCCACGACGCCCTCGGCGAACCGGACGGTCCCGCAGACCGCCTACCTGCCCGCTCGGCTGCTGCCGGAGTTCACCACCGACTTCGCCCGGCAGGCTCGGATGATGCACTACTTCGAGGAGCTGTTCGGCCCGTACCCGTTCGGCGAGTACGCGGTGGTGGTGGCCGACGAGGAGCTCGACGTGCCGGTCGAGGCGCAGGGCCTGGCCACCTTCGGCACCAACCACCTGGACGGCAGCCGGACCTCCGAGCGGTTGGTCGCGCACGAGCTGGCCCACCAGTGGTTCGGCAACAGCGTGACGATCGCCGACTGGCGGCACATCTGGCTGAACGAGGGCTTCGCCAAGTACGCCGAGTGGCTCTGGGCCGAGCACGCGGGCGGCCGCAGCGCCGCCGAGCACGCGGCTGCCGCGCACGTCCTGCTGGCCGGGCTGCCGCAGGACCTGCGGCTCGGCGATCCGGGCCGGAAGCTGATGTTCGACGACCGGCTGTACCAGCGCGGCGGTCTGACGGTGCACGCGCTGCGCTGCGAACTCGGCGACGACGCGTTCTTCCGACTGGTGAAGGACTGGGCGGTGAGACACCGTCACGGGGTGGTCGGCACGGTGGACTTCACCACGCACGCCGACCGCTACGCGGCCGCGCCGCTGGACGGGCTGTTCCACGCCTGGCTGTACGACCCGCTGCTGCCCGCACTGCCTGTGGCGCGCTACCAGGCCTGACCCGGGGGCCCGGGTGTCGTCGCCGTGCTGTGACAGCGTCGGCGGTGGGACCGCCGGGCCGACCCTGACGTCCATGCTCGCCACCTATCCGGCCGGAGGGCCTGCATCCCGATGACGCCCAGTCAGATGTTGATCGTCGTGGTCACCGCCGTGATCGTGCTGAGCCAGTTCTCCGCACGACCCGTCCGCGCAGTGACGTACCTGTGGGTCGCCCTCCTGATCGTGCGCGGCTGTGTCCCACCGGGCCCGAGCAGCCCGACCACGGCCGGAGTCGCATTCCTGGCCGCCGGGCTGGCCGTCTCGGTGGCCGCCGGGTTCCTGCGCGGTCGCACCATGCCGATGTGGCGGGACGTGAGCGGTCGGCTCCACCGCAGGGGCAACCGGCTGACCCTGCTCCTGTGGCTCGCCACCATCGCGGTCAAACTCGGGCTCGGAGCGCTCGCGGAGGTGGCGTTCGGCGAACCGTTCAACGCCAACGCCCTGTGGCTCGGCCTCGGCATCACGCTCGGCACCCAGCAGGTGGCATTGACGTACTACGGCCGTCGCCTGCCGAACCCGGAGGCAGGCCCACCGGCGGGGCTGGGTCAGCGACCGACCCGGCCGGTGGGCCACCACTGCTAGCGGTAGCGGAACAGGATCCGGCCACGGGTCAGGTCGTACGGGCTGAGCTCCACGAGCACCTTGTCGTACGGCAGGACCTTGATGTGGTGCTTGCGGATCTTCCCGCTGATGTGGGCGAGCACCTGGTGCCCGTTCTGCAGCTCCACCTTGAAGGTGGCGTTGCGCAGGCACTCGACGACGGTGCCGTCGATCTCGATTCCCTTGGAGGTTTTGGGCATGCGTTCTCCTTGACTCTGTGCGGGTGTGTGGTGAGCAGACAGGGCGTCAGCTGCGGACCAGCTCCAGGTTGCCGCCGACCCGTCGGGCGCCGATCTGCTCGAAGAGCTCCCGGGCGGCGTGGTTGGACTCGCTGACCTCGGCCGTTGCCGTGGCGACCCCGGAGTGGTGCAGCGCACCCAGCGTGTCGGCGAGCAACGCCCGGGCGATGCCCTGCCGTTGGTGGTCGGCCCGGACGGCGATCAGGCCGATCCGGGGCTGCCTGGGCACCGGCGCCAGCCGGAGCAGGCCCACGTAACGGCCGGCCTGTACGGCCACCGCGTACTTCGACGGGTCCAACACGGTGACCCCGTCCGGGAGGGGGATGACCTCGGCCGGCATCGACTGCCACCCGACGGTGGCCCCGACCTCCTCGCGGATCGCGCGGTCCAGCGCGCGCAGCGGGCCCTCCGCCGCCTGGCCGGCGGGCAGGACGGTCACGCCCGACGGCGGCCGCAGGGCGTCGAGCCCCGTGGCGGCCGGATCGGTGGGCACGGCGTACTGCCACTCGCGGCGGTGGGTCATGAAGCCGACCCGCTGCCAACTCGCCTGCAGGTCGGGATCGTTCTCGTCGACCAGGGTGTACAGCGGTGTCGGCAGGTGGGCCGACACGGCCTCGGCGAGCCGGTCGAAGACTGCACCGTCCCAGGCGTCGAGGCTGACGAAGGTACGCCCGTCGGGCCTGCGCCAGGCGTCGGCCCGGCCGACGGTCCGGTCGTCCTGCACGGCGTGCCACAGGTGCTCGGAGACCTGAAGGATCGTCACCGGGTGCCCGGTGGTGGAATGCGCGCTGTTCGTGTTCATAGCTGTCTGCCTCTCGGGAGTGTGTGCTCTCAGGCACTCCCGGCGACAGCTGCGTCAGTCGCCCAACCGTGAAGAACTGGGGGAGTACCCATGGGTTACTGCGGTCACGGGACTCACCTCCTGGTTGCGGCTTCGCGGTTGTCCGGACGGTATCAGCTGCCCGCCGCCCTACTCAACCGCATTTCCGTGGCAGCTTGATCGGCCCGGCGCGGGCTGACTAGCCTGCGGGTATGGCCGAGTTGACGCAGCAGGACGAGCACACCCCGGGCCGCTTCGGCCCGTCCGCGACCGTGGAGGTCGAGGCCCACCAGGTGGGCCGGGTGCACACCGAGTACGCGCCGGACCACGACGGCGACCCCGATCCCGGCGAGATCGTCTGGACCTGGGTGCCCTACGAGGAGCGGGACGGCCGGGGCAAGGACCGCCCGGTGCTGGTGGTGGCCCGGGAGCGCGGCGGCACGCTGCTCGCGGTGATGCTCTCGAGCAAGGGGCACGACCGGGACGCGGACTGGGTGCCGATCGGCGCGGGCCCCTGGGACCGTTCGGGGCGCGACTCCTGGGTGGCGCTGGAGCGGGTGATGCGGGTGCACGACCAGGGCATGCGCCGGGAAGCCTGTGCGCTGGACCGGGCGCGGTTCGACCTGGTGGTCGCCGCGCTGCGCCGCCGCTACCGCTGGAGCTGACGGCCGCGGCGCCGAAGTTGGCCGAACAACTGGAGTGAGGCGTTCGCCTGGCGTACGGCGGGCAGACATGACAAGTCCGCCAGGAGGTACCCCACACACGCTTCTCTGGGGTCGCCCACTGCCCGCCCCTCACCTGCAGAGGTCAACTCACCCATGGCTGAACTCAATCGTCGCCGTTTCCTCCAGCTGGCAGGTGGCGCGTCCGCGCTCACCATGCTGTCCGACAGCATCGCCCGGGCCGCCGCCATCCCGGCCCAGGGCAGCACCGGCACCATCCAGGACGTCGAGCACATCGTCGTCCTGATGCAGGAGAACCGGTCCTTCGACCACTACTTCGGTGCCATGAAGGGCGTCCGCGGCTTCGGCGACCCCCGCCCGGTCACCCTGCCGAGCGGTAAGTCGGTCTGGAACCAGGCGAGCGGTACCAAGGTGACCCTGCCGTTCCGTCCCCCGGGTGACGACCTCGGGATGGAGTTCCTGCAGGGCCTGAACCACGACTGGGCCGGCGGTCAGCAGGCGTTCAACAAGGGCAAGTACGACCAGTGGGTGCCCGCGAAGACCGCCACCACGATGGCGTACCTGACGCGTGACGACATCCCGTTCCACTACGCGCTCGCCGACTCCTTCACGGTCTGCGACGCGTACCACTGCTCCTTCATCGGCTCGACCGACCCGAACCGCTACTACCTCTGGTCGGGCCACACCGGCAACGACGGCACGGGCGGCGGCCCGGTGCTCAACAACGCCGAGGCCGGGTACGGCTGGACCACCTACCCGGAGCGGCTGGAGGCGGCCGGAGTCTCCTGGAAGGTCTACCAGGACGTCGGCGACGGTCTGAACGCGGCGGGCTCCTGGGGCTGGATCAACGACGCCTACCGGGGCAACTACGGCGACAACTCGCTGCTGTACTTCAACAGTTACCGCAACGCCCAGCCGGGCAGCCCGCTGTTCGACAAGGCGCGTACGGGTACCGACGCCAAGTCGGGCGAGGGCTACTTCGACCAGCTGCGGGCCGACGTGCAGGCCGGCCGGCTGCCCAAGGTGTCCTGGATAGCCGCGCCCGAGGCGTTCTCCGAGCACTCCAACTGGCCGTCCAACTACGGTGCCTGGTACATCTCCCAGGTGCTGGACGCGCTGACCTCCAACCCGGACGTGTGGGCGAAGACCGCGCTGTTCATCACCTACGACGAGAACGACGGCTTCTTCGACCACGTGGTGCCGCCGTACGCGCCGTCCGGCAGCAGCCAGGGCCTGTCCACGGTCCCCACCGCGCTGGACTACTTCGGCGGCAAGACCGGGTACGTGGCAGGGCCGTACGGGCTCGGCTCCCGGGTGCCGATGCTGGTCGTCTCGCCGTGGAGCACCGGCGGGTACAGCTGCTCGGAGACCTTCGACCACACCTCGGTGATCCGGTTCATCGAGCGGCGGTTCGGCGTGACGGAGCCGAACATCTCGCCGTGGCGGCGGGCGGTCTGCGGTGACCTGACCGCGGCCTTCGACTTCGCGCGCACCTCGACCGCCCCGGTCGCGCTGCCGCCCACCGCCGGGTACTACCCGCCGGACCGCGACCGGCACCCCGACTTCAAGGCGCCCGCCCCGGCGGTCGGCACGATGCCGAAGCAGGAGCCGGGCAGCCGGCCGACCCGTCCGCTCAAGTACGCCCCGTACGTGGACGGTTCGGCGGACACCAGCGGCGGCAAGTACCGGCTGACCTTCAGCGGCGGGGCCGCAGCCGGTGCGCACTTCTACGTCACCTCGGCCAACCGCACCGACGCGCCGTGGAGTTACACCACCGAGGCGGGCAAGACGATTGCCGACACCTGGGACACCAAGTACTCCAAGGGCATCACGGACCTGACGGTCCACGGCCCGAACGGCTTCCTGCGCCGGTTCCGCAACTCCGGCAAGACGGCCGGCCCCGAGGTCACCGCCCGCCACAACGCGGCCACCGGCAACCTCGACCTGACCCTCACCAACGCGGCCACCGCCGACGCCCGGCTGACCGTCACCAACGCCTACGGCGGCACCCCGCAGACCTTCACGGTCCGCAAGGGCGCCACCGTCACCGTCCCGGTGGACCTGAGCGGCTGCCGCAACTGGTACGACGTCACGGTCACCGCGGCCGGCACGACCGACTTCGTCCGCCGCCTGGCGGGTCACGTCGAGACCGGGGTCGCGGGCCTCTCCGACCCGGGCATCATCACCGCCTGACCCTCGCTCTCCCGTCGCGCGCCGTTCCGGGTATCTCCGGGGCGGCGCGCGGCAGTTGCGGGTCCGTCAGATTTGAAGTAGAACTTCATTGTGAAGCAGGTACATAATTCCGAGAGCCTGGGCAGTGACCCCGACGGCTCGTTCTACGACCCCGGTGTCCGGGCCTCGATGGCGGCGTTCGCGCTGGGCGGTGACACGCTCGCGCTGGAGGCCGCCGCCGCCGTCCGCTCCGCCTCGCAGGCCGTGGACCGGCTGCGCGGCCAGGGCGCGGGAGGGCGGGGGCTGAGTGCCGGGGCACTCGATGTGCTGGCCCGGCTGAGCTCCGCCGACGAGGACGGGCTGACCATCGGCGAACTCGCCCGGGCAGGGGGCGTCAGCTCGCGCAACGTCACCGGTCTGGTGGACACCCTGGAGCGCGACCAGCTGGCCGAGCGGGTCCAGGACCGGCACGACCGCCGTTCGGTCCGGGCCCGGATCACCCCGGCCGGCCGGGACTGGCTGGACGCCTTCCGGCAGCCGACCCAACGCGCGATGTCGGCCGTCTTCCAGGGCTTCACCCCGGCGGAGCTGACCCAGTTCCGCCATCTCTGCCTGCGCCTGGTGGAGAACCAGCGCCGGATCGAGCAGTACCTCACCCAGCAGACCAAGGAGTGACCCGGCCCGTGAGCACCTCCCCGTCCATCCGACAGACCGTCAGGGCCTACCACGAGGCCCGGTTCCGGGGTGATGTCGCGGCCGCGGCTGCCCTGATCGCCGACGAGTTCACGTTCCGCAGCCCGTTCGTCAGCTCGACCAGCCCGACCGGGCACCTCGACGGACTGGACGGACTGCTCGGCATCGTCACCGGCGTCGACCTGATCAGCGAGCTGTACGGCGACACCGAGGCCACCCTGATCTACGACGTCCACACCGCTTCACCGGTCGGCACCCAGCACACCGCCGAGCACTTCCGTCTGCGGGACGGCCGGATCACGGCGATCACCCTGCTCTTCGACTCCGCCCCCTGGCAGGCCGTCATGGCGGCTGTCGGGCCGCAGAGCTGAGGCGGTCGGAGCTTGCCCGAACGGGAACGGTCGGGTGGAATGGGCGGCGTGGATCATCCCTCAGTACCCAGTGTCCTGACCGAAGAGCAGGTGGCCGCCTACCTGGAGCGGATCGGCCTGCCGCGACCCGGCCGGGCCGACCCGGCGGCGCTGGCCGCGCTCCAGCGGGCGCACCTCGGGACCGTCCCGTTCGAGAACCTGAGTGTGCGGCTGGGGGAACCGATCGTGCTGGAGCCAGGCGCGCTGGTCGAGAAGATCGTCGGGCGGCACCGGGGCGGGTTCTGCTACGAACTCAACGGTGCGTTCGCCGAGTTGCTCCGTGCGCTGGGTTTCCGGGTGACCCTGCTGGGGGCCCGGGTGTTCGGGGACGGGCGGCTCGGGCCGCCGTTCGACCACATGGCGCTGCGGGTGGAGCTGGACGGTGCGGCCTGGCTGGCGGACGTCGGGTTCGGCCGGTTCAGCGAGCTGCCGCTGCGGCTGGACGAGCGCGGCGAACAGGCCGATCCCGCCGGGGTGTTCACGGTCGTGCCGCACGGTGACGAGCTCGACGTGCGGCAGAACGGCGATCCGCAGTACCGGCTGGACCAACGGGCGTACGAGCTGGCCGACTTCGTGCCGACCTGCTGGTGGCAGGCCACCTCCCCGGACTCGCACTTCCGGCGCTCCACGACCTGCTCACGCCTGGCCGAGGACGGCCGGATCACGCTCAGCGGCACCCGCCTGATCCGGACCGCCGCCGACGGCTCGCGGACCGAGCAGGAGCTCGGCGAGACCGCCACGCTGGCCGCGTACCGGACGCACTTCGGCATCGAACTGGACCGCCTGCCGTAGCGTCAGGTGGCTGCCGTGTCGATGCCGAGCAGGTCGGCGAAGGCCACCCGTCCTGCTGCGGTGACCGTCAACGCCCTTCCTGAGCCGATCCGTTCGACCCAGCGCCGGTCGAGGGCCCGGGAGCAGAGGGCGGCGCCCGCCGCGCCCGCCAGATGGTTTCGGCGCTCGGTCCAGTCCAGGCAGCTCCGCAGCAGCGGCCGGGAGCCGCTCTTGCGCAGTGCCGCCAGGTCGATGCCCAGCTCGGCGAACCAGCGGCGTCCCGGCTCGGTGACCGCGAGCCCGGCCTCCTCGGTCACCAGGCCGCGTTCCAGGGCGGCGGCCGCGACGCTCACTCCGAGCTGCCCGGCCAGGTGGTCGTAGCAGGTGCGGGCGCGGGCCTCCGCGCCGAGCCGGGTGGACTCGCGCAGGCCGGCCGGGGTGGCGGTGTCCGGGGTGAAGGCGGCCAGGCTCTCGATCAGCTGCGCGGCCGCCGGGCCGGACAGTCGGACGTACCGGTGGCGGCCCTGACGCTCCTCGACCAGCAGGCCGCCGGTGACCAGGCGGGACAGGTGCTCGCTCGCGGTGGACGCGGAGACGCCCGCATGCCGGGCCAACTCCCCGGCGGTCCAGGCCCGGCCGTCGAAGAGAGCGAGGCAGAAGGCGGCCCGGGTGCGGTCCGCGAGCAGTCCGGCGGTTTCGGCGAGCGACATGACTCCATCATCCCCCCGGCACGGTTCGGCGGAGGCCGAAGTGTTGCGGGTCTAGCCTGCGAGGCATGAACAGCACCGAGCACAGCTTCGACCGGTACGCCGAGGTCCGGGCCGCGTTGGCCGATCCGCACCTGGTCCCGCTGCCCGCCGAGCCCGGCCCGGTCGGCACGATGGCCTGGCTGCGCGCGACGGTCGCCCGGTTCAGCAGCGGTGCGGAGCACACGCGCCGACGGGCGCTGGTGGAGGCCGAGTTGGCGCGCCTGGACCCGGCGGAGCTGCGGCGGTCGGCCGCCACCGGGCCCGGTGGTGACGCCCGGGTGCTCACGGTCCGGGCGCTGGCCGAGGTGATGGGCCTGGCCGAGCCCGACGCGGTGGCGGCAGCGGTCGGCGCGGCGGCGCGGACGTACTTCGGCGGCGCGGACCCGGCGGCCGACGCGGCGGTGGCCTGGCTGCTGCCCAGGGTCGGGGGAGCGGACCAGGAGACCGCCGCCCAGCGGATCGGCCTGCTGCTGCAGGCCTTCGAGGCGACCGGCACGCTGGTCGACAACTCCCGTACGGCTCCGGCCGGTTCTTCGGTGCGGGCGCTGCTCACCGAGACGCTGCGGCACGACCCGCCGGTCCGGGTGATGCGGCGGGTGGCCGTCCGGCCGACCCGAGTGGCCGGGGTGCCGATCGCGGAGGGCGACCTGGTGCTGCTGGACCTGGCCGCCGCCAACCGGGATCCCGAACTCTTCTCGCAGCCCGAGCAGTTCGATCCGCTCCGGTCCGGACCGCCCGCCCTCACCTTCGGCAGTGAACCGAGGCGCTGCCCGGGCCGGGAGCACGCGTTGGCGCTGGCCGCCGGAATCCTCGCGCCACAGGCGGCGGTCGAGCCGTCGAGCGCCTTCGCCGCGCTGCACCGGGCCGGGGCGCCGCTGCTGCTGCCGAACGCCTGGGACCACGCCTCGGCGGCCCTGTTCGCCGCGCAGGGGTTCCCGGCGATCGGCACCACCAGCCTCGGCGTGGCGGCGGCGAGCGGGCTGCCGGACGGCACCGGCGCGACCCGGCGCGAGACGCTGCGGCTGGCCCGGCGGCTCGGCCGGGGTGCGTTCCTGCTGTCGGTGGATGTCGAAGGCGGATTCAGCGAAGACCCGGACGAGGTCGCGGAGTTGGCCCGCGAGCTGGCCGCCGCCGGGGCGGTGGGCATCAACCTCGAGGACGGCCGGGCCGACGGCACGCTCGCGCCGGTGGCCCTGCACGCCGCGAAGATCGCGGCGGTGAAGGCCGCTGTGCCGGAGCTGTTCGTGAACGCCAGGACCGACACCTACTGGCTGGGCGGGCGGCAGGCCGAGACCGCGCAGCGTCTGGACGCCTACCAACAGGCGGGCGCGGACGGCGTGTTCGTGCCTGGGCTGACCGACCGTGCGGAGATCACGGCGGTGCTGGACCGGATCGACGTCCCGCTGAACGTGCTCTACTCGCCGACCGGCCCCGCCCTGTCCGAGCTCGCCGAACTGGGCGTGGGCCGGGTCAGCCTGGGGTCGCTGCTGTACCGGGCGGCGCTGGGCGCGGCCCTCGGCGCGCTGGAGGACGTCCGGTCGGGGCGGCCGGTCCGGGGCGAGGCGCCGTCGTACGACCGGGTGGCGAGCCTGGCCGAGCAATCCTGACGGCCCGGCAGCCGGGGCCTCGATCAGTTGCCGGGGCGGCCGATCCGACGGAAGGTCCAGGTGAGCAGTGCGGCGGTGAGCAGCAGCAGGATGGCGGATTCGATCAGCTGGATCGGCACCAGGTGCGAGGCGGGATGGTAGTCGCCCCACCAGCCGACCACGCTGTCGCATTCCGCGGCGGTGCGGCAGAAGCCGCTCGTCCGGCTGCCGTCCGGGAGCACCCCGCCGTACTCCACCAGCCAGGCGTTGGTGGGCTGCATGAACTGGTTGATGACCCGGTCGGTCGGCTGAAAGCCGCTCAGCACCGGGTACAGGGCCGGCCGGAGCAGCCGCATCACACCCATGCTGACCAGGCCGAGCAGGCCGGTGAGCAGGATGGCGGAGACGGTCCGGCGGCGCCAGAGCCCGATCGCCAGACCCAGCGCGAAGCTGAACAGGGACCAGCTGACCGGCATCAGGCCCAGGGCCGGGTAGGTGAAGCCCTGGAACGGTGGGTCGAACAGCAGCGGCGAGTGGAGGACGTCCGTCCGCCACACCCAGCTGGACAGGACGGCCAGCACTCCGGTGATCAGTGCGACGGCCGCCATCGGCAGGCCGGTCCGAGCGGCGAGCCAGCGTCCGGGGGTGACCGACTGCGCCAGGACCAGCCGGTGCGTGCCGCGCTCGAACTCCTGGGCCAGCAGCGGGGCGCCGAGCAGCATCCCGATCGCCAACGGCAGGAAGGTGAGGAACGGCTGGAGGACGTCGAGGTACAGGTCAGCGGACAGGTGTAGCCGCTCGGCCAGCCCGGAGCAGCTCTGCCGGTCCCAGGCCGTAGAGGCGTAGCAGCCCGCCGCACGCATGGCGGCCGTCGGGCCGGAGGCCACAAAGTGCACGGCCAGCAGTGCGGCGGTGCTCAGCAGCAGGACGGCCGCCAGGACCAGGAGCGCCGTCCGGCTCTGCCGCCAGGCCAGCCAGAGCAGGCTGCTCGGGCGTACGGCGGGGCGGGGGACGGTTCCGTTGAGGACAGTTGTACTCATGCGGCGGCCTTGCTGTGCGTGCTGGGCGTGGTGGTGTCGAGAGCTGGGGAGCGCAGGTAGCCGAGCAGGAGGTTCTCCAGGCTCGGCCGGTCGCTCTCCCAGCCTTCTGTGACGGGGGTGCCGGTGCGGACCAGGGCGGTGGTCCGGCGGCCGGTCGAGCGGCTCTCCAGCACGGTGTGGTCGGCGAGTTGGGACAGGTCGCCGCCGCCGGTGAGCAGCAGGTGGGTGTCCAGGATCTCGTCCGGATCGCCTGCCAGCACGATCCGGCCGGACCGGACCAGCAGCAGGTGGTCGATCACCCCTTCCAGCTCGGCCAGGATGTGGGAGGAGAGCACGATGGTGGTGCCGTGCTCGGCCGCCTCCGCCATCAGGGTGCCCATCAGCTGGTGCCGGGCGAGTGGGTCGAGATCGGCCATCGGCTCGTCCAGCAGCAGGAGTTCGGGCCGCTTGCCCAGTGCCAGCGCCAGGGCGACCCGGGTGCGCTGCCCGCCGGAGAGCGAACCGATCCGGGTCTTACCGCTCAACTCGCCCTGATCGACGATCCGTTGGGCGAACTCCTGGTCCCAGTGAGGGTTCAGTTCGCGGCCCAGCCGTAGCGTCTCGGCGACCGTGAAGGTCGGGTAGAGCGGCTTGTCCTGGGCCACGAAGCCGACCCGGGAGCGGAGCTCCGGCGTGTCCCCGGCCTCGCCGAGCACCCGCAGCTCGCCCTCGGTCGGGGCGAGCAGGCGGGCGCCGAGCGCGAGCAGGGTGCTCTTGCCCGACCCGTTGGGCCCCATCACCCCGCACACCCGCCCGAGCGGAACCTGGAACTCGCAGTTCCGCAGCGCCCAACCGCCCTGGTACTGCAGGCCCAGGCCCACCGCCTCCAGAGCCGGCCCGCTGTGGGCCGGTTGACTGTCCGTCGGGTGGTTCACCCGTTCCTCCCCTTGTCCTCGTTCGGTGCTGCTGCCGGGGTCACCCCGGTGTCGAAGCGCTGCTCCAGCACGGAGGCCATCAGTGCGGCGATGTCCTCGCGTTCCAGGCCGGCGGCCCTGGCCTCGTCCACCCAGCCGACCAGCCCCGCGCGTAGCGGCTGGTCGGCGGCCGCCTCCGGCCTGGCGAGCGAACGCCGGACGAAGGTGCCCAGCCCCGGCCGGGGCTCCACCAACCCCTCGCGTTCCAGCTCGCGGTAGGCCTTGAGCACGGTGTTCGGATTGATCGCGGTCAGCTCGACCACCTCGCGGGCGGTCGGCAGCTTGTCCCCGGGCTGCAACAGGCCCAGCCGCAGGGCCTGTTTGGTCTGCTGCACGATCTGCTGGTAGGTGGAGACGCCGCTGCGCCGCTCGATGCGGTACTCGATCAAGCGCTAATCAACCTTTCACTAGTGAAGTAGTGGAATAGTGGCGGACTGCGCCGTCGCGGTCAAGTCAGGGGTGGGGTGTGTCGGGGTGTCAGACGCGGTGCAGCAGGACCAGTCCGTCCCGGTCCACCAGCCGGTGGTAGCCGCGCTGTTCGTACGTCGCGAGCATCCGGGTGGTGTCGGCGATCGCGCACGGGGCCCGGACGCTCGGGTCGGTGAGATCCACCGCCACCCAGTCCGGCGCCGGTGCGTCGTCCCGGCAGGCCAGGGTCACCGTCGTACGGGCCGTCAGCTGCGCCGCCAGCCGGTTGGAGGCGGCCACCTGGGCGCCGTCCGGTATCCGGTCCAGCATCGAACGGGTCGCGGCCAGCCGGGGTGAGGTCCGCCAGGCCTCGGGCATCACCACCTCGTGCAGCGGGTAGAGCGGCAGGGTGACGGCCGTGACCAGCGCGCTCACCGCGAGGGCGCGCCGGGCGCGCTGTGGTCCGGCCCGCCGCAGGGCGTCCACCAGGGCCGCGAACAGCAGCGGCATCAGCACCGCGCTGTAGTGGTAACTGACGCCCCAGTAGTGGGAGTTGGTGGAGACCAGCCGCCAGCCGAGGGTGGGCAGGCAGAGCAGGGCCAGTGGTGAGCGCAGGCCGAGGAATCCGGCGGTGGCCGCGAGCAGGAACAGCAGCAGCCACTTGACCGGAGGCCAGCCCAGATGGAGGACGGCCGACCAGAGCGGCCGCGCCCGGCCGGCGTCCGAGAGCTGGTGCCAGTAGTCGAAGCTGCCCTGCGGGTTGAAGGCCGGCAGCAGCACCAGCACGGTCAGCAGCGTCGCGGCCACCCCGCCGACGGCGAGCGCGACGCCCGGCCGGGCACTGCCGCCTGCCCGGCGGGCCTGGACGGCGGCCAGCGCGCCGATGGCGGCCACGGTCAGCCCGAGGTCCTCCTTGACCAGCAGCAGCGGCAGTGACCAGAGCAGTGCGGCGGTTCGGCGGCCCCGGCCGAGGGCGGTGGCCGCGAAGGCCAACAGCGGTACGGCGAAGGCTATTTCGTGGAAGTCGTCGGCGGCCGCGTTGACGATCCCCCAGGATGCCCCGACCCCGCAGCCGACCACCAGCGCAGTTCGTCGACCGCCCACCTCGTGCGCCCAGCGGGTCAGCGGGACGACGGCGAGGGCCAGCAGCAGCGCCTGCGCGACGAGCAGCGTGACGGGGGACGGGAACGCCCGGTACGCCGGGGCGAGCACCGCGAGCAGCGGGTGGAAGTGATCGCCGAGCAGATGGAAGCCGGGCCCCTTGAGCGGTACGACGGGCGCGCTGCCGTGGGCGTACGCGCGCACCGCCTGCTCGAAGATGCCCAGGTCGTAGGCCTGGGTGAGGCCACGGCGGTGGCGGTTGACGGCGACGCAGGTGTAGGCGGAGGCGAAGGCCGTCGCGAGGCTCCAGGGGAGCGGGGGTGGGCGCATGCGAGTAGTACCCTTTCACTATTGGAATAGTGAAAGGGTGGTGGAAAAAGTGAGTGATCGTCAAACCCGAGAAGTTCCGGTGCTATCCGACCTGGCGCGACAGCACGGCGATCTCAGCGCGCAGCAGCGAGGCCCGCTCGGCGGGGCCGGTGCGGTCGTACCCTGCGGCGGCCGACTCCCGGTCGGTGATCTCGGCCCGGACGATCTGCTCGATCCGAGCCTCCGTCAGCACCCGGCGCTCGGCCTCGGCCGCACCCAGGCCGACCGGAATCCGCTCGATCGCCAACTCCGAGCCGACCGCCCCGGCCGGGACGTCGACCGCCTCGGCGTTCTCGATCGCGGCGAGGGCCGACCGCAGTGCGCTGGTCGCCACCTTGTCGCGGGCCTTCATCGCCGCCGGGAGCGCAGCCCGCAGCCGCTCGCGCAGCGGGGTGGCGGAGGCAGGGGCGGAGGACGTGGTGTCGATCGGCATGCCGTCGACCGTACGGCCACCACCCGTCCCGGACAACCGGCTTTCCGCGCACCGTGGCCTACCCGGGGCGCCTCGGGCCCGAGCGCTGCGTAGGCGAGGCGGCGGCGCCGGGCACGTCGGGGGCTTCCTCTAGAGTGCTTTCGTCCCTGTACGCGCCCGGGGCCCCGGCTCGGCGGTGCGTGCCGACCCCGCCCGTGCGGGCCCGAACGAGGAGCAACCGTGACCGACCTGGCGTCCACTTCCCTGCAGCAGGAGATCGCCCGGGATCTCCAGGTGAGCGCGTCCTTCGACCCGCAGCAGGAGATCGAGCGCCGGGTGGCCTTCCTCGCCGGGCAGTTGACCTCCACGGGCCTGCGGTCGCTGGTGCTGGGCATCAGTGGCGGTGTCGACTCCACGACGGCGGGCCGGCTGTGCCAGCTGGCGGTCGAGCGAGTCAGGGCCGCCGGACAGGAGGCGACGTTCTTCGCGATGCGGCTGCCGTACGGCGCCCAGGCGGACGAGAAGGATGCGCAGCTGGCGCTGGAGTTCATCCGGCCCGACCGGGTCCTGACCGTCGACGTGAAGTCGGCCGGGGACGCCGCGCTGGAGGCGGCGCTGGCCGGTGGCACGGTCTTCCGTGACGCGCACCACCAGGACTTCGTGCACGGCAACATCAAGGCCCGTCAGCGGATGGTGGCGCAGTACGCGGTGGCGGGCGCGCACGACGGCCTGGTGGTGGGCACCGACCACGCCGCCGAGGCGGTCTCCGGCTTCTTCACCAAGTTCGGCGACGGCGCGGCCGACGTGGTGCCGCTCACCGGTCTCACCAAGCGGCGGGTGCGGGCGCTGGCGGACCAGCTCGGCGCACCGGCCGAGCTGGTCTGGAAGACCCCGACCGCCGACCTGGAGACGCTGAACCCGGGCCGTCCCGACGAGGAGGCGCTCGGCGTCACCTACGACGACATCGACGACTTCCTGGAGGGCAAGCCGGTCGCGGAGGCGGCCGGCGCCGTCATCGTCCGCCGGTACCGGCTCACCGAGCACAAGCGTCAGCTGCCGATCGCCCCGTAGACCCTCGGGTCAGCGGTAGTAGCCCTCGACCACGGCCCGTACCTCGTCGAGCAGGGCGGGGCCGTGCTGCGGCACCGGCGGCCGGCCGCTGCCCGGCCTGATGTCCAGGAGCTGTTCGTTCGACAGGGCGAAGACCACCCGCCGTAGGCCCGCCTGCTGGATGACGGCCTCGCACATCCCGCACGGCTGGCAGCTGGTGTACAGCGTGGTCCCCGCCGCAGTCGCCGGGTCCAGCTCGCTCGCGGCCCACCGGGCCAGCTTCAGTTCGGGGTGCGCGGTGATGTCCCGGTCGGTGCGGGTGGTGTTGTGCGCTTCTGCCAGCACCGTCCCGTCCGGTGCCGCCAGCAGTGACCCGAACGGCGGGTCGCCGCCCTCGCGTGCCTTGGCCGCGAGGGCGATGGCCCGCCGGAGAAGGATGTGGTCGTCGGGGGTCGTCATGACTGCTCCGTTCTAGAGGTGTGCGGCCACCGTGGCGAGAGCCTGCCAGGCCGCCTGCGGGTGACAGGTCTCGCTCGGGTCGCCGTGGTACGGGTCGAGGACGACGGATTCGGCGCCCAGCAGCCGCAGTTGGTCGAGGTCGTCGATGATCTGGTCGATGGTGCCCTCGCCGGCCAGCCGCTGCGGCCCGGTGACGGGTGCCGGGGTCAGCCTGAGCGCGATCCGGGGAGCCAGGGCGGGCACCGGCAGGTGCTGCTCCGCCGCCGAAGCGTGGAGTCTGACCGCCGCCTGGCGCAGCCACGGCATGGTGCAGCGGAGCGGATGCCATGCATCCCCGAGCCGAACGGCCCGGCGCAGCCCGGCGTCGCTGTTGCCGCCGACCCAGACCGGGATCTTCCGGTCGCCGTACGCGGTGGTGTCCGCCCAGGCCGCCCGGATGTCCCGCAGGTGATCGTCCGTCAGCCGGCCACGCCGTTCGAACGGGATCCCGAGCGCGGCGAACTCCTGCCGCGCCCAGCCCACCCCCACGCCGAGGACCAGCCGGCCGTCGCTCAACTCGTCGAGGTTGGCGGCCATCCGGGCGGTGAGTAGCGGATGCCGGTACGGCGCGATCAGCACGGTGGTGCCGAGCCGGACCCGGGTGGTGAGCCCGGCCAGCCAGGCGAGGGTGGTGAACGGCTCGTAGAAAGGCGCCGGGTAGCGTTCGGCGACATCGGGCGTGATGGCGACGTGGTCCGAGACCATCAACAGGTCGAAGCCCAGACCCTCCACCGTCCGGGCCCAGTCGCGCAGGACTCCCGGGTCGGTGCCCGGGCCGAAATTGAGGACGTTCACTCCGATCTTCACGGGGTCGAGCCTAGTCAGCAGGTATCGGCCGCCAGAAGGGATTCCTGCCTGTTCAGAGGCGGTTCGCCCGGGGAATCACCGGTAATCTGGGCGGATGACCGAGAGTCTTGACGCGACGGACTGGGCGATCCTGACGGAGGTTCAGCAGGACGGCCGGATCGCCTTCACGGAGCTGGCCCGGCGGGTGAACCTGAGCCCGTCGGCGACCACGGAACGGGTACGCCGGCTGGAGGCGGCCCAGGTGATCACGGGCTACCGGGCCGAGGTGGACCTGGAGCGGACCGGGCACGCCGTGCTCGCGGTGATCCGGCTGAAGTACCCCGGGACCCGGCACGAGCCGCTCCGCCGCCTGATCGGCGAGCGCCCGGAGATCCTGGAGTGCCTGCGCACCACCGGCGACGACTGTTACGTCCTGAAGGTGGCAGCGACCTCGATGGCCCACCTGGAGGAACTCGTGGATGCCCTGGCCCAGTTCGGCAGTACGACCACCAACCTCGTGCTCAGCCGGACGCTGCCGTTCCGCGGCCCGCAGGCGCCCCGGACGCGCTGAGACCTCTCAGCCAACGGGAGTCTCCTCGGTGAGGCCGGCGGCGGCCTTGAGCCGGTCGGGGCGGTGCGGATCGGTGACCACCCGGAGAGCGGCGAAGGGGGTGGCGATGCCGATCAGGCGCGGCACCTGGCGCAGCGTCAGGCTGTCGCCCGGGGCGATCAGTCCGTCCAGGACGGCTTCGACCAACACGTGGTTGAGGTGCACCAGGGCGTCGGCGAGGCTGCACCCCTCGGTGGCCAGATAGAGGTCGCGGTGCCCGGTGGTGGGTCGGCCCGGCAGCCGGACCAGGGTGTCCGGCCGGGCCGGCGGTCCGGCCGGGGCGTCGAAGAGCTTGAGCAGCCGTCGCAGCGTGCTGGCGTTCGGCCCGGGGCCGGGGGTTGTCCAGGCGGCGGTGGAGTCGCCGGCCACGTGGGCGAACCGGAAGCGCTCCCTGAGGTTCGCCGGGTTGCCCGCGAGGAACACGGTCCGGGTGAACGAGCGGCGCCACCGCGCGCCCGCGACGGGGTCGAGGCCGAAGGCGAACGCGCAGGTGGCGCCGGCCCATTCGGCCAGTTCGAGGTGGTGGATCACCGCCACCACCAGGGTCTCCTCGGCCGAGGCGGCGGCGGCCACGCTCTGCTGTGCGTCCAGCAGACCGGCGAGGGTGCTGAGGTCGAAGCGTTCGGCGAGGTCGGGCCGGGCGTGCCGGACCCGGCGGCCCGCCCGGTCGACCAGGTCCTCCTGGAGCGGGCTCATACGAACACCTCCGTGAGCAGTTCCGGGCTGGGCGCGGGGGCACGCTTGCCGAGGAGCGATGTGGTGAGCCGGTACGGGTCGACGTACGTGTGGTCGCGCCGATGCCGGCCGAGCAGCCCGGCGAGGGCAGGAGTACCGAGCTGGCCGGACTCCCCGGTGGCCAGCAGACGCTGCGCCCGGCCCAGGCACTGGCGGAGCAGCTCGGGCCGGAAGGACTGTTCCTGCCCGGGGCCGAGCACGGCGATGAAGTAGAGCCGCATCCCGAGCCGGACGGCGGGTCCGTCGTACTCGGCCAGCGCGGCGGTGAGCAGCGGCCCGGCGTGGTGGTGGCCCCAGCCGCCGTGCCGGGCGGAGCGGATCGAGCCGTCGATCGGGACCCGGCCGACCGGGACGCGCCGGACGGTCGGACCGAGGTCGGCCAGGATCCGCTCGAGGAGTTGGTAGTCGGGGTCGAGCTCCGGGTCGTAGAGGAGCACGATCTCGTCGAAGTCACCGGCCAGCGGTACGAGTTCGCGCAGTGCGCAGGCCAGGTAGTTGGGCCGCCCGTCCGCCGTGACGATCTGCCGCAGCGGGAGCCCGTGCCGGGTCAGGTCGAGGTGGACCGGGCCGCCGATCCGGCGGTGATCCAGGCACAGGCCCCGCGCCGCCAGCCCGTCCAGCATCTCGTCCAGGCCGAGGCCGGGCGGCTGGTGGGCCCGCAGGCCGGGGTCGTGCAGGCCGAGTGCCCGGTACTGCTCGGACCACAGCTCGAGGATCCGGGCGCTGGCCGGGTGCACCCAGCCCTGCTCGACCGCGTCGGCGTAGGGCCGGAGGGACCGGGCGGCGGCGCGCTCGCCGGCGGCGCGGAACGCCACGTAGTGGTCGCCGATCTCCTGCTCGGTGAGGTCCTGGTAGGCGGCGTCACCCTGGGTGCGGTCGAGGAACTCCCAGAAGCCCAGGGTCTGTTCGGTGGGATGGTAGGTGGTGTGGCTGTAGCGGTAGCGGACCTCGGCGAGCGGTCGGGTGGCGCGGTACATCACGTCCGTCCAGAGCAGCCCCTTGAGGTGACTGGGCGTCAGCGGCTTGGACGGTGTGATGGTGATCGGCGCCAGCAGCACCCGGCGGCCGCCGGCCGGGCGGACCCGGTGGCCGGCGTCGTGCAGGGCCTGCGCACCGGCCGGACCCGCGACACCGGCATCGGCGATCACGACGGCCGGCATGTCAGTTCCGCCTCCCGTGGACGAAGAAGACCCGCCGCACGCCGCGCTCCTCGCGCGGCGGCACCGGATCGGGCCAGCGGCCGAAGTCGGCGCCGGGATCGCCGGGTTGGACCGCCTCGGCGGTGTACCCGTAGGTGTCGAACAGCGCCTCGGGCTCGTCGCTGCCGAACAGCCACGGGCAGCCCCAGTCCGCGAACACATCGAGCAGAGCCCGCATCTGAGGCAGGATCAGCGCGTCGGTGTTGACGAGGTCGGCCGCGATCCGGCTGCCGGGCGCCGAGATCGCGGCCACCCGCTCGAGGATGCGGTGGGTGTCGGCCTCGGGGATGTAGTAGAGCAGCCCTTCGAGCAGCCAGGTGGACGGGACGGACGGGTCGTAGCCGGCCGCCCCGAGCCGCTCCTCCCAGTCGGGCGAGGTCAGGTCGACGGCCACCCTGCGGTGGTCCACGCGCGGGGTGAACTCGCCGAGCTGCTGCTCCTTGTAGGCCAGCACGGCCGGGCGGTCCACCTCGAACCAGCGCACCCGGGACGGCCAGTCGAAGCGGTAGGCCCGGGAGTCCATCCCGGCCGGGGCCAGCACGATCTGGGTGGTCTCCGGGTCGGCGGCCGCCGCCTGGAGGTAGTCGTCGAAGAACCGGGTGCGGATCGCGTTGTAGTCGGGCGTGCTCGGCGCCGTCCGCGCACCGGCGGCCGGGAAGGTGGCGGCCCGGAGCTCGGCGAGCAGTCCGAGGCCGGTCTCGCCCGCCAGGGCGGCGGCGTACGGGTCCTGGTAGAGGTGGTCGGCGCGCTGGGTCTCGGTGGCCCGGAGGGCGGCGGTCAGCAGCGAGGTGCGCTCCACCGCGTCCAGCGCGGCGATGGCCGGCGGTGTGATGGCCGGCGGTGAAGTGTCCGGTGCGGTGGTCATGCGGGCTTCCCTTCGGCGGCCGGGTGGCCGGTGAGTCGGTTCCACTGTTCGGGGTCCTGCCGGAACAGCCGGTCCTTCACCTGGGTCGGGCGGACCCCGGTGCCGACGGTGTGCTGCCAGTCCCGCAGGAAGGCGTCCGGGTCGAGCCGCAGGACGGTCGGGTCGCCGAGCCGATGCCCGGACCTGGCCGCGCGGTAGTCGGCGGACTCGGCGCGCAGGCCCTGGTCCAGCAGCGCGGCGAACCGGGTGGTCTCCTCGGCGCTCCACGGGGTGCGCGGTGCGATCGCGAACTCGTAGGCGGGGGAGGGGTCCTGGCTCCGCACCCGGCAGGCGACGTTGCGCAGCTCCAGGCCGGTGCGGTCGAGCGCGCCGGCCAGTGCCCGGGTGACCTGGCCGTCCCGCAGGCGTTCGCCGGCCGCGTTCGAGCGGGTGCTGCGGCCGGTGTACTCGACCCGGGGCACCCCGTCCAGCCGGTCGACCACCCGGACCACGTCGCCGACGGAGTAGCGGTAGAGGCCGCCGACGTGGCTGAAGACCACGTGGTAGTCGCGGCCCACCTCCAGCTCCTGCGGGTCGAGGGTCGCGGTGTCCGGGCCGAGGTCCTGGTCGGCGTCGGCGAACTCGTGGACGGCGGCGGTCACCACCAGGCTGCCCGCGCTGCCGTGCCGGTCCAGGGCCACGCCGGTCGGCCCCTCGGAGGCGGCCACCGGTGCGGGCAGCGCCGTCACCCCGGCGCCGAACTCCTCGCGCAGCCTCGGCAGATAGAGCGAGGCGAGCCCGGTGGTCCAGCAGAACAGCGCCCGCAGGTGCGGCCAGACGTCGGCGGGGCGGACGGTGCCGCGCCGGGCGGCGATCCGCTCCAACTCGGCTGCCCGGCCCGGGTTGGGCGCACGGTGCGGGACACCGCCGAGGGTGCCGTCGGCGACCTCCCGGACGATCCTCGGCCACCACAGGTCGAGCTGGTACGGCAGAGCCGCGATCATCGCCGGGTTGATCCCGATCACGCAGCGCACGTCGCTCTCCACCGCGAGCCGCAGCCGCAGGTACATCCGCTCCAGGTGCGCCCCTGGCTCGACGTGCACCGGCAGGGTGGCCCAGGGGGCGCCGGTGCCGGGCTCCGCCGACAGCGGCTCGCCGAACCTGGCGCCGAAGTCGACCTGGCTGGCGCCGACATGGGGCCGGCCGTCACCGGTGGTGGGCGGTGCGGAGAGCGGGTCGTGCTTGAGGTTGAGCACCGCGTCCGGCCGGTCCAGTACGTCGGGGAAGTGCTCGATCAGCGGTGCCCAGGCGGCGTAGTAGAACGGGAAGAAGGTGGTGCGCATGAAGCGCGGGGTGACCGGGATCTTCTTGTGTGCCCCGGTGGTGCCGCTGCTGGTGAAGTACACCGCGGGCTGATCGGCCGTCAGGAGGTTCGGTTCACCGGCGGCGGCCCGTTCGATCCACGGGCCGAGCGTGGAGTAGTCCTGCACCGGGACGGCCTTGCGGAAGTCGTCCAGGGTCCTGATCCGGTCGAATCCGTGCTGCTTCCCGTACCGGGTACCGGAGTTGAACTCCAGCAGGTCGGCCAGCACGCGGCGGCGGTGGCCGTCGGCGTCGGCGAGCGCGGTGCGCAGCCCGGCCCGTTCCCGGAAGACGCGTTCGCGGTAACGGAGCAGGCGGTCCGGGTCCTGCCAGGCCTCAGCCGAGTTCATCTGCGAGCACCTTTCGTATCGACTCCGCGGTCCGGTCCGGATCGTCCTGCTGTTCGATCACGGTGACCGGGAGGTGGGAGATCTCGTCGTGCATCGTCTTGGCGAGGTCGCTCTGGTAGCGGCGGAAGCTGTCCCAGCTGGGCCGGTCGCCGTAGTACTCCAGGCAGTTGAGCGCGGCGCCGTCCGAGCTGCGGCGCCAGGCGACCTCGGGGCGTACGTCGAGGTAGAGCACCCGGCGGGGCTGCGGGAAGGACCGCCACCAGCCGAGCAGCGCACTGCCGTCGGCCCCGGCCAGTCGGGCCTTGGCGAGCAGCTTGTAGTAGTAGGAGTCGACCAGGGTCGGGGTGGCCGGGGCCTCGTCCAGCCGGTCGCGCAGGTGCACGACGGCGGTCTGCAGCATGGTGACGAGGAAGTCCGGCGACCACGCTCCGGCCTGCCCGGCCACCTCGCGGACCACGTCACGCCGCAGCCGGGCCAGTAGTGCGTGCTCGGGGGCGAGCTGGTCGTCGTCGACCGAGAGCGTCCGCCAGGGCCGGTCGGATCTCCGCAGCCGGGACAGCGCCGAGGACTTGCCTGCGTAGTCGGGGCCGACCAGGACGCAGAAGGCGGGACTGGTTCCGGTTCCGGGCATGGCTCAGCGCTCCTTCACGGGGTGTGGGAGGACGGCGTGCTGGGGTCAGGGGCCGGGTACGACGCGATGGCGGGGTGCGTCCCGCTCGTCGTTGCCGCCTTGTGGACTCGACCATGCCAAGTGGCACACGACCTGGTCAACTAGGGGTAGCCCCCTACAGGTTGACCCGCAAACCCCTGGCTCGAAGGCAGGGGTTGACCACCGTGCCGGGCGTCGGTTTGGCTGGGTGCGCCTGACGGCCCGTCTCCTCCGCCGCCCCTCGGCCGGCCGCCGCTCCGAGCGGGCGGGCCGGCCCGGGGACGGCGGGGAGGATGGGCAGTGCGCGCCCGGGCGGTCTCGGGCGGACGACCCGTCAGCCCGAGACCGCCGCGCGCAGCCGGGCCACCACCACCGCGGTGGCCTCCCGGGTCACCGGGTCGGGGTCGTCGAGGCGTTCGGCCAGCAGCTCGACCGCCGCCGTCACCACCGCCGCGGGGAGCACCACGTCGCGCAGCCCCAGCATCTGGGCGGCCGCCCGTTGGTCGGCGCTGCCGTTGCCCTGGGACGGGAAGGCCATCGGGGCGCTCCTGGAACCACGTTCACTGCTCACTGCTGTTGTACCTCCGTGCCGACTCGCCGCGGGGGATCGGTTGTGCCCGCACTCCGTACCAGCACAACCGATCCCCGGGCCACGGGTTACGCCGGACGGCCGGTGACTCGGTGGGCCGGCCCCGCTGACGGGGCCGGTCCGGTCGGGTGTCAGCCGCGCGGGACGGCGATCACGTTGTAGTCGGTGCCGGGCAGCGGCTCGGTGTCGAAGCGGGCGTTCGGCAGGTAGAGCCGGTTGCGGTGGGCCGCGACGGTGGTCGGGATCCGGAACCGCGGGTCGGTGATCCGGCGGGTCGGCCGGCCGCTGCGGCCGGCCTGGTCCAGCCGCAGCACCGCGATCTCGTTGAACGAGTTGCGCACCACGAAGAGTTCGCGGCCCTGCCGGAGCAGGCCGTCACCGCGGGTCAGGCTCTCCCCGCCGAGGTCCACCTTCCGGGCGTTCCCGCTGCGCGGGTCGACCCGGAAGAGGCTGCCGGTGGTCATGTTGACCACGAGCAGGGCGCAGCCGTCGGGGGTGGTCTCGATGCCGTTGGCGCCGAAGGTGCCCGCCGCCTGGTCGAACTCGCCGGTGAGCGGCAGGTGCACGACCTGGTCCGGACGCGGCAGCCGCCCGCCGGGGCCGAACGGCAGCCCGTACAGCACCGCCTGGGAGGAGTCGGTGAACCAGGCCGCCTCCGGGGTGAGCACCACGTCGTTGACGAAGGTGTCGTCCCCGGCGGCCAGCCGGTACGAGGCCAGCGTCTCGCCGGTCCTGGTGTCCAGCACCCGGGCGTCGCCACCGAAGGCTCCGGCGACGAACAGACGACCCCGGCCGTCCACCTTCATCCCGAGCGAGGGGGTGCCGGCGGCGGGCCCGGCGCTGAACGCCGCACCCCGGCCGGTGGCCAGGTCCACCCGGTGGACGGCGCCGTCGGCGAGCGAGCCGAAGTAGGCCCGGCCCCGGGAGTCGATGGCGATGCCCTCGGGCCGGAAGCCGTCCGGCAGCGCGAACTCGTCCGGCCACCGGGCGCCCGAGAGGTCGGCCGCCCGGGCGGTGGAGCCCAGCAGGGTGGAGCCGAGCAGGGCTGAGCTGCCGACGGCGGCGCCGAGGCCCAGCAGGTTGCGGCGTGAAATGTTTTCGGACATGCGGAAGTGTCCTTCCCCCGTGAAGTTGTTGGCGTCACTCCAACACAGCCCGCCGTGGTCCGCACCGCAGATCCGGGTGTCTGCACAAACGGCGCAGGCGCATCCGGATCCGGCCGTGCTCTCCGCCGTAGGACCGGGCCGGAGTGGACTGGGCGGAGCAGCCAAGGCACCATCACATGCGGTTCACCGTCGGGTTCTGAGCGCCCGGCACCCTCAAAGACGTACTCGGCACGAAGAAGGAAACATGAGCACGCATTTCGATCTCGTCGTCCTCGGAGCCGGCCCTGGCGGTTACGTCGCAGCGATCCGGGCGGCCCAGTTGGGGCTGCGCGCGGCGGTCGTCGAGGAGAAGTACTGGGGCGGGGTCTGTCTGAACGTCGGCTGCATCCCCTCGAAGGCGCTGCTGCGCAACGCCGAGCTGGCGCACATCTTCCAGCAGGAGGCCGAGACCTTCGGGATCAAGGTCGAGGGCACGGTCAGCTTCGACTACGGGGTCGCGCACCGCCGCAGCCGCAAGGTGGCCGACGGCCGGGCGGCCGGCGTGCACTACCTGATGAAGAAGAACGGCATCACCGAGTTCAACGGCCGGGGTACCTTCGTCGACGACCACACCCTGTCGGTGGCGCTGACCGCGGGCGGCACCGAGACGGTGACCTTCGACCACTGCGTCATCGCGGCCGGGTCCACCACCCGGCTGCTGCCCGGGACTTCGCTGAGCGAGCGGGTGGTGACGTACGAGGAGCAGATCCTCACCGACTCGCTGCCGGAGAGCATCATCATCGCGGGCGCCGGTGCGATCGGCGTCGAGTTCGCGTACGTGCTGCACAACTACGGCGTCAAGGTGACCATCGTCGAGTTCCAGGACCGGCCGGTGCCGCTGGAGGACGTCGAGGTCTCCGCCGAGCTCGCCAAGCGGTACCGCAGGCTGGGCATCACGATCCTCACCTCCACCCGGGTCGAGGGGATCGACGACAGCGACCCGGCGGGCAAGGTCAGGGTGACCGTCACCCGCAACGGGCAGCAGGAGGTACTGGAGGCCGACAAGGTGCTCCAGGCGATCGGCTTCGCGCCCCGGGTCACCGGCTACGGCCTGGAGCACACCGGTGTCGCGCTGACCGAGCGCGGTGCGATCGACGTGGACGCCCGGGGCCGGACCAACGTGCCGCACATCTTCGCGATCGGCGACGTCACGGCGAAGCTGATGCTGGCTCACGCGGCCGAGGCGATGGGCGTGGTGGCCGCCGAGACCATCGCCGGCGTCGAGACCATGGAGCTCGACTTCGTGATGATCCCGCGTGCCACGTTCTGCCAGCCGCAGATCGCCAGCTTCGGCTGGACCGAGGCGCAGGCCCGCGAGCTCGGCTTCGACGTCAAGGTGGCGAAGTTCCCGTTCACCGCGAACGGCAAGGCGCACGGCCTGGGCGAGGCGGTCGGCTTCGTGAAGGTGATCAGCGACGGCAAGCACGGCGAGCTGCTCGGCGCCCATCTGATCGGCCCCGAGGTCACCGAGCTGCTCCCGCAGCTGACGCTGGCTCAGCAGTGGGACCTGACCGTCCACGAGGTGGCGCGCAACGTGCATGCCCACCCCACGCTGGGCGAGGCCGTGAAGGAGGCCGTGCACGGCCTGGCCGGGCACATGATCAACTTCTGAGTCACCCCGGAGGTGGGCGGGAGTTCCCGCCCACCTCCGGTCGTTCGGCGGAAAGCGGAATCCGGCTCCACCCCTTGGGCTGAAAAGGCAAGTTGGGTACGGTATGGCCGTGCCGTTCACCTTCAGTCACCCCGCTGCCATCCTGCCGCTGCTGTCCCAGGGGCGAGGCCGAGGCCGACTGATCGCCTCCGGGCTGGTGGCCGGGTCGCTCACGCCTGATCTGCCGTACTTCCTCGCCTCGCTCGCCCCCGGGCTGTACGGCTTCGGCGAGCAGACCCACTCCTGGTGGGGAGTGCCGACCGTCGACGTGCTGGTGGCCGCGCTGCTGGTGCTGCTCTGGCACGGTCTGCTGCGGGCGCCGCTGGTCGCCCTGCTGCCGGTGCGCTGGGCCTGGGCGGCCGACCGGCTGACCGCCGCGCAGCGCCCCCGGGCCGAACTGCCCCGGCAGACCGGCTGGTTGCTGCTGTCCTGCGCGATCGGGGCGGCCACCCATGTCGGCTGGGACGCTTTCACTCACCACGACCGCGAGGGCGTCCGGCTGTTGCCGTTCCTGGCGGACCAACACGTGGCCGGCCAGCCGCTGTACACGGTGCTGCAGTACGGCTCCTCGGCCGTCGCGCTGGTCGCGGTGGGCTGGTACCTGCTGCGTGAGCTGCGGCTGATCGACGCCGAGCGGGTCGCCCCGCTGCCCGCACCGGCGTACAGCACGGCGACCCGGCTGGCGGTGCTCGGCGTGGTGACCGCCGGAGCGGTGGTCGGCGCGACGCTGCGGATCGACCGCTGGACCGACGCGTACCCCGGCGCCTCGAGCTGGGACCTGATCCCGACCACCGCCTTCGGGGTGGTGGCCGGGGTCGGGGCCGCGCTGGTGGCGCACGCCCTGGTGGCGCGGGCCGTCGCGGCGCGGGTGCGGACCTGGTAGTCGCCCGAGGCCATTTGACGGTTCCTCAGGGGATTGGTTCGGACATTGACCAGCTTCCATAGCTAGGTTAGCCTTGCCTAACTATGAATGTCGAACCATTGGTCGACGTCCTGACGCTGCCCTCGTCGCGGTGCGTCCGGGTCGGCCCCGAGGGGTGGTCCGGATGACCCGGCTGCTCGGTCTGACGACCTATCTGATGTCCAGCACCGGCCGGACCGCCCGGGCCGGCCTGGCCGCCAGCGTCGCGCGGCGCGGCCTGCGCCTGTGGCACGTGGCCGTGCTGGAGGCGCTGGTCGAGGCGGGTCCGCTCGCCAAGGGCGAGCTCGCCGCCCGGCTGGACATCAACCCCAGTGACATCGTCAAGGTGGTGGACGACCTGGGCGGCCAGGGCTATCTGGCCTGCACCCGGTCGGCCCGGGACCGGCGCCGGATCAACGTCTCGGCGACCAGGGCCGGCCGCGCCCTGCTGGCCGAGCTGACCGAGGAGCTGGCCGCGGTGGAGGAGGACGTGCTGGCCCCGCTCACCGACGGTGAACGGGCCCAACTTGCCGCGCTGCTCAGCCGGTTGGTCAGTTCCTGACGCCTGCCGGGGTCAGCCGAAGCTGGCGCTGCGCACCGGCCCGGCGGAGCGGATCCGGTCCCGGGCGCCGGTGAGCCAGCTGCCGTTCACCCGCTCGGCGAAGGCGGTGAGGGCCTGCTCCGGGTCGGCCGGGGTCTCGCCGTCGCCCTCGTCCGGCTCGGCCGAGGCGGCCAGCACGGCGTCGGCGAGCTGCTCCGCCGAGCGCTCGTCCGCCGGGGCGTCCTCGGGCTCGCCGTCCTCGGTGAAGGCCATGCCGGACTCCCAGGGAGCGATCACCACCTGGGCGAGCAGGGTGCAGATGTCGGCCGAGACGGCGGGCGGGTCGGTCCAGCAGGTGGCGTGCTCGTAGAGGATCTCCTCGGGCGCGCGCTCGTGCAGCTCCGCGACCAGCTCCGGGTCACAGTCGTTCAGGTCGTACGCCACCACCAGCGCGCGCCGGGCGGCCGCCAGGCCGAGGGCGTGGCTGCCCCGGTCCGGCAGCAGGGCGACCGAGCGGGGCGTGCTGCCGGTGGCGGCGAGCACCGCCCGCAGCCGCTCCAGGCCGTGGCGGCAGGACTCGAAGCTGTCGTGCAGGTAGGCCCAGCGGCCGGTCATCCCGGCCCGGAAGCCGTACGGCGAGAGGGTGGTGAGCAGGCCGCCGGTCAGGGTGTAGTGCCAGCCGCGCAGGTCCTGGCGGTCGGCGGGGGCGGCGTCGGTGGCCCGGGCCAGCGAGCGGTGGATCCGGTCGGCGGGCTCCTCCCAGTCCTCGCCCGGTGCGCCGAGGGCGCCGAAGACCTGGCGCGCCAGGTCGATCCGGCCGTCCATCAGGGCGTTGTGGACCAGTAGGTACCGGTCCGGCCAGTCCTCCGTCAGCCGGTCGTGCTCCTGGAGCACGGCGACCGCCTCGGCGTGCCGCTGCCCGTCCTCCAACGCGACGGCCAGCTCCAGCAGCACCTGCCGGGAGCCGGGGCCGGAGCGGCCGAGGCCGAACAGGCGCCGACGCGGCGTCAGGCCCACGGCCAGCGCCTGCCGGAGGGCGGGCACGGCGAGCTCGGAGACCCCGCGCTCGATACAGGCGTAGCCGAAGGCGAAGAGCTGCTCGGCCCCGTCGGGACGGTCGGTCAGCTCGGCCGCCGCCCCGGCCAGGTCGTCGAAGCCGGCCGAGGCGGCCAGCCGCCCGGCCAGCGGCGCCAGCTCGGCGATCGGCATCCGGTCGGCCCCGGCCCGCAGGGCGCTCATCGCACCCTGCGGGTCGCCGGAGTCGAACAGCTGCCAGGCTTCGGTCAGTTCGGTGTTCACAGGCTCCTCCTGGTGGTCGGCGGTCACGACTCAGGTGGCGCTGGAACGCTCGTCCGACGGTCGTAGTCGTGCCTGATCATCGCGACTGGCCCGGCCCGAGGCAAGCCGATTGCGAGCGGCCCCGCAGTGACCGCCGGTGTTCTTCCGCACGTCACCCTCGGGCCGTTCGCAGCCCGTTGGATGGGCTCGACAGCGAGCCCTGCCGACGTGGTGACGGTTCGCACCAGCCTTGGGGGAGCTTTGAGCAGTCGCGCTGGTCTGCTGGAGGCGCTGCCGTCGCTGGAGCGGCTCCGCGGCAGCACCGTGGTGGTCAAGTTCGGCGGAAACGCCATGGTGAACCAGGAGTTGAAGGCTGCCTTCGCGTCCGACGTGGTGCTGCTCCGGCAGGCCGGTCTGTACCCGGTGGTGGTGCACGGCGGCGGCCCGCAGATCAGCGCGCAGCTCGGCCGGCTCGGCCTGGAGTCCTCGTTCACGGCCGGTCTGAGGGTCACCACCCCCGAGACCATGGACGTGGTGCGGATGGTGCTGGCCGGCCAGGTCCAGCGCGAACTGGTCGGGTTGGTCAACGCCTACGGGCCGTACGCGGTCGGCATCACCGGCGAGGACGCGCACACCATGACGGCCGAGAAGCGGTACGCGGTGGTGAACGGCGAGCCGGTGGACATCGGGCTGGTCGGGGACGTGGTCCAGGTCGAGGCGGGCGCCCTGCGGGCACTGCTCGCGGACGGCCGGATACCGGTGATCTCCTCGATCGCCCGGGGCACCGACGGCCACGTCTACAACGTGAACGCCGACACCGCCGCCGCAGCCCTGGCGATCGCGCTGGGTGCCGACCGGCTGCTGATGCTGACCGACGTCGAGGGCCTGTACGCCGACTGGCCGGACCCGGGTTCGCTGATCGGGCGGCTGACGGCCGGTGAACTCGACGCCCTGCTGCCGGAGTTGACCACCGGGATGCTGCCGAAGATGGAGGGCTGCCTGCGAGCGGTCCGAGCGGGCGTGGCCACCGCCCGGGTCCTCGACGGCCGGGTCCGGCACAGCCTGCTGAGGTCCTTCACCGCCGGCCCCACCGGGACCCTGGTCGTCCCGGACGCCGAGCAGGGGGCAGCAGCTATGGCCTCAGTTCGCAGGGGTGGCTGAGGAAGTTGCCGAGCAGGCCCTCGCTGTCGCCGTTCTTGAACGTGCGGGCCTGGCCGGTCAACCGGCCCTGCTCGAGGCGGAGTTCGAGGCCGAGCATGGGGCTGCCGATCAGGGCGTCGGCGGTCGGCAGCTGGAGCGGGACGAAGGTCCGCAGGTCGTACGCCCGCGAGGCGGTGGCCGGCGCGGTGGCCCGCTCGCCGGTGCTCAGCTCCACCTCGACCGTACGGTCCGCCAGGATGTCGAGCACCAGTGGGAGCTGACCCTCCGGCGTACCGACGGAGCCCGTCCAGCGGCCCGGCGGCAGGTCCATCGGGCGCTCCGGGTCGTCGATCACCGGGGCGATCCGCTGGTCCGTGTACCCCGGGACCAGTGCGGTCAGGACATACCTGACGATCGCGTCCCGGGCCGCCTTGTTGGTGCAGTTGGTCAGCACCGCCACCGAGAGCTGCTGCTCGGGAACGGTGGCGAGCATCGCCGCCACGCCGCCCATGCCGCCGCCGTGGCTCTGGACCACCGGACCGGCGCCCGACGACACCACCCAGCCGAGCCCGTACCCGAGGTGCGCGTTGAGCGGAACGGCGGCGCGGACGGCCGCCGCCGTCTCCGGCTGCAGCAGGCGCTCGTAACCCTGGGCGAAGAGCGCCAGGTCGGTGGCGGTCGCCCAGCCCTCGGTGGCCCCCGGGTGGCTGCTGGCACAGTGCGCGGGGTAGGCGCGGCCGTCGACCGTGTACTTCACCGCAGTCGGGGCGGGGCCGGGATACGACGGCCCGAGGTGCCAGTCGGTCAGCCCGAGCGGCTCGGCCACCCGCTCCCGGACGAAGTCCCCGAGCCGTTGGCCGGTGACCTCCTCCAGCAGCCGGCCCAGCAGGCGGTAGCCGAGGTTGGCGTACTCGAATCCGGAGCCCGGCTCCCGGTACAGCTCGGCGTAGCGCCCCGCGTCGATCGGGCCCTCGCCCTCGCCGTAGTGGAAGTCGTAGTGGGCCGTGAAGCCACCCCGGTGCTGGAGCAGTTGACGCACCGTCGGGGCGGGCCACCGGTAGCTGCCGGGCACGGGTTCGTCCAGCTGCAGCAGCCCGTCGTCAGCGGCCAGGCAGACGGCGGTGGCAGTGACCGCCTTGGTGACGGAGGCCAGCGCGTACGCGGTGCCGGGCGTGGCCGGGATCCCGGCGGCTACCTCCGCCATTCCGTACGCCTCGGCGAGGACGACCTCGCCCCGCTCGGCCACCGCCACGGAGGCCGAGGGGCAGCCGTGTTCGCGAAGCGCCTCGACGCAGTACTCCGCCAGTCCGTCGACCATGGTGGCCCTCCCGTTTCGAAGGCACCGCCGGTGCCCTGGGTGTGTCAGTCGAGACAGAACTCGTTGCCCTCGACGTCCTGCATCACCATGCACGACTCGTTCTCCTCATCGGCAGGCAGCAGCCGCACGCGTACCGCGCCGAGCGCGACCAGTCGTGCGCACTCCGCCTCGAGCGTGGCCAGGCGCTCTGCACCCACGAGTCCGGTGACGACCCGCACGTCGAGGTGCAGCCGATTCTTGACGACCTTCCCTTCGGGAACGCGCTGGAAGTACAGTCGCGGGCCCACACCCGAGGGATCACTGCATGCGAACCATGAATCCCGATCCTCGGGCGGCAGCGAGCTGTTGAGATCGTCCCAAGTGGCGAACCCCGCCGGTGGCGCCGGTGCGACGTACCCCAACACCTCGCACCAGAAACGAGCGACACGCTCGGGTTCTGCGCAGTCGAAGGTGACCTGGAAATGCTTGATCGTTGCCATCGGCTCACCCTAGCAGGGGGATTCTGCTGCTCAATTCCCGGCGGGAATGTACCTGTTGACGGGCGGATGCCCCGATTGCGCCGGTTGCCCGAGCCGGGCCGCCGCCGCGCGCCTGACCTCCGGCTCCTCCATCGGGTCGTCGCGCAGCTGCGCCAGCCGGTCCCGTACGTGCGGGAGGTCGGGCGCCCCGGCGATGCCCAGCAGTCGGGAGTCCGCCTCGCAGTCCCAGAGCGACTCGGTGTACGCGTGCTCCAGCCCGTCCGGGTCGATCGCCGCAAGCGCCTTCAGGTAGGCCGGCCGCTCGTACGAGTGCGGGGTGCGCACCCAGTACCGGCGCAGCATGGGTACGGCCTCGGCGGCTTGGGGACCGAAGCGGGCCAGGCCGGCCGCGAGCATCTTGGGGCCGCACCAACTGTGCTGCTCCCACTCGGCGGCGAAGTGCGCCGACAGCACCGGCAGGTCGAAGGCGTCGCCGTGTTCGGCCAGTACCTCCAGGCCGATCCAGACGAGCCAACTCCGCCCGTCCGCCACCCACGACCGGGCAGCCGGCACTGCGAGGGCACCGCACTGCGCAACCGCCCGCGCCAGGAAGGGAAGTGGGAACTGTCCGTCTCCGGTGCCCAGCGAGGGCGCCAGGGCGAGGAGGTACGGCTCCGGCGGCCGGTACGCGAGCAGGCGCAGGGCCCAGCCCTTCTCGTCCTCGCCCGTGCCGGGGTCGGCGAGGACAGTCAGCAGGCGACGGCTCGAGGGCGTCACCTCGACGTCGCTCAGGCGACGCGAGGCGTGCGGCGCCGTGGCCATCCCAAGCAGGGAGCGCAGAGTCTCCCCGGCCTCCGAGTCCATCCGCAGCCGCTCGCCCCCGTCGAGTCCGGTGTACGCGTCCTCGGCCAGATCCCGCCACCACTCGGTCGGCCAGCAGGACGCCACCGACTCCAGGACGTCCAGCCAGTGCTCGCCCTCGCGAACGTAGGCCCGCAGCGCCTCTCTGGCTTCCGTCGAACCGGACTTCGCCAGCAGCTCCAGGATCCGGGTCGCCCACTCGCACTGGTCCTCGTCCCCCGCCAACAGCTCGACGACCGGGCCGTGCGGCAGGTCAAGATCCCTGATCAACCGCGCCAGGTACAGGTGTCGCTCGTCCACCGAGTCCCACCGCCAGTCGTACCGGACGCAGCCGTACACAAGCTCTGCGGCCGCCGCCGGATCCTGCGCCGCCAGGACCGCACCGCGCCCCCGCCCTCGCTGCAGCATTCCCTCCAGCGTGTCGGCCCGCGCGTACCTTCGCCCACTCTCTGATCCGTCACTCATCAGCGCGGAGCCTGCCCGAGAGCGGGCCGCTGCGGCCAGCCGATTTTCGCCTCGGCCCGCCCGTGGCGCTCAGCGGATGCCCGCCGCCGTCAGGTACTCCGGGAGGAGGTCGCCGAGCAGCCGGGCCAGGTCGGCCGCGAGCGCGGCCCGGAGCGGGGCGGGCGCCGCGAGCATCGGGTGGTGCCGGGCCGCGATGCTCAGCCACTGCTCCAGCACGTCGCCGACCCGGGGCGGTTCGTCGCCCGGGGCCAGAAAGGCCCGGGCGTCCGTGCACCGGCCGACCGGTGCGGCCAGGCTGACCAGCCACTCCTCCGGCGGGCCGGTGCAGTAGGCGTGGTGGACCGTGACGCCGTCCCGGTCGGCCAGCCGCTGGAGGAGCTCGGAGTGACGGAACATGCCCACCAGGGTGGCACCGACCCGACGGGGTGTCAGCCGTCCGTGCGACGGTGCCGGAGCAGGACCACCTGCGAGTCGAGGACCCGCGACTCGACCAGCTCCAGGCCGATCCGCCGGTTTTGCGGCTGGAAGACCGGCTTGCCGCCGCCCAGCAGCACCGGGTGGACGAAGACCCGGTACTCGTCGATCAGCCCGTGCTCGGTGAGGTGGGCGGCCAGGCCGGAGCCGCCGAACAGCAGCAGGGTGACGCCGGACTTCTTGAGCGCGGTCAGCTCCTCGACCACGTTCTCGTTGATCACCCGGGTGTTCCAGTCGGCCTTCTCCAGGGTGCGGGAGACCACCACCTTGGGTGCCGCCCGCCAGACCGGGGCGAAGGCGAGGTCGTGCTCGTGGGTCGAGTGCTGCTCGGCCTGCGGCCAGAAGCCCGCCATCATGTCCCAGACCACCCGTCCGTACAGGAACACCTTGTCACCGCCGGTCAACTCCTGGGAGTAGGCCGAGAGTTCGGGGCCCATCAGCGGCCAGTCGAACTCGCCCTGCGGCCCCTCGATGAAGCCGTCCAGTGACTGGTGCACGAAGTGGATCAGCTTGCCCATGGTGGTGTCCCGTTCTCTGTCCCGCGCACCCCGTCGGTGCGCCGTCACCCCTACGTCGGAGAGCGGCACGGGTTCTCGACACCGAGAGCCGATCTTTTTTCCGGAATCTTTCCGCTCAGTCTCCGGGCCCGGGGTCAGAGGCCGAAGCGGCGGTCTCCACCTGCTCGACGGGGGTCTGGTGCCGCTCCATCCGGTCGAGGTCGTGCAGGGCGGTCTGTCTAGGGTCGAGTGGCCCGCTCCAGTTCGAGCAGGACGGAGTGGTAGGGGCGGCCGGTGGCGTGCTCCATGCCGACCTCGCACATCCGGTTGGCGGAGAGGTGGGCCGAGAACTGGCGTGCTGTCACCTCGGCCGCCTCCCGGGCGGTGGCCGACTCGGTCAGTTCGCGGTGCAGCAGGCCCCGGTCGCCCGCGAAGGCGCAGCAGCCGGTGTCGTCCGGGGTGACCACCTCGTCCGCGCAGGCGGCGGCGACCGTGCGGAGCTGCTCCTCGTCGCCGAGATGCCGCATCGAGCAGGTCGGGTGCAGCACGGCCGAGTCGACCGTGCGCAGGATCTCCAGGGAGGGGAGCAGTTCGGCGGCCCAGACGACCGAGTCCAGCACCGTGAGCTCGGCGTGCAGTTCGCGGTTCTGCGCGGTCAGGTACGGGACCACCTCGTGTGCGATCCCGAGGGTGCAGGAGGAGGCGTCCACCACCAGCGGGAGCCGGCCGCCGCCGGTCCAGCCCCAGGCGGCCTCGACGATCCGGTTGGCCATCACGGCGTTGCCCCGGTCGTAGCCCTTGGAGTGCCAGATCGTCGCGCAGCAGGTCCCGCCAAGGTCGGCGGGGATCCAGACCGGCTTTCCGGCTCGGGCCGAGACCGCGACCAGCGCCTCGGGCAGGGTGGGGCCCTGATGGCCCGTCGGCTCGCCGAAGATGCGGTTCACGCAGGCGGGGTAGTAGACGGCGGCGGCGCCCGGGCGGGTGGTGGCGGGCATGGTGCGTTCGGCCGCGCCCGGGATCTCGGRCAGCCAGGCGGGCACCAGGTCGGGGCGGACCGCCCGGCGGGCGGCGCCGGTCACCGACTCCAGCAGCCGGTCGCTGATCCGCCCGGCCGCGCCGACCGCGAGCCGGGCGGAGCGCTCCACCACCGTGAAGTGTTCGGCGAACAGTGCGGCGGTGCGCTCCTCGCGCGGCGAGTGCCGCTGGTGCCGGAACTGCTTCATCAGCGCCCCGGTGTCGATGCCGACCGGGCAGGCCAGCTTGCAGGTGGAGTCGCCCGCGCAGGTGTCCACCGCGTCGTAGCCGTACGCGGCCAGCAGCTCGGCCCCGACCGGGGAGTCGGCCGGCTGGCGCATCAACTCACGGCGCAGCACGATCCGTTGGCGTGGGGTGGTGGTCAGGTCGCCGCTCGGACAGGTCGGTTCGCAGAAGCCGCACTCGATGCACGGATCGGCGATCGGCTCCACCCGGGGGATGGTCTTCAGCCCGCGCAGATGAGCCTCCGGGTCGCGGTCCAGTACCACCCGGGGAGCCAGGATGCCCTTCGGGTCCAGCAGTTGCTTGGTGCGCCACATCAACTCGGTGGCCTGCGGGCCCCATTCGAGTTCCAGGAACGGTGCGATGTTGCGGCCGGTGGCGTGCTCGGCCTTGAGCGAGCCGTCGAACCGGCGCACCGTCAGCTCGCAGAACGCGGCCATGAAGGCGGCGTACCGGTCCAGATCACCCTGCTCGGCCGGGTCGAAGGCGAGCAGGAAGTGCAGGTTGCCGTGCGCGGCGTGCCCGGCCACGGCCGCGTCGAAGCCGTGTTCGGCCTGGAGTGCGAGCAGGGCCTCGCAGGCGTCGGCCAGCCGGGACGGGGGTACGGCGAAGTCCTCGGTGATCAGCGTGGTGCCCGGCGGCCGGGCCGAGCCGATCGCGGTGACGAAAGCCTTCCGCGCCTTCCAGTAGCCGCCGACGGTGGCCGAGTCACGGGTGAAGGCGTTGGTCACCGAGGCGGCCGGCCTGATCAGCGGCAGCCCGTCGAGCAGGCCGGTGGCCACGGCCTCGGCCGCCGCCAGCGCAGCGTCGTCCGGGGCGCGGAACTCCACCAGCAGCGCGGCGGTCTCCTTCGGCAGTCCGGCCCAGTCGGCCGGTACGCCCGGCACGGCGGCCGAGGCCCGCAGGGTGTTGCCGTCCATCAACTCCACCGCCAGTGCGCCGGCTTCGTTGAACAGCGGGACGGCGGTGGCCGCCGCGCGCAGCGTGGGGAAGAACAGCAGCGCGGCCGAGACCAGCCGGTGCAGCGGCAGGGTGTCGAAGACCGTCTCGGCGATGAAACCGAAGGTGCCCTCCGAACCCACCATCAGCCCGCGCAGGATCGCGGCCGGGGTCGAGGCGTCCAGGAAGGCGTCCAGCCGGTAGCCGTTGGTGTTCTTGATCTCGTACTTGGCCCGGATCCGCCGCACCAGCGCGGGGTCGGCCTCGATCTCCGCCTTGAGCGCCAACAGTCCGGCGCAGAGGGCCGGTTCGCGCTCCGCCAGCAGCTGGTCGGCGTCCGGGGCGGCGGTGTCCAGGACGGTGCCGGAGGGCAGTACGACGGTGAGCGAGGCGAGGGTGCGGTAGGAGTTGCGGGTGGTCCCCGCGGTCATCCCGGAGGAGTTGTTCGCCACCACGCCGCCCAGCGTGCAGGCGATCGCACTGGCCGGGTCGGGGCCGAGCACCCGCCCGTGCCGCGCCAGCGTGGCGTTGGCCCGGGCCACCGTGGTGCCCGGCCTGATCCTGGCCCGCTCGCCCTCGACCTCGATCCCCGCCCAGTGCCGCCGGACGTCGACCAGGATGTCCTCGCCCTGCGCCTGCCCGTTGAGACTGGTGCCGGCCGCCCGCAGCACCACCTGCCGCCCGTGCCGGTGCGCGTACCCGAACACCGCCGACACGTCCGCCACCGACTCGGCGATCACCACCACCTGCGGCACGAACCGGTACGGGCTGGCGTCCGAGGCGTACCGCACCAGGTCGGAGACCTTGCTCAGCACCTTGCCCGGGCCGAGCACCGCCGTCAGCCCGTCGCGCAGCCCCGCCGGAGTGCCGGCCGACCGGGCCGCCTCGACCCGGTCATGGGCGGGCCCCGCCAGGGTGGTGGGCCGCAGGGCCTCCGGGTCGGGCTCCAGCAGCGGCATGGGCGGCACCCTCTCCTCGACTCCGACGGGCAGCCTCCAGCTATACCGGACGCACGGCCGCCAGCCCAGGATTTCTAGTCTTGGAGGTGCGCCAGGACGGACCGCATCGCCAGCTCCAGCGCCCGTACGGACTCCTCGGTGTGGTCCAGCACCTCGTAGCCGTGGTGGCCGTTCGGTACGTCGACCACCTCGACCCCGACCCCGGCCTTGGCGGCGGCGGTCAGGAACTCCTCGACCGTGGCCGCGATCTCGGGCGACTCCAGGCCCACCCGGGTCAGCACGACCGGCAGCCCGCCCGCGCCGCCGACCGCTGCGGTCGGGGTGAAGTGCGGGTCCACGATGCCCCAGCTCGCCAGCGGGGCGAGCACCGGGTAGGTCGCGGCCAGGCAGCGCAACCAGGACGGCGGCGCGGCCAGCCAGTCGGTGCTGAGCAGGCCGCCACCGGAGAAGAACCAGACCGCGACCCGGTCGCCGTCCACCCGGGGATCGGCCCGGACCAGCTCGACCGCCGCCGCGACGTCCGCGGCGGCCCGGTCGAAGTCGGCCAGCCCGTAAAGCCGGTGATCCACCGTCACCCCGACCACGCCGTGGCTCGCGGCGTACCGGCCGTAGCCGACGTACTGCGGCCAGTCGCGCGGGGTGGGCCGCAGCTCGGCCGTGATCGGGCCGCCGTGCACGAAGACTATCGCCGGGTGGGGCCCGTCCCCCTCCGGCAGGTACAGGTCCACCCGGTCCAGCCGCTCGCGCGGGCGCTCGGGCAGGTCGAGCAGGAACGGGCGCAGGAACGTCGGCAGTTCACCGGTCGCCTGGGTGATCCGGTGCCCTTCCCCGGCTGCGGCCCGCAGCAGCGTGTCGGCCAGTTCGGCCGGGGCGGAGAGCATCGGCCAGTGCCCGGTGGGCAGCTCGAAGAAGCCCACCCGGGGGTCCGCCAGCACCCGGAACTGCGGCGGCCCGGCGGCCACCAGCTGCTCGACCACCGCGATGCTCATCCCGCCCGCCGTGCAGATGATCCCGGTGGTCGGCAGCGCGGCGACCGCACCGGTCAGTTCGAGCGGCCGGGTCAGGGTGCCCCTGGGCTGCGGCGCGGCCAGCTCGGTCAGCCGGGCCAGCCCGTCGGGGGAGACCCCCTCGGTGCTGCCCCAGCGCTGCCACCCGTCGGCGGCCGGCGGGGCGATCCCCCAGCCACTGTCGGTCGGGTGCAGCAGCTCCTGGCGGACCGCCGGGTCCGCGACCAGGGCGAGCGCCGCGTCCCCGTTCTGCGGCAGGCCCGCGTCCAGGTAGACGATCCGGGCGATCCGCCCCGGTCGGCGGTCGGCGGCGCCCAGCACCGGGTGGATGCCGTAGCCGTGACCGACGATCACCAGCTCCGGCGCGGCCACCTCGTCGATCAGCCGGACCAGGTCCTCGACGTGCGTCTCCAGGTCGGTGCCGGGCCCGGCCTCGTCGCGGCGGTCACCCAGTCCGGTCAGGGTCGCCGGGTGCACCTCGGCGCCCGACGCCAGCAGACGGTCCGTCACCTCCTGCCACACCAGGCCACCGGTGAAGCTCTCCGACACCAGAACGAACGCCGTCATGACTGTCTCCTCGTACCTTTGGTCCGCGCCCCGGTCAGCTGCGCCGGTCCGTAAGGTAGGAGCTCCCCCTACGGGAGATTCAAGAGATGACATCCTGAGGGCATGTGGAGCATCGGAGAACTCGCCGAGCGCGCGGGGGCCACGGTCAAGACCGTTCGCTACTACTCGGACCAGGGGCTGCTGCCCGAGGCCGCCCGCAGTTCCGGCGGCCACCGCAGGTACGGGCCCGAGGCGCTGGAGCGGCTCGGCCTGATCCGCTCGCTGCGCACCCTCGACCTGCCGGTCGCCGAGGTCACCCGGGTGCTGGAGCGGGAGGAGGTGCTGGAGGACGTGATCGCCGGTCAGCTCCGCGAGCTCGGTTCGCAGCTGACCGCGCTGCGCTGGCGGGAGGCCGCGCTGCAGCTGCTCCGGGACTGCACCGGCGAGGAGCGGGCCGACCGGCTGCGGCTGATCGGTGCGATCGGTACCCCGCCGAACACCGAGGTGCTGGCCAGGTTCTGGCGCCGGCTGCTGCCGCTGCGGCTGCCGGCCGGACTGGTCACCTCGATCCTGGACGAGGCGGTGCCCCAGCCGCCGGCCGATCCGACCCCGGCCCAGGTGCTGGCCTTCGCCCGGCTGCACACGCTGGCCGACGACTTCTGCCGGAACGACTGCCGCCCGGTGCCGCAGCAGGAGGAGGGCTACCGCCCGGCGGTGTTCTACCAAGGTCTCGGCGAGGCGTACGCGCTGGCCCGGACGGACCTGCTGGCGTACCGGCCGCCCGGGAGCGAGGCGCTGGACTGCTTCGTCGCCGCCCACGCCGAGTCGCGCGGACTGCGCGACACCCCCGACTTCCGGCGGCAGCTCAGCGGCGTACTGGCGCAGAGCGCCGACCCGGTGATGGTCCGTTACTGGAAGCTCACCGCCGAAGTCTCCGGCTCGCCGGAGCCGACCATGGGTGCCACCCACCACTGGCTGCACACCGCCCTCGACGCCCGGCTCGCGACCGGGACGGTCGCCTGACCGCAGTAGCCCCGGGAGACGCCGGCGGTGCGCGGTGCCAGGCTCGGTACTGCCCGGCCGCCCGGCTGAGCGACCGTCAGCACCGTACGGAAGTGAGCCGTTCCGATGCCCACGATGATCTTCGTCAACCTCCCGGTCAAGAACCTCGACAAGTCGATCGGGTTCTTCGAGGCGATGGGGTACTCGTTCAACCCGCAGTTCACCGACGAGACCGCCTCCTGCCTGGTGATCAGCGACACCATCTACGCGATGCTGGTCACCGAGGCCCGTTTCAAGGACTTCACCAGGAAGCCGGTCGCCGACGCCACCGCCGCCACCGAGGTGATCGTCGCGCTGAGCGCGGACAGCCGGGCCGAGGTGGACGAGCTGGTCGACAAGGCGATGGCCGCCGGGGGCAGGTCCGCCATCGACCCGATGGACCTGGGCTTCATGTACAGCCGCAGCTTCCAGGACCTGGACGGCCACCAGTGGGAGTACGTCTGGATGGACGAGGCGGCGATGGCGGAGCAGCAGTCGTCGTCCTGACGGCGTGTCGTCACCCGTACCGGCGCCTGCGGTGGCGTCAGTTCCCGGTACGGCCAAGGGTGGGGGTTACCTGTACGCCGACTCGGGAGGCTCGGGAGCTTGTCCGCCACCGTAGTAGCCGACGCACCCAAGGCGCCGCCCGCGCTGAGCCGCCGTCAGACCAACGTGGTCTTCGCCACCATCGTGCTCGGCATGCTGATGGCCGCACTGGACCAGACGATCGTCTCCACCGCCCTGCCGACCATCGTCGCGGACCTGGGCGGCGGCGGGCACATGGCCTGGGTGGTGACGGCCTACCTGCTGGCCGAGACGGTGGCCACGGTGCTGGTCGGCAAGTTCGGCGACCTGTTCGGCCGCAAGATCGTCTTCCAGCTGAGCGCGGTGGTCTTCATCGTCGGCTCGATCATCTCGGGCGCCGCCAACGGGATGACGCTGCTGATCGTCGGCCGCGCGGTGCAGGGCCTCGGCGGCGGCGGTCTGATGGTCACCGCGATGGCCCTGATCGCGGACGTGATCCCGCTCCGCGAGCGCGGCAAGTACCAGGGCGCGCTCGGTGCGGTCTTCGGCGTCACCACGGTGGTCGGCCCGACCCTGGGCGGGCTGTTCACCGACCACGCGTCCTGGCGCTGGTGCTTCTACGTCAACGTGCCGATCGCGATCGTGATGGTGGTGATGGCGGCCAGGACCATCCCCTCGGTCAAGGCCGCCGTCCGGCCGGTGATCGACTACGCGGGCATCGTGCTGGTGGCGCTCGGCGCGTCCGGCCTGGTGCTCGGGCTCGAGTGGGGCGGCAACGAGTACTCCTGGGGCTCGCCGGTGATCATCGGGCTGTTCGTCGGCTCGGTGCTGCTGCTGGTGGGCTTCGTGCTGGTGGAGCTCCGGGCGAAGGAGCCGATGCTGCCGATGCACCTGTTCCGGAACTCGGTCTTCACGGTCTGCTCGATCCTCAGCTTCATCGTCGGCTTCGCGATGCTCGGCGCGATGACCTTCCTGCCCACCTACCTGCAGTTCGTGGACGGGGTCTCGGCCACCATGTCGGGCGTACGGACGCTGCCGATGGTGGTCGGGCTGCTCGGCACCTCGATGCTCTCCGGCATCGTGGTCAGCCGCACCGGCCGGTACCGGATCTTCCCGATCCTGGGCACCGGGGTGATGGCGGTCGGGCTCTGGCTGATGTCCACCATGGGACCGGACACCGGGGTCTGGCTGGAGTCGCTGTACATGTTCGTGTTCGGCCTGGGCATCGGGCTGGCCATGCAGGTGCTCACCATCGCGGTGCAGAACACCGTGCCCTACCACGAACTGGGCACCGCCACCTCGGGCGTGACGTTCTTCCGGACGCTGGGCAGCGCCTTCGGCACCGCGGTGTTCGGCACCCTGTTCACCAACCAGCTGACGCGCAGTCTGGCCGACGCCGCCGCCGAGCAGCCGAGCGTGCCGCCCGGAGCGGTGTCCAGCCCGGCCGGGCTGGACGCGCTGACGCCCGATCAGGCGGCGCCGTTCATCGCCGCGTACGCCGACACCATCAACTACGTGTTCCAGTGGGTGGTCCCGGTGGCCCTGGTCGGCTTCCTGGTGGCCTGGTTCCTCAAGGAGGTACCGCTGCGGGACAGCGCCAGGGCGGCCGCCTCCGACCTCGGCGAGGGCTTCGGCGCACCGGACACCGCCGACGCGGACAAGCAGTTGGAACGGGCGCTGGCGAACCTGCTGCGCAAGACCAAGGGCCGTCCCGACGTCGGCAAGCAGATCCTCGCCGACTCCGGGAGCACCCTGCCGCCCGGCTCGGCCTGGGCGCTCGGCCAGATCTACTGGCGCGGCCGGTTCGCAGGCGGGGCGGACCTGGAGTCGATCGCCGTCGCCCACCACCTGCCGGGCGACGTCCTGGAACCGACCTTCGACCGGGTGGTCCAGGGCGGCTACGCCACGGCCGAGGACGGGCAGCTCGGCCTCACCCCGGCCGGCCGGACCGAGGTCGACCGGCTCTCCGAGGCCTGGCGTCGCTGGGTCGGCCACCAGCTGGACGACTGGGACGTCACCGACCCCGAGGACCGGGCCGGCCTGGACCGCGCGATCGAGTCCATCGCCGCCCGGCTGTACGACGAGGAGCAGGAGCACGCCTCGGTCTGACGGTTCGGCACGTGGCTCGACCCGCGGCTCGACCCGCGACTCACTCGTAGCGGTAGAGCAGGGCCTCGCGCTCGTTCTGCTCGATCATCTCGACGGTCAGCGACGGGTCGCGCAGGTGGGAGAGGGTCACCTCGGCGGAGCTGGGGGCCGCGTCCGGGGCGAGCCACTGCTCGGGCTTCCAGGCGCCGCCGCGCAGGAACGCCTTCGGGCAGTGGCCGTAGATCTCCTCGACGCCGACGATCACCGCGCTGCGCGGCGGCTTGCCGACGGCGGTGAGCTGGGCCAGCAGCTGCGGGTCGGCGGAGACGCAGGCCCGGCCGTTGACCCGCAGGGTGGTGTCCCGTCCCGGGATCACGAAGAGCAGGCCGACCTGGCCGGTGGCGACGATGTTGTGCAGGCTGTCGAGCCGCTTGTTGCCGGTGGCGTCGGGGATGGCCAGGGTGTGGTCGTCGAGCACCGTGACGAAGCCGGGCGGCCCGCCGCGCGGGGTGACGTCGCAGCTGCCGTCCGCTCCGGTGCTGGCCATCAGGACCAGCGAGGAGCAGCCGATCAGGCGGCGGGCGGCGTCGTGCAGGTGGTCGACCTGCTTACGGCGGGCGTGCTCGCCCGGCTGCTCGTACAGCTCGCGGAGCTGGGCGGGGTCGGCCAGGGCGTTGGTCCGCAGGGCCTCGAAGGCGTTCGGTGTGGTCACGTACCAGCACGGTAGCCGACCGGCGATCTTGAGGGCGAGAGGTGGCCCTGATAGTTTCCCGAGAAAACGAAACGGGGCAGCCATGAAGCCGATCGACGACCGGGTCAGCGAGCTCGGCGAGGGTCCGGTCTGGGACGTCAGGAGCGGCAGTCTGCGGTGGGTGGACATCCCCGGCGGGATGGTGCACAGCTCTGACGGCAGCTCGCAGCGGCTGACCGCGCCGGTGACCGCCGTGCTGCCCACCACGACCGGCTGGGCGACCGTACTGCAGGACCGGGTGGAGCAGGACGGCCACACTGTCCCGGTGCCGCTCGGTGCGGCCGACCGGTGCAACGACGCCAAGACCGACCCGGCCGGACGGATCTGGGTCGGCACCATGGCCCGGGGTGAAGTCACCCGCCGGGCAAGCCTGTTCAGGGTCGACGGCGACACCGCCACCGAGCAGGTGAGCGGCGCCTCGATCTCCAACGGCCTGGGCTGGAGCCCCGACGGCCGGCGGATGTACTGGGCCGACACCCCGACCGGCCGGATCGACGTGTTCGACTTCGACCCGGCCGACGGCAGCATCCGGGACCGGCGCCCGTTCGCGGTCACCGAGATGCCGGACGGGCTGACGGTGGATGCCGAGGGGGCGGTCTGGGTGGCCCGCTGGGGCAGTGGTGTGCTGCACCGCTACACTCCCGACGGCATGCTGGACACCGTGCTGCCGGTCGGCGTCTCGCACCCGACCAGCTGCACGTTCGGCGGCCCGGACCTGCGCACGCTGTACGTGACCACCGCCCGGAAGCCGGCGGCGGACGGTCAGTTCTCCCGCCATGCAGGGCAGTTGCACGCCACCAGGCTGCCCGTGCCGGGCCTGCCGGCCACCCCCGCGGTATTCCCCGGGGTGTCGACCTGACGGAGTGAACCAGGACACAGGGGGCACCCCTCCCGGCCCCCTTGCGGGGCATGGCAGAATGACGGAAGTAGTAGCAGTGACGTTCAGCGCACTCCGGGGTCGGTGAAAATCCGAACCGGCGGTTACAGTCCGCGACCCGTCCGCAGCCAGCGGCCGGTTGACCAGGTGAAATTCCTGGACCGACGGTTAAAGTCCGGATGGGAGGCGTGCGCGGGCGGGTAGTGACCAGCGGTGCCACGGCTCTCCCCGAAGAGACGTGGGTCAGGCGAGAGCTCTCTTTCACGGGAGTTCCCTCTGAGTGCCCGGTTGGTCGCTGTTCGTCGTGTCATCTCCCAATGCCGCCCCGGAGTCCGCGCTCTCAGCGCGAGGAGAACCCGGGTGTTCACCGGCATCATCGAAGAGCTCGGCGAAGTCGTCTCCATCGAGGAGATCGGCGAATCGTCGCGGATCCGCCTGCGTGGCCCCGTGGTCTGTTCCGACGCCGGCCACGGCGACTCCATCGCGGTCAACGGCGTCTGCCTGACCGTTGTCGACACACCGGATCAACTGGCGGCCACCACCGGCGAGTTCAGCGCCGACGTGATGGCCGAGACGCTGCATCGGTCCAGCCTGGGTGCGCTCGCCCCCGGCTCCAGGGTCAACCTGGAGCGGGCGATGGCACTCGGCGCCCGGCTCGGCGGCCACCTGGTCCAGGGCCATGTGGACGCCACCGGCGAGCTGCTCTCCCGCGAGCCCGGCGACCTGGACGCCCAGGGCCTGCCGCGCTGGGAGGTGCTGCGCTTCTCGCTCCCGCAGTCCATCACCCGCTACCTGGTGGAGAAGGGCTCGATCACCGTGGACGGCGTCAGCCTGACCGTGGTCGAGGCCGCGCTGGACAGCTTCACCGTCAGCCTCATCCCGGCCACCCTCGCCCTCACCACGCTCGGCACCAAGAGCATCGGCGACCCGGTCAACCTCGAGGTGGACGTCCTCGCGAAGTACGTCGAGCGGCTGCTCGACGCGCGCACCCTGCCGGACACCCTCACCAAGGACGCCTCGTGAACTGGCTGAACGAAACCGCGTTCTCGATATTCGGACAGTCCGTCAAGTGGACCGACATGGTGGGCAACCTGCTCGGTCTGGCCGCGCTCGCGCTCGGCTGGCGCCGCTCGGTCTGGAGCTGGCCGGTCCAGCTGCTGTCCGCCGTGGTACTGGTCGGCGCCTACCTGTCGGCCCACCTGACCGGGCTGATCGGCAAGCAGGGCATCGTGATCGTGGCCGCCGTCTGGGGCTGGACCCAGTGGCAGCGCGGCCGCCGCTCCACCGGTGAGATCGAGGTCCGGTTCGCCACCGCGAAGGAGCGGGCCGCCCTGATCGGCGGCACCGCGCTGGCCACCCTGGCGGTGGCCGGGATCTTCCTCGCCTACCCCTCGCTCTCCTGGAGCCCGTGGGCCGACGCCTACATCTTCGTCGGCACGCTGGCCGCGATGGTGGCCCAGGCCAGGGGCTGGGTCGAGTTCTGGTTCGCCTGGATCGCCGTCGACCTGGTCGGCGTCCCGCTCGCCTTCTCCAGCGGCTACACCTTCTCCGGCCTCACCTACGCCATCTACTTCGTGCTGGTGCTGCTCGGCCTGCGGGCCTGGTGGCTGCGTACCCGCACCCCTCGTCCCGCCAAGGCGGCCGTCCTGCAGGGAGTTTCGGCATGACCACCCAGCCCGAATCCGACATCCGTCAGCTGATCGACGACGCCTTCGCGCTCGACCCGGTCGAGCGGGCCATCGCCGACATCGCGCTCGGCCGCCCGGTCATCGTGGTGGACGACGAGGACCGCGAGAACGAGGGCGACATCATCTTCGCCGCCTCGGCCGCCACCCCGGAGTTGATGGCCTTCACCATCCGCTACTCCTCCGGCGTGATCTGCGTGCCGATGACCGGCGAGGAGCTGGACCGGCTCAAGCTGCCTCCGATGACCGCCGTCAACGAGGACCGCAAGGGCACCGCGTACGCCGTCTCGGTGGACGCCAAGGACGGGGTGGACACCGGCATCTCGGCCGCCGACCGGGCCCGCACCGTCAAGCTGCTGGCCACCGCCGCCACCGAGCCGGGCGACCTGACCCGCCCCGGCCACGTCTTCCCGCTGCGCGCCGTCGACGGTGGGGTGCTGGTCCGTCCCGGCCACACCGAGGCGGCTGTCGACCTGGCCCGGCTGGCCGGCCTGCCGCCGGTCGGCGCGATCTGCGAGGTGGTCAACGACGACGGCACCATGGCCCGGCTGCCCGAGCTGGTCGCCTTCGCCCGGGAGCACCGGCTGGCGATCATCTCGATCGAGGACCTGATCGCCTACCGGCGCCGAACCGAGCTGCACGTGACCCGCGCCGCCGTCACCCAACTCCCCACCGTGCACGGTGAGTTCACCGCCATCGGCTACAAGGGCACGCTGGACGGCGTCGAGCACATCGCGCTGGTCGCGGGCGGCCTGGGCGAGGACGGCAAGCTGCCGTCCGGCGAGGACGTGCTGGTCCGGCTGCACTCCGAGTGCCTGACCGGCGACGTGTTCGGCTCGCTGCGCTGCGACTGCGGCCCGCAGCTGCAGACCGCGCTGGCCCAGGTCGCCGCGGCCGGCCGGGGCGTGGTGCTCTACCTGCGCGGCCACGAGGGCCGGGGGATCGGCCTGACCCACAAGCTGCGCGCGTACGAGCTGCAGGAGCAGGGCCGGGACACCGTGGACGCCAACCTCGAGCTCGGCCTGCCCGCCGACGCCCGGGACTACAGCATCGGCGCCCACATGCTGGCCGACCTCGGGGTGCACACCCTCACGCTGCTCACCAACAACCCCGACAAGATCGCGGCGCTGACCGAGCACGGCCTCAAGGTGACGGACCGTCGGCCGGTGGAGATCGAGCCCGGCGAGCACAACGCGGCCTACCTGCGCACCAAGCGCGACCGGATGGGCCACGAGCTGCCGTGGCTCGACAAGAACTCCTGACACCCTTTCCGTACGCATTTTCTCGACAGACAGGAAGAACGACGTGAGCGGCCACGGAGCCCCCGAGCTGACCCTCAAGAACTGCGCCGACCTGCGGGTCGCGGTGATCGCCGCGCAGTGGCACCAGCAGGTGATGGACGGCCTGCTGGACGGCGCGCACCGCGCCCTCAAGGAGCTCGGGATCGAGGAGCCCACCATCGTCCGGGTGCCGGGCACCTTCGAGCTGCCGGTGGCCGCCAAGCAGCTCGCCGACCGCGGCTACGACGCGGTGGTGGCACTCGGCGTGGTGATCCGCGGTGGCACCCCGCACTTCGACTACGTCTGCCAGGGCGCCACCCTCGGCCTGACCCAGGTGAGCGTGGACACCGGAGTCCCGGTCGGCTTCGGCGTGCTCACCTGCGACAACGAGCAGCAGGCGCTGGACCGGGCGGGCCTGCCCGGTTCGGCCGAGGACAAGGGCCACGAGGCGGTCACCGCCGCCGTCGCCACGGCCGCCGCGCTGCGCTCCGTCTCCGAGCCCTGGCGGTAAGTCCCGCCGGGCCGTGGTGTCCAAAGGACTGTCCACGGTCCGGGACTGTTTACCGTCCGTCAGCCTGCAAGCCGTAAGGTGAGCCCATCATGGCTTCGAAGACATTCGAGGAGCTGTTCACCGAGCTCCAGCAGAAGGCCGCCACCGGCGACCCCTCGTCCTCCCGTACCGCGCAACTCGTCCAGCAGGGCGTGCATGCCATCGGCAAGAAGGTCGTCGAGGAGGCCGCCGAGGTCTGGATGGCCGCCGAGTACCAGTCGGAGGAGGAGACGGCCGAGGAGATCTCCCAGCTCCTCTACCACCTTCAGGTGATGATGGTCGCTCGCGGGCTGACGCTCGACGACGTCTACAAGTACCTCTGAACACCACCCTCCTGCACACCCCACGTAACCCCACAGCGAAGGATTCACCTCTCATGCTGCGCATCGCCGTTCCCAACAAGGGTTCGCTCTCGGGTCCCGCGGCGGAGATGCTCCATGAGGCCGGATACCGGCAGCGCAAGGACCCCAAGGAACTGGTGCTGGTCGACCCGGAGAACCAGGTCGAGTTCTTCTTCCTGCGTCCCCGCGACATCGCCGTGTACGTCGGCTCCGGCCGGCTCGACATCGGCATCACCGGCCGCGACCTGCTGCTCGACTCGGCGTCCAACGCCGAGGAGGTGCTCGCGCTCGGCTTCGGCGGCTCGACCTTCCGGTTCGCCCGGCCGGTCGGCTTCGAGGTCGGGGACGTCGCGGGCCTGGAGGGGCTGCGGATCGCCACCTCCTACACCGGCCTGGTCGAGCAGCACCTGGCCGAGCAGGGCGTGAAGGCCACCGTCACCAAGCTGGACGGTGCGGTCGAGACCGCGGTGCAGCTCGGTGTGGCCGACGTGATCGCCGACGTGGTGGAGACCGGCACCAGCCTGCGCAACGCGGGCCTGGAGATCTTCGGCGAGCCGATCCTGGTCTCGGACGCCGTGGTGATCCGGCCCAAGGGCGCCGGCGAGGATGCCGGGGTCGAGCAGTTCCTGCGCCGCCTGCAGGGCGTGCTGGTGGCCCGCCGGTACGTGCTGATGGACTACGACATCCGCGCCGAGCACGTCTCCGCGGCCGTCGCCCTGACGCCCGGTCTGGAGTCGCCGACCGTCTCCCCGCTGCACACCGAGGGCTGGGTCGCGGTCCGCTCGATGGTGCTCCGCAAGGAGGCCCAGCGGATCATGGACGACCTCTGGAGCATCGGCGCCCGCGCCATCCTGGTCACCAACATCCACGCCTGCCGGCTCTGACGAGTCATCGGGGCGGGGCCGGCGCGTCCGGCTCCGCCCCGCTTTCGTGTTCCTGAGACTGTTCCGGAGAGTCACCGTGCCGAGCCCCGTCGAACTGCCCGTCACCTGGGCCCCGCGCCGCAACCGTGCCGTGCTGGCCGGGATCTGCACCCTGCTGCTGGTGCTGTTCAGTGTGCTGGCCTTCGCGCTGCCGTCGAACTGGCAGTTCAACGACCGGTTGGCGATCTTCGTCAGCGGGCTGCTGTTCTCGGCGGTCGGCCTGCTGCTGGCCCGCCCCCGGGTGAGCGCCGACGCCGAGGGCGTCACGGTGGTCAACTTCGTCCGGCAGCACCGGCTGAGCTGGCCGCAGATCGTCAGGGTGAACTTCCGTCAGGGCGACCCCTGGGTGATGCTCGACCTCGCCGACGGCACCTCGCTGGCCGTCGTCGGCATCCAGCCCGCCGGTGGTCGGGACCAGGCCGTCGCCGCCGCCCGCGCACTGCGTGACCTGGTCGAGGACCACGGCGTGGCGCGGAACTGAGGGGCCGAACGAGTTCCTTATCCTCGTACGGATATCGTTTACGCTGGTTAAAGCCTGGGCAAAGGCCTGTCCCATTCACCCACGACCAGAGGAGTGACACCTCCCCTCGATGGACGATCCGTCCGGTAGTACCCGCGCCGCCTCGCTTCCGATCACCGGAAGGCAGGCGGCACTGTGATCACCGCCTGGCTGCTGCTGCTCGCGGCCGTGCTGCTCATCCTCGCCAACGGCCTCTTCGTGGCTGCCGAGTTCGCCCTCGTCACGGTGGACCGTGGAACCGTCGAACGCTCCGCCGCCGCCGGTGACCGCAAGGCCGAGAGCGTCCTGAAGGCGGTCCGCCAGCTCTCCTTCCAGCTCTCCGGTGCCCAGCTCGGCATCACCGTCACCTCCCTGGTGGTCGGCATGCTGGCGTCACCCGCCCTCTCCGTCCTGCTCAGCCCGGTCTTCGTCGCCGTCGGGGTGCCGGAGTCGGCCGCGCACGGGGTGTCGGTCGCGGTCGGCATGGCGCTGGCCACCGTCTTCCAGATGGTGGTCGGCGAACTGGTGCCGAAGAACTGGGCGATCGCCCGCTCGACCCAGGTCGCGTACGCGGTGGTCGGACCGCAGCGGCTGTTCTCCGCCGTCTGCCGCCCGCTGATCAGCTTCCTGAACGGCTCGGCGGACCGGATGGTGCGTGCTCTCGGCATCGAGCCGCAGGAGGAGCTCGGCCACGCCCGCACCCCGGCCGAACTGGTCTCGCTGGCCCGGCACTCGGCAAAGGAGGGCGCGATAGACGAACAGTCCGCGACCCTCTTCGTGAAGACCCTCAGCCTGGCCGACCTGACCGCCGAGAGCGTGATGACCCCCCGGGTGGACGTGACCGCGCTGCAGCGGGACGCCACCGCCTCGGACGTGCTCAACCTGACCAGGGCCACCGGCTTCTCCAGGTTCCCGGTCTACGCCGACAACCTGGACGAGGTCACCGGCACCGTCACCCTGAAGGACGCCCTGGCGGTGCCGGCCGAGCGCCGCTCGCACACCAGGGTCGCCCAACTCGCCACCCCCGCCCTGCTGGTGCCCGAGACGCTGCCCGCCGAACTGCTGCTGGACCAGCTCCGCCGCGAACAGCCGATGGCGATCGTGGTGGACGAGTACGGCGGCACCGCCGGGGTGGTGACCATCGAGGACATCGTCGAGGAGATCGTCGGCGAGGTGCAGGACGAGCACGACCAGGCCGACACCCCCGAGCTGCGGCAGCTGCCGCCGAAGGACGGCCGGCCGGTCTGGGAGGCCGACGGCCGGGCCAGGACCGACCAGCTGGAGGCCATCGGCCTGTACGCGCCGGACGGGCCGTACGAGACGCTCGGCGGCCTGCTCTCCGACCTGCTCGGCAAGCTGCCCGCGCCGGGTGAGCAGGCGTCACTTCCCGGCTGGCGATTCACCGTGCTCGGCGTCGAACGTCACCGGACCAGCCGGGTGCTGGTCGAGCGGATCGACTGGCACACCCACTCCGAGGACGAGGACCGATGATCGCGCTCCAACTGGCCGCCTCGCTGTTGCTGCTGCTCGGCAACGGCTTCTTCGTCGGCGCCGAGTTCGCGGTGATCTCGGTCCGGCGCAGCCAGATCGAGCCGCTGGCGGAGGCGGGCAACAAGCGGGCCCGCACGGTGCTGCACGCGCTGTCCAACGTCTCCGCCATGCTGGCGGCGGCGCAGCTCGGCATCACGGTCTGCTCGCTGCTGCTCGGTGCGCTGGCCGAGCCGACCATCGCCCACCTGCTGGAGGGCCCGTTCGAGCTGCTCGGGGTTCCGGAGCAGCTGATCCACCCGATCGGCTACGCGCTGGCGCTGGCCCTGGTGGTCTTCCTGCACATGGTGGTCGGCGAGATGGTCCCGAAGAACATCGCGCTGGCGGGCCCGGAGAAGGCCGCGCTCTGGCTCGGCCCGCCGCTGGACCGGCTGGCCCGCTGGCTCAGCCCGGTGATCCGGTTCCTGAACGCCTTCGCCAACGGCCTGCTGCGGCTGGTCAAGGTGGAGGCCAGGGACGAGGTCGAGTCGGTCTTCACCACCGAGCAGCTGCTCTACCTGCTGACCGACTCCAAGGAGGCGGGCCTGCTCGACGAGGGCCGCCAGGAGCGTCTTGAGGACGCGCTGGAGCTGGGCGGCCGCCCGGTCACCGACGTGCTGCTGCCCGCCGACCAACTGGTCACGGTCGGCAGCACGGTGACCGCCGCCGAGGTCGAGGAGCTCGCGGTGCGGACCGGGTTCTCCCGCTTCCCGGTGGTCGACGCGGAGGGCGAGGTGCTCGGCTACCTGCACGTCAAGGACGTGCTGGACGCCGAGGACCGGAACGCCCCGATGCCGACCCGGCTGTGGCGTCCGGTGACGGTGCTGCCGGGCAAACTGCCGCTGGACGACGCGCTCGGCGCGATGCGGCGGGCCGCCTCCCACCTGGCGGCCGTGGTGGACCAGGACGGCAAGCCGCTGGGCCTGGTCGCGCTGGAGGACGTCCTGGAGGAGCTGGTCGGCGAGATGCACGACCCGGACCACCGGACCGTCTAGCAGGGTCAGGCCCGGCCGTCGATCAGTTCGCCGTACGCCTGGACCAGGTCGGGGAGGCGGAGGGTGGCCAGGTCCTCGCGGGACGGGGTGCCGGGGAGGGCGGAGAGGCGCAGGTCGCGGTAGGCGCAGGACTTCTCGTACAGGGTCCTGATGAAGCGTCCGTTGCCGAGGTTGTCGATCCAGCCCTCGCGGACCACGTGGGCGCAGATGCTGGCCAGCTCCTCGGTGGCGTCCCGGTCCCAGTCGTCGCCGCCGCCGGAGGCCAGGGTGCGGCCGATCGCGGTCAGTTCGGTGGGGCGGTAGCTGGGGAAGTCGACCCGGGTGGTGAAGCGGGAGTTGAGGCCGGGGTTGGTGGCCAGCAGCCGGTTCATGCCCTCGGGATAGCCGGCCAGGATCACCACCAGCCGGTCGCGGTTGTCCTCGGCACGCTTGAGCAGCACCTGGAGTGCCTCGTCGCCGTACGCGTCGCCCTTGCTGTAGCCGGAGTTGGAGAGGCTGTACGCCTCGTCGATGAAGAGCACGCCGTCCAGTGCGGAGTCGATCAGTTCGTTCGCCTTGACCGCCGTCTGGCCGAGGAACTCGCCGACCAGGTCGGCTCGTTGGGCCTCCACCAGGTGGTCGCCGGAGAGCAGACCGAGGGCGTGGAAGACCTGGCCGAGGATCCGGGCCACCGTGGTCTTGCCGGTGCCGGAGGGGCCGGAGAAGACGAAGTGCCGCTTCGGCGGCTGCACCGGCAACTCCTGGTCGGCCCGCAGCCGGGACATCCGTAACTGGGCGGACAGCGCCCGGACCTGGCGCTTGACCGGCTCGAGCCCGACCATCTGCTCCAGCTCGGAGAGCGCGTCGTCCAGGCTCTGCGGGCCGTGCCGCCGGGGCCCGGACCGGTCGGCCGGGCCGACCGCGGCCGGGGCCTCGGCCCGGACCGGCAGCGGGGTGCGCTCGGGAGCCTCGGCCGGGGGAGCGGCCGGGGTCTCCTCGGGTTCGAAGAACGGGAGGAAGTCCTCGTCGGGCATGGGGAGTTCGCCGCCGCTGTCGTCCACCGGGACCAGCACGTCGAGCACCCCGTCCTCGGTGGCGATCGCAGCCAACCGGGCGGCGGTGTCCATGAAGCCGGGGTCGGCCCGATGCACCGCGCGGTAGAGCGGGAGCGCTGCGGCGCTGCGGCCGGAGCCCTCGTAGGCGCGGGCCAGCCAGTAGCGCAGCTCCTTGCGCTGCGGCTGCTCGGACCGGCAGCGGGCCAGCGATGAGGCCAGTGGGTGCTGGGCCTGGGCGCACATGTCGAGCCGGACCCGGGCCATCCCGGCGAACAGCCCGGCCTCGATGCCGAGCAGCTGGTCGTCGAGCAACTGGTCGGTGTCCCGGATGAGTTGCTCCCAGTCCTTGAGCAGGTAGGAGCGGCAGGCGTGCAGGAAGCGGACCGAGGGGTCCTGCTCCGGCTGCGGGCAGCCGGCCAGTGCGGCGTCCAGCTCGGCCAGGTGCCGGCCGTCCAGCCAGTGCGAGGCGTGCGCCAGCGCGAGGTCGCGGCCGTCCTCCAGCACGGGCTGGACCCACCAGCCCAGCCAGAACCAGGAACTGAGTGGCCGTCGGTGCTTGGTCCGCTGCTCACCGAAACGTTTCTGGTGGCGGTGCATGGCGAGTAACGCGCCCGAGGTGTCGCAGCGCAGCGCGTGCAGGCCGAGCCAGGCGTCGGCCATGCCCGGGTCGAGCTCGACCGCGGTGCGGAACTCCTCCTCCGCGCGGGCGTACGACCCGGCCGCGTACGCGTCCATGGCGCGCAGCCAGGCGCGGTCGGCCAGCCTCTCGGGCCCCGCCGTACCGGAACTGTCCACTGTCACTCAGCCCCCCGCCGTGTGCACCGAAGGCACCCCCTGACAGGAATCGTACCGGCGGCGGGCTGATCCGGAAGGGTGCCGCGCGGAGTCAAATCCGGCCGTGCGGGCGGTGGTTGGGGCACGAAGAACGGCACCTCCGGCTCACGGGGGAACAAGTCGGAGGTGCCGCGTCTAATGTTGCGCGATCAACTAATCTCGCGCTGAGCAGAACCTAAGTCCTGACGACTGCCCAGGTCAAGGGCGTCGCGCAGGCTCACCGTGGGTGCTCCGGACGATCCTCCCGGTGACTCCGTGCACCCGTAGATCGGCGTACGGACGGCTCGGGTCGGCTGCGAAGTGGGCGAGCTCGGCCCGGCTCCAGCCCTCCCAGAACTCGGCCAGTTCCGGTCCGTCCCGCCGCTCGCCGCGCGCCCGGGCGGCGAGCTGGTCCAGCTCCAGCCAGATCAACCGGGCCAGCAGGGGCCGGAGTTCACGCCGCCCGGCGCCGACCCCCTCGATCAGTACCACCGGCGCCGCGGGCACCCGGCGGCTGCCCGCGAAGCGCCCCAACACCCAGTCGTAGACCTGGTGTTCGGCGCTCTCGCCCCGGCTCAGCGGGTCGAGCAGCTGGGCCCGCAGCCGCTGAGTCCAGCCGAACGGACTGGCATGCGTGGCCAGGTCGTCCAGGTGCACCACCGGCGCCCCGTCGAGCGCCGTCGCGAGCCGGGCGGCGAAGGTGGTCTTCCCCGAGCCGGCGTGCCCGTCCACCGCGACCAGTCGCACCGGACCGCAGGACGGCGGCAGTGCGCGCAGCTCGGCGGCCAGCGAAATCAGCTCGGATCGGGTCATCGCCCCACTTTACGGTCGGGCCGGGTCCGACGTTGTGGCACGGGTGCTCGAGTGATGTGCCGAACCGGACCGTGACGGCGCGCCCGGTATCGGGCATACTCACATCGCCAAGCCCAGTGAACGGGCGTTCACCGCAATCCGGTGCCGCCCGGGCCGACCTGCCGTGCCGTACCCGAACCCCCAGGGCGGCGCCCGACCGAGGAGGCGACGTACCGTCATGACCCCCGCCGCTGCCAAGCCCGTGGACCGTCAGCTGCCCAGCGAGGAGGCCAGGGAGCTGCTCGCCCTCACCAGGGACCTGGTGCGCAACGAAGTGGAGCCGCGCGCCGCCGAGGACGAGGCGGCCGGCCGGTTCCCGCGCGAGGTGTTCAGCACCCTCGGCGAGGCCGGTCTGCTCTCGCTGCCCTACGAGGAGCAGCACGGCGGTGGCGGACAGCCGTACGAGGTCTACCTCCAGGTGCTGGAGGAGCTGGCGGCCGGCTGGCTGGCGGTCGGGCTCGGGGTCAGCGTGCACACGCTGTCCTGTCACGCGCTGGCCACCTTCGGTACCGATGCGCAGCGCGAGCGCTGGCTGCCCGGCATGCTGGGCGGCGACCAGCTCGGGGCGTACTGCCTCTCCGAGCCGCAGTCGGGATCGGACGCCGCCGCGCTGCGGACCCGGGCCGACCTGGACGGCGAGCAGTACGTGGTGAACGGCACCAAGGCGTGGATCACCCACGGCGGGCACGCCGACTTCTACAGCACGATGGCCCGCACCGGTGTGGACGGCGCGCGCGGCATCAGCTGCCTGCTGGTGCCCGGCGACAGCGCCGGTCTGTCGGCCGCCCCGCCGGAGCACAAGATGGGCATGCGCAGCTCGCCCACCGCCCAGATCCACTTCGACGGCGTCCGGGTGGACCGCGACCGCCTGATCGGCGAGGAGGGCCAGGGCTTCCAGATCGCGCTGTCCGCGCTGGACTCCGGCCGCCTCGGCATCGCCGCCTGCGCGATCGGGGTGGCCCAGGCCGCGCTCGACCTCGCGGTCGAGTACGCGGGCACCCGGCAGCAGTTCGGCCGCCCGATCGCCGAGTTCCAGGGTCTGTCCTTCATGCTGGCCGACATGGCCACCAAGGTGGAGGCCGGGCGCGCGCTCTACCTCTCGGCGGCCCGCCGCCGGGACGCCGGGATGGCGTTCTCCAAGGAGGCCGCGATGGCCAAGCTGTTCTGCACCGACGCCGCGATGGCGGTCACCACCGACGCCGTCCAGGTGCTCGGCGGGTACGGCTACACCCAGGACTACGCCGCCGAGCGGTACATGCGGGAAGCCAAGGTGCTGCAGATCGTCGAGGGCACCAACCAGATCCAGCGCCTGGTGATCGGCCGTCACCTGACCGGCCGCTGACCGCAGGTCCGGCGTCCGCCGCCGGGCGGACGCCGGACCTGGACGTCAGTGCCTTCAGTGCCGGACCAGGCCGGCCCGGGAGCGCTGGGCGGGGACCCGCGAGCGGCGCTCCAGCGGGCCCGAGCCCGGGGCGCTCGCGTGCGAGAACGGGTGGGTGCGCCAGTCGAACTCGGCGGGGGAGCTGCCCAGGGTCAGACCCTCGACGGCGGCGTGCTCGATCGAGTCGCACTCCGTCAGGTCCTCGGTCGGGGCGCCGGTGCCGGCGCAGAGCGCGGCGGAGAAGGGATGCCAGGCGGTCGGCAGCACCGCGTGCTGCGGCAGCTGGTCCTCGTCGCCCAGCAGGGCGATCGGACGGTCGCACTCGGGGCAGTGCACCCGGAAGATGTCCCAGGTCTCCAGCTCGCCCGGGTCCACCCCCGGGAAGTCGTCGAGGTCGAACCGTTCGTCGTCCTCCGCAACGGTGCGGGAGGGCTGTTCGGCAGCAGGCATGTGATCCCCCTCGGATCGGGCCCGGCCGACGTCGGCCCTGGCCAAGAGCACCATTTCCCGCTGACGGGGCCTCATAACCCTGCAGTCGGACGCAGTGTGATGCACGTCATGTGGCGCTCGCCACATTCACGCGGCATGTGCCGGAGCGCGCGCCCCCGACCTCCGGGGCCGCCCCCGCTGTCGGCGGCAGGGGTCGCGGGGCAGTAGGTTTGCGCACTGTGGAGGATCTCGACCAACGCATCGTTCAGCTGCTCCTCGAGGACGGCCGGATGAGCTACACGGACCTGGGCAAGGCCACCGGCCTGTCCACCTCGGCGGTGCACCAACGCGTGCGCCGCCTCGAACAGCGTGGGGTGATCCGCGGCTACACGGCGATCATCGACCCGGACGCGGTCGATCTGGCGCTCACCGCCTTCATCTCCGTCAAACCCTTCGACCCCAGCTCCCCGGACGACACCCCGGACCGGCTGGCCGGGCTGCCGGAGATCGAGGCCTGCCACAGCGTCGCGGGCGAGGAGAACTACATCCTGAAGGTTCGGGTCGGTGCCCCCGGCGACCTCGAGGACCTGCTCGCCCGGATCCGCAGCGCGGCCGGGGTGTCGACCAGGACCACGGTGGTGCTCTCGACCCCGTACGAGGCGCGGCCGCCCAAGTTGTAGCCCCGGGGGTCGCGGACCGAGGCCGGTCCGTGCGGGTGCAGACTTAAGCCTCATGAGCGCATCCACCACCCCTCGGACCGTGCTGCTGCGCGGCGGTTCCGTCTACAGTCCCGTCGACCCCTTCGCCAGCGCGATGCTGGTCGAGGGGGAACACATCGCCTGGGTCGGCAGCGACGGCGCCGCCGCCCCGTACGCGGCGACCGCCGACGAGGTGATCGAACTGGACGGCGCGCTGGTCACCCCGGCGTTCGTGGACGCGCATGTGCACGCCACCTCGGCCGGCCTCGCGCTGACCGGCCTCGACCTGACCGGCTGCCCCTCGCTCGCCGAGGCGCTGGCTGCCGTCACGGCCTTCGCCGCCGCTGCGCAGGGCGTGCTGATCGGGCACGGCTGGGACGAGACCAAGTGGCCCGAGGGCCGCCCGCCGACGCTCGCCGAGCTGGACGCCGCCGCCGGTGGCGCCGCCCTCTACCTGTCCCGCACCGACGTGCACTCCGCGCTCGCCTCCACTGCGCTGCGGGAGCTGACGGAAGGTCTGGCCGGCCGCGCCGGGTACCACCCCGAGGGCCCGCTCAGCCGGGACGCCCACCACGCCGTACGCCGCGCCGCCCTCGCCCACCTGACGGCGGATCAGCGCCGGGCCGCCCAGCAGGCCGCACTGGCCCGGGCCGCCGCGCTCGGCATCGGCGCCCTGCACGAGTGCGCGGGCCCCGACATCTCCTCCGAGCAGGACTTCGCCGAGCTGCTCGTGCTGGCCGCCGAGGGCACCGGCCCCGAGGTCTTCGGCTACTGGGGCGAACTCGCCCCCGCCGGGGTCGAGACCGCCCGCCGCCTCGGCGCCCTGGGCGCGGCCGGTGACCTCTTCGTCGACGGCGCACTCGGCTCGCACACCGCCTGCCTGCACGCCCCCTACACCGACGCCGAGCACACCGGTGCCGCCTATCTGACGGCCCAGCAGGTCGCCGACCACGTGGTGGCCTGCACCGAGGCGGGCCTGCAGGCGGGCTTCCACGCCATCGGCGACGCGGCGCTGACCGCCGTCCTGGACGGTGTCCGGGCCGCGGCCGACCGGGTCGGCCTGGACCGGGTCCGGGCCCGGCGGCACCGGATCGAGCACGCCGAGGCACTCGACGAGAAGGCCGTCGCCGCCTTCGCCGAGCTCGGCCTGACCGCCTCCGTCCAGCCCGCCTTCGACGCCGCCTGGGGCGGCCCCGACGGCATGTACGCCCAGCGCCTGGGCGCCGAGCGGGCCGCCGGGCTGAACCCCTTCGCCGCGCTGCTGCGGACCGGCGTCCCGCTGGCCTTCGGCTCGGACGCCCCGGTCACCCCGCTCGACCCCTGGGGCACCGTCCGGGCCGCCGCCTTCCACCGGACCCCCGAGCACCGGATCTCGGTCCGGGCCGCCTTCACCGCCCACACCCGGGGCGGCTGGCGCGCGATCGGCCGGGACCAGGACGGCGTGCTGGTCCCCGGCGCGGTAGCCAGCTTCGCGATCTGGGCGGCCGGCGACCTGGTCGTCCAGGCCCCCGACTCCCGGGTGGCCGGCTGGTCCACCGACCCCCGCTCCGGCACCCCCGGCCTGCCCGACCTCACCCCGGGCGAGCCGCTCCCGCTCTGCCTCCGCACCGTGGTCCGGGGCCGGACCGTGTTCACCGGCTGAGACCGTCCTGACCCTGGGCGACGGGGTGTCGAGGATCCGGGGTACCGTCTTCCGAATCAGGATGGACCTGCACAGACAGAGAGGTGGTGCGCAGATGGCACTGCCCGTCGAGCAGGAGCACCCCGTGACGGCACCCGATCCGGAGCCCGTCGCCCCCCGAGCGGGGCGGCCCGCCCGGCTGGTCGCCGGACTGCCCCGGACGGGTCTTGCGGTGCTCTGCGGTCTGCTGCTGGCGCTGGCCTTCCCGCCGTACAACTGCTGGCCGCTCTCGCTGGTCGGGGTGGCCGGGCTCTCGCTGCTGACCCGGGGGCGGACGGCCCGTCAGGGGGCGTGGACGGGCTTCGCGTTCGGGCTGCCGTTCTTCCTGCTGCTGCTCTGGTGGCTGCGGGTGATCGGCACGGACGCGACCATCGGCCTGTCGGTGATCGAGGCGCTGTTCCTGGCGGCCCTGGGCGCCGGTCTGGCCGCCACCTCGCGGCTGCCCGGCTGGCCGCTCTGGGCGGCCTGCCTCTGGGTCACCCAGGAGTGGGCCAGGGACCGGCTGCCGCTGGGCGGCTTCCCCTGGGGCCGGCTGGCCTTCGCCAACACCGCGACCCCTTTCACCCCGCTGGCCGCCCTCGGCGGGGCGCCGCTGGTGACCTTCGCGGTCGCCCTCTGCGGCACCCTGCTGGCCTGGGCCGCGCTGCGCCTGCGCCGGGGCCCGCGCCGCTCGCTGCCGGCCGCCGCACTGGCCGGGGCGGGCGCGGTGGCCGTGCTGCTGGCCGGATACCTGGTGCCCGTCCCGACGGCCGCCGCCGAGACCGTCAAGGTCGCGGTGATCCAGGGCAACGTGCCCAACCCCGGCATGCACTTCCTCGGCACCCCGATGACCGTGCTGAAGAACCACGCCAGGGAGACCGAGCTGCTCGCCGCCGAGGTCGCGGCCGGCCGGGCCGAACGCCCGGACGTGGTGATCTGGCCGGAGAACTCCTCCGACTTCGACCCGTTCACCAGCCCCGAGGCGTACGAGCGGATCGACGCCGCCGTGAAGGCGATCGGCGTCCCCGTCCTGGTCGGCGCGCTGGTGAACGGCCCGGACGAGCAGCACGTGCTCAACCAGGGCATCGTCTGGGACCCGAAGACCGGCCCCGGCGCCTCGTACACCAAGCAGCACCCGGTGCCGTTCGGCGAGTACGTGCCGTTCCGGGACCAGCTGTCCAAGGTGATCACCCGGCTCCAGCAGGTGGCCCGGGACTTCTTCCCCGGCACCAGCAGCGGCGTGCTGCAGCTCGGCCCGGCCCGGATCGGCGACGTGATCTGCTTCGAGGTCGCGTACGACGAGATCGTCCGGGACACCGTCAACCAGGGCGGCCGGGTGCTGGTCGTGCAGACCAACAACGCCACCTACGCCAACAGCGGCCAGCCCGACCAGCAGCTGGCGATGTCCCGGCTGCGCGCGGTCGAGCACGGCCGGGCCGTGCTGATCGCCGCCACCAGCGGGATCAGCGCGATCGTCGCGCCGGACGGCAGGGTGACCGACCGGACCGAAGAGCTGACGGCGGATCAGCTGAGCGCCGTCGTCGCGCTGCGGGACGGCCGGACCCTGGCCGACCGGGTCGGCGCCGCGCCGGAGTGGGTGCTCGCGATGGGCGGGCTGCTGGCCTGCGGCCTGGTGGTGCTCGACGGGTTCCGCCGCCGCAGGAGCGCTGGAACACGGGCCGAGTCCTAGTCGTTATGCCTGGTGGTGCCCAGTAGCCGGACCGGATCAGCCGGTCGGGCGGTGGATCGGGCACCACGATGGAGTGGATTCGTACCGTGAGCCAGCAAGTTCCCCCGGCCCCCTCGGCACCGCGCGGCCGGGTGCGGCGGGTCCTGCCGTTGTTGATCGCCGCCTGGCTGGTGCTGGAGATCTGGCTGCTGACCGTGGTCGCCTCGGCGACCAGCTGGTTCGCGGTCCTGCTGCTGTTGCTCGGCGGTCTGCTGCTGGGCGGCTGGCTGGTCAAGCGGGCCGGGACGAAGGCGATCTCGGCGGCGATCGAGCAGAGCAGGCAGCCGCAGTCCCAGCAGCCGCAGACCGGCACCAGCATGACCGTGCTGGCAGGCGTGCTGCTGATGCTGCCCGGATTCATGTCGGACGTGCTCGGGCTCTCGCTGATCTTCCCGCCGACCAGGGCGCTCTGGCGGGCGCTGGGCCGCCGGTTCGCCACTACGGCGCTGCGCTCCACCTCGCCGGTCGGCGCCGGCCCGCTGGCGGACGCGGTGCGGCTGCAGGAGCAGATCCGGATCCACCGCCCCGACGGCAAGGTGATCCAGGGCGAGGTGGTCGACCCGGCCCAGCCGTCCGGTCCGGACACCGACCACCGGCCGCCGATCAGCGGCTGAGGCTGGGGTTGTAGCCGTCGTAGGTCGTAGCCGTCGTACTCGAATCGGGAAAAGCCGAGGGGCCCGGGCTTCGGGAGAAGCTCGGGCCCCTTCGGGTTCGGTCGCCGCCCTGGGGCGGCCTGGGGTCAGGCGCTCTTGCGGGTGTCGCGAGGGTGAACCGCGAGGTTCATCCCGCCGGAGCGGAGTACGGCCAGGCGCTCTGCCAGGACCTCCTCCAACTCCTCCCTCGTCCGACGCTCCATCAGCATGTCCCAATGGGTGCGCGTCGGCTTGGTCTTCTTCTCCTCCGGCACATCGCCGTCCAGCAGCATGGCCTCCTGGCCACAGAAACGGCATTCCCAAGCCGAGGGAATCTCCGCCTCAACGGAGAAAGGAACCTCGAATCGGTGTCCGTTCTGACATGCGTACTCAACGGTCTGGCGGGGAGCCAGATCAATTCCACGGTCGGTCTCGTAGCTAGTGGCCCCGAGTCGCGTGCCGCGGAGAGCTCGCTCGCTCATGAATCGTGCCTCCAGGGCTTATGGCCCACAGGACTAGTGGTCGCTGTCATCGTCAATCGGTCAACGCTCGACCGCCGACGAAGATTCCCGTCCGGGGACATGCGTCGCCTGTCGTACCGCCACTGTTTGTACCCATCGTCGCCCGATTTGTCACATCTGAATGGATTTATCACCCTGCGTGTCACCAAATGTGCGGAGAGCGACCCGGTTACGGGTGGCGCGCCAGCTTACCGCTGCTCGGTCACCAGACCGGACGCGGGCGGACCGCTGGGGGTTCCTTCGGCATGTCAGGGGTGGCGGAAGGGGTGCTGACAGGGGTACCGGCCGGAGTGGCGGGCTCGGCCTTCAGGTCGACCGCGGAGGCCTCGGTCCTGGTGTCCCGGTGCGGCAACAGGGTGATCACCGCCTCCCGGTGGGCGGCCGGCGCCTCGTCGTCCAGCGGGTCCACGGTGACCGGCACCTGGAGGCGGACCGGCTCGGTCGCGCCGATCCGGGCGTAGCCACGGCCGGGCGGGGTCCGGGTGGCCGGGGTGATGTCCAGTGGCCCGGCCAGGACGGCCTCGGCGGCGCCGGGGGTGACCGGGCCGAGCACCACCCGGGCCCGGGTGGTGGCCCGGACGGTCGGCGAAATCCGGTCGTAGGCGGTCAGGTCGTCGGCGACCACCACCGTCACGCGTGCTGCCCGGCCGTGCCGCAGCGGCAGCTCCAGCAGCTCCTGCGGGTCCGGGCGGCCCTCGGCGTGGGCCAGCTCGGTCAGCTCGGTGGGGTGGTCGAGCAGCAGCCAGAGCGGACGGGTGACGTCCTCCGGGGTGGGCACGCCGTGGTGGCGGGCGGCGTTCAGGGCGGTGAGCCGCCGTTCGGTCTCCTGGGCGGCCCACTCCAGGGCGGCCAGCGCGCCGTGCAGGCTGGTCTCCACGGTGTGCACGCCGGGCCGGTTGACCAGGCAGGCGTGCTCGCCGGTGCCGGCCCCGTCGATCACCATCAGGTCGCCGTGGCGCAGCGCCTGGAGGGCGATCGAGCGGATCAGGGTGGAGGTGCCAGAGCCCGCGGTGCCCAGCGCCAGCAGGTGCGGCTCGGAGGAGCGGGCACCGGTACGCCAGACCACCGGCGGCTGCTGGACGGTGCCGCTGCTCTGGGTGACCGGGATGGTGCGGCGGCTGCCGTGGCTGTCGGTGAAGCCGAGCACGATCTCGCCGGGGGTGGTGACGAAGGGCTGGGCGGCGATGTCGGTGGCCAGCGGCGCGAGCGCGGTGACCCGCAGCCGGTTGGACTCCTCGTCCCAGTCGAAGCGGTACTCCCTGGACCGGCCGGCCTTGCCCTGGATCACCTGCTCGACCCGGGCCCGGGCTGCGGGCTCGGTGTCGGTGAAGTACGCCGGATAGCCGAGGTCGAGGGTGGCCAGTCGGCCCTCGTCGAACTCCCAGGCGCTGAACGCGTCCTGGTAGCGGCCCTCCGGGCCGTACAGCGGGTTCAGCTCCTCGGGGGCGGCCAGATAGGGCGTCAGGGCGGCGTACAGGGCGGTCAGCTTGAGGTCGGCGGCGTCCGCTTCGGGTGCGGCGGGCGGCGCTTTGGGGGAGCGGCCGACCCAGGCGGCGCTGGCCATCAGGGCGACCAGGGCGAGCAGCGGGCCGTGCGGCAGCAGGAAGATGCCGAGCACTCCGGCGGCGGTGAGGAAGATCGTCGGACCGCGCCGCTCCTTCGGGGTGGCGGCCCAGCGGGCCTTCAGCCACTCGGAGTGGCGCCGCAGGCCGCGGCCGATCACGGTGAGCGGGGCGAACATGTCGGAGGCGTGGTCGCCTGCGGTCCGGGCCAGGTCGCGGCCGCGGCTGAGATGGCGGGTCAGGGACATTCGGGACTTCTCCCCGGGCAGCTCGGGACGGGTTTGGGGTTGCGTGCGGCCCGGGGCGGTTGGGATCCGCACCCGGGCCGGAGCCGAAACTGATTCGCCGTCAGAACTTCAGGCCGCCGAGCAGGCTGGCCAGGCTCGCGCCGCCCGCCTGGATGCTGGGTGCGATCGAGGACCCCGCGATGTAGAAACCGAGCAGCGCGCACACCAGTGCATGCGAGATCTTGAGGCCGTCTCGCCGGAAGAAGAGGAAGGCGATGGTGCCGAACAGGACGATGCCGGAGATGGAGAGAATCACGCGACTGCTCCTCGATCTGGGGACGGCGGGGACGCAATATGGAAAAAGGCGTAACCGAAAGTGCCCTAATCGTGACAAAAAGTAATAGATGATGGAACGTGGCAAACGGGTGGATCTCACCGAACCGCCTGCCTGGGGCGTATACGAGCGGCAAAATTCGCCCGAACGGCCGCTCGGCCATCCCCACCACGTGTCGTCCGCTACGGTGCGGTACGGCACTACCGACCCGATCCGAGAGGGCCCAGTCATGGCCGACTCCGCACCCAAGACCCCGGACGCCGAGGTCATCGCACTCGCCGGCAAGCTCTTCGACGCGGCCCGCACCGGCGACGCCGCGCTGCTCACGGCCTACCTGGACGCCGGGGCGCCGGCCGACCTGGCCAACGACCGGGGCGACACCCTGGTGATGCTGGCGGCGTACCACGGCCACGCCGAGACGGTCCGGGTACTGCTGGCGCGCGGCGCCGACCCGGACCGGGTGAACGACCGGGGCCAGACCCCGCTGGCCGGAGCCGTCTTCAAGGGCGAGGCCGAGGTGATCACCGCCCTGCTGGAGGGCAACGCCGACCCGCGCGCCGGTGCGCCGACCGCGATCGAGACGGCCCGGATGTTCGGCAAGGACGACCTGGTGGCCCGGTTCGAACAGGGCTGACCTGCGGCCTTAGGCTTGGCGACCATGGAGATACGCACCACCGGTTACGGTCACCCCGACGCGGAGAAGCTCGCGGCCGAGGTTCAGCAGGAGTACGTCCAGCGGTACGGCGGGGCCGATGAGACGGTGATGCACCCGGACCACTTCGAGTCGCCCGCCGGGCTGTTCGTGGTCGGTTACCTGGACGAGGTCCCGGTGGCCTGCGGTGGCTGGCGGGTGAAGCAGGCCGGGCCGGACGACGTCCGGGACGGCGACGCCGAGCTGAAGCGGATGTACGTCTCCGCGAGTGCCCGCGGCCGGGGCCTGGCCAGGACCGTCCTGCGGCACCTGGAGCAGGCCGCCGCCGAGGCCGGGCTGACCAGGATGATCCTGGAGACCGGCACCGAGCAGCCGGAGGCGATCGCGCTGTACGGCTCCGAGGGCTACCTGCCGATCACCAAGTTCGGCTTCTACCGGGACTCCCCGGAGAGCCTCTGCTTCGGCAAGCAGATCGGCTGACCCCGCGCGTGTGGAGCCGGGCCCGTGACCCGTACGGGCCCGGCTTCGCTGTGTGGGTTCCGGCCCGGGCATAGCCTGGAAGCCGTTCGGAGGTGAACGGGATGCCGAAGAGACGCCCACCGACCGGCGAGCTGCTGGCCGCCCGGATCGCCGGGCAGACCGTGGTGCTGGCCGGGCTGGAGCCGCTGGTCCGGGCCGACGCGCCGGACGCGGTGCACCGGATGCGGGTGGCCTGCCGACGGCTGCGGAGCGCCCTGCGCGAGTACGGCGGGCCGGACGAACCGGTGGCGGGGCTTCGGCGACTGGGGCAGGCGCTCGGGGCGGCCAGGGACGCCGAGGTGCTCGGGGCGGCGCTGGTGGCCGAGGCCCGGACGCTGCCCGCGGAGTGCGAGCCCGGGCTGATCGCGGCCGAGCTGGAGCGGTGGGCCGAGCAGCGGTCGGTGGCGGCCCGGCCCGAGGTACTGGCGGCGTTGGACAGCGCCTGGTACCGGGCCCTGCTGGGTGAGCTCGGCGAGCTGTCGACCCGGCCGCCGGACGGGAGTGGCCTGCCGCCGTACCGCAGGCTGGCGCGGAAGGCCGAGCGCCGGGTGGCCCGGCGGCTCGCCGCGGCCAGGGATCTCACCGGCGAGGCGCGGGACGCGGCGCTGCACCGGGCCAGGAAGGCCGCGAAGCGGGCGCGCTACCTCGGGGAGACGGCGGGGGCGGCGGGGCTGACGAAGCGGATGAAGGCGGTGCAGGAGACGCTGGGGGCGCACCAGGACGCGGTGGTCGCCCGGCAGGCGCTGCGGGAGCTGGCGCGGACTGCGCACCCGTTCGAGTACGGGGTGCTGTACGCGCGGCAGTTGGTGGTCGAGTGCACGCCCGGGGAGCTCGAGGAACTGCTGCGGGCGGGTTGACCGCGCCGACCGCTCAGAGACCGGCCGAGCGGGCCGCTTCGGCGAGCAGGTCGCGGAGCATCGGGGTGGTGAGGCGGCGGGTGTAGGTGTTGCGCGGGCTGACGTGGTAGCAGCCGAGCAGTTCGAGCGGGGGGCCGCCGTCGGTGGCGGGGAAGCTGCCAGCCGGCGGCGGCCAGGGCGGGGAGCAGGGCCTGCCAGGCGAAGCCACCGAGCGCGACCACGGTCCGGACGGTGGGCCGCAGGAAGGTCAACTCCCGGGCGATCCAAGGGCGGCAGGTGTCCCGCTCCTCGGAGCTCGGCCTGTTGTCGGGCGGCGCGCAGCGCACCGGATCGGTGATCCGGACGCCGTACAGCTCGAGCCCGTCGCCGTGCACCACCGAGGTCGGCCGGTTGGCCAGCCCGAGCTCGTACAGCGTCGCGTACAGCAGGTCGCCGGACGGGTCGCCGGTGAAGATCCGTCCGGTCCGGTTGCCGCCGTGCGCGGCGGGGGCCAGGCCGACCAGCAGCAGGGCGGCGTCCGGCGGGCCGAAGCCGGGGACCGGGCGGGCCCAGTAGTCCCAGTCCTGGTAGGCGCGGCGCTTGACCCGGGCGGCCTCCTCGCGCCAGGCGACGAGGCGCGGGCAGGCCCGGCACTCGGTGACCACCCGGTCCAGGGTGGCGAGGTCGGGGAGGAGGTGGGCCTGCGCTGGGTCCATGGCGTCAATCCTAGGGACGGCGATGCCGGAGTAGCGTTGATTGCGGGTCCGTACGGTCAGGGGTTCCCGAGGTGGCGGCGATGATCGTTCTTGACGTCCTGTTGGCGGTGTTCCTGCTGGCGGCGGTGCTGGGCGGACTCGGGGTGCGGGTCGTGCAGCAGTACCAGCGCGGGGTGGTGTTCCGGTTCGGCCGGGTGCGGGAGGAGATCAGGCAGCCGGGGCTGGCCTTCCTGGTGCCGGCGGTGGACCGGATGAAGAAGGTGAACATCCAGATCATCACCATGCCGATCCCCGCCCAGGAGGGCATCACCCGGGACAACGTGACGGTGCGGGTCGACGCGGTCGTCTACTTCAAGGTGGTCGACCCCGTCCAGGCCGCGGTGAACGTGCAGGACTACGAGTTCGCCATCTCGCAGGTGGCGCAGACCTCGCTGCGTTCGATCATCGGCAAGAGCGAGCTGGACGACCTGCTGGCCAACCGTGAGCCGATCAACCAGGGGCTCGAACTGATGCTGGACAGCCCGGCGCTGGGCTGGGGCATCGAGATCGACCGGGTGGAGATCAAGGACGTCGCGCTGCCCGAGTCGATGAAACGCTCGATGTCCCGGCAGGCGGAGGCGGAGCGCGAACGGCGGGCCCGGATCATCACTGCGGACGGTGAGTTCCAGGCCTCCGCCCGGCTCGCCGAGGCGGCCACCATCATGAGTCGGGCGCCGGCCGCGCTCCAACTGCGGCTGCTGCAGACCGTGGTGGAGGTGGCGGCGGAGAAGAACTCCACCCTGGTGCTGCCCTTCCCGGTGGAGCTGCTGCGGTTCCTGGACAGTGCCACCCGCCGTGCGGAGGCCGCGGAAGAGCCGCCGCCGAACGCGGTACGGAACGTGGAGCAGCTCGAACTCCCGGACCTGACGGAGGTGCTGGCCCACCCGTTGCTGGGTGGCGGGGCCCCGGACGGCGGCCCAGGATGAGAGGAAGACCGAGGTCAGGAGGCGGGACGATGACCACTGCAGGTGACATCATGCACACCGGAGCCGAGTGCGTCAGGGAGCAGCAGACGCTGGCCGACGCGGCCCGGATCATGAAGGAACGCGACGTCGGCGCACTGCCGATCTGCGGGGAGAACGAGAAGCTGCTGGGGATCCTCACCGACCGCGACATCGTGCTCAAATGCGTGGCCGAGGGCCGGGACCCGAGCACGGTGTCGGCCGGCGAACTCGCCCAGGGCAGGCCGATGGTGGTCGAGGCGGACGAGGACGTCGAGCAGGTGCTGCGGGTGATGGAGCAGCACCTGGTGCGGCGGCTCCCGGTGATCAACCACCCGGACCACAAGCTGGTCGGGATGATCAGCGAGGCGGACATCGCGCGGGGGATGCCGCAGGAGCGGGTGGCGGAGTTCGTGACGACGATCTGCGCGGAGTGAAACCTTCGGAGCTCTGATTGGTATAGACCATGCTCTGACTGCTGTGATAGAACGTCAGCTCTGTGCCGCAAGTGATCTCGTGGCACAGAGCTCTCCGGTGTGGAGGGCGCCGGGGGGAGCAGGCGATGGCACTGGCGGGGGTCGGGCGCCGATTCGGGCGGCACGGTCTGGTGCTCGTATCCGTGGCCGTGAGCATTCTGGTGGCGACGGCGGTGCTGGCGGCGGTGGCCGGGCTGGCCCGGGCGGCGGCTACCGCGGGGGTGCGCGAGCGGCTCGCGGTCGACGCCGCGCGCTCGGTGGAGGTGGACGCGCGCTGGACGGCGCAGGGCCTGCCGGCCGCCGACCGGGCGGTGCACGCCGCGCTGGTCCGGGCGATGGGCGGCGCCCCGTTCCGTACCGAGACCGCGATGCGCGCCGTCGGCGCCCTGGACCTGCCGCTGCCGCCCGCCGGACGCCGTCAGGTCACCGACAGGAGTACACCGTGCTGGACCGGGTCGGCCGGCTCCAGCTGCCGCGCGAGTTCACCCGGTCGCTGGGCCTTGCGGACCGCGTGCGGCTGGTCCTGGAACGCGACCACATCACCGTCTGGCCCGACCACGACCGTCCGCCGCCGGGCGCCGAGGACTGACGCGCAGTGGCGCGCCGTTCAGCCCGGGAAGGCGTAGACGGTGCTGGCGCGGGCGGAGGGGGATTCGGTGCCTTCGGCGGTGAGGGTGATGTCCAGGAAGGCCAGGCGGCGGCCGAGTTTGGTGAGGCGGGCGTCGACCAGGACGTCGGCGCCGAGGATCGCGCGGTGGAAGGTGATGTTCTGCTGGACGGTGGTCATCGGGCCGAAGGCGCCGAGGGCGGCCGAGACGGCGATGACGCTCGCGGTGTCGGCGGCGGCCATCAGGGCCTGACCGGAGAGGGCGCCGCCTTCGCGGGCGAGCTGGTCGGACCAGGGGAGCCGGAGTACGGCGTGGCGGTCTCCGGTCTCGGTGACCGAGAGGCCGAGCGCCTGGACCCAGGGGGCGAAGTTGTCGGCCAGGATCTTGTCCGCCTCGGCGGTAGTGAGAGTCACCGGGCCATTGTGGCGCCCGAGTTGGCCCGGGCGCCAGCACCCCGTTCGGACGGGTCAGGCGGCGAGTCGTACGCCGGTGGTGGCGCCGGCCAGGGCGGGCCAGACGACCTCGGGGTGCCTGATGTCGCTGTGGGCACCCGAGAACGGGGACTGGTCCTTGGCGATGATCTCGTCGCCGCGCAGCCGGTAGAAGTGCCCGGCCTGCAGGGGGTACGCCGTCCCGGCGGGCTGGAGGTCGAACTGTTCGGCGCCGTCCTGCTGGAAGCCGTCGTGCCCCATGCCACCCCAGCGGTAGGTGAGGTCGGAGGCGGCCTGGTCGTCCTCGTTGCTGAGCATCGAGGCGGCCGGATACCACCAGCCGACCGCGCGGTCGCCGAGCGAGAAGGTGGACTGGAGCGGGCCGGCCACCCGGTCGAAGTACGGTGCCAGGAAGCCGTGGTGACCCTGGTCGACCGGGATCGGTGCGGCGAAGCTGAAGTGCGAGAAGGCGCCCTGGACGAGCAGCAGCGAGGCGACCGGGCTGCCGATGCCCTCGGGCAGGCCGGGGAGGGCGAAGGAGACCAGCCGGGCGCCGAAGCTGTGGCCCATCAGGTGCACCCGCAGGCCGTTGCCCGCGACCTTGCCGAGCAGCGGGCCGAGGCCGTCCCGGCCGATCACGCCGGCCCGGTTCTTCATCTCGTAGTAGCTGGCCGTGCGCAGGGCCTCGCGGGCGCCGTGCCAGAGCACCTTGAACGGGTTGGGGAAGCCCTGGGCGTCGCCCTGTTCGCTGGCCAGCCCGGCCAGTGCGCTGAACACCTCGCCGGTGGGCTTGGTCAGCACCGCCTGCTGGCCCTTGTCCTCCTCGGCGAGTGCCGGGGAGGTGACCAGCTCCGCCACCAGTCGGTGACAGTTCGTCAACTGCACCGGGTCCTGCGGCTGTTGGGCCAGCAGCGCGGTGATCTCGGCGAGCTGGGCCTGTTGCGGCGGGGCGAAGGCCGGGGCGAGCGCGGTGGCGAGTTCGGCGGGAGTGGAAGGGGTGGAGGGCGTGTCGGGGGCGTCCTCCGGGAAGAGCAGTGAGGGCCAGAGGATGCCGACCACGCCGACCTTCCCCTGCCAGGCCGGGGCGAACCGGCCGATCTGGTGGGAGAGTTCGTCGAAGGTGTAGGCGTATAGCTCCCGGGCGCCGGTCTCCGAGTTGTTCCACCCGTGCGAGAAGACGAACAGCTCGCTCACCCCGGTGCCGGGCAGTCCGGCGACCAGGCCGTCGTCGTCCAGCAGGTGCCCGTCCTGGTCGAACCGGACCTCCCAGTACGGGAGCCCCGCGATCGGATCAGCCATGGTCAACTCACTCCTCGGTACTAGACGTTGGACATCACACGCATCAGGTCGAGCAGGCCGTGCCCCTCCAGGTAGCGGTCCCGGCCGAGCGAGGTGGCGTTGGCGCAGAACAGCTCCTTGATCTCGCGCGGCCGCCCGACGAACTCCTGCCGGACCGACAGGAAGGCGGCGATCGCGCCGGACACGTGCGGGGCGGCCATCGAGGTGCCGCTCTGCTCCACATAGGTCGGCAGGGTGGCCGGATCGGCGTCCGGCGGGAACAGGGTGGCGAGTTGGGTCCGGAGTTCGCCGCTCGCGCAGGAGGTGATCCGCTCGCCGGGGGCCAGCAGGTCGGGCTTGAGGCGGCCGTCCAGGGTCGGGCCCTTGGAGGAGCTGTAGGTGACGCCGTACTCGTGCGGGCGGTCGCGGTGGGTGGAGCCGACGGTGATCGCGCCGTCCGCGTTGCCGGGGTCGGTGATGGTGGCCAGCACGGCGCGGTTGTCGGCGCCGCCCTCGCCGGGCAGCCGGCCGGCGAAGCCGCCGTTGCCCGCGCTCACCACGACCACCACGCCGCTGGCGGCCAGCAGGTTGACCTCGCGGCAGAGCGGGCTCTGGCCGCAGGCGTACTCGCGGGCGTCCCAGGCGCAGCCGAGGCTCAGATTGACGCCGTGGATCACCAGCAGCCGGCCGCCGGTGTTGACCTTCTCCCGGATGTAGTAGAGCGCCTGGATCACCGCGCTGGAGGAGGTGACCAGGCCGGGGCCGCGTTCGGCGAGCACCTTGAGGCTGACCAGTCCGGCCTGCGGGGCGATGCCGGTGAGCGCGCGGCCGGCGTCCAGCGTGCGGGTGTGCCACTCGGGCAGGCCGCCGCCGGTGAGTTCGACCTGGCCGATCAGCGGCGGCACCCGGGCGGGCAGGCCGCCCGCGATGATGCCCGCGACGTGGGTGCCGTGCCCGGCGGGGTCGGTCAGCGGGGACTCCGGCGGATCGGGCTGCGGGCCGCCGGTCACCAGCGCGGTGAAGTCCCGGTGCAGCCCGGCGGTCGGGCCGGTCAGGGTGCCGTCGGCGAAGTGCGGGTGCTGCGCGTCGACCCCGCTGTCCGCCACCGCCCAGACGATGCCCTGGCCGGTGGCGGCGTAGGCGCGTAACACCGCGTCGGCCTTGATGGTGGCGGCCGAGCGGTCGATGTGGGCGTCGAGGGTGTAGTCGGGCCAGACCCGGAAGACGGTCGGAGTGCCGTCCCGGTCGAGCTCCAGCAGCCGCTGGATCTCGGGCGGGCTCAGCACGCAGCGTACGTAGCTCGCGGCCACCGGGAGCGGCTCGGGCAGGTGCGGGAAGGTGGCCCGGTAGAGCTGCAGGAAGTCGGCGCGGGTCTGCTCGGTCTCCGCGTCCCGGGTCAGGTTGAGCTCGACCAGCACCGGGCTGCGGTTCTCGGCCAGCACCGGGACGACCTCGCTGCGCCGCTCCGGCGGCAGGCCGACCTGGAGCATCGGGCTGACCGCGTCCCGGGCGACGCCCGGCTGGTCGACCCGGGCCTGGCCGGCCGGGGAGTCGGCTTGTTCGCCCCCGGCACGCACGCTCGCCGCACGGCCGCCGTGACACCAGCGGCTCCGCCGCGGGGCCCAAGTAGCTCCGCTACGAGGGCGCCCCGGCCGCACGCCGAGCGCACGCACCAGACGACCCGGCCTGATCCGACGCGAATTGTCAGACAGGCCCTAGGGTCCACGATCCGCCTGCCCGGTGGGCCTGTCATCCGCGCTGGGTGCGCAGCGCGTCCCGGAGCAGCTCGGCCAGGTGGACGGCCCGTCGCCCGCCGCCGAGTTGGCTGATCTGGGTCCGGCAGCTGAAGCCGTCGGCGAGCAGCACGGTGGCTTCGTCGGCGGCCCGGACGGCGGGCAGCAGGATGCGTTCGGCGACGGCGGCCGAGACCTCGTAGTGGCCGCGTTCGAAGCCGAAGTTCCCGGCCAGGCCGCAGCAGCCGTCGGCGAGCACCTGGTTGTCCAGGCCCGTCCTGAGGTCCAGACGGCGGTCGGCGGCGGTGCCGAGTACGGCGTGCTGGTGGCAGTGGGTCTGGGTGATCGCCCGGACGCCGTCCAGCCGGGGCAGTTCGACGCCCTCCCGGTCGAGGAACTCGGCCAGCGTGTGCACCCGCCCCGGGACGTCGCCGGCCTCCGCGCCGAGCAGTCGGGGCAGCTCCTCGCGCAGGGTGGCGGTGCAGCTCGGGTCCAGGCCGAGCACCGGCAGGGCGGGCGGCAGGGCGGCCAGGCTGCTCCGCAACACCCGTCGGGCGACGCCGAGTTGGCCGGTGGAGTGCCAGGTCAGCCCGCAGCAGACCGGGCCTTCGGGCAGCCGGACGGTGTAGCCGAGCTGCTCGAGGAGTTCGACGGCGGCGCGGGCCGGGGCCGGGTCGAGGTGGTTGGTGAAGGTGTCCGGCCAGAGCAGCACCTCCCGACCGGCGGACCCTGGCGCGGCGGTCCGGCGGCGGAACCAGCGTTCGAAGGTCTCGGTGGCCAGCGGTGGCAGCTCGCGCCGGGGGTCGATGCCGCCGATCCGCTTGAGCAGCGCGGCAGCAGGCGACCGGAACAGCCGGTTGAGCAGGCGGCGGGCGAAGGCGAGCCGCAGGGTGAGCGGCAGCCAGCCCATCGAGTAGTGGGAGGCCGGGCGCAGCCGCCGCCGGTAGTGCTGGTGCAGGAACTCGGAGCGGTAAGTCGCCATGTCGACCTGGACCGGGCAGTCGCTCGCGCAGCCCTTGCAGCCCAGGCAGAGGTCGAGTGCCTCCCGGACCTCCGCCGAGCGCCAGCCGTCGGTGACCAGCTCACCCCGGAGCATCTCCGCCAGCAGCCGGGCCCGGCCGCGGGTGGAGTGCCGTTCCTCCCTGGTCGCCAGGTAGCTCGGGCACATCACCCCGGTGCTGGTGTCGACGCACTTGCCGACCCCGACGCAGCGGTGCACGGCGGTCAGCAGACTGCCGCCGTCGCGCTCGTACGGGAGCGCCAGCGGCAGCAGGTCGCGGCCGGGGAAGCGCAGGTCGGCGTCGAGTGGGCGGGGGTCGACCACGGTGCCGGGGTTGAGCAGGCCGGACGGGTCCCAGATCCGCTTGAACTGCCCGAACAGGTCGATGATCTCCGGCGGGTACATCCGGGTGAGCAGCTCGCCCCTGGCCTGCCCGTCGCCGTGCTCGCCGGAGAGCGAACCGCCGTGCGCCACCACCAGGTCGGCCGCCTGCTCCATGAACTCCCGGAACTCCGGCAGTCGTTGACGGTCCGTCAACGGGAAGTCCAGCCGCAGGTGGATGCAGCCCTCGCCGAAGTGGCCGTACGGGATGCCGCGCAGGTGGTGGCGGGCGAGCAGGGCGCGCAGCTCGCGCAGGTAGTCGCCGAGCCGTTCGACCGGGACGGCGGAGTCCTCCCAGCCGGGCCAGGCCTCGCCGCCGTCGGGCAGTCGGCTGACGATGCCCGCGCCCGCCTCGCGGACGGCCCAGAGCTGGCGCTGCTCGGCGGGGTCGGTGACCACGGCGACGGTGGCGCGGGGCTCGCGGCGGACGGCGTCGGCCAGGTCGCGGGCGGCGGCCAGAGCAGCCGCKGGGGTGGCGCCGCCGGTCTCCAGGAAGAGCCAGCAGGCGCCGTCGGGCAGCCGGTCGAGGGCGGGCGGGCGGCGGCCGGCCGCGAGCAGTGCGGCGATCAGGTCGGCGGCCATCCCCTCGGCGGTGAGCGGGCGCAGCGGCAGCAGCGCCAGGACGGCGTCGGCGGCGGCCGTCTCGTCGGGGTAGCCCGCGACCACCAGGGCGGTCGCGGCGGGGGACTCGACCAGCCGGACGGTGGCGCCGAGCAGGACCGCGCAGGTCCCCTCGGTGCCGGTGACCGCCCGGGCCAGGTCGTAGCCGCGCTCGGGCAGCAGCGCGTCCAGGTCGTAGCCGGAGGTGCGGCGCGGCAGGTCGGGCATGCCCTGGCGGAGAGTACCGAGGTGAGCGGCCGTCAGGTCCTGCAGTGCGCGGTGCAACTCGCCCTCCCGGCCCGGGCGTTCGCGCAGTGCAGCGCGTTCGGCGGGGGAGTGGGGGCCGGTGACGGTGAGTTCGGTGCCGTCGGGGAGCAGCAGGTCGAGTGCGTGCAGGTTGTCGGCGGTGCGGCCCCAGGCGATCGAGTGCGAGCCGCAGGCATCGTTGCCGATCATGCCGCCGAGCGTGCACCGGCTGTGCGTGGACGGGTCGGGCCCGAAGCGCAGCCCGTACGGGGCGGCGGCCCGCTGGAGGTCGTCGAGTACGGCGCCGGGCTCGACCCGGGCGGTGCGGGCGTCCGGGTCCACCTCGAGCACCCGGTTGACGTGCCGTCGGAAGTCCAGCACCACGGCGCCGGGGCCGATCGCCTGGCCGCCGATGCTGGTGCCCGCGCCGCGCGGTACCAGCGGGACGCCGTACTCGCGGCAGAGCCGGACGGCGGCGCGGACGTCGTCGGTGTCGGCGGGTTTGACCACGCCGAGCGGTGGGTGGCGGTAGTTGGAGGCGTCGTAGCCGTACACGGCGCGCTCGGCGGTGTCGAAGCGGAGGTCGCCGCGGAGTTCGCGTCGGAGTTCACGGCGGAGTGCGTGGGCCGGATCGCTGCTGGGCATGGGAGAGATGATCTCAGGGCGGCGGTCACCCCGGTGGGAGGTGACGCGATGTCATATGGCAGCCTCTGGGGGCATGAGTGATGATCACGTCAAGCCGAGCCCGTACGTCGCCGGACTGCCGTTCGGTCAGGACCTGCCGCTGCCGGAGACCGTGGAGTGGGACGTCTTCCCGTTCGAGGGGGAGATGACGGTCCGTCCGCTCCAGCAGCCGGTGCTGCCCGAGCCGCCCCGGCACGGCGAGGACGGTCCGGAGAGCTGCGACGACTGCGCCCGGGCCGACGACACCTACCTCTGGACCGATGAGCACTGGCGGCTGAGCTCGCTGCGCGAGCCCACCGGCCTGCCCGGCGTGGTGATGCTGTGGCCGCGCGCGCACCACGACCTGGGGGACTTGCCCGTCGAGCGGGCGGCCGAGCTGGGCGTGATGATCCAGCGGGTCGAGCGGGCGCTGCTCGCCCTGGGCGGCATAGCCCGGGCGCACGTGGGCCGCTGGGGCGACGGCGCGGCGCACCTGCACCTGTGGCTGTTCGCCCGCCCGGAGGGCATGCTCCAGCTGCGCGGCAACTGCATGACGCTCTGGGACGACGTGCTGCCCCCGCTCCCGGAGGCCGACTGGCTGGCCAACAACAAGGTGATCGCCGCCGCGATGGCCGAGGGCGGTGGCATCGCGCACGTCTGACGGATCGTCCCGCCCGCCGTCAGCGCCGCCCGGCCACGGCGGTGCGGGCGATCTGGCCCAGTTTGGCCACCTCGAACGCCGGGTACGCCCCGCTCGCCAGCAGCGAGAACTTCACGCCCTCCCGGCCGTCCGGGCGGCGGTAGCCCTCGGGCAGGAAGGCGCGGTAGTACTCGGTGGCGCGGTGGAAGAACTGGGGGCGCTCGGCGCGCGGCACGCACCCGGCCAGTTCCAGGACGAACAGCAGGTGCCGCACCATCCGGGTGAACAGGTACGGCCGCAGCGGCGCCAGCTCCTGCCGGGCGTCCAGCAGTTCGAAGCTGCTCCGGTACTGGTCGAACAGGTCGAAGTGGCTGCTGCCGGGCGAGCCGGCGGGGTGCACGGTGTGCCGACGGCGGATCCGGACGCAGTCGCGGTCCAGCACCGCGATCCGCGAGGCCGCCAGCATCGCCCGGTGCACCACCGGGATCTCCTCGTAGCGGCCGTCCGGGAACTCCGGGGCGCCGGTGCGACGGATCAGCCGGTCCCAGACCAGGGGCGGCGCACCGAGCAGTTCGGGGTGGTCGAGCGGTCCGAACACCCCGGCGCCGACCCCCGCCAGCAGCTGGGCCGAGCCGCCCGGCCAGACCTTGCCACCGTGTTCCCGGCTGTGCCCGAACAGCAGCACGTCCACCGGTCCGGTCCCGGCCAGCCGCTCGGCCATCGCGGTCAGCGCCTCCGGGTCGAGCAGGTGGTCGCTGTCCAGGAAGAGCAGGTACTCGCCGGTGGCGTGCGCGGCGCCCGCGTTGCGGCTGCGGCCGATGCCGACGGCGGCGTTCAGCCGGAGCATCCGCACGCGCGGGTCGCGCAGCTCGTACGCCGCCGCGACCCGCTCGGGCGACTCCGGGGAGCGGTCGACGACCAGGATGATCTCGACGTCGGGGAGCGACTGCGCGAGCAGCGAGTCCAGACAGTCCGTCAGCTGGTGGTGCCGGTCGTAGACGGGGAGGACCACGGAGATCAGCGGGTTGTGCATGGGCGGGAGGTTAAGGGCGTGCACACGGTCAGGCAAAGGCGCGAAATGGGGTGAATCAGTGGATCAGCGGACAGAACCGGAGCATCGTGCCCAAGACCTTCACCGCACGCCCACCACCTGCGTGAACGCG
>NZ_LMCT01000056.1:0-52247 GCF_001424875.1 Kitasatospora sp. Root107 | reverse complement strand
ACACCCGGTTGGGGTGACCGCCCTTCGGCGTGAGGATCTCTTCTGGGAGGCTCAGTACCAGTTGTGGGACTGCCAGAAGCTCCAGGCGGCGCACGGGCTGCCGTAGCGCTCGTTCATGTAGCTCAGGCCCCACTTGATCTGGGTGGCGGGGTTGGTCCGCCAGTCGGCGCCGGCCGAGGCCATCTTGGAGCCCGGCAGGGCCTGGACCAGGCCGTACGCGCCCGAGGACGGGTTGGTCGCGGTGACGTTCCAGGTGCTCTCGTGCTCGACGATGTTGCTGAAGCACTGCAGCTGGCCGGCCGGGACGAGCTGCGCGGCGATCTCCTTCGGCGAGCCGGTCGGCGCGGCCAGCGCCTGACGCTGCTGGCTACGGGAGGCGGCCTCGGCGTCGGACTTCGCCTTGGCGTCCGCCTTGGCCTTCGCGTCGGCGGCGGCCTTGGCCTTGGCGGCAGCGGCATCCGCGTCGGCCTTCGCCTTGGCGTCGGCGGCGGCCTTCGCGTCCGCAGCGGCCTGGGCGTCGGCGGCGGTCTTGGCATCGGCGTCCGCCTGCGCCTTTGCGGCGGCGTCCGCAGCGGCCTGCGCCTGTGCGGCGTCGGCCAGGGCCTTGGCCTGCGCCTCGCCGGCCTGCTGGGCCTCGGCGGCGGCGCTGGCGGCGGAGGAGGCCGCCACGGTCTGCGGTGCGGCCTGAGCGGTGGAGGTGTCCTGCGGCAGTGCCAGGGCGAGGGTGGCGGAGCCCGCCACGGCCAGGGTGGCGACACCGGTGATGAGGGCGTTACGGCGGTTCTTCAGCTGCTGGAACTGCATGGAGGGGACAACCTCTTCCGTCGGGCGGGGCCGGGGCGAGGCACACGGGTACCGCGAAGCGTGTTCGGAGTGAACAGGCCCGGGTGCCGTGGACTCGGACGGCCGGGACGCCCCGTGGTGAGACGGGGCTGGCGGGGGAGGGCGGGCCGGCTCTGCAGGACCGGTTGCTGCCTTGGGACTCGACATTCTTGGCAGACGGCTCCGGCGGAGGCAATGAGCCCTGATACGACTGCCGGTAGTAGACACGGCAGCGCGCCCGGCCTCGGCCGGACGCTTCAAAAGGCCCTACCCCGTCTTTATCCCAGCGAAACCCCTCGGCGGCCATTCCGGCCCTGACCAGCGGTGATCCGGCCCGGTCCGACACCTGGACGGTCGGTCGGACCAGGGCGAGCACCTTTACCCCACGCTTATCAACTATCGGCGGCAGTAGGTGCCGGAACCCCTGTGGGCGGGCTCACAGGAACCGGGGCGGTGAGGTCTGCGGAGCGCGACCGGGCCGTCACCGGAAAAGGCTTTGCCGCCCCGGAGAGGATAGGGAGATGATCACCGCTCGCTTGGAAGCCGACGCCCGCCTGGCCCGGGCCGGCCACCCCGACGCCGTTGCCGCCCTGCTCGACCGGCTGGCCGGTGTCTCCCGGGCGGCCGAGCTGGGACCGCTGGCCGAGCGCCCGGCCCTGCTGCTCACCCTGGACACCGTCGGTCGGCTGAACCGGCGTGACGGCGGCTCGCCGGACCGGATCGGCGGGGTGGCGGTGCTCTCGCTCGACCGCGACGGGCGGCAGCGCGAGGCGGCGGTCCGTCGGATCGTGGACTGGGGCCTGCCCGAGCTGATGCCCTTTCTGGTCCTGCGCACGGCCGACTGGGCCGCCCCCGTCCGCGAGCGGGCCCGGGCCGGGCTGGTCCGACTGCTGACCGAGGACCCGCGGAAGTACGCGGCCGCCGTCGCCCCGACCGCGCTGCTGCTGGCCCGCCGCAGCCGGGGGGAGTTCGCCCGCGCTCAGCTGTTCGCCGCGCTGTTGAGCGAGCCGCGTTCAGCCTTCGAGCCCGTACGGTCCGACGGCCGCCGCGCCGAGCCCCGGGTGGATGCGACCGGGGCCCTGCTCGCGGAGCTGCTGGCTTCGCCGTTCGGCGGCGTCCGGGTGCTCGCACTGCGGGCGGGGATCGAGACCGGACGGCTGCGGGCCAGGGACCTGGTCGTGCTGGCCGGGACCGACCCGGCTCCGGCCGTCCGGACCAGGGCCGCCGAGGCGGTCGCCCGGGAGGCGGTCTGGACCGGGCAGGTGGAACTGCTGGAACGGCTGGCGACCGCCAAGCAGGCGGGCGTGCGGGTGCTCGCGCTCACCGGGATGCTCCGGATCGGGCAGACCCAGCGCGTCGCCGAACGGCTGGCGGACCCCTCCGCCCTGATCCGGGCCCTGGCCCGGGAGGCCGCCCGCCGGCTGGGCACCGACCCGGCCGCGCACTACCGCGCCCTGGTCTCGGGTGACGCCCCGTCAGCCGGGGCGATCGACGGCCTGGCCGAGACCAACAGCCCGGCCGACCTGCCCCTGCTGACGGGCCTGCTCGCCCACCCGAGCGGACCGGTCCGGGCCCGGGCGGTCCGGGGTCTGCGGCTGCGCGGATTCACGTCGTCGGCCGAGCTGGTACCCCTGCTCCGGGACGAGCACGCGGGGGTGATCCGGGAGGCCACCCGCACGCTGCGCCCGGGCCGGGATTCGCTGCCCGCAGGGCTGGCGCTGGAGCTGCTCGCGGACTCCGGCCGGGCCGAGGTCCGGCGGGCGGGTTACCGGCTGCTGCCTGGGGACGGTCTGGCGCTGCGGCTGCGGTCGGCCCTGGTGCTGAGCGCCGACCCGGACCGGCAGCTGGCGGCCCGGGGCGCCGCCGACGCGGCGGGCATCGCCCACTGGCGCGGGCGGGACCGGCAGTTGACGGAGCGGGAGCGGGCCGAGCTGCGGGCACTGTTGGCCGGCGCGGTGTTGACGCGGCGGGTCCGGGAGAGCCTGGAGTGGATGCTGAACGCGCGGGCCTAGGATCACCGGGACTCGTACGAACGAATCCGGGTGGGGAAGATGACCGTGCTGCTGATCGGAGCCTTGGTGCTCGCCGTCGGGGGATGCGTCTGTGTGGTGTGGGCGGACCGTGGCGGTCCCCGCTGGGTGCAGCTGGTGGCGCGGGCGACGCTCGGGGCGGGCAAGCTGGTGCGGCGCGCCCAGCGGGACCGCCGCCGCAGCCTGGACCAGGGTGACGCCAGTGGCGACTAGCTGACGGTCCGCCTGGGCTGGGCGGCGGCCACGGCCACGCCGTGGTGGGGCTCGGGTCAGATCCGGCCCGCGCCCGCCTGGCAGGTGATCAGCTGCGGCAGTGTGGCGACGGGCGAGACCCGGGCCCGCAGGGTGGGTGTCCAGGTGGTGGTGGCGGCCAGGGGAGTGGCCGGGTTGGCGGCGTTGTAGGCGGCGGTCAGGTCGGTCTCGGCGCCGTTCACCAGGTTGCCGCTCGCGGCCAGGGCGGTGCCGCCCCAGTTGTGCAGCATCCGGTCGGCGGTCAGGCCGGCCGGGAGCTTGAAGTAGTTGTCCTGGAGCACGAGTTGGGACTTGACGCCGACACCGACGGCGTACTCGAAGCCGGTCGTGCCGGGTGCGTACAGGTTGTTGTAGACGTCCACCTGGCCGAACCGGACCCGGGGCGCGCGCTGGCCGGTGTTCTGCCAGAGGTTGTGGTGGAAGGTGACCCGGAGCTTGCCGGGGTCGGTCTTCGAGCTGTTGCTGTTGCCGACCAGGTTGGTCTTGTCGTGGTCCTTGAAGATGTTCCAGGAGGCGGTGACGTAGTCCGAGCCGTTGGTGATGTCGAGCTGGCCGTCGTGCACCTGGTACGGGCGGTCGTAGTAACTCGGCTGGCCGGCATCGGGGTTGGCGCCGTCGGTGAAGGTGTTGTGGTCCGCCCAGACGTGGGTGGCGTTGTACAGGGCGAGGCTGTCGTACTCCGAGTTCCAGTTGCCGGTGGAGCCGTCGGTCGGGTCCCACTGCGGGAAGCAGTCGGCGGCGTCCTCGAAGGTGAGGTTGCGGACGACGACGTTGTCCACGTTCTTCACCAGCAGCCCGCCGCCGAGCAGCCGGGCCCGGGGGCCGAGGCCGACCACGGTGGTGTTGGAGCCGACCGGGATCTGCACCTGGCGGGCCTGGGTCTGCTGGGCGGCGACCCGGGCCAGTTCGAGCGGGCCGCTGGGCTTGGCGGTCCGGCCCCAGACGGCCGGATCGTAAGCGGCCAGGTAGGCGGCCTGGGTGTAGCCCGTACCGGCGGCGTAGTCCGCGCAGGAGAGGTGGCGGCCGGTGTCGTCGGTGTTCAGGTCGATGGTGCCCACCAGGTAGACGATCTTCGGGGTGGCATCAGTGGCGCCACCCAGGGCGGCAACCAACTCGGCCCGGGTGTAGACCACTTGGCTGCGCTCCGGGGTGGCGGCCGCGCCGCCGGTGGTGCCGGTGGTGGCCGAGCCCCAGCCGTCGGCGGCGCCGAGGACGACCCGGCCGGGGCCGTGGGCGGGGTGCTGGTGGTCGGCCGCGAGGGCCGGTGCGGTCGTCGTCAGGGCGAGGGCGGTGGAGAGGGCGAGCGCGGCGGTGGTGGCCAGCCGGGACATGGGCATTCCTCGTTCACAAGTATGAATGGTGGTCTCATCCGTAGCCCAGGACGGTAAGGCTGGGGCTGAAGGCCGTCAACGGCGCTTTCGGTGATGCTGACGCACATTCAGATATGTGAACTGCTCACCCTGGTGCGTTCGGCGGTCCGCCGATCTCCGATACTGGGGCGGTGATCATCGTGCCGATCCTGCTGACGGTTCTCGCCCTGCTCGCCCTGGTGCACTGGTACCTCTGGCGTCGGTTGGTCCGCGACGTCTCCGCGCCCGGTGGGCGGTACCGGCAGGTTGGGACGGTGCTGGCGGTCCTGCTGCCGCTGCTCTCGGTCGGCGCCGTGGTCGGCGGCCGGGTGCTGCCGCTGGCCGCCGAACGCTGGCTGGCCTGGCCCGGCTACCTGTGGCTGGCGGTCCTGCTGTACCTGACCATGGCCGTGCTGGTGGGCGAACCGGTCCGGGTGGTCTGGCTGCGGATCGCCGGATCCAGGGCGCCCAAACCGGCCACCGGGACGGACCGCCAGGAGGCTCCCGACGACCCGTCACGACGGCTGTTCGTCGCCCGGACGGTGGCGATCGGCGCCGCCGGGGCGGCGGTCGCGGTGGTGGGCAACGGTGCGTACGGGGTGCTGCGCGGGCCGGGCCTCAAGCGGGTGACCGTGCCGCTGGCCAAGCTGCCCCGGCGCGCGCACGGCTACCGGATCGCGGTGGTCAGTGACATCCATCTCGGGCCGATCCTCGGCCGCTCGCACACCCGGCGGATCGTCGACACCATCAACAGCACCCAGCCCGACCTGATCGCGATCGTCGGCGACCTGGTGGACGGCAGCGTGCCCGAACTCGGCCCGGCCGCCGTCCCGTTGGCCGACCTGCGGGCCCGGGACGGGGCGTTCTTCGTGACCGGGAACCACGAGTACTTCTCGGGTGCGCAGCTGTGGGTGGAGTTCGTCCGCTCGCTCGGGGTGTTCCCGCTGGAGAACGACCGGATCGAGCTGCCCTGGTTCGACCTGGCCGGGGTGAACGACATCGCGGGCACCGCCGAGGGCCAGGGGCCGGACTTCGAGCTGGCACTCGGCGACCGGGACCGGCTGCGGGCAGCGGTGCTGCTCTCGCACCAGCCGGTGACCGTGCACGACGCCGTCCGGCACGGTGTCGACCTGCAGCTCTCCGGGCACACCCACGGCGGGCAGCTCTGGCCGGGCAACTACCTGGCCGAGCTGGCCAATCCGACCGTGTCCGGGCTGGAGCGGTACGGCGACACCCAGCTGTACGTCACCCGGGGCGCCGGGGCCTGGGGGCCGCCGGTCCGGGTCGGCGCGCCGTCGGACATCACGGTGCTGACCCTGGCCTCGCTGCAGGCCTGACCGGGCCGTCCGAGGGAGCGTCAGAGAGCAGAGCGGGCAACCCGGTTGACCGTGTTCAGGTCATGGATCGTGAACGAGAGAGAACATCGGGACCAACAGCCCTGCCGAAGGATGATTGTTCCTTCAATGACTCCCGTGTGCACACGTAGCGTTGAGGTGCGCTGCCGGGGCGGCTCCGGTGCGAACGGGGAGGCACTCGGATGGCAGGGCAGCGGGTACGCGACGACGGGGTCGCCGAGCCGGTACGCCGGGGTTCGGTTCATGCCGAACGGGACGCGAACGGACGGTACCGCTGGTCGTTGAAGGCCCCGAACGGCCGGATCGTGGCGGTCTCCGCCTCGGTGTACGAGACCCCGGAGCAGGCCCGGCAGGTGTTCGAGAACTTACGTGGCTCGGCACCCGGCTTGGTCGTGCGGATCACCCACGTCCGGGACGGGATCGGCTGGATCTGGGTGGTGCCTGGCCCGCGCGGGGTGCCGGACGCCCGGTCGCACCGGACCTACGAGCGGTACGCAACCTGTCAGAACGCCTTCCGCCGCTTCGTGGCGCTGCTGGAGCGCTCGGGGGCGGTCGAACTCTCGGTGCCGCGCGATGAGTTCTGACAGCGGGGCGGGCCCCCGGAGAGGCCCGAGACTGCTCACCGTCCGGCTCGGTGGCGGGCGGATCGGCTGGCTGCTGGCGGCCGCGAACGGCCGGCAACTGGCCCGGTCGGCGGTGACGTACCGGAGCGAGCCGGAACTCGACGAGGCGGTCCGCCAGTTGTTGGTGGAGCGGGCCGCGTTGCGCTACCTGGTGCAGCAGGACGGCGACCGGTCCTGGGGCTGGTCGGCGCTGCTGCCGGTACGCAGCACCGGGCAGGCGGTGGGTGAGGCGGTGGCCCGCAGTGCCCGGGGGTATCTGCGGCAGGACCAGTGCCGGCAGGGAATGGCGAGCTTCCAGTCGATGCTTCAGCAGCTGCGCGCGCTCCGGGGTGCCGGGTGACCGGCAGGTTGCCGATCGCTCCCCGAACCGCCACCTGGAGAAGAACGATCCACTGGAGCACGGCAGTTGACGGAGTCGCGGCGAGCCCGGAGCCACCCGGCCGGGCCTCGGGCTAAACCTCCGAGACGCGCTCGGTTCGGATCGGTGACCCGAAGGTGACCGGTCCGGGTGGACCTTCCACCGGCACGTGCCGCCCGGCAAGTATCTGAGCCGCCGGACCGACGGCCGCCGAGTGCGGCCGCCGCCGGTGCTCCCGACCGGGCCCCGGGCCGGGAGCAGGCAGGACCGATGCTCACTCCCACCGGAGGAACACCAAATGCGTCACACCGCCGCCAAGTTGGTCGCCGCCGTCGCGGTCACCGCCGCAACCGTCGCCCTCGCGGCATTCCCCGCCCAGGCCGACCCCGCCGTCACCCCGAACGCCGTGGACATCGTCGGCACGGGTTCTGACACCACCTCGACCTACCTGGCCAAGGTCTCGGCCGACTACAACGCCTCGATCGCCGGTGCGCCGGCCAGCACCCCCCGGCTCTACAGCTGGGACCCGACCGGTTCCGCGACCATCACGCCGAAGACCGGCGCGGCCACCATCGCCCGCCCGAACGGCTCCAGCGCCGGCGTCACCGCGCTGAACAACAACACCAGCACCACCGTGGACTTCGCCCGGTCCTCCCGGGGCCCGCAGACCGGTGACACCACCGACGACCTGTTCGTCGCCTTCGCCAAGGACGCGGTGACCTGGTCCGCCAAGAACGCCGGCCACGCTCCCGCGAACCTCACCACCGCCCAGCTCAAGGGCATCTACGAGTGCACCATCACCAACTGGAGCACCGTCGGCGGTACCGCCGGCACCATCAAGCCCTTCCTGCCGCAGAACGGTTCGGGCACCCGGACCTTCTTCCTCAAGGCCATCGGCGGCGCCACCCCGGTCACCCCGGGCGCCTGCGTGACCAGCGGCCCGCAGGAGAACACCGGCACCACCCCGGCGCTGGACGACGTCGACGCGATCTTCCCCTACTCGGTCGCGCACTACATCAGCCAGGTCTTCGGCGGCCACGGCACGCCCACCGACAACCCGGGCAACCTGACCCTGCGCAACGTCAACGGTGTGGCCCCGGTCAACGCCACCAACACCATCAACGCCCCGTTCGCGGCCAGCGCCTACGGCCGCGTGGTCTACAACGTGGTCCGGGCCGCCGCCTGGAACACTCCGGGCACCTACTCCACCGCCCTGAAGAGCGTCTTCAGCTCCACCGGCTGGATCTGCACCCACCCGGCCACCATCACCAACTACGGCTTCCTGGCTCTGCCGAGTGCGGCCTGCGGTACCACCACCACCATCTGATCCACCCGCTTGTGCAGGACCCGACGGCCGCGCCCGCAGGGGCCCGGCCGTCGGGCTGTCCGGCCCACCTCGCAGATCCGTCTCGTCTTTCAAGGAGCCCGAAATGAACCGCCTCCGTACCCGTCTCGCCCTGGCCGGCGCCGCCGCGCTGACCGCCGTGACCGTGCTGACCGGCCTGACTGGTACCGCCGCCGCCACCGAGACCCCGGCCACCGCCGACGCGGTGACGGCCACCGTGCCGGTCGCCTCGATCGGCACCGCGGTGGTCCGGGAGGACAGCGACTTCCTGCACCGCAGCGCCGAGGCGGGCATCTTCGTGGTGCCGCTGCCGCCGGGCACCGCCGCGTACGACAGCGCGGCGGGCTTCTCCGGCAGTTTCCCGGTCACCGGTGCGACCGGCGTGCTGCGGGAGTACTACGGCAACGTCCAGCTCGGTGGCAGCCTGCTGGCGGTCAACGTCCGGACCGGGAAGACCGCGCTGTTCCAGCAGTTGGCCTTCGACATCGACAACTGGCAGCTGACCGGCGTGCCGCTGGGGGCCACCGCCCCGGTCGCGCTGCTGGAGCCGACGGACAGCACCGTCGCGCTCACCGCCGGGGTCAGCTCGCTGACCTCCACCGGGCTGGCGGTGGACGCCGAGGGCGCGCAGTACCTGGACAGCAAGCTGGGCACCTCCTTCTTCACCGCGGGCGGCCAGGTCGGCTCGTTCGCGCTGAGCTACACCCAGGGCTCCTGACCCACCGCACACCGACGGCCCGTGGCGCGCTGAGGGCGCCACGGGCCGACACATGTCCGGCGGGGCGCCGGCAAGTTGGGGTCTCATACATCTGAATGGCCATCAACTGTCATATCCACATGGGGAAATACCGGAGTCTCGATCCGGGTGGGTCCGGTTCCGGACGGCCGTGATCGGCACATCGAAAGGGCACCCTCATGAGGCTCCGCAGACCGGGCAGTTTCGCGCGTCGGCGGTGGGCGAAAGTGTTCGCCGCCGCCACGATCGCCTGGGCGGCCGCGGTCACCCTGGCCGTGCTGCCCAGCGGCCTCGGTACGGTGCCCCAGGCGCACGCGGCGGGCGGCGTGACGGTGCCGGGCCCGCCGGTCTGGCACCCCGAGGACTGGACCACCGGGGAGCGCGGGTCGGTCACCCTGGAGAGCGCGTCCAACCTCGGTAACGAGCGGGTCCGGGTGCGCTGGTCAGGCTTCACCCCGACCGTCTTCACCTGGGGCGGCCCGGTGGACGTGGCGGTGGTCGGCTCGGCCGACATCCTGTACTCGGTCCGGGTCTACCAGTGCCGGGGGACCGACCCCAGGCCGACCGACTGCTACGGCAGCACCGTCTACAACGGTGACCCGGCCAAGGGCTTCGAGCAGGAGATGGCGCAGGGCGCCACCACCCCCGAGTTCCCCAGCAACATGGTCATCGCGGCCACCCGGCCGGACGGCACCGGCGAGGCCGAGATCGAGCTGTGGACCGCCCAGCAGAGCCAGACCCTGGGCTGCGACGCCGCGCACGCCTGCTCGATCGTGGTCGAGCCGCAGTACGGCGGCGACTCGATTGGCGCCTACCAGACGCCGGTGGGGACGGTGAACTGCGAGGACCACTCGCCGGACGGCGACGGCTTCTTCAACACCGCCTCGGACGGCTCCTTCCGGAAGAACGCGGGCGGTCGCTACCAGACCGGCGAGAGCTGCGCCTGGAACCAGCGGGCCGTGGTGCCAGTGCAGTTCGCGGCCACGCCGAGCGACTGCAAGGCCGCCGACGCCGAGTTCGCGATGGCCGGCCTGGAGATGGCCAACCGTGCGGTGCAGCAGTGGCGGGCCGGGTTCTGTGCCGGTGACCAGCCGCTCAACCTGCAGTACGTGTTCGGCGGTGGCGAGCCGCAGGCCCGGGCCGCCTTCCTCGAACGCCGGGGCGCCGACGTGGCGTTGACCGCCCGGGCTGAGCGGAGCCCGGCCACCCGGCCGTACGTCTACGCGCCGCTCGGCACCACCGCGGTCTCCGTGGTGTACGTGATCGACGACGCCACCAACCGTCGGCAGGTCCGACAACTGCGGCTGAACGCCCGGCTGATGGCCAAACTGCTGACCCAGTCCTACGACCTCCAGTACGGCGCCGTCATCCCCTCGGTGGACGGCAACCCGAAGTGCGTCTTCCTGGACCCGGAATTCCTCAAGCTCAACCCGGTGGACGTGGTGAACGGCCCGGTCTGGCCGGACTGCGGCTCCGGCGGCAACAAGGCCGAGACCACTCCCGTGGTGGTCGGCGGCACCTCCGACCTGGTGTACCAGGTCACCGCGTGGATCGCCGCGGACCCGGAGGCCGCCCAGTTCCTCGGTGGCGCCAAGGACCCGTGGGGCATGCGGCTGAACTCCTTCTACCTGCGCTCCAAGTTCGCCGGCTACCCGGCCGACACCTTCCAGCCGCAGGACTTCAGCGGCCCGGACCACTGGAAGCAGTACGAGTGGAACCCGCTGATCGGCGGGCTCGGCCAGGTCGCCCGCAACGTGCTGGAGGGCCGGGCCACCTGCAGTGACCCGAACATCGACAACACCGGCAACCACCCCAAGTGCGGGGCCCAGCCGGTCGGCCAGCGCGCGCTGTTCGCCATCATGGACGCGGGGCAGGCCAAGGCGTACTCGCTGCCCGAGGCGGCGCTGGCCAACCCGGCTGGGGAGTTCGTCACCCCCTCGCTCGGCGCGCTCCAGGCGGCGGCCTCGGTGATGACGGCCGACCCGGTCACCGGCACCCAGCAACTCCCGTACGGGGACGCCGGATCGGCCTTCGCGAGCGCAAAGGCGGCCTACCCGCTGACCACCGTCCAGTACGCGATGCTGCCCACCAGCGGCCTGGACAGCGCCAAGGCGGGGGCGATCTCCCGGTTCGTTCGGCAGGCCACCGACCTGGGCAGCGGTCAGGTCTACGGCACCGCCCCCGGTCTGCTGGCGCCGGGCTTCCTGGCGCTGACGGAGGCTCAGTCCGCCCAGGCCAAGGCGGCGGCCGGCCATGTCGCCGCACAGGACTCCGCGCTGCCGGGCAACCAGGTCGCGGTGGCGGGGCCCGGCAGCTCGGGCACGGTGACCCCGGCCGGCACGGTCGGCGGCTCGACCGGAGGCGGGCAGAGCACCGGGGGCAGCTCCTCGGGCGGCACCACCGGTGGCGCCGACCAGGCTGGTACGACCGGTGGTTCGGGAGCAGCCCCGGTGGCGGCCCCGGCCGCCAAGTCCCCGGCCGCCTCGAACTCGCCGGTCGCCGCCGTCCCGGTGGCGGCCGGACGGCCCGGCCAGGACCGGGCGGGCGTGGCCCGGCTGCTGCTGCCGGTGCTGCTGGTGATCGGCGGGGTGCTGCTGGTCGGCGGTCCGACCACGCTGCTGCTGAGCGGTACCGCGCTCGGCGGGCGGGTCGCGGCCGGCTTCCGTCGGCTGTTCGGCCGGAAGTGAACCGGCCAGCCCCGCACGCCAGTTGCCCGTGCCGAACGCAGCGGAGAACCCTGCCATGACAAGCACCACGCCCGCCCCACCGGAGCCCTACCGGGAGCCCGACCAGGACCGACCACGCCGGATCAGCTCGCCGGTCTCCCGGGGCGACCGGGTGTTCCGGGCCGGGCTGACCGCGGCCGGACTCTCGGTCTTCCTGATCATGGGGCTGATCGCCTTCTTCCTGCTGCTGCGCGGCGGGGAGGCGCTGAAGGTCACCGGCTGGTCGTTCCTGACGGAGCAGCGCTGGAACACCGGTGCGCACCAGTTCGGCATCGCCTCCGTGCTCCCGAACGGCGCGCTGATCGCGCTGGTCGCACTGCTGATCTCGGTGCCGGTGGCGCTCGGCACGGCGGTCTTCATCTCGGAGTACGCGCCGGTCCGGCTGCGAGCGGCGCTGATCTCGCTGATCGACCTGATGGCCGCGATCCCCAGCATCGTCTACGGCCTCTGGGGCCTGGTCTTCCTCCAGCCGAGGATCGTCGGGCTGTCCCGGTGGCTCTCCAACCACCTGGGCGACTGGGTGCCGTTCCTCAAGGTCAGGCGCGGGGACATCACCGTCTCGTACACCTCCTCGACCTTCATCGCGGGTGTGGTGGTGTCGCTGATGATCATCCCGATCGTCACCTCGCTCAGCCGGGAGGTGTTCTCGCAGGCCCCGCAGGGCGAGCGGGAGGGCGCCTACGCGCTGGGCAGCACCCGCTGGGGCATGGTGCGCACGGTGGTGCTGCCGTTCGGCCGGGGCGGGGTGATCGGCGCGGTGATGCTCGGCTTCGGCCGGGCGATGGGCGAGACCATCGCGGTCGCGCTGATCATCTCGCCCGCCTTCGTCTTCAAGGGCCACCTGCTGGAGAACGGCGCCAACTCGATCTCGGCGCTGATCGCCCTGCGCTACAGCGAGTCCGACGAGCTGTCACTCTCCGCCCTGATGGCGGCCGGACTGGTGCTCTTCGCCCTGACGCTGCTGGTCAACCTGGCGGCCGGCGTCATCATCAACCGCTCGCGCTCCGGCGCGGCGACCTCCGACTGAGCACCGAGGACACGGCCGATGACCGACACCCTTGAGAAGACCTCCGCCGCGACCGCCCCGGACGAACCGGAGGCCCGGATTCGTACCGGTGGCGTCACCCGCGCCGAACTCACCACCCTGGCCGGGGCGTTGGGCGGATCGCTGGGCCTGGACTGGCTGTTGTACGAGCGGCTGCTGCCGTTCAGCGGAGCGTTGGGCTTCCTGCTCTGCTGGTACCTGCTGTTCCTGGCCTTCTTCGCCGGGGCCACCGCCCTGCAGTGGGACGGCCGGCTGGTCCGGGAGCGCCTGGTCACGGTGCTGGCCTGGACCTCGGGTCTGCTGGTGGTCGGACTGATCGTGGAGCAGATCGGCTACCTGCTGTTGCGCGGGGTGAGCGCGGCCAGTCACCTGAACTTCTTCACCGAGTCGATGGCCACCACCGCCCCGCTCTCCCCGATCACCTCCGGCGGCGCGCTGCACGCGATCATCGGCTCGCTCGAACAGCTCGGCCTGTCCACCCTGTTCGCCGTCCCGCTGGGCATCGCCGCCGCCGTCTACATGTCCGAGGTGGGCGGCCGGTTCGCCCGGCCGGTGCGCACCCTGGTCGAGGCGATGACCGCACTGCCCTCGATCGTGGCCGGGCTGTTCGTGCTCGGCGTGGTGATCCTCACCCTGGGCGTGGACCGGTGCGGCTTCGCCGCCTCGCTGGCGCTCACCGTGATGATGATGCCGATCGTCACCCGGGCCGCCGAGGTGGTGATCCGGCTGGTGCCCGGCACCCTGCGGGAGGCGTCCTACGCGCTCGGCGCCAGCCAGTGGCGCACGGTGTGGAACGTGGTGCTGCCCACCGCCAGGCCCGGCCTGGCCACCGCCGTGGTGCTCGGCATGGCGCGCGGCGTCGGCGAGACCTCGCCGGTGCTGCTCACCTCCGGCATGACCGCGTACTTCAACAACAACCCGTTCTCCGGGCAGCAGGTCAGCCTGCCGCTGTACATCTGGAACTACGTCCGCCAGCCCTACCCCGACATGGAGGCCCGGGCGTTCGCGGCCGCGCTCGTGCTGATGGTCGTGGTGCTGGTGCTGTTCGTCGTCGCCCGGGTCCTCGGGCGGGTGCGATGAGCCGGCCGAGCGACACCCCTTCCGCTCCCGTACCGACCGACCACCCCAGAGGAGTCCCCATGCCGTGGGCATCCGCTCACCGGCCGCACCGGGCAGCCGCTCTGCTGCTCGCCCTGCTGCTGCTCGCCGCCTCGGCGGCGCTCGGCCGGGCGACCCCGGCGTACGCCGCGACCTCGCTCAACGCGGAAGGCTCCAGCTGGGCCGGCCCGGCCATCGACCAGTGGCGCCAGGACGTGGTGCCGCAGGGCATCCAGATCAACTTCAATCCGTCGGGGTCGGCGGCCGGCCGGAAGACCTGGGCGGCCGGGCTGAACGACTTCGTCGCCTCCGACGTCCCGTTCCGCTCCAAGCCGGACACCGGTGCGGGCGGGGCGATCGGCGGATCGGGCGCGGCCGGGGCCGAGCGGGCGGTGTACGGCTACTCGTACGTGCCGATCACCGCGGGCGGCACCGCCTTCATGTACAACCTGGTGGTGGCCGGGAAGCGGGTCACCGACCTGCGGCTCTCCTCGGACACCCTGGTGAAGATCTTCACCGGCAAGATCACCTACTGGGACGATCCGGCCATCACCAAGGACTACGGCCGGGCGCTGCCGCGCCTGGAGGTCAGCCCGGTGGTCCGCTCCGACGGTTCGGGCGCCACCGCGCAGTTCACCCGCTGGATGCAGCACACCCACCAGGCCGAGTGGGAGGGGCACTGCAAGGCGATCAACGGCATCAGCTGCGGTGACTACACCGAGTTCTACCCGACCGTCCCGGGGATGACCGCGCAGAACGGCTCCGACGCGGTGGCCAACTTCATCAAGTCCCCTGGCAACGTGGGCACCATCGGCTACGACGAGTACGCCTTCGCCAAGCGCAGCAACTGGCCGGTCGTCAAGGTGCTGAACGCCGCCGGGTACTACACGCTGCCGACCGCATCGAACGTCGCCGTCGCGCTGACCGCCGCCAGGATCAAGGGAGTTGACGACGCGACACCGCCCAGCGACCCGAACTTCCTGCAGCAGAACCTGGACGGCGTCTACAGCATGGCCGACCCCCGGGCCTACCCGGTCTCCAGCTACAGCTACCTGATCGTGCCGCGCCAGGGCGTCGCCGACCCGGTGCCGCCCCGGTTCAACGACGCGAAGGGCAACGCGCTGAGCAAGTTCATCTCCTACGTGCTGTGCGCGGGCCAGGGGCAGGCCGACAGCCTCGGCTACTCGCCGATCCCGCGCAACCTGGTGCGTGGCGGGATGCTCCAGGTCGGCCACATCCCGGGCAGCGCCAGCCCGGTGAACCCGGAGACGCTGGCCAACTGCGGCAACCCGACCTTCGACAGTTCCGGGCAGCTCACCGTGCTGGTGAACGCGCCGCAGCCGAGCCCCTGTGACAAGGCCGGCGCCCCGCTGGACTGCGTGGTCAGGGACGGCAAGCCGGTCAGCTCCGGCACCGTCGGTACGACCGGCGGCAACTCCGGTGGCAGCAGCGGCGGTTCGACCGGTGGCGGGAGCACCGGTGGGGGCACGGGCGGTACCGCGGGTGGCACCGCCGGCGGTACCGGGGGCGACCCGGACGCGGCCCCGCCGGTGATCGACCCGCAGACCGGACAGGTGGTCGGCGCAGGTGGCTCGGGCGGTGGCTCGGGCAACCTGACGGCGAGCACGGTGGAGGTCGGCAACCGCAAGGACGAGTGGCTGCTCAGCACCCTCACCGCGCTCGAACTGCTCGCCGTGGTCGCGATACCGCCGCTGCTCGGCGGCCGGCTGGCCGCCCGCCGCCGCAACCGGGGAGTGGCCCGATGAGCGCCCCGACGCTGGACCGGCCGGTCGGCACCACGGAGCCGGCTCCGCCCCCGCGTGCCACCCGCCCGCCCGTGTCGGCGGCCCGCCGCCGGGTGGTGCAGGCGGGCTGGGCGACCAGCTCGCTGGCCGGTCTGGTGCTGGGCTTCGCCGTCTACCTGCCCGCGCTGTCGGGGTTGCAGGAGCAGCACTCGCAGGCCGCCGCGTACAAGACGCTGCGCGACCAGTTCGCCAAGGCGGTCGCGCCCACCGGTCCCACCACCGACGGTGCGCCGATGGCGATGCTGGACATCCCGGCGCTGGGTCTGTACGAGACCGTGGTGGTCGAGGGCACCACCGGCCGGGACCTGATGCGCGGCCCCGGCCACCGGCGGGACACCGTCCTGCCGGGACAGCACGGCGTCAGCGTGCTGTTCGGCCGCCGGTTCAGCTTCGGCGCCCCGTTCGCCCGGATCGGTGAACTCCGGGACGGTGACCGGATCGAGGTGACCACCGGTCAGGGCCGGGCCAGTTACGTCGTCAACGAGCACGGCGACGCCGGCCACCCGCTCACCGACCAGGCCAAGGACCGGCTGGTGCTGGTCACCGGCGACTCGGACTGGATCTCCTCCTCGACCGTGCTGGTCGGTGCCCGGCTGCTCGGCGACACCCAGCCCAACTCCGGTACCCGGGGGGCGCTCCGGCCCACCGACAAGGCGCTGGCCGCCGACCGGGCCGCCCTGCCCGCGCTCCAGCTCTGGGGGCTGGCCCTGCTCGCGGGCGTCACGCTGTCCACCCTGGCGGTCCGGCTCTGGCACCGCTGGGCGGCCTACCTGTGCGCGGCCCCGGTGCTCGGGATGCTGCTCTGGAGCTGCTACGAGAACGCCGCCGCCCTGCTGCCCAACCTGTACTGAAGCGCCGAACCTCTACCGAAGGACCACCGGGATGACCGACGCCGTCGACACCGCCGTACTGCCCAGGACCGAAGACTCGCTGTACGGCATCGAGACCCGGGGCGTCTCGGCCTGGTTCGGCGACCGCAAGGTGCTGGACCGGGTCTCGCTGAGCATGACGGCCGGTCAGGTGACTGCCCTGATCGGCCCGTCCGGCTGCGGCAAGTCCACCTACCTGCGGATCCTCAACCGGATGCACGAGATGGTCCGCGGCTCGGGGCTGGCCGGTGAGGTGCTGCTCGCGGGCACCGACATCTACGCCGCCGGGCGGCGCCCGGCCGACGTCCGGCGGCGGATCGGCATGGTCTTCCAACGGCCCAACCCGTTCCCGGCGATGAGCATCTACGACAACGTCGCCAGCGGGCTCAAGCTGGCCGGGGTCAAGACCGACCGCGAGCACCGGGACCACCTGGTGGAGAGCAGCCTGCAGGCCGCCGGACTCTGGCAGGAGGTCAGCAACCGACTGCGCTCGCCCGGTGGTTCGCTCTCCGGCGGGCAGCAGCAGCGGCTCTGCATCGCCCGCTCGCTGGCCGTCTCGCCGGACGTCCTGCTGATGGACGAGCCCTGCTCCGCGCTGGACCCGACCTCGACCCGGCGGGTCGAGGAGACCATCGCCGAGCTGCGGGGCCGGCTCACCATCGTGATCGTCACGCACAACATGCAGCAGGCGCAGCGGGTTTCGCAGTCCTGCGCGTTCTTCCTGGCCAGCCACGACACCCCGGGCCGGATCATCGAGGCGGGCCCCACCGACCGGCTGTTCGGCGCTCCGGCCGACCAGCGGACGGCGGACTACGTGAACGGCCGGTTCGGCTAGGCGAGTCGGAGCCGACCGCGGATCAGCGCCAGGCGGCCGCGCCGGCGACCTGCTGGCGCTGCCGGCCGGGGACGTGCGGGCGGTCGACCTGGTGGGCGGCGCCGAGGTGGGGGCCGATGGCGGCCTGGGCCCGGCGGGCCAGTAGGCGGCGGTCGGTGCCGTTGTCGGTGGGCATCGGGGAGTGGAAGGTGAGTTCGGCGACCAGGCCCCGGGTGCCCAGCACCCGGCGGATGGACGGCAGCAGTTCGTCGTCGCCGACATAGCCAGGGGCGGTGCAGAGCCGGCCGTCGGCCAGCCGGTAGCGGACCGTCACGGGCTGGACGGGGACCGCCGCGTCGATCGCCGCCTGGAACGCCGCTGGGCGGAACCGACCGCCCGCCGCACCGCACCAGGTGCTGCCCTCGGGGAAGGCCGTCACCGGGCGCCCGGACCGCAATACGACGGCCATCTCGCCTACTGTGCCGGGCAGTTGGCGCAGGCTCTCGCGGTCGATGAAGACCGTCCCGCCGCGCCCGGTGAGCGATCCGAGCACCGGCCAGGACCTGACCTCGGTCTTGGCCAGCATCGGCCCCGGCCGGACGGCGGTGAACAGCACGATGTCCAGCCACGAGATGTGGTTGGCCACCCGCAGCACGGCGCCCGGGGCGGGCGACCCGACCACCCGCAGCCGGACGCCCATCCCGGCCAGGACCGACCTGGTCCAGAACCGGAGCAGGCCGTCCCGCAGTCGGGGCGCGCGGTCCCAGCCCCGGGTCAGCACGACCACGGCGATCCCGGTCAGCAGGGCACCGACACAGCCGATCCCGCGCAGCAGGCGCAGCGGTGCGGGCACCGTCGGCCCGGGATCGGCGAGACAACTCTCCGGCGTACAGGGAGCGGTGGGGAGCCAGCTGCTCATGGCGTGCTCACGCGCCCGTTCCGGCCGACAGGAAGTGCCGCAGGTAGCGCGGGTCGGTCCGCTCCAGCGAGAGCAGCACGTACAGGTCGGCCACCCCGAAGTCCGGGTCGTACGCGGGCTCGCCGCAGACCCAGGCGCCGAGGCGCAGGTAGCCGCGGAGCAGCGCCGGGACGGTGGTCCGCTGGGGCCGGGCCACGCCGGTCGGGTCCCAGGGGCGGTGCGGGGTGACCCGGTACTCGGCCGGGGCCAGGTAGCGGGCGGTCATGGCGTCCCAGACCCCGGCCGCGGTGGCACCGCCGTCGGCGAGCGGGACGGAGCAGCAGCCGGCCACCCAGGTGTTGCCGGTGTCGACCAGGTAGCGGGCGATGCCGCCCCACATCAGGTTGATCACGGCGCCGTTGTCCCGGTGCCTGATGTCGATGCAGGACCGGCCCACCTCGACCAGGCCGGGTCGGACGGCCGCCAGGTTGCTCAGGTCGAACTCGGTCTCGGAGTAGAGCCGCCCGGCCCGGGCCGCCGCCTCCGGGCGGAGCAGCCGGTAGGTGCCGACCACCTCGCCGGTCTCGTTGTCGCGCACCAGCAGGTGGTCGCAGAACTGGTCGAACGGGTCGATGTCCAGGCCGGGCACCGGGGTGTCCAGGAGCGCACCCATGCCGCCGGCGAAGACGTCGTGCCGCAGCCGCTGGGCGGCGCGGACGTCCGCCTCGTCGGTGGCCAGCGAGACCGAGTAGGCCGGGGCGGCGGTGGTGCCGGCCGGTCGGGGGGAGGCGGGTCGGGTGACGGTGGGTCGGGTCACGGTGGGGGAGCTGAGAGCGGTACCAAGGGCCATGACGGGGTTCTCCCAGGGCTTGGGTCGAGCGTGGCGATCGGTGCTGCCCTATGTCTCTCCAGGTTGGTTGGCGTTCGTATGGCCAGCCGGGAGAGTGGAGATGTGGACCTGTTGAATGCACCGGTGCGGCCTGCCGGTCAGTGCGCCCGCTCGGCGGCGCGGAGAAGCAACATTCGTGCCAGAAACAGCAGTTCGCGTACGTCTGGCTCGTCGGGGAGGGTGGCGTCGGCGCGGTGGCCGGCCAGCACCGCCGACTCGGTGCGGGACAGGGTGCCCGGTGGCCGGTGCAGCAGCGCACCCGGGTGGTGCAGATCGTGCAGCAGGCCGGAGCCGCCCCGGGGGCCCGACACCGGCCGGCCGGCGTACGCGACGAACCGGCCGTCCGGCGAGCAGCGGAGCACCCGGGGCCACTCGGCCGCCGTGGCCAGATGGGGCGGTACGGGCACCGGGGCCAGGCTGAGCTGGTCGTAGAAGTGCACCCGGCCCTCGCTCGGGGCCAGCCCGCCGACCACCTGCCAGGCCGGTACGGCGAACAGGTTGCGCAGTCGGGGGGTGTCCCGCCGGACGGTCGGCCGGGGTACGGCACCGTCCAACTCCCAGAGTGTCAGGCCGCCTTGGCGGCCCGAGCCGAGCAGGCGGCCGGCACCGGCGAAGGTCAGGTCGAGGAGGCGGCCCGGCTCCTCGGGGACGGTGGCCGTGCCGAGCACCGTCCGCAGGCCGGTGTCGGCGAGGACCAGCCGACGGCCGTCGGAGAGCACCAGACGGTCGCCGTCCGGCGCCACCGCGAGCAGCTCGGCGTTGGCCAGCCCCCACGGCTCCAGGCCGACCTGGCGCAGCTGCGAGTGCCCACCCTCCACCAGTGCCCAGCCGTCCACCAGTGCACCGTCGTCCACCAGCGCCCCGGGGGTGAGGCGGAGCCCCGCCACGTACCCGGTGCGGGTGGGCACCAGCCGGGCGGCGGCCACCGCCGTGCCGGCCGCCAGCAGCTGCGGACCGGCGGCCGAGTGCCGGACCAGCTCGAAGTGCGGGTCGTCCCCGCCGACCCGGCGGGCGGCGGCCCGGCCGCGCCGTGGTGCAGGGCGGCCCGGCCGTCGCCGACCAGGTCGAGGGTCTCGATCACCTCCTGCTTGGTGCCGTGGCCGGGCGTGGCCAGCGCGAGCGCGGGGCTCCCGTGGGCGAACGAGACGTGGTCGGCGTCGAGCAGCTGCAACCCGGCGGGGAGCCGGACGGTGGCCGGCGCGACCGCGCGGGCGGCGGCGGCCGCAGCCCGGTGGGCGTCGAGCGCGGTCAGCCGGTGCAGCAGCTCCCGGTCGGCGGGGTCCGGCGGGCTCCAGTCGGCCGACGGCAGCCGGGACGCCAGCGCGACGGCGTCCACCACCGGTGCGGCGCAGGTGAGTTCCCAGTACGCGGGCCAGTCCTGCTGCCGGGCGAGCTCGGCGGCGCGGACCTCGACCGGCACGGGTGGCGGGGTCCAGAGCCCGCCCGTGGCGGGGGCCGGGACCGGTGGCGTCCGGTCGGCTGCCCGGAGCGCCTGCCGCTGCCCGTCCAGCGCGCGGAGCAGGGCCGCCCGGTGGGTCTCCGGCGCGTTCTGGGCGAGTCGCTGCCAGAGTGCCACCGCCGCCGCCCCGGCCTGCACAGCCTCGGCGGCTTGGCCGGCCTCGGTGAGCAGTCTGCGGAGTTCGGCAAGGGCCGTGGCGTGGGCCTCGGGGGCGGGCTCGGCCGCCGTCTGGTACAGCGCCACCAGCTCCTGGCCCGCGCGCACCGCCTCGCCCCAACGCCCGGCCCTGGACAGGTCGTTGCGCAGGCCGAGCAGTGCGCGAGCCAGGTCGGCCCGGTGAGTAGCCGGGTCCTCGGCCGCCAGGTCCCGCCAGTGCGCCACCGCCTCCCGGGCCGGGTCCAGGTCGTCCGCCTCGCCGATGCCGCGCAGCGACAGCCCGGCCGCGTCGGTCAGTGCGGCCGCCAGCCCGGCCCGGTGCGCGGGGTCCTGCTCCGCGAGGCGGCGGTAGTGCTGGACCGCCTGCCGGTTCGCCCGGTGCGCCTCGCCCCAACGTCCGGCCCGTTCCAGGTGGTTGGCGTGGGCCGCCAGTGCAGCGGCCAGTCCGGGTTCGAAGTCGGCCCGCTGCCGCAGCAGTTCGACCGCCTGGGCCTGGACGGTGACGGCCTCGTCGGCCCGCCCGGCCAGGCCGAGCCGGTCCGCCAGCGCGGCGAGCGCCCGTGCCAACCGGTACTCGTACCGGGCCGGTGCGGCGGCCACCAGGTGCCCGAGCAGTTCCACGCTCCGCCGCGCGGCCTCCACCGCCTCCGGGTCCCGGCCCAGCTCGCCCAGGTGGTCGGCGTGCTCCGCGTGGAGCCGGGCGTGCGCGGTGAGGTCGTCGGTGCGGGCCAGGCGGTGGGCCAGCAGACGCACCGTCACGGCGGCCCGGCCCGGGATCAGGTCGGCCGGCGTCGGGAACGGTAGCTCGGCGAGGATCTGCTCCAGTAACTCCGGCTCGATGTCAGGGAGTTCGGCCAGCGCGGCGAGGCCGGGGCTGCCCGCCGCGACCGCCAGACCGGGGTCTGCGGTGAGCAGCGGGAACAGGCAGTTCGGGCCGACATGCGGCCAGCGGGCCGCCGCCGCAGCCAGCACGGTGACGGACCGGCCGGGCCGCCACCCGCCCCGGGTCAGCGCCACCGCGGTGGCCGGAGCCCACGGCTGGGCGGGATGGTCGGCCGGGTGGCCGGGCAGGGTGAGGGCGAGGAAGTCCTCGGCGAGACGGTCCGGGGCCAGTGCGTGCAGGACGGTGCCGGGGCTGGACGACGGGTAGCAGGCCGCGTGGTCGGCGAGCAGCGCGGCGGTCGGATGTTCCAGACCCAGCGACTCGAGTAACTCGGCGCCGGTGTCCGCTGGTTGAGGGCCGATCAGGGTGGCGGCGAAGACGGTGCGGTTCATCACCCAGGGCGGGGAGCTGAACCGCCCGGGTCTGAGCTCCCGGTGCAGCCGGGCCCAGTTGAAGTGCTCGCGGTCGAGCAGGTAGACGGAGAGCCCGGCCGGATCGGCGGGCGCCCGGCGGCCGGTGGCGTACGCGTCCACGGCCACCAGCGCGGCCATCTGGACGGCCAGGGTCAGCCCGAAGTCGGGGTGGTCCAGCTGCATCGGATCGACGGGCTGCCGGACGCCGTACCGCTCGGCGAAGGCGGCCCGGGCCGCCCGGAACACGGTGACCCGGTCCGCAGGCGGGAGCGGTGCCAGGGTCTGCCGCGAGCTGTCCGCGAAGGCGGCCCGGAGCACGGGTGGGGCGTCGGCACCGCGCGCCAGCAGCAGCACCCTGGCCGGCAGGCCGTCCTGGTGCAGCAGCGCATTGCCGAGCAGCAGGGCGAGCCGGCTCGGCGCCCAGTGGTCCGCCCGGTCGACCAGCAGCAGCAGGCCGACGGCGCCGGCCGGCCGCAGATCCGTCCGGCCCGGTGGCGGCAGGACGGCGGCCGGGCCCTCGGCGGCGGTCAGTACCCGCCATCCCGACTCCGCCAGCTCACCGGCCAGTCGCTCCGCGATCCGAGTCTTCCCCTGCCCGCCCGGGGCGTGCAGCCAGCGGGCCGCCGCCGGGGGCCCGGCCGTGCACCACTGCCGCAGCTCGGCCAACTCCCGCTCCCGGCCGGTGAATCCGACCACGGCGGACCTGGCGTCCAGCAGCCGGCTCGGCTGCCCACCCAGCCAGGCGTCGTCGGGCCGGGCCGCCGGGCGCCAGTGGGCCGGCAGGTACAGCGGGACACCCTCGGCGGACACGTGGACATCGGCGCCGAGCACCCCGTACGCGGTCCCGCCGGTGAGGGTGCTCGTGCCCGGCAGGAGATCCGGCCCGGCCGGGTGCGCAGCATGCTGCTGCGGCCCCGCCGCCACCGACAACACGGACGATTCAGTCAACATCTGGGCCCCGATCAGATGTGCACGTGCGACCCGCCCCATGCTGCCACCCGGCACCCGCCGTCGCAGGCGAATGGGACGCCTGGTGCGGGGCGGGTTGCCGGGTGCCGCCACCGGCCCGGCCAATCGAATGGACAGTGGAGGCCGCGATGGCGGAGGGTGCACTGCATGTCAGATCACTCGCCGCAGGGCCTGCCCGCCGGATACCGCACCCGCGCCGCCACGGCGGCCGATCTCCCGGCGATCCATCAGCTGGTGGTGGTCTGCGAGGAGGCGCTGTACGGAGCGGCCGAGACCGACCTCGACACGGTCGCCGCCGACCTGGCCCGCCCCGGTCTGGTCCCGGCGCTGGACACCGTGCTGGTCCACGCGCCCACGGGCGAACTGGTCGGCCGGGCCTGGGTGGACCGCCGCTCCGAGGTCGACGTGCACCCCGCCCACCGGGGCCTGGGCATCGGGGGCTCGCTGCTCGCCTGGGTCGAGGCGCGGGCCCGCCAGGTGGGTACGGAGTGGGTGGCGCAGACCGTCCCGGACGACGACCTGGCGGCCGTGGCGCTGGTACGGGAACACGGGTACCGGCCGATGGTCACCTCCTGGCTGCTGGGGATCGAGCTGCCGACCGAACCGGTGCTCCCCGAGCCGGCGCCGGGCATCACGGTGCGGCCGTTCCGGCCGGGCGACGAGCACCCGGCGTACCTGCTGACCGAGGACGCCTTCGACGAGTGGCAGTCCAGGCGCAGGTCGTACGAGGAGTGGGCGCTGCTCGCGGTCGAACGCAGCACCTTCGCGCCGGAGATGTCCTCGCTGGCCTTCGCGGACGGCCAACTGGTGGGCGCGGTCCTGGCCTTGGACGTGCCGGATGCCGACGAAGGGTACATCGAGCGGGTCGCGGTACGGAGCGACCAGCGCAACCGGGGGATCGCCCGCCTGCTGCTCCAGCACACCTTCCGGGAGTTCCACCGGCAGGGCAGGACCGGCTGCACACTCTGGACGCACTCCGCCACCGGCGCCCTGACGCTCTACCAGCGGGTCGGGATGACGGTCCGCCGCAGCTCCACCGTCCACAAGAAGGCACTCGCGGTCGAACAGCCGTAGTCGCGGTTGCCGGGCCGTTCAGGGGGAAGGCAGCACACCATGGGAGCACTTGTCGGACCGGCCGTTGCGGGCCATCCAAGAATCGCCGCGCTGTACGAGCGCGACCAGACCTGCCAGACGCTGGGGATAGCCCTCGACGAGGTGTCCGCCGGCCGGGCGCTGATGCGGATGCGGGTGACCGCGAGCATGGTGAACGGCCATGGGATGGCGCACGGGGGCTACCTGTTCCTGCTGGCCGACGCGGCGTTCTCGTACGCCTGCAACAGCTACGGCCCGGTCACCGTGGCGCAGGCGGCGCAGGTCACCTTCCTGGCCCCGGCCGCCGTCGGCGACGAGCTGGTGGCGGAGGCGGTGGAGCGGGTGCGGTCCGGGCGCACCGGCATTTACGACGTGACCGTCCGTCAGGCCGGGGGGAAGACTGCCGGGAAGGCCGTCGCGGAGTTCCGTGGGCAGAGCGTGATCCTGGCCGGCAAGCCGCTCGGCGACTGACCGGGCCCCTCGCCCTGCCGGCAGGGCGAGGGGCCAATGGTCACGCGGGCGGGCGCTCGTCCAGGACCTGCTGGAGCTTGCCGGTGCGCGGGTTGGTGACCAGTTCGGAGGTCGGCACCCACTCGATCCCGAGGTGGTGGATGGCCCCGGCCGCCACCTCGGCCGGGAAGACCGGGCGGGCGGCGTAGACGGCGTCGACCAGCTGCTGACTCAGCTCGGCGGGCGGCTCTTTGACGTATCCCAGCCGGAGGATCAGACCGTCCCGGCCGTCCCAACGGCGGTGCACCATCTGCATGCCGACCATGAAGTGCTCCGGGTCGTTGTCGACCAGCACCGTGCGGACGTCCTCGATCGGCATCGCGACCATCCCGACCCGGCCGCCCTCCATCGACCGCCCGAGCAGCCGGAATCGCTGCCGCTCGGGGTCGACCCACTCGGCGCGGTCGCCCGCCGGGTAGCGCAGGACCGGCATCAGGGTGCGGAACAGGTTGGTGACCAGCAGCCGCCCCGGCACGCCCGGGGTGGTGATCGGTTCACCGGTCACGTCGTCGACGAGCTCGACCAAGGTGCGGTCGGGGAACGCCTCGTGCACCCGGACGTCCTCGCCCGGCACCGGCCGGCCGACCAGGCCCGCGTCGATCGAGGCGTAACCGATCGAGGCGACGGCCGCCTTGGGGAACGCCCGGGACAGCATCGGCCGCAGATCGGTGAAGAGCAAGTCGCCGCCGAACAGCAGCAGTTCGACGGAGTCGATCACCTGGCCGCGCTCGATCAGGTACTCGGCCACGGCGGCCAGCTTCATCGGCACGCCGGCCAGCACGTTCACCCCGAAGCCGGTGATCAGGTCGACGATGTACTCACTGGACGCGGCGGCGCCGACCGGCAGCCGGACGTTGTCCACCGGCGCGTGGTGCAGGGAGCTCTCGATGTACAGGAACCCGCCGTAGAGTTCACCGGCCCAGAACAGGTTGGCCACCCGGTGACCCGGCTTCAGACCGGCCCGGACAATGCCTTCGCCGAACGCGGTCACCGAGTCGGCGTGCTCCTCGCGGGACCAGACCGAGAGCTTCGGGACACCGGTGGTGCCGCCGCTCTTGTAGACCCCCGCGTCGGTCAGCGGCCCGGTCAGCAGGCGGTTCTCCGGCCAGCAGTTCGCCTCCCAGAAGGCGGTCTGGTCGATGATGGGGAGCTGGGTGATGTGCGAGACCACCTGCGGTACGTCGCGGTACGCCTCCGCGTAGAACGGCGAGTGGGTCCGGGCGTGGTCGACCAGTTGTTGCAGCGATTTCGCGGGCACTGTCTCTCCTGTCCTGTCCAACGGGCTTGGTGACTAACGGACTTCGGGTCGGCCGATCCAGGTGCGGGCCAGTGCCTGCACGGTCGAGCCGTCCTGGTCGGCGACCTTGTGGTCCAGGTACTCGGCGGCCCACTCGTTGGCCGGGACCCGGAACGGCGGCCGCTCGGCGAGCAGGGTCTGCACGACCACATCCGCCACCTCCTGGGACAACTGCCCGGCAGCCGCCCAGCCCTGGCTGCCGATCCAGGCGACGTAGTCCGCGAAGGTGGACGCGTACGGCCCCGAAGCGGCCTGCACGGTCTTGCGGTTGATGTCCGGGAAGATCCCGAACGAGGTGTCCCGGACGAAGCCCGGCACCACCACGGACACCCGTACCCCGTGCGCCTCGGCGACCGGCGCCAGACTCTCCATGAACCCCTCGACGGCGAACTTCGCTGCGCAGTAGGCCTCGTTGAACGGCTGGCCGACGACCCCGTGCACACTGCCGATGGTCACCAGCCGCCCGTGGCCGACCCGCAGCAGCGGCATCGCGGCCCGGCTCACCTCGACCACGCCGAAGAAGTTCACGTCCAGGTTGGCCCGCAGCGCCGCCATGGTGGACATCTCCATGGTGGGGTCGAAGTTGGAGATCCCGGCGTTGTTGACCACCGCATCCAGCCGCCCGTACGTCTGCTCCACGCCGTCGATGCAGGCGGCGACGGAGTCGGCGTCGGTGACGTCCAGGCGACGGACGTCCACCCTGACGCCCGCGCGCCCGGCCGCGTCCAACAGGGCCTGGGCCCGGCCGGGTTCACGCATGGTCGCCACCGTGGTGAAGCCGGCCCGCGCCGCCGCGACGGCGGTGGCGAGGCCGATGCCCGAGGAGGTCCCGGTGATCAGTACGATCCCGTGTTCGGCCGTCATGACGCGTTGTCCGCCAGGGCCGGGGCGGTCTCGGCCGCCTGGTCCTGCTCCCGGGCGGCCGCGTCGAGCAGTGGTTGGACCCTGATCGCGGGCAGGAACGAGCAGGCCGCCAGCAGGGTGCCGCCCGCCATCGTGACCCGGGCCGCGTCGAGGATGCCCAGCGGGCCGGTGAGCAGCGTGACGGCCACGCCGCCGACCAGCGCGGCCAGCGGGATCACGCCCCAGGTGAAGGTGCGGAAGGCCGCGTGCATCGCGCCCTGGTGCTGGGCGGACATCCGGGACTGCCGGATCGGCGCGCTGCAGACGTTGATGCACGACATGAAGAAGCCGTAGCAGCCCATCGTCACGGCGATCACCGGCCCGGTCGAAAATGCTGGTGCAGCGAGCACACCGAGGCCGACCAGACAGTGCAGCAGCAGTGCCCAGGCCAAGGTCCGTCCGGTGCCCAGCCGTTCACTGATCTTCGGGGCCACCACGGCCCCGGTCAGCGCGCCCACCGCCGCGACCGACATGGCCGCGCCGAAGACGGCGACCGAGGCGCCGAGGCCCCGGTACGCGAGCACCGGGAGCACGGTGACGAAGATCGGTCCGCCACAGTTCAGCGTGACCGCGGCCAGCACCACCCGCCGCAGCACCGGGTCCGACCAGTTCAGCCGGAAGCCGATCGTCAGCCGCTGCCAGACCGAGCCGGACGCGACGGTCTTCTCGCCCCAGGACGGCATCGAGCGGAAGCACAGCGCCGAGACCAGGTAGCTGGCCGCGTCGACCAGCAGGGCGGCCACGCCGAGCGCACTGTAGAGACCGGCCGCGATCGAAGGCCCCGCTACCTCGGAGACCGAACGGCTGCCCTCCAGCCGGGAGTAGGCGCGGACCAGGTGCTCCTTCTCCACCACGGCGGGGACGGCGACCAGGTAGCCGACGGTGAAGAAGATCGTCGCGCCGCTGATCACCGCGACGCAGCCGAACAGCAGCGGCGTGGACAGCCAGTCCAGCCAGTACGCCAGCGGGATGACCGCCACCGCGAGCAGCCGGACGAAGTCGCAGCCCAGCATCGTCCAGCGCTTGTCCCACCGGTCCACCAGGACACCGGCGACGGGCCCGAGCAGCGGGATGCCCAGGTACTGGGCCATCGCCACGATGCCGACTTGGAGGGCGCTCGCGTGCAGCACGAAGATCATCACGGTCGGGACCACGAAGACGGTGATCCGGTCGCCGACCGTGCTGATGGTCTGTCCGAACCAGTACAGGTTGAACCCGCGTCCCAGCGAGACCGGCAGGTGCGGCTTCAAGAGTCCTCCCGGAGAACGAGGTTGGCGGTCTTGCCGGTCCGGTCGTTGCTGATCAGCGCGTCCACCGCGCGGACCCGGAAGGACTCCGGGTCGTGCTGGAAGGCGGTGCTCAGCGTGAAGGTCGCGGAGAGCAGCTCGGCGCGGATCCGCTCGACGTCCGGAGCCGCGCCCCCGCCGGTCAGCAGCAGGAGATCCACGCCGGTGGCCCGGCCCTGCTGCTGGGTGAGCAGGATCTGAGCCCGGGTCACGCCCGGCTCCTGTTCCACCCGCCCGATGATCTCGTCCACGTGCAGCCCCAGGCCGCGCACCTGCACCACGCTGTCCCGGCGGCCGAGCACCCGCATCGCCCGGCCCGGACGGCCGCACGGGCAGGCCGTCAACTCCCCGGCGTCGCCCGTCTGGTAGCGCAGCACTGGGTTGAGCATCTCCGGGTTGAGGGTGGTGAAGTCCAGCAGTCCGTCCGGGCCGACGTGCACCAGCTGCTCGGGCAGGGTGTGGAAGGTGTCCTCCGGGCAGTCCGGGGTGTTGGTGCCGACCACCCAGGTCTCGGTGCTGCCGAACATGCCCCAGCGGCGCGCGTCCGGCGCCACCGCGGCCATGTCCTCGTCCAGTTGGGGCTGCCAGGCCTCGCCCAGCCAGAGCACCTTGCGCAGGGCGGGGAGCTTCACCCCGGCGGCCCGGGCGTTGGCGAACCACAGGCGCAGCACGCTCGGCGTCCCGCCGATCGCGGTCACCCTGCGTGCCGCGAAGAAGGCCAGCCAGTCGGCGTACTCGTCCTTGGTGACCGAGCCCACGGCGAGCACCTGGCAGCCGGACAGGTCGGCCAGCGCGGCGGCGAGGAAGTGCGCGCCCCACATCCGGCCCGCACCCCAGGCGTTGACGAAGACGTCGTCGCGCTCCAGCGGCCGCCACCGGGCGTACACCCCGGCCATGTAGAAACCGGTCGGGGCGTAGCCGACCTTGGGCGCGCCGGTACTGCCGCCGCTCTGGAACAGCCAGGTGGCGCCGGTCTCGGCCTTGGGCTCCAGGTGCGCCAGGGCGACGTTCAGGTCGTCCTTCATCATCGGTGGCAGCGCGGCCAGGTCGCCGAGCGTGCGCAGCCGGCCGAGGTCGGCATAGCGCGGTGCCAACTCGGGTACGGTCCGGAGCAGTTCGAGCGACTGGCGGGCGACGCGCAGCTGCGGCTCGGCCGCCTCCGGCATCAGTGAGAACACCTCGGTCATTTCGGGTCCTCTGCAGTGCGGTTGGCCGACCACTTCGCGTGGGCGTCTCGGTAGGCGGCGAACCGGGCACGGGTGATGCCCCGTTGGATCGTACGGTGCGGATCGTCGAGGTCCGGGGCGATCACCCCGTCGGGTTCGAGCTCGGAGAACCAGAACCGCTCACCGTCGTACAGGAAGTCGACGCAGAAGAACGGCATCGGCAGCCGCTCGGCGAAGTACGCGGTGGCCTCGCCCAGTTCGGCCGGGATCTCGGCGAACTCCATGGTGCCGCCCCGGCTGGCGTTGGCCACCGGCGAGCCGGCCTCCGGCGTCCGCTTCAGCACGGCGTACGGCCGGCCGTCGATGACGTAGACCCGGTAGTCCACCGTGCCGTCGCCGAGGTAGGGCTGCACCACCAGCGTGGTGTCGCCGCCCTGGGCCAGGCTGGCCAGGCCCCGGATGTCCTCGGAGCTGCGGGCCAGGTTGATCCCGCCGCCCCCGCACCAGCCGGCCGGTTTGACGATGGCCGGGTAGGTCATGTTCGCCAGCGCCACCTCGTAGAGGTGCTTGCCGACGTCCCGGCCGGTGCCGATCCGGATCGACGGGATCGGGGGCACCGGGGAGCCGTTCAGGTGCAGCAGGGTGGCCAGTTTGTCGTTGCCGATCAGCGACATCTTCGGCGGGAAGGGCAGGTAGAAACCGGCCTCCTCCAGCACCGCGTACAGCGCGTACTGGTTGAAGATGTCCATCGACTGGTAGGGCAGCGAGTAGAGCGCGGTGACGAACAACGTGTCGTGCGGGCTGACCGGTTCGTCGTCCACGTAGACCCGGGGTGCGCCGCGTACCGTGCCGTCCACGGTGATCGCGTCGGGGGAGTGCCTGGTCCAGCGCATGCCCTGCTGCTCGGCGACCTCCTCGTAGAGGTCCCAGAAGTAGTGCTTCCACATGGCGCCCGTCCGGGTCGACTCCCGGTCGGGGAAGATCCAGCACATCCGGCGCAGCGGGCCGGTGTCGTGCTCGGAGGTGTCGTGCTCAGGGGTGGGGTTCACTGAGGGTCCTTCCGGAGAATCGGGAGCACGGGCCCGCCGGGCTGCTCGGACCACCAGCGGCGGCCGGGCTCCGGGAGGGTGTCCAGCGGGTCGTAGTAGGGGTGGCGCCGGTCCAGCGGTGCGTCCAGGCCGGCGTCCTCGGCCTGCCGGACCTCGAGTTCGGTGCGGTAGTTCTTCGTCCAGTACGAGATACCGCGGAGCCGGTCGTACGCCACCGCCTGGTGCACCCAGCGCTTTCCGACGTCCGGTACGTCGCAGACGATCCGGGGTGTGGCGTAGCCGGGCAGGTAGCCCATGATCGCCTCCTGCAGCCGCTGGGCCTCGTGCATCGAGGTGCGCCAGTGCTCGGAGTTGGGGATCATGTCGCACAGGTAGAAGTAGTAGGGCAGGATGTTCGCCTCGCCCTGGAGGGCGAAGCAGAGGTCGAGCAGGTCCTCGGGGGTGGCGTTGACGCCGCGCATCAGCACGCCCTGGTTGCGCACGTCCCGGACGCCAACGTCCAGCAGGGCCCGGGCGGCCTCGGCGACCAGCGGGGTGACCGACTGGATGTGGTTGGCATGGGTGTGCACGGCCAGGTTGACCGACCGCCGGGCCGCGACCCTCGCCACCCGGCCCAGCCCGTCGAGCACCTGCGGCTGCAGCCAGTGCTGCGGCAGGCCGACCACCGCCTTGCTGGCGAGCCGGATGTCGCGCACCGATCCGAGCTCCAGCAACTGCATGAGGAACGACTCGAGTTGGGGCCAGGGCACGTTGGCGAGGTCGCCGCCGGAGACCACCACGTCGCGCACGACGGGGGTGCGCTTGAGGTAGTCGAGGATCTGCTCCTGCCGGTCGGCCGGCCGGAGCACCAGTCTGGTCTTGGTGACCTGGGGCGTGGAGTTGCCGACCAGGTCCATCCGGGTGCAGTGCCCGCAGTACTGCGGGCAGGTGGAGACCAACTCGGCCAGCACCTTGGTGGGGTAACGGTGCGTCAGGCCTTCCACCACCCACATCTCGGCCTCGTGCAGCGAGTCCCGTTCGGCCTTGGGGTGACTCGGCCACCGGGCCTGCCGGTCCGCGCGCACGGGCAGCATGTAGCGGCGGACCGGGTCGGCGAAGAACGCCTCGGTGAACGACACCGGGTCGGTCGGCGCGTACGGCGCCATGGTGTTGAGCATCTGCGGCGGCAGCAGCATCGACATCATGGCGAACTCGGCCTGGTCGGCGGCCAGTTCCTCGTAGAACCGGTCGGTGAGCAGCTCGCCGACGACAGCCCGCAGCTGCCGGGGGTTCTTCACGCAGTGCGCCCGCTGCCACTGGGCGTCCCGCCACTGCTGCGCCGTGACGTGGCGCCAGCCCGGCAGCCTGCGCCAGTCCGGCTCGGCCAGCGCGGTCCGTACGTACTGGTACGGCTGCCGGATCGTCTGGAGACCCATCCGGATCTACCGGCCGGTGAGGAGCGTGGCGAAACGGGTCCGCAGTTCGCGCTTGAGCACCTTGCCGGTGGGCCCGAGCGGGAAGTCGGCCGGCGTCCGGGCGATGCTCACCCCGGCCAGTCCGGTGAGCCCGGCCCCGGCCAGTGCCTTGTTGGCCGCGTCCTGGACCTCCTCGGCGGTGCACTGGGCGGCCTCGGCCTGCAAGCGGACGACGGCGAACGGCAGTTGGCCCTGGCCGGCTGCGCCCGGCAGACCGATCACCGAGCAGTCCTGCACCAGCTCGGCGCAGTCGGCCAGCAGCACCTCCTCGATGGGCAGGCTGTAGACCGGGCCGCCTGCGGTGTCGATCACGTCCACCGTGCGGTCGAGGTGGTAGAAACTGCCCTCGGCGTCGCGCCGGGCCAGGTCGCCGGTGAGCCAGTAGCCGGCCAGCTCGAAGGTGCCGGTGAGCTTGGGGTTGTTCCAGTACCCGGGGGTTCTGGACGGGGTGACCACGCCGAGCATGCCGACCGTGCCGTCCGGGACCTCCTCGCCGTCCTCGTTCAGCACGGCGGCCTTCAGCACCACTTCGAGCGGCTTGCCGACGCAGCGGTCGTTGCGGGTGCTCTCCGGTGTGGTGACCTGGCCGAACAGTGCCATGCCCATCTCGGAGGAGCCCAGGCCGTCGATGAACTGCGAGCCGGGCAGGGCGGGTTGCCCGTCCTGCTGCTGCGGCAGCAGCCAGGGCTTGATCAGCCCGGCCGGCCGCTCGCCGAGCCGGACCAGCCGGCGGATGTGCCCGTAGTGCGCACTGTCCCCGGTGTTGAACCAGGAGTGCACCTTGGCCGCGCCCTCGACCGGCAGCTCGCCGGTGGCCAACTCGACGAAGGTGCGCGGGAAGGAGGCGACCATGGTCGGCTGGAAGGCCCGCATCACCGGCTCCACCACCGCCCGCCGCCAGTCGGACATCACCACGGTCGGCAGACCGAGCAGGGTGGCGGTGAGGAAGTAGCTCAGACCGCCCGCGTGGGTGTGCGGCATCAGCGACATCAGCCGGTCGTACGACTCGGCGGGGAAGCGCACCATCCGCGGCTGCTTGCCGTCCCAGAACTGACGGTGCGCCAGCATGGTGGACTTCGGCGTGCCGGTGGTGCCGGAGGAGTGGATCAGAGCGACCACGTCCTCGGCCGCGTGCCGGTACGGGTAGACCTCGGGGAGCTGGGCCGACCCGTCGTCGAAGGCCTGGATCTCGGCCGCCATGGCGATGAAGCGCGGGCGCGAGCGCGGGTCCTCGCGGTAGGCGGCGGCGAGCCGGGTGGGGTCGTCCGCGACGATGCCGACCACGCCCACGTGGTCGAGGTAACGGACCATCACGTCGTGCCGCATGGCGTCGTTGATCAGGGCGGGAACGGCGCCCAGCGCGGTCAGCGCGAAGAAGTGCAGCAGGGGCTCCAGGCCCTCACCGACGACCACCCCGACCGGCTCGCCGGGGCGCACGCCGTTCGCCCAGTACCACTTGGCGTAGCGGTCCCGCAGGGCGGCGAGGTCGAGCAGGCTGTGGCCGCGCAGCACGACGGCGCCGCGATGGTCGATGTGGTGGCTGTAGGCGAACGGGACCGCGCGGTTGGGGTTGACCGCGATGGCGTGGTCCAGGAAGTTGCCGGCACCGAGGGTGGGCTCGGTCATCAGCTGCTGCCGGGCGGCGAGGGGTGCGATGGAACTCTGATCGCTCATGGCGGTCTCCCGGTGCGAGTCGCCCGGCGCGCGCTCTTGTGGAACGGCTGCCGGGTGAACTGGTCGAAGGGGTCTGGTTCTCAGCGGAACATGGTGGTTCGGGTGAGGACGGCTCTCAGCGGGCGAGGATCTCCGCGACCACGCGGTGGCCGGAGCGGATCGCGCCCTCCATCAGACCGAAGTACTCGGTGCTGGTCTCGGTGCCGGCCCAGTGCACCCGGTGGTGCGGCGTGGTCAGCGTCGGGCCGAGCCGGAGCCAGTCGCCGGGCCCGAGCAACGCGGCGTAACAGCCCTGGCTGTACTGCTCGTTGACCCAGTCGGTGAGGTGGAACCCGATCGGCTCCGGCAGCATCGGGAACAGCCGGGCGGCCTGCTCGACCGCCGCCGACCGCTGCTGCTGCGCGGTCAGCGCCGCGTACCGGTGCGCCTCGCCCCCTGTGACGAAGCCGGTCAGCACGCCGACCCCGCCCTCGGGCGGCGAGTCGTCCACGGTGGACAGCAGCGGGCCCTCGGCGTTCACCGACCAGCCGGAGAGCCCGTGCTCGCGCCAGAGCGGCCCGGGGTAGACCAGGTTCACCTTGACCGCGCAGCCACGGGCGGTCCGCTCGCTCGCCCGGCGGACCGGTAGGGCGGGCCGGTAGTCGACGGCGTCGGCCAGCAGCGGCGGCAGCGCCATCACCACCACATCCGCCCGGTGATCGCCCTGCGGCGTACGGACGGTGACCCCGTCCTCGTCCTGACGGACCGCCAGGACCGGCTCGCCGAGCCGCACCCGGTCACCCAGCCGCCCGGCCAGCAGCTCGCACGCCTGGTGGGCGCCACCGGCGATCCGGTCCTGCTGGGCACCACCCTCGAAGGCGTTGAGGTACCGGAGTCCGCCACCCGAGCGCAGGTAGAACGCCAGGTGCAGGACGGAGACGTCGGCCGGGTCGGCGGCCATCATCTCGCCCAGGAACAGTGGGAAGAACAGCCGGGCGTCCGGGTGGGTCAGGTGCTGCTCCGCCCACTCGGCGGCGGTCAGGGCGTCCAGCCGCTCAGCGTCGGGGGTGAGCCACGGGGCCTCGGGCCGTACGGCGGTGGCGAGTTCGTCCAGCAGCTCGAACAGGTCGCCGAGTGCCACGGCGTTGAGCGGCGGGAACCGCCCGTCCCGGGTGGCGTGTTCGGCGCCGAGCGCGAAGCGGCTGGCGCCCTGCATCGTGGTCGGGGTGGTCTTGAGGCCCAACTCCGCGATCAAGGCGTTCAGTTCGGTGTGCCGATCGCCGAGATAGGCGGCGCCCGCATCGATCCAGGAGCCCGACCCGACCTGGCGGCCGTGGGTGCGGCCGCCGACCCGGTCGCGGGCCTCCAGCACGGTGACCTCGATCCCGTGGGCCGCGAGTCCGGTCGCCGCCGTCAGCCCGGCCAGCCCGGCCCCGACCACGACGGCGCTGGTGGCGCCCGCGCGGTCGTGTCTCACCGGGCGGTCGCGATCTGCTCGGCGAGGCCCTGCGGGGTGGGCGCCAGCACGAAGTCGTCGAAGGACAGCTCAACGCCGTGGCTCCGGGCGATCGCGCTCAGCACCCGGGTCGCGATCAGCGAGTCGCCGCCGAGCAGGAAGAAGTCGGAGTCGGGCGTGACCTCGGTGCTCTCCAGTACGCGACGGAAGATCGCCACCACGCTCTCGACGTCGCTCCCGGGGTTGCCGGGGGTGCCGCCGGAGTCGGCTGAAGTGGTGGTGTCAACGCTCATCGAAGGTCTCCTTTGACCTGTCAGTGGGCTGTGTCAGTGAGTTGCGTGCCGCAGGTGCGAGCCTGCGCGGTCGACCTTTCCGCTTGCGGTGAAGACGAGTTGGGGGACCACGGTGATCCGGCTCGGCACCAGATGGCCGGGCACCCGCCCGTGCAGGTAGGACCGGACGTCGGCGTCCAGGGTCCCGGCAGTCGCGGTGGTTCGTGGCACCAGGTAGGCGACCAGTGCGGACCGGCCGGCCAGCGTGGTCCCCACCACGGCCACCGCGTGCACTCCCGGGTGGCTCGCGATGTGGGCCTCGACCTCCGCCGGGTCGACCCGGATGCCGCGCACCTTGATCTCGTGGTCGAGCCGGCCCTGGTGGGTGAGCACGCCGTCCGGTGAGCTGCTCACCCGGTCGCCGGTACGGAACCGGCGCTCGCCGTCGAGGACGGTGAACCTGGCTTCGGTGGCCTCGGGCAGCCCGAGGTAGCCCAGCGCGAGCGCGGGCCCGCCGATCAGCAACTCACCCTGTTCGCTGATCTGTTGGACGACGTGCGGGAGGGGTCGCCCGATCGGCGCCCGGGTGCCGCTGCTCCAGTCCCAGCCCGGCGAGGGTGCCTCGGGGCCGTGCAGGTCGACGGCATGAGTGATCAGGGTGGTCTCGGTACAGCCGTAGGTGTTGAGCAGCCGGATCCGTCCGGTGTCCAGGCGGCTCCAGTCGTCCAGCCGGGCCGGGTTCGCGGCCTCGCCGCCGATCACCAGCAGGCGGAGGCAGGCGGGGAGGGCGAGCCGGTCCTCGGCGAGGTGGAGCACCAGCTCGTGCCAGAAGGCGGTCGGCAGGTCGAGGACGGTGATCTGCTCCCGTTCGACCATCCGCAGGAAGCGGGGGAACGATCCCGAGTGCGCTTCGGCGTCGAGGACGAGGGTGGCTCCTGCGGTGAGGGTCGGCAGGATCTCCTCGAAACAGGTGTCCCAGTTCAGTGAGGCGAACTGCAGGACCCGGTCCTCGGGCGTCAGACCGAACAGCTCGCGCAGCGAGTGGACGGTGGCGGAGATGGCCCGGCGCGGGGTGACGACGGGCTTCGGCTGCCCGGTCGAGCCCGAGGTGAAGAGGGTGTAGGCCGGAGTGTCGGGGGCCGGGGGGCCGGTAATTTCGGCCGACTGGTCCGACTCTGCCGGATCAGCCCCCAGATGATCTAACTCCAGGTATTTCAACCCGAGTTGGTCGGCCATTCCGGGATCGGCGCCGAGCACGGTGCGACAGTCGACCGCCGACAGCATCGCCTCCTGGCGTGATGGTGGGAATGCCGGATCGACGGGACAGTAGGCGCCCCCGGCCGCCAGCACGCCGAGCAGCCCGACGACCGTTTCCGGTGTGTGCGCCGCCAGTACGGCGACCACGCCGGGATTGGCTCCCAAGCGTGCGGCAACTGTGTTCACCAGCTCGTTGAGCCGGTGATAACTCACGGCGCTTCCATGGTGGATGAGCGCCGGACGATCCGGGTAGCGAAGAGTAGTTTGCCTGAACGCGTCAAAAAGGTCGGAAGCGACCCCGCTGACGCTGCGATTATTTGACATGCCCGCCCCAGGTAATGCTTCGCGAGCCCTCATTCGTGCTCGGCGATCCGGGACTCTACCTTCGAACATGTGTCGCCACAATGGTTGTTGAGGCCGTTTCCGCAACGCGGGGTGGTGGACCTGTGAACAGGTCCGGCCCGGCGGGGTAGCGACGTGATGGATCGTCAGGAATGGCCGAGAAGTGGCGCTTTGGCGCCCGCCCGGCGCTGCCGGAAAAAGGACCTGGCAGATCGGCGGGAGGGGCGCTAGGGTCAACGGCGATGACTACTCACTCCGTTCACAGATCGGGGGTCCCATCCGCGCAAGGTGAGTGCTGATGCTCACTTGGACCGCGAATGGGGATTCCCGACTTTCCCGCTGGCTGCGCGTGCGCGAGTTCGCCGTGCCGGCCTCCATGATCGAAACTGCGACCGCCCGCCGCCGTGCCGGCGACTGGGCCGGGGCGTGTGCCGCCGCCGGCGTCGACATCGACTTCGGCCTGCGCCACCTGTCGCGCACCCACGGGCAGGAGTTGGTGGCCCGAGTCCGGGCCGATCTTCGCCATCTGGCGCCCGACCTACTGCGGTGGCACCTGCCGAGGATCGCACCGGACGGGCTGTTGCGCCCGGGCCTGACCATCGAGCTGGCCCGGTACGAGACCGAGGGGTGCGACGGGGACCGCCCGGTGCATCTGGTCGCCCGGACACCGCCTGCCTGGGCGGACGCGGGACAGCGGATCAGCCTCGCGCTGTGGGACGGCTCCCACTCCGAGGCGGCCGCCTGCGGTCCGCCGCATCCCCATCCCCACCGGCGCTTCCGCCTCGACCTGCACCGTCACCTCTGGGACGCGCGCAGGGCCGATGAGCTGCGGGTCCGGTCCGGGGCCGACGGAATGCCGGCGGACGTCCTGGATCTCACGGGTCTGGTGCCGCCCGAGTACCGGTGTGCCGTCGACCGGTGGGCGGCCGAAGCGGCCATCCTGCTCCGCGCCGAGGGCCGGACCGCCGGTGCCGTCGGCGTACGGCTCGGCGCCCGACATCGGCTGGTCCTGGAGCTCGCCGCAGGCCGGGACGGCCCCGGGCCGCCCGCTCTGCGGATCGCTCCGGCGGCCCCGGATCGCGGCGCCCACCCGCTGCCCGTCCTGCCCGATGCGGCGACCTGGGTGCTGCCCGACCTCGACCTGCTGCGCGCCGGGCTGATCGAGGCCGACCGGCTGCACCCGCTGGTCGCCTCGGCGCTGGTCCCCGACCACTCGCTGACCGGTCCGTCCCACCGGCCGGACCGGGCCGGGCAGCCGCAGCTGGTGGAGTGCCGGGGAGCCCGGCACCGGATCGGCCTGGTCGACGGAGTGCTGGCCGCACTGGACCACGACCCGGCCGAGATCCGCCGTGAGGAACTGCTGGCCACGCTGTCCGGCACCCCGCTGCCCTGCCTGCAGGCGATCGACGTGGCGCACCGTCACCCGGACTGCCTGGTCGGCGTCCGCGAGCGGCTGGACCACGGCGACACCGCCGGTGCGCTGGCCGTCGTCGAAGGGCTGCTCGGCCCCGAGGCACTGCTGCGCAGCGGCGACCTGCGGGACGAACTGGAGACCGCCGCGCTGCGCCGGGTCACCTACGGACTATTCCGGGCGGGCCTGGTCGGGCCCGGCACCGGTCCGCTGCGCGGCCGGTCGGACCGTCGCCGCACCGCCGGGCGCCGCTCGCGTTCGCGGCACGCGCTGACCCACTGACGCTCGGGGCTTCGCCCCCTCCACTCCTTCTCTACAGACAACAGGTGATCAGACATGCCCTCGTATCCCCAGGTATCCCAACTCGACATCGCCGGAGAGCTGTTGGCCCTGCTCCGGGACTCCACCACCGAGCCGCGCCCCGACGTCCAACTGGAGGCCCTGACCCTGACGGTGGCCGCCGATCTGCCGGTGCTGCTCTGGGGCGAGCCGGGGATCGGCAAGACCGCGGCTCTCACCCAACTGGCGGAGACCCTGGACCTGCCGCTGACCACGGTGATCGCCAGCGTCCACGAACCGTCGGACTTCTCCGGGCTGCCCATCGTCGGCGACAACCCGGCCGAACAGGGCGTCCCGATGGCCCCGCCGGACTGGGCCGTCCGGTTGGTGCGGGCCGGCCGGGGCCTGCTCTTCCTGGACGAACTCTCCACCGCGCCGCCGGCCGTCCAGGCGGCCCTGCTCCGCCTGGTGCTCGAGCGGCGGATCGGGGCCCTGCAACTGCCGCCCGGGGTGAGGATCGTGGCCGCCGCCAACCCGCGTGCCTCGGCGGCCGACGGCTGGGAGCTGAGCCCGCCGCTGGCCAACCGCTTCGTCCACCTGCAGTGGACCCACGACCACGAGGTCGTGGTCCGTGGCCTGGGTGGCACCTGGCCCCGGGCGACGCTGCCCCGCCTCGATCCCGAACGGCTGGCGGCTGCCGTGGAGTTCGCCCGGCGTGCGGTCTGCGGTCTGCTCGCCGCCCGTCCCGGGCTGGTGCACCGGCTGCCGTCCAACGAGACCCGTCGGGGCGGCCCCTGGCCGTCGCCCCGAAGCTGGGACATGGCGCTGTCCCTGGTCGCCTTCGCGACGGCGGCCGGCTCGTCCAGGGAGGTCCTCTCCCTCCTGGTCCGTGGCACGGTGGGGGACGGCCCGGGGCTGGAACTGCTGGCGAGCCTGGACCGGATGGACCTCCCCGACCCCGAAGAGCTGCTCGCCGATCCCGCCGGTGCCGTGCTGCCCGAGCGGGGGGACCTGCGGCAGGCGGTGCTCGACGGAGTGGTGGCGGCGGTCCGCAACCGCCCGGAGCGGGACCGCTGGGACGCCGCCTGGGCGCTGTTGGTACGGGCGTTGGAGACCGGGGCACCGGATCTGGTGGTGGTCCCGGCGAACACGCTGGCTGCTCTGCGCCGCGAGGACTGGGACGTACCGGCGGCCATTGAGCGGCTCGCCGGGGTGGTCTCGCTGTCCCGACGGGCCGACCAGGTCGCCGCCCGGGTCGCGGTCGGCGCGAAGGCGGGCCGATGACCGTACCGGGAGCGTCGGCTGCACCGGAAGTACTGGACCGGGACCGGCTGTTCGCCGCCCGGCTGCACGCCGCCCGGGCCCGGCCGTACCTGGCGACGGCGCTGTTCGCGCTGCACGTGGTGGAGTCGCGCCGGGTGCCGACGATGGCCGTGGACCGGTACTGGCGGTGCTACGTCTCCCCGGCCTTCGTGGCCCGGACGCCGGAGGAGGAGCTGGCCGGGGTCTGGGTGCACGAGGTGTCCCACCTGCTCCGCGACCATCACGGGCGCAGCGACCGGGTCGCCCGTGAACGTGGGCTGACCGGCCCGGGGGAGCGGCTGCGGATGAACATCGCGGCGGACTGCGAGATCAACGACGACGTGTTCGGCGACGGTCTTGTCCAGCCCGAAGGCGCCCTTCAGCCCAGGGACTTGGGGCTGTCCGCAGGGGAGCTGATGGAGGACTACCTGCGGCAGTTCCGGCTCGGGCCGCACACCCAGAGCCTGGCCTGGCTGGACTGCGGCAGCGGGGCCGACGGACTCGACCGGGACTGGGAGCTGGGACCGGACGGCGCGCACGGCCTCAGCCCGCAGGAGCGCGACGCGGTCCGGTTCCGGGTGGCGCAGGGCATCACCGGCCGGCCCGGCAGCGCATCGCAGGGGTGGCAGCGCTGGGCGGAGGAGGCGTTCCAAGCGCCGCAGCCGTGGCGGGAGTTGCTCGGAGCGGCGGTCCGCTCCGCAGCCTCCGGCTCCGGTGCGGGCGAGGACTACACCTACGGCCGCCCGTCGCGCCGCTCGGCCGGAGTGCCCGGCGTGGTCCTGCCGAGCCTGCGCCGCCGCCCGCCCCGGGTCGCCGTGATCATCGACACCTCCGGGTCGGTCAGTGACGCCGAACTGGGCAGCGCGCTGCGGGAGGTGGCCGCGATCTCCCAGGCCCTCTGCGGCCGGCGCGACCTGGTGAGCGTGCTGCCCTGCGACGCGGCGTCCGGGATCGTGCACCAGCTGTGCCGGGCCGAGGGGATCCCACTGGTGGGCGGTGGCGGCACGGACCTCCGGGCGGGCTTCACCAGGGCACTGCGGACGGGCCAGCGGCCAGACGTCATCGTGGTCCTGACCGACGGTCAGACACCCTGGCCGAGCAGTCGGCCACCGTGTCGCACGGTGGTGGGCCTGTTCCCGCGCGCGCGGCCGGCCGGCTCCTGGGACGAGGACGACCCCGACTACGTACCGGACACGCCACCGGACTGGGCCCGGGTGGTGGAGATCGGGTAGGGCACCAGAGCCTTCCGGACGGAGACACCCGGCCCCGCCTCGGCGAACACGACGTGATCGTGAAGCGGTAAAAGCGGCGGTCAGGGTGTCAGTACCCGCTTCAGGCGGGCGAGTTCGGCCAGGAGTCGGCGCCCCTGGGGGCTGATGCCACGCACGGCGTCCCCGGCCAGCCGGGGGTTCACCGGCAGCACGTGTTCGGCCCCGCCGGCCTGGACGGTCATCGCCGTCAGATCGTGCGTGATCACGTCGTGCAACTCCTGGGCCATCCTGGCGCGTACGGCCTCGCGGACCAGTTCGGTGCGGGCCGTCGCGGCCCGGTCCGCCAGCTCGGCCAGCTCGGTACGCCGGGCTCGTGCCCAGAGCCCCCAGACCCAGCACGCCACAAAGGGGACCGAGTACGCCACCGAGATGCGCGCCAACTGCCAGACCGAGAAGTCGCCCAGGCTGCCGTCGGCGACTCCCCGCGCAGTGGCCAGCGGCCCGACCGCCAGCACACTCACCAATGCGGCCCGGGACACCTGGGGTGAGCCGAAGCAGGCGGCCCAGCGGGCCAGTACCAGACAGCCGACCTGCAGCAGGCCAGGTTCGGCCCCGGCGAGCAACTCCCCGATGCCCACCGCGATCCCGGCCAGTACGACCAGGTCCGGATGCCGGCGGCGCAGCAGCATCAGAGCCGCGAACACCACCCCGACGGCCAGACAGCCGAGGTGCGGCCGGCCGAACGGCCCGGGCAGTTCGGTCGCCGCCCACCCGCCCAGCAGCAACAGGCACATCGCCCAGGCACCGTCGACGGCGGCGGGACGGTGGAGGAACCATGCATGGAGTCGGTACACGCCGCCAGCGTAGGCAGCGGACCACTGACCCCGAGTCAGCCGCTGAGGTGATCCACCCTCCTCCTTCGGAGGTACGGACGCTGTCGAGAGGGGGCCGGCAGATCGCTCAACTCGGCGGCTGGGTGCGGCGGGCGTAGGCGCGGGCGGCGCGGACCCGGTCGCCGCAGCGGGTGGAGCACCAGTGGCCGCGGCCGTGGCGCAGCAGGTAGCGGGTGCAGGGGGTGGAGCCGCAGGCGGTGAGGCGGTCGGCGTCGGGGCTGGTGAGGAGGTCGGCCGCGTTGGCCGCGAGGGTCGCGAGGGCGTGGTCGAGGATCTCGGTGGTGGGGCACGGTGCCGCCCGGTAGGGGCCGTTCGTCTCGTCCCAGTACAGCAGGGCGGCCGTGGGGGCCCTGGTCAGCGCGGCGTTGACGGCTGACAGAGCGGTGGGCAGGGCGGGCAGCCCGGCCGTCCGGGCGGCGAACAGGGCCCTGATGTGTTCGCGCATCGAGCGCAGTTGCGTCGCGCACATCTCCCGTACCCCGGCGTCGGCCGGCGCCAGGTCGCGTTCGGTGAGCCAGTGATTCGCGGCCTCGGGGGTGCCGAGGAGGTCGATGAACTGCCCGCCGGGCAGCGCGATGGCGCTGTTGACGAAGTCGAGGGCGAGGTAGTCCGCCGCTCCTGGCGCGGGCGGCAACACGGATTCGCCGGTCTGGGTCTCGCTCATGACTCTCATGGTACGTCTTGCGCTCTTCCGTGAGAACCCGCTAACGTTCATCACGGATAGACCGCTTCTCATCCGTGAGGTGTCTGAATGACCAGTACCAGCACGACTATTGAGCAGATCCCCGTCCGCGTCTTCGGCGGCCCGACCGCCCTCTTCGACTACGGCGGCCTGCGGTTCCTGACCGATCCGACCTTCGACGCCCCCGGCGACTACCAGCGGCCGGGCGCCCTGCTGACCAAGACGGCGCCCGCTGCCGCCGGACCGGCCGGTCTCGGCCGCATAGACGTGGTCCTGCTCTCCCATGACGAGCACCCCGACAACCTCGACACCTCCGGCCGGGCCCTGCTCGCCGAGGTCCCGCTCACCCTCACCACGCCCGGCGGCGGGGAGCGGCTGGGGGGCACGGCCAGGGGGCTGGCCGACTGGGAGTCGGTCGAGCTCGACCGCCCCGGCGGCGGCACGGTCACCGTGACGGCCGTGCCCGCCATCCACGGCCCCGGGGTACGTGAGGAGGTCGAGCCGGTCACCGGCCAGGTCGTCGGCTTCGTCCTGACCGGGGAGGGCCTGCCCACGGTCTACGTCAGCGGTGACAACGCCTCGCTCGACGCGGTCGAGCAGATCGCCGAACGCTTCGGCCCGGTGGACACCGCGATCCTCTTCGCCGGGGCTCCCCGGTTCCCCGTGCTCTTCGACGGCGCGGTCCTCGTCCTCGACAGCGTCCAGGCCGCCGAGGCCGCCAGGATCCTCGGCGCCCGCCGGGTGGTTCCGGTCCACTACGACAGCTGGGCCCACTTCACCGAGGGTGGTGACGAACTGGCAGCCGCCTTCGCCAAGGCCGGCCTGGCCGACCGCCTGGACCTGGGCGACCGGGGCTGACGAAGCCGGCCGGGCCCACCGACCACACGGCCGTTCCGATGCACCGGGATCACACCGAGCCCTTGTTGGCAAGGCCCGTGCGAGAACGTCCGAATGTCGATCGTGCCGGGAACGCGAACTGACTCTCCATCAGTTGGCGGAGTGACGGGCCCTGCCCGTGCAATCCGTCAACGACCAGGAGACAACCGTGCGCATTCTCTTCACCGGCCCGGCCGCGCCCAGCCACCTGTTCCCGATGGTGCCGACGGCACAGGCCCTGCGGGCTGCCGGGCACGAGGTCCTGTTCGCCAGCCCGAAGCCGCTCGACCAGCTTCGGGAGGCCGGCTTCCCGATAGTCGAGATCGGCGACGGCCGGTCGCTCCGGGAGTCGTTCGAGGCCGCCAGTGGTGAGCAACCGAGGTATGCCAGGCCGGATCTGACCCAGGACCAGATCCTCGAGGTGGCGGCCGCCGCCTTCGCGCACGCCTCCCGGGCCACCGTGGACGGGCTGCTGGCGACCGCCGGGGAGTGGGAGGCCGACCTGCTGATCCATGACTCCTGCTTGGCCTCGGCCCAGTTGGTCGCGGCCAAGCTCAAGATCCCGGCGGCGCTGCAGAACTTCGGCTTCACCTCCGGCCTCGAGATGGCGGCGCGGCTGGCCGATCACTTCACCGACGTCTACGAGGCACACGGCGTGGCCGGCCCGGCCGAGACCACCCCGCTGAACGTCGTCCCGGCCTCGCTCGGCGGCGACCCGGGCGGTCTGCGGATGCGCTATCTCCCCTACAACGGCGGCGGCGTGGTCCCCGCCGACCTGTTGCGCCGCGGCAGCCGGCCGCGAGTCGCCGTCACCCTGGGCACCGTGGTCACCGAGGTGGACGGCGTGCACGCCATCACCCGGCTGATCGAGGCCGCCGCCTCCGTGGACGCCGAGTTCCTGCTCGCCGTCGGCGGCGCCGACCTCACCCACCTCGGCACGCTTCCGGCCAACGTCCGCCCGCTGCCGTGGGTCCCGCTGGCCGAGTTGCTGCGGGTCTGCGACGCGGTGGTCCACCACGGTGGCTCCGGCAGTACGCTCACCGGCCTCCAGGCGGGGATTCCCCAACTGCTGCTTCCCCAGGGCGCCGACAACTTCGTCGTCGCCGACATCCTCGCCGCGACCGGTGCCGCCCTGCGCTCGAGCTCCGGCGACGTCGACACCGCGCTGCTCGCGCGCCTGGTCGGCGACCCGGAGCTCCGTGAGGCCGCCGTCCGCCTGCGGGCCGAGAACGACGCCCTGCCCACCCCGGCCGCGCTCGTCCCCGCCATCGAAGCCCTCGCGGAGGCTGGGCGCTGACCCGTACCGTCCGGCGCCGGGCCGCAGGCCTTCCGACCTGCGGCCCGGCGCCGACGGTTCAGCTCAGCGGTCGGCAGAGCAGGGCGTCGGGCACCCCGCCGTGGTTCCACTTCCAGGTGAAGGCGACGCCCGCGACGTACTCCCGGTCGGTGCACTGGCCCTTGTAGTAGCCGGGGGCCCAGTCACTGGCGGTCGAGCCGCCGTTGGCCGGACGGTTGTCACCGTGGTCGAACCACACGTTCCGGCCCGATGCGGGCAGCGGAGCGTTCGCCTGGGCGCAGAGCAGGGACGCCATCGCGCTGCCCCGGACGCTGTAGCCGACCGCAAGTTGCCCGTCCGGGCACTGCAGTTTGTTGTACCCGGATGCCCAGTCGTCCCCGGTCACATAGCGCTCGTCGGTGACGCGCAGGTAGGGCGCGTTGGTGAGCCCGGGCTGGGCCGAGTCGGTGCACAGGCCCCGGCTGTCGCTGCGGCCGAGGCCGGTCAGGCGTTGGCCGTCCGGGCAGTTGCCCTTGCGGGCGCCCGAGTCCCAGTCGGGCAGGGCGAGCATCCGGGACGAGACGACGTAGTCGCCGTGGTCGAGGTTGAGCATGTTCCAGTGGTCGACCCGGGCCACCGGCCCGGTCAGGCCCGGAGCTCCGACCAGCCTGCGCCAGTCCGTCACCCGCCAGTCACCGGGATCGTCGATGCTCAGCCGGGAGCCGTCAGGGGCGTAGGAGAGCAGGGACCAACTGTCCAGCGGCGCACCGTCCTTGGTCCAGCCGACCAGCGGCCAGATCGCGAAGTCGGTGTCATTGGCCACCAGGATGTCCGTGAAGTTGCGGAGCCAGGCCTGCTCCTTGGCGTCGTTCGAGCCACGCCCGCCGGCGCCGAACTCGCTGATCCACACGGGGGCGGTGAAGTGCTGCCCGGACTGGGTGACGAACAGCGCCTCCCGGTCCGCCACCTGGGCGAGCTCGGCGGCGGTGAAGTCCTGGTAGCGGGGGTCGCTGGTGGCCCCGAGCCCGCTGCCCGCACCACTGTTGGCCGGGCCGGTGTAGGCGTAGAAGTGCGCCGCGTACACCAACTTGCCCGAGTTGATCAGGGTGTTGGAGAGCGTGCGGACGGGGGCGAGCACCGGCCGGCCGTGCGGCAGCCCGTCGAGCGGGATGCCGTACCAGTTGATGCCCTCCATCACGACCAGCAGGTCAGGTGCGGCCTGCAGGATCCGGTTCCCGGCGGCCTCGAAGGCCGCGTTCGCGTCGTGCGAGTCGCCCCAGCCCCAGTTGGGGTCGTCCCAGACGTCCCGGCGGATCTCGTTACGGAGGTCGGCGCCGACCACCCGCTTGTTCGCCCGGTAGCGCTCGGCCACGAAGACCCAGTCGGCGATCCACTGCTCGGTGGACTGCCCGCTGTTCCAGCGCTCGTTGCCGTCCAGACCGCAGCACCAACGGGCCGTCGTGGTGTGGTTGTTGAGGATCACAGCGAATCCGTCGGCGGTCAGCGCGGCGACCACCGCGTCGAACACCTGGAGCCCGGTGGACCCGCGCAGCTGGGGGTTGGCCGCGACGGCCGCGTCCGGCACGGGGGTGGTGTCGTGGAGGAGGGCGTTGGAGAAGGGGAGCCTGATGCTGTTGATGCCGAGCCCGTGGAAGTCGGCCAGGATCTTCGCCATCGGGACCCGGTCCAGCCCCAGCGGCATGTTGTGCGCGTCCTCCCCGTGCATGTGATTCGCGGGATCACCGATGTCCCCGCTGCCCTGCCAAGTGCCCTGGGCGCCCTCCCAGTTACCGGACTTCAGCTTGAAGCGGTTGCCGTTCGCGTCCACGATCCAGCGGCCCCGGGTGCTGAGCGGTCCGGTCCAGGAGGCGGCGAGCTGCGCACCGGTCTGAGGTGTCGCGGTGGCCGGGGCGGCGGCCGCCGCGTTCAGTCCGGTGGGCAGCCCGGACAGTAGGGCCGCGACGCAGAGGGTCCGGGTGAGGGCCCTTCTGATCGTGCCTGACCTGGCGTTTCTCACGGTCTCTCCCTTGAGGGTTAGGGTACGAGGCGGTGCAAGCAGGTGAATGTACGCGTTCAGTGACCCACTGTCAGCCCTGGAGTCGGTCGTTGGCTACCCCTCGGTAGCAACGGTCGGATGTCAGCACGGCAGCCGGGGAACGTACGTCGCACCCCGGTCGGACGGGAGGTCCGGACGGCAGCCACGGGTCAGCAGTGGGCTGGTTCGGCGGCGCAGCGCGGTGCCCGGGCGATCCAACTGCCGCCACTCGGGCCGCAGTACGGCGAAGAGGGTGACCAGTAGGTAGCCGAGGCCGGCGACGGTCAGGACGAGAGTGGGCCCGGCCGCGCTCGCCGCGAGACCGCCGAGCAGGCCGCCCACCGGGATGCCCGCCCAGACCACGGAGTCCCTGATCGCCCGGACCCGGCCGAGCAGCGGGCGCGGTATCCGTTCCAGCAGCACCGCACCGATGATCGGGTTCACGAAGCCCGCGCCGAAGCCCGATGCCGCGAACACGGCGGTCACCAGCCACAGCGGAAGGTCCAGGGCGAGGACCAGGAAGCGGGGCGCACCGGCGATCAGAAAGCCCGTCAGGAATACGGGCCTTCGGGGCAGCCGGGCTGCGTACACGGCCGCCAGCAGGCTGCCGCCCAGCGCCGTGACACCCATGGCGCCGGCCACCAACCCGATCGCGGACGGCCCGTGGCCGGACTCCCGGGCCCAGACCGGCAGCAGGACGCTCGAGAGGGCGGCATCCAGCAGGTTGGTGGCGGCGAACAGCGCGGTGACGGTGATCACCAGTGGCTCGCCCCGGGGCGGGCCGGCCGACCCCGGTCGGCAGCAGCCCGCCGATGATCAGTGAACCCCCCAGGAAAGCCGCCGCGTTGAGCAGCAGTGCGGTCATCGGCCCGGCCACGGCGACCGCCGCGCCGCCGCCGACCGGGCCGACCGTCGAGGCCAGGCGGTTCACCACGCCGAGCAGACCGGTCGCCCGCTCCAGCGGCACCCCGCCGAGCTCGGCGGTCTCGGGGAGCAGGACGTCCTTGGACAGGTCGCCGGGGCCGCGCACCGTCCCGACCAGGGCCACCAGCAGGAGCAGGGCCCAGAGCGGCAGCAGGTCGAGCGCGTGCAGCAGCGGGACCAGTCCGACTGCCAGGGCACTGACCGCATCGGCGGTCCAGGAGATCAGCCGGGCCCCGAGCCGGTCGACCACCGGGCCGGTGAGGCCCTTGCAGAGAACGTACGGGACGAGTTCGCAGAAGGCGGTGAGGCCGGTGCTGGTGGCGCTGCCCGTGGTCACCAGGACGAACCAGGGCAGGGCGATCACCGACACCGCCGTGCCGGCCTGGGCGAGGCTGATCGCGGTCAGCAGCGCCCGGAACGGACGTCGGCTCCCGGTCACCGGATCTCCCCAACGGCTGTCTGCCGGACGGTTCTTCGATCGGTTGAGGACACGTGGAACCACACCGCACTGACGGCGGCGCTCAGTTGAGGGCGCATGGCCGCCACTGTAGGGGGAGCACTCTCCCCCGGAGCAACTGAATTCGGCCTGCGCCCCCAACGGTCAGAGCTGCGCGGTGATCTCGGCGGCCGTCCGGGCGCCGGAGACCAGTGCGGCGTTGAGGGTGGCGTTGTCCACGTCGGTGTGTTCGCCGGCGAAGTGGATCCGGCCCTCCTGGACGGCCTCGTAACCCGCGAACGCGGTGTACTGGCCGACCTTGTAGTAGTGGTACGCGCCAAGGTGCCACGGGTCGAGCGACCAGTGGTCCTCGTACGCCCGGCCGTTGTACGCGGCCGTGGTGCCGGGGTGGACGTGTTCGATCTGGGCGAGGAAGGCGTTCACGTCGGCGGCCGGCGCCGGGCCGTGGGCCGCGCCGGTGAGCCGGTCGCGGGCACCGTCGCCGCCGGGGAAGTTGACCAGCAGGGCCGGTGCGCCCGCCTCGCCGAGCTGCACCGAGCCGTCCCAGGCGGTCTGGTAGCCGAGCGGGCCGGTGTTGGAGATGCCGTTGTACCCGAGGGCGGGCCAGGTCTTCCGGGTGAGCTGGGTGACCAACTTGGCGTTCTGGCCCATCCCTTGCTCCCGGATCGCGGTCAGTTTCAGCGGGGACAGCTGAGCCCGGGACAGATCGACCTTGCGCAGGGTGCTGAACGGCAGCGCCAGCACCACGTGGTCGGCCGGGACCGAGACGGTGCTGCCGCAGTGGTCGAAGGTGCAGGTGTAGCTGCCGTCGCCGTTCCGGGCCAGGGCGATCAGCTCGTACCCCTGCTTGACCGCCCCAGCCGGCAGCTGGCCGACCATTCCGGTCACCAACTGGTCGTTGCCGCCCACCAGGTGGTACTTCTCGTCGAAGCCGCGGCCGCCGGCGAAGATGCTCGACCCGCCGAGGAAGCCGATCATGTTCAGGGCCGAGGACTGCCCGGGCTCGCCGCCGGTCTGCAGCTGGAGGGCCTGGATCAGCTGGCCGAGCCGGGAGTTCGCGGGCAGGCCGATCTCGGCGAGGTAGTCCAGGCAGGAGAGTTGGTCGAGCCGGCGCGCCTCGGCGGTGTAGTTGTCGTAGCGCGGTGTGCCGATGGCCCGGTAGGAGGCGCTGAACGCGTCGAAGGCAGTCGCGATCCAGTCGTCCTGCTGCTGGCTGCCGTTGTAGAGCGAGTCGTTGACCCACCCGGCGTAGTCGCCGGTGTCCAGCTCGCCGCCGTTCGCGTACTCGCGTTGCAGGCCGAGGCTGTTGGCCAGGTTGAGCACGGCCTTGTCGGTGGAGCTGATGAACGAGCCGCCGTGCTCGCTGACCTGGCCGCCCTCGAAGAAGCCGCGCAGCGACCAGCAGCGGCCGCCGAGGTGGGTGGTGTCGGCCTCGTAGACCGTGGCGGCGACCGGCTTGGCCCGGTTCCACAGCTGATGGGCGCAGCGCAGCCCCGCCAGGCCGGCCCCGACCACCACCACCCGGGGTGCGGTGGCAGCGGCGGCCCGGGAGGGGGCGAGCATCCCGGCGGGTACGGAGGCGGCGGCGAGCGCGCCGGCGGTGCCCAGGAGCTGACGACGGCTCAGCTGCTGCTCGGCACGCTCGGCCTGCGCGGCTCGTTCTCCGGCGACCTCGGCGACGGGCATCCGGCGGCGCCGGGCCTCGCCGAGGGTGGCGAAGACCGCCCGCAGCGGATCGGGCAGCCCGGCCCGGTCTCCGGCGGGGGATCCGGAGCGGGTCGAGGGCAGGCCGGAGGGTACGCGGTTCATGTGGTGCCTCTTCTCGGGAGGGTGGCTTCCCTGCGGCATCAAGTGGGGGACCGCAGGCGGAGACAGTTCGGAGAGGCTCGCGCGGCGGCATGGCGCCCGACGCGTTTTTCGAGTTGATGGGGAGTGAAGCGCTCGCGCAGCACCGTTGTCAACGGTGTTGCGCGCTCTCGTGCAGAACCGGCACCCGTACCCACCCCCGGCGTCACGCCCCGCGAACGGCCTCGGCCCGCTGCTCGATCGCGGTGATCAGGGCCTCGACCCTGGCATGGAAGATCTGGTCGTGCGTCACCTCGGCCAACTCCCGGCCCAGTCGGGCGATGTTCGGGAATCCCTCGGCGTCGACCAGCCGGTACTCCCGACTCCAGGACGACTCGTCACCGGCCCTGACCTCCGGGTCGAAGAGCAGGTAGGCAGCCCGCTGGCCGACGTAGGCCAGCAGCGAGTCGCCGACCATCCGGTAGTGGACGGCCGCCTCGACGCCGTCGAGGCCCGCCTCGCGGACGGCTCCGAGGATCAGCTCGACGACCCGGAACTCGTTGGTGCGTCTGGTGGTCCTGCTGGCCATCGCTGAGCTAACGGCCGGGTACTTGAGGGCGACCGCGAGCGAGCCGTCCGCCAGCGCCCGTAGCCGCCCCTTCCAGTCGAGGCCGGCCGGGATGCTGTCGAGCACCTCGCCCAGGGTCCGGTCGGCGACGGAGAGCAGCAGCTCGTCCTTGTCCCGGTAGTGTCGGTAGATCGCGGTCGGATCGGTGCCCAGCTCTTCGCCGAGTCGTCGGACCGTGAAGGCGTCGGCGCTGCCACGGGCGGCGATCCGCAGGCTCGCATCGATGATCGCCTCGGGTGTCAGCTGAGCGCCAACGCGCTTGCTGCGGGCTGGAGTCACGGGTGGCTTCGACATAGTGACCTCAGTGTATCGATCTGCCGACCAGTTAGCGCAACACCGTTGACAACAGTGTTGCGCTGCCGTTCACTCCTCCTCAACAACACGACGTGCGGGCCCGCCCGCCGAGGGGGAGTTCCGTTGACGACACAGGGCACACAGGACACACCAGGGCAGCGGGCAGACACCGTCTTCGTCGGTGGCCGGGTTTTCACCGCCACCGGCCCCGCGCCGGTCGAGGCCGCCGTGGCGGTCGCCAACGGCCGGATCATCTCGGTCGCCGACGAGACGTCGGTCCGGCTGCTGGTGGACCGGGACACCGAGGTGGTCGACCTCGCGGGCGGTCTGCTGGTCCCCGGATTCCAGGACGCCCACGTGCACCCGGCGGTGGCCGGCGTTCAGATGCTGCGCTGCGACCTGTCCGCCGAGCGCTCGGTGGACGGCTACCTGGCAGTGGTCGCGGAGTACGCCGAGGCCCACCCCGAGGCGCAGTGGATCTGCGGCGGCGGCTGGTCGATGGACGTCTTCCCCGGCGGCGTCCCGACCCGGGCGATGCTCGACGCCGTGGTGCCGGACCGGCCGGTGCTGCTCACCAACCGGGACGGGCACGGCGCCTGGGTGAACTCGGCGGCCCTGCGGCTGGCGGGCGTCGACCGCGACACCCCCGACCCGGCGGACGGCCGGATCGAGCGGGAGGCGGACGGCAGCCCGGCCGGCACCCTGCAGGAGGGGGCGATGGACCTGGTCGCCGACCACGTACCGGTCGCGACGGCGGAGGAGGCGCAGGCCGGTCTGCTGGTCGCCCAGGAACACCTGTTCTCGCTCGGGGTGACCAGCTGGCAGGACGCCATGATCGGCGCCTTCCCCGGCAACCCCGACAACTACCAGGTCTACCTGCGTGCGGCGGCCGACGGCTCGCTGAAGGCCCGGGTGGTGGGCGCGCTCTGGTGGGACCGCGAACGCGGCCTGGAGCAGCTGCCCGATCTGGAGGAGCGCCGACGCGGCGGACAGGTCGGGCGGTTCGCCGCCACCACCGTGAAGATCATGCAGGACGGCATCGCGGAGAACTTCACCGCCAGCATGCTGGAGCCCTACCTGGACGCCTGCGGCTGCCCCACCCAGAACTCCGGACTCACCTTCGTCGGCCCGGAGTTGCTCACCGAGGCGGTCTGCGCACTGGACGCCGCCGGGTTCCAGGTGCACTTCCACGCGCTCGGCGACCGCGCCGTCCGCCAGGCCCTGGACGCGCTGGCGGCCGCCCGGGCGGCCAACGGCGTGGGGGACAACCGCCACCACCTGGCGCACCTTCAGGTGATCCACCCCGACGACCTGGCCCGGTTCGCCGAGCTCGGCGCAGGTGCCAACATCCAGGCGCTGTGGGCCGCGCACGAGCCGCAGATGGACGAGCTCACCATCCCGTTCCTGGGCTCCGAACGCGCCGCCTGGCAGTACCCGTTCGGGGACCTGCAGCGGGCCGGAGCCCGGCTGGTGGCCGGCAGCGACTGGTCGGTGAGCAGCCCCAACCCGCTCTGGGGCATCCACGTCGCGGTCAACCGGGCCGTACCGCTGGACGCCCCCAAC
>NZ_LMCT01000055.1 GCF_001424875.1 Kitasatospora sp. Root107 | reverse complement strand
ACCGTGTCCGGGGACGACCTGATCGAGCGGGCAGGGGCCGTGTCCTCCGCGAAGCTCAGCGAGATTGAGGATGCCCTCCGTCTCGCTGGACAGACGAAGGAGCGGACCCCGGTGACGACCGCGAAGCTCAGCGAGATAAGGGATGCCCTCCGTTTCGGTGAACTCGGGTAGACGGAGAAGGAACGGACGCCCCCGATGGCGTGGTCGGTCTCGCCCAGATGATCGAACGAGATGGAGTTGGTCCAGACACTCGTTCAGGACCACCACAAGGCCCGGGAGATGGTTATCGCTGCGGACATGGCCTATCGGTACGGTCCGGACTGGGCGGGGCCGGACTTCAGCAGCGGAGTCGGTCTCGCCCGGTACAACCTCGCGGCCAACCCGATCTTCCTCTTCCGCTCAGCCGAACCTGGGACGTCTGCGGCCCTCTTCGACCAGACGCTGCTGGATCTCGCCGAGACGCAGCGCACGCCGTAGGCGTACACCAGCCCATTGGTGCAGCCCGGGGCTGCGGGTCATGCGGCGGGGACGAACCGCCCGGGTCATTGGGCGAGCCCCAGCGCGATGGCGAAGGCGACTACGGTCACGGCAGCGAACACCGTCACCGCCGCGGCGAGACCGTGTTGGACAGCAACCCGGTTCACCACTGCCAGCACCAAGTCGTAGCCCGCGTGCGCGAACATGAGGAGCCCCGCCGCCTACCGATGCAGGCGCTGCCGATCGGAGTACCGCCGTGGCCGCCCGGTTCCGCATGGCCGTCGATCGCCATCGGGCGGTGGGAGCAGCCAGTTCGTGATGGTTGACGGGCAGTCAGACCTTGGGGACGAGTTCGAGGAGGCGTTCGCGCTGCCGGGCGCCGAGACCCTTTACGCGGCGGCTGTCAGAGATGCCGACGTCGGTCATCAGCTTGTCGGCGCGGACCTTGCCGGCGCCGGGCAGCGCCTCGAGGAGACGGCGTACCGAAGTCTTTTCGACGACCGTGTCGCCGCGCTCCAGCACCTGGTGCAAGGTGACCGTTCCCAGCTTGAGCGAGGCCAGGAGCTCCCGCGCTCGCGGCGGACGGCCATCGCCTTGTTCAGCGCCTCGGCGCGGGCCTCGGCGGTTAGTGTCGGCAGAGCCATGAACTTCCCCTCATCTAACGGCAGATGCCCCATCATGGCCCCGCCGAATACGTGGTGACCAGCGGTTTCGGTGATGCGGTCGCGCGTGAGGCCGCTGAACACCACCGCCGACCCGTCGGCATGCCGACGGGTCGGCGGGTTCGTCGGCTGACAAGCGGCTGGGGGCTACGCGACGGTGAAGGAGAACGAAGCGTCCACCCACACGCCGGGCTTGTCGACCGGTAGTCCGTAGGCGCTCGGCCAGGAGAGCGACGGCCCGCCGACGTCCCCTGCTGGCATGTTCGCGCCCGGAAAATGCCTGGTCACAGCCCTACCCACACCGCGAGGGGAGGTCTAGCATTCCGGTCACGGCAGCTCCACCACCCCCGAGAATCGGGCTGCTGAGCAGGTCGGCCGTGCCTCCAGGCGGCCGGCTCCTCCCATGGCCGGATCCCCGAATTGCCCCGGGGATCCGGCCCCGCGCTTGTTCACCCGGAGGGCAGCACAGCGATGCTGACGCTGAGACCCGGGTGATCTGACCGGCCGTCAGGCGACCGAACTGTAAACCGGGCTAAGCCCGCTCCCTGGGACCGGGGTTTTGGGTGCCATGCCTGGCCGGGACTCGACTCGTTGCCCTGTTGTGACGACGACAGCGATGATGCCGCATTCGCGCCGCCGCCCGCCTGGGGATTCGGTTCTGCCGCCTGGGGACGCGCCGATCTACGCGCAGCTGGTCACCGAGTGGCGGGCGGCTGGGAGAATGGTGCCCGGGCAGAGTGACCCGGGGTGGGAGACGCTGACCGCCGGGCCGGGACGCCGCCGCGCGAGCTCCACAGACTGACCTGCGCATCTGTGAGCGTCCGGGCCGTCCGCCGGGGCTGACTCTCCGTCCGCATCGTCGGAGGGCGCGGGAGGTGACGGACCGCCACGTCCCGCGTTGGACGGGTGTGACCACATCTTCCGCACGACTTCGCAGATCTCCGGCCGACCCCCGCGAAACCTGGTCGCTGCGCCTGCCTCCTACGGCGGACGGTGAGCAGATCGGCGGCAAGCAGGGTGCGGACGACACTCTGCACGTCCTGGCCAACGTTGAGAGCTGGGCTCGGTTGGCTGCGGTGTTCGACGAGGCGCGGGTGCCAATGGAGGTGGGGGACGTGGATGTGATGAGACAAGCGGCCAAGCTCGACCAGGAACTGCTTAATGTTCTGATCCGGTGGATCCGCACCGCCAACCCGCCGGCCTGACCGTCTGGCACAGCGAGAGGTCAGGTCCTCCGGCTCAGCGCGAGGCTCCGGATCAGTGAAGAGAACGGCCAGGGAGATCCAGACCATGGCGGAGCCAGCGCCGGAGGCGAGTGCCCCGTACAGGCGCAGCCGGGCGCCCTTGACGCTGGCGCGGTCGGTGGCGCTGCTGACGCGTGCGGCGGCCACTTTGTACTTGGAGATCAGGTACGGGGCGACGGTGTTGGAGCGGACCTGCAGTGCCACCTTCTGGTCGCACAGGTACCAGCGGAGCGTCATGAGGGCGCGGGCTTCGCGGAAGGTGGAGACGATCGCGACATAGGCGGCGGTCGCGGAGGCGACCCGGGCGAACAGCCGAGCGGTCATCAACGATCTGGCGGCACGCACAGAAACGCCGCCCCTGGTCGTGGAGCAGATCCTGAACGATCTCCAGGACCGAGGACTGCTGTCCTACAGCCGATACTTCGGCGACTCCAGCGTGCTGCACTCTGCCAGCCCGACGCTCCGGCGACTTCTGAGCTAGCGCCACTGGCGGTGTGATGACGGCGCTCTACGCCGTAACCTCGATCTTTCATGACCGTCCGTCAGTGTTGTTGGCGTGCGCGGTCAGTGGTGAGCGGCCGACCGATTCGACGGCGTGGATGGCTTTGGCCCGGCTGTCGCGTCGGGTGTGCGTGGGGTTCCACCCCCCAGGTGATGTGCGGCTCGTTGGTGCAGGTCAGCTGGCTGGCTGAGGTGGGGCGAGCGTATGGAGCCGGCCGATGGCGGCGATGATTAGCTTGGTCCAGGGGTTTCGGTCGGAGAACCGTAGGTGGCGGGTTCGGGCGGTGCTGACGAGGCGTGCAGCTGCGGAGAAGAGGCGGAGTCGCATCTTCTTGGGTTCCCATCTTCGGGCTGCTCCGTCCAGGGCGAGCATGGGGAGCCAGGCGAGCAGGTCCAGAGCGAGGGAGGCGATCTCCAGCCAGATCTGGTTCTGGGTGGTGCCGTGCAGGGGGAGGTTGCGAAGGCCAGTGGCGCGGGCGGCGCGAATGCGGTCCTCTGCGCGGGCCCGGCGGCGATGGCGCAGTTCTACGTCTGCGAGCTGTCCGTCGGGGGTGTCGGTCGCGAAGATGGTGAAGCGGTGTCCGTCGAGGTCGGTGATCCGCAGTTGGGCGCCGGGGTGCGGACGTTCCTTGCGGACTATCAGTCGGAGCCCCTTGGGCCAGCCGGTGAGGTCGAGCATGTCGGTGATCTCGGCCACCCAGGCGCCGTCGCGGACCTGTCGGTCAGCGTCGTAGGCCGGTGTCCACGCCTTCTTGGGGATGAGCTTGATCGCGTCGTGGATGTCGGCGGTGATGGTCATGCCGACCGAATAGGACGGCCACCGTCCCGGCTGGGTGAGCCAGTTGAGGAAGGCGTGGGTGCCGCCGGCGGAGTCGGCCTGGATCAGGGTCTGTCGGCCGCGCCGGAGCCGCTTGGGCAGTTGGGCCAGCGCCTGTCGGGTGGTGGTGATGTGGTCGGCGGCGGTGTTGGAGCCGGCACTTCCAGGCCGTGGGAGGGATGCGACGGGTTCCCCGCTGCCCTGGTGACCGTGGTCTACGAACGCGACCAGAGGGTGGTGGCCGAAGGTCTTCTTCCAGGTCGAGGTGGCGTCCTGCTTCTCGGAGTGGGCGGTGACAAGGACGCCGTCGATGTCCACGGTCACCCGGCCGCCGGTGTCCGGGGAGCGGTCCTTGGCCAGGGCCCATGCGTGCTGCCGGGCCTGAGCGCGTGCTGCGCGAATGGCGGTCAGTACCCTGGGGCCCGCTGCCGCGAGAGCGGCGATCAGGCGGGAGACGGTCGGATCGGAGGCGACGTTCCCGAATAGCGCGGGCTCGGCCCGCAGCAGGGCCACGTCTGCCAGGCAGTCCCCGCCCAGGGCGACGGCCAGGGCCATATCCAGGAGTATCTTGCCCGGGTCGTGGACCGTGCGGTCCTTGCGCCAGGGCGCCAGCGCCGACGACAGTGCGGTATCCAGCCCACTGATGCGGGCGGCTCCACCAGCAATACCCCGCCGGCCTGCGAGACCACCTCTGATCCGCTACCCGATATCCGGACGCGCGGATAGGGCCCGCTACGCTTCTTCACCTGGAAAGTGCCTCGTGTTCGGCGATGCAACAGGACCTTCGACAAGCCCTATCATCGCAGTTCAGGGCAATGCCAGTGAGTTAGCGCATCACTGCAGGTAGAGCGCATATCGATCGCCGATTTGGGTGGATAAATCCCCTGGCGGCATGGGGCAGTTCGCCTCAGCAGTTCGCCTCA
>NZ_LMCT01000054.1 GCF_001424875.1 Kitasatospora sp. Root107 | reverse complement strand
AGACGGGTGCGGTCACCGTTGATCATCGGTGTGTGAAGACTGAAGATCACGCAGTGGCCGCAGGTCACAGCGTAGACCCTGCCCGTTGGCAGGAGGCGCTCGAGGGGCCTGATGAGTCGGGATAGCGGGACGGTTCAAGCGAGTCGAACCCCGGCGCCGCGCAAGCCAGTTGACGCTCGGGCTGCTGTCGGACCTGCCGCGCAAGAACTGCTGGACCATCGCCGAATGGGCGGGGGAGGCCACACCGGACGGCATGCAGCACCTGCTGGGCGGGCCAAGTGGGACGCCGGGCAGGTGCGCGACGACCTGCGCGAGTACGTGCAGGCCACGAGGCGGCGGATGACCTCGCGGACCATGCCGAAGAGCATCCCGAGCGTGGCGACCGTCAAGAGCTCTCTCTCGATCGTCGCACTGCGCCACGGAATCTGTAACTTTCTCCAATCGCGACCCCAACCGCCCCATGCCTGGCCGCACCACCACAGGCCCTTGTCCGACGTCACCCACCCGCGCACAGCCCACGCGTCCGGCCCTCGCACACGGTCCGAAGTGGGAACATCCCCACCCCTCACGCCCTCATCGCATGACCGCCGCACCTGGCAGACTCGGCCCCCCTCGACCGGTCGGCAGATGCTACTGCCACGGCGGACGCATTCGCCTCATCGGCCGCCCGCCCGGGGTCGACCAGCCGCCCCGATCAACTGGTCGCCCAGCGCGTTCGGCGGGCAGCACCTCGGGGATGGTGGCCTGGAACGTCGGGGTGAACGCGGCGGAGGCGGCCTGCAGCAGGAAGATCAGGACGTAGATCTGCCAGACCTGCGTGACGAACGGCAGGGTGAGGGCGACGCCGGCCCGGGTGAGGTCCATCGCCACCATCAGCACGCGGCTAGGAGTAGGCGTCGTAGTCGGAGCCGAGGTCGGTGATGACCTCGCCCCAGATGATGTCGAGCATCTCGGCGGCGGCGGGGTAGTTGGGTCCCTTGTCCCAGGCCCGTACCGGCGACTAGGCCCTGCGCGAGCGGATGCTGACCGACCTGGCGGCCGATACCTGGGCCCTGGACCGCTACCGCTGGACCGGCACCACCCTGCTGTCGCACTTCCTGAACGGCGAGTGGTTCTCCGTGCACTGCTTCCAGGACGCCGCCACCGGCGAGCCGCTGCGCTGGTACGTCAACTTCGAGAAGCCCTTCCTGCGCCGCCCCGGCATCGGCATCGACACGCTGGACCTGTGTCTGGACCTGGTCGTCACCCCCGACCTGTCCGGCCACCACTGGAAGGACCACGAAGAGTACGCGCAGCTGCGCCGCCTCGGCGTGATCGACGACTACCTCCACCGCCAGGTCGAGCAGGCCAAGGGGCGGGCGATCACCATGCTCGACAACCGCACCGGCCCGTTCGCCGGCGGCTGGTCGATCTGGACTCCGGACCCCGCCTGGCCGCTGCCCGAACTGCCCGCTGGCGCCGAGCATGTCCCCGACCAGGCCCTGCGGTGACACCGACGACAGGGGCCCGGAGGCAGGCCCTGCGCGCAGCGCGCTCCCCGCCATCCAGCTTGCGCACTCGACTCCCGATGGCGGTCACGGGTAGTCCGGTGGTGGAGTGGCTCGTCCGCAGCGCCGGCGCCCCCGATCTGTCAAGAGTGATGGCGTGCTGACGGTCCGTCATGGGAAGATCCACGGCGGTCGGCAGGGTGTCGACTGTTGGAAGGACGGTGCACCATGGCGCAGAACCAGAACTCCGAACTGGCAGTGCGTGGGATTGACGTGCCGATCGGCTGCCAGTGCGGTCCCGGCTGCTCGTGCGGTTGTCAGTCGGGCGGTCCCTGTCAGTGCGCTGGCGGTTGTAGCTGAGTGGCGACCTCTGCCCCGGTACGGACCTCTCAGGTCCGGTGCCGGGGCGTCGTGCCGTCCGGCTCGGGTAAGACCCAGCACCTGAGTGGGTGCTGTTCGCTGGTTCCCGGGCGGGTCCGGGCCGGGGTGTGCGATACCTGGCCCCGGTGCCCGCCGTGGCGGCGGGCTGTACAGGGAAGGGTGGTGCTGGCGGTGAAGGTCGGCGAGGCGAGGAAGCTGATCGGCGAGACGGTGGTGAGCGCGGTGCGGGCCGGGTTCACCTGCGAGCACGAGGAGATGCGCTACGCCGAGCGCCCCGCGCCGCCGCCGGCGTTCCAGGCCGGACGGGAGAAGGCTGGGCACGACTCCTCCCGGGTGCCTGCGCTGGCGGCGGCGGAGGTCGAGTCGTCGATCACCGACAGCGAGCCCGGCATGTGGTTCAGCTACAAGGTGGAGTACGGCCACCCGCCGCACATCCAGCTCAGTGTGCGTTCCAGCTGGGCCAGGCAGGTCGCGGCCACGGGTTGGGCGGTGCTGGACGGCCGCGCGGTGCTGGATGTCCTGGAGTGGGACGAGTCGGTCAGCCCGCGTCGTCCGGCGCGGGTGAGGGTCGCGCTGATCTCGGCCGACTACGACGCCGAGATGCACGGCTGGCGGGCCCACGCAGACAACCGCGACCTGCCGGTGGCTTGGAGCCCGGAGGGCGAGCCCCGGCTGGTGATGCCGTGGGAGGAAGACCAGGCGGGCGGCTCCGAGGCGGCGTGAGCACCCCGGCCGACCATCGGCCGTTTCGTCGAGGGCCTGGTTGACCCGGTGCTGAACCACCGGATGGACTTCCTCATGCTCCTGCCACACGGCCGACGGATCGTGCTGGAGATCGACGGTCGGCACCATTACAAGGAAGCGAGGCGAAGGAGGACACCGTGCGCGGGGCTGGGGCTAAGTCGGTTGTGCAGGCGGTGTGCTGACGTTCTGTGGGTTGATTTGCTGGGCGTCGCGCCAGATTTTTTCGTACTTCTGCCGGTAGGCCTGGGCGATGTCCCCGGGCGGGCTGATGACGGCTGTGAGGTGCTTGCCGACGCCGGTGACGGAGGACCCGAGGAGCTGGACCTGCTGGTCGTCGCCGATGATGCAGCGGTCGTGCAGGGCGGGGTCGGTGGAGGCGCGGACCTCGATGCGTTCGAGGTGGTGGTTCACCGCACTCTCGGCCATCGATACGCAGTCGTCACGAAGGACGGCCGCCAGTAGGTTGGCCTCGTCCGCCTCCGCGACGCTTTCCAAGGCCTGCAGGTATTGGGCATAGCGGCGGTGCTCGGGGGGTTCGTCGTCGTGGTGAGGGCCGGTCATGCGGCAATTTCATCATTTCGCTCGACCAGCACGCCGTTCTCGAACGTGGCACCTGCCCGGACAAGGGCAACGAGGTGGGCTCCGGTGATCGCGCGCCAGCGGTTCTGGGCGGACTCGACGAGCTTGAACACCATCGCGAGGGCGGCGGCCGGGCTGCCGGCGCCGCGGGTGACCTTCGTGCGGAGCTTGACGGTGGAGAAGGTCGACTCGATCGGGTTCGTGGTCCGCAGGTGGATCCAGTGCTCGGCCGGGAAGTCGTAGAACGCCAGCAGCTCTTCCTGGTCTTCGGTGATCTTCGCAACGGCTTTGGGGAACTTCGCGCTGTAGGTCTTGGCGAACGCCTCGATTGCCTGCTCGGCGTGTTCGCGGTCCTCTGCGTTGTAGATCTCCTGCATCGCCCTCGTGGCGCCCGGCTGTGCGGACTTCGGCAGGGCATTCGAGACATTGCGCGCTTTGTGAACCCAGCACCGCTGGTGGCGGGCGCCGGGGAAGACCTCGGCGAGCGCCTTCCACAGGCCCATCGCGCCGTCGCCGACGACCAGCTCCGGGTCGCGCATGCCGCGTCGGCGGCAGTCGCGCAGCAGGTCGGCCCACGACTCGGTCGACTCCCGCAGCCCCTCCGCTAGGGCGATCAGCTCCTTGGTGCCGTCCAGTCGCACCCCGAGCAGGACCAGCACGCACGAGTGTGCCTGGCCGAGCCGGACCTTCGGGTGCACCCCGTCGGCCCATACGTAGACGAAGTCGCGGTCGGACAGGTCGCGGGCCTGGAAGGCGGCGTGGTCGTCGCCCCACTGCTTGGTCAGCCGGGTCACCGTCGCCGGCGACAGTCCGGCCGCGCCACCGAGGAACTGCTCCAGCGCGGGCACGAAGTCCCCGGACGACAGACCGTGCAGGTAGAGCAGCGGCAGCACCTCGGAGATCTTCGGCGACTTGCGGCACCACGGCGGGAGGATCTTCGAGGAGAACCTCTTGCGTTCGCCGGTCTCTTCATCGACGCGACGGTCGTTAACGCGCGGGGCACTGACCTCGACGGGACCGGCGGCGGTGACCACGGTCCGGGACCGGTGGTGGCCGTTGCGGACCACCAGACGCCGGCCAGCCTCGTCGGTTTCGGCCGCCAACTCGGCTATGTACTGGTTGACTTCCGCCTCCAGGGCGGCGGCCAGCATCCGTCGGGCGCCTTCGCGCACGATCTCGTCGATCAGGGAGCCGGACTGGGTGGAGCCGTCGTCGGTGACTACGCTGAGCACGGGCGTGCCTTCCCGACCCGCGCTGCGAACGCTGGCCTACTCGGTGACCATCAGAGGATCATTCGGGAAGGTACGCCCTCCGCGTGCCCTCCCGGAACCGATCCACAGGTCTTGAGCATTGCTCCTGCCTGCCTTCGCCTGCCCGGCCGGAGCGAGAGTCGCAGAGGCTCCGGGTTGGCGGTGGCTCGTTGTGCGGGTTGGTCAGTCGCAGTCGTTGCAGATGGGCTGGTTGTTCTTGAGGCGGGCGAGCCTGCTGCGGTGGTG
>NZ_LMCT01000053.1 GCF_001424875.1 Kitasatospora sp. Root107 | reverse complement strand
AAGGCCGAGGCGGGGCACAGTCCGCGTGACTGCACCGATCTGGTGGTCGCGGTCGTGCGTGGCCGACGGGTCCTCAACTACACCGAACCCGAAGCCGCAGTCCTCCAGCTCACCGACCGCCTCATCACCATCAAACCGGCCTGACCAGCCCGGTCACGGCGTGGCCAGGATCTCGGCCCGGCCGTCGGCCGGGACACCACCGGGCGGGACCACCGCGAGCGCCTCGGCCAGCGCCAGGCCGCGCAGCATCGCCGGGCCGTCGAAGGCCAGCGGCACCAGACCCCGGTCGGTCCTGACCACCGGGACCAGCCGGGTGTCGGTCGGATGGCCCGGCAGTGCGGCGGCCACCGGCTCGGTCCGCAGCTCCGGGCCCGGGCGGCCGGCCAGTCGGTCCAGCAGCGGCAGCGCCAGCGTGACGGTGCCCGCGACGGCCGCCAGCGGGTTGCCCGGCAGGCCCACCAGGTGGCGCCCGTCCGGCAGTTCGGCCAGCAGCATCGGGTGGCCCGGGCGCACCGCCACGCCGTCCACCAGCAGCCGGGCGCCGGTGGCGGTGAGCGCCTCGTGCAGGAAGTCCACCGGCCCGGCGGCCGTCCCGCCGGTGCTGACCACCACGTCGGCGGGCGAGTGCCGGATCGCGTCCCGGAGCAGCCCGAAGTCGTCCCCGACCCGGCGCTGTCCGATCAGCTCCGCACCGGCCGCGGCCAGCCACGGCGGCAGCAGCGGGCCGAGCGCGTCCCGGACCAGCCCGGCCCCAGGGAGACCGGAGTCCAGCAACTCGTCACCGAGCAGCAGCAGTTCGACGGTCGGACGGCGGTGCACGGTCAGCCGGTCGTACCCGCAGGCCGCGGCCAGACCGAGCACCGCGGGGGTCACCACCGTCCCGGCCGACAGCAGCACTTCACCCCGGCGGCACTCCTGGCCACGCGGCCGGACGTCCTGACCCGGCGTCACCTCGCCCAGCCCCTGCAGCACCACCCCGTCGATCCGGCCGTGCTCCCGGCGCAGCACCCCGGTGGCGCCCGGCGGCAGCTGCGCCCCCGTGGCGATCTGCACCGCCGCCCCGTCCGCCAGCGGCCCGCACGACTCCCCCGCCAGCACCCGGCCCGCCAGCCGCCACGGCCCGGGACCGGCCACCGCCCAACCGTCCATCGCGGACGTGTCGAAGGCCGGCAGATCGGTGAGCGCCTCCAGCGGCCCCGCCAGGGTCTGCCCGAGCGCCGCACCCAGCGCGAGCCCGACGGTGGGCAGCGGCCGGGGCGCCGCCAGCCGGGCCGCCCGGCGGGCCTGCGGCCACGAGCAGTGGTGCAGGGCCTGCACGGGGGCGGCCGCCGCCACCGTGGTCACTCCTGCTCCCCGGCCCAGCGTTCGGCCAGCGCCGCCGTCCTGGCCTGTGCCCTGGCCACCTCGGCCGGGCCACCGCCCTGCTGGGCGGCCGCATAGCCGACCAGGAACGCCGTCAACGGTGCAGCGGGCCTGGCCACCCCGTGCGCCACCACCCGGGCGAGGTCCAGCAGCCCGGTCACGTCCACCTCCAGGTCGATGCCCAGCTCGGTGGCGACGTCGGCGATCCAGTCATCCAGCGTGCGCTCCATGGCCCCATGCTGCCTGATCCACCATCGCCCGCCACGCTCCGGGCCATGAGCATCGCGCGTCGTTTCCCTCACCCGGACCCACCGCCGCCCGTGAGCTCAGGCAAGGTTGCACCTTCCAGGGGCTCGGGGAACTGCGAGGAGATCTGGCGTTCGGGTCACTGCGAAAGTGCCTGACCACCTACGCAACGATCACCTTGCAGAGGTCGGCGTCGCAGTTCCCCGAGCCCCTGGGTAGCAGATGGCTGAGCAGCTGCCTAGGCGTCCCGGAGGCGGGCGAGTTCGAGGTCTTCCCAGGTGTCGCAGTCGTACGAGACCCCGTCCGGGTCGGCCAGCCGGACCAGCCGGAGCGGAGCGAGCAGTCGCCGGAGCGGCAGCCCCACCGGCTCGCCGAGATCGCCCAGGGCGGCCCGGAGGGCGCTGCTGCGGTAGGCCCCGGCCAGCGGCTGGTCCCGGCCGCCGGCGTCGACCAGCAGGGCCCCGTCGTGCTCCGCGAGAGCGTCCAGCAGCCGCTCGACGGTCCGTCCGTCCAGGAACGGCAGGTCCGCCGCGAGCAGCAGCACCCGGTCGGCGCTGATCTGCCCGAGCCCGGCCGCGACCGCCGCGACCGGACCGCCACCGGGCGGGTCCTCCCGGGTCCAGTGCAGGTCACTGCGCTCGGTCGGCCGCTCGGGGCCGACCACCACCACCGTGCGGGCGTCCGGGCAGGCGGCGAGCACCCGGTCGAGCAGGGTGCGGCCGCCGACCGCCAGGCCCGGCTTGTCCACCCCGCCGAGCCGCCGGGCCGCGCCCCCGGCGAGTACGAGTGCGTCGTAGGCCGTCATACGGCCAGTATTCCGCTCAGGGGTCCTCGACGATCTCCGCGTCCACGATGCCGTTGTCCCCGTCGGACAGGTCCTCGGGCGTGAGCACGTTGGCCGCCGCGCTGAGTTCGAGGATCACGGGCAGGGTCAGGCCGCCGTACCGCTCGTTCACCATCGCCGCCAGGGCTTCGGCGTCGTCGGGGTGGGCGGCCAGCGCGCGGTCGAAGTCCTGGAGGTACTCGCTGGTGAAGGTGAGCACCCGCATCGCCTCGTCGTCGGCCCCGGGGACCCGGTGGCCGGCGATCACCCGCTCGGCGCCGAGGTCGGCCAGCCTGGCCAGGTTGTGCGACCACTGCTCGCGTTCGGCGGGGTCGGTGTCCGCCGTCCAGACGTGGGTGCCGTTGTAGACGAAGTCCCCGGCGACCACGGTGCGGCTGCCCGGGACGTGCACGACGGTGGAGCCCGCGCTGTCGCCCTGCCCGAGGCTGAGCACCCGGATCAGCTGACGGTCGATCATCAGCGGCTGCGGCAGCAACGGGGTGGGGACCAGCGGGTGGTCGGGGATGTCGTCCCCGTACACGGGCTTCCACTGCGCCACCTTGGCGGCCAGCGTGGCCATGATCCCCTCCACCACCAGCGGGGCGGCCAGCAGCTGCGCCTTGGGGAAGAGCCGGAGCACCTCCTCGGCACCGAAGTAGTGGTCCGGGTGCTGATGGGTGATCACGATGGCGAGCAGCTGGCGGCCCTTGCCCGCCACCCACTCGGCCAGCTCCCGGCCGGCGCTCCGGGTCAGCTGGGCGTCGACCAGGATCGCGGTGCGCTCGCCCATGATCAGGCTGGAGGTGGCGAAGAAGGCCGTCTCGGGGCCGGTGAAGACCTCGATCTGCAGGGGCGCCGGTGCCGGGCCCGGGTGCCCCGGACCGGCCGGTTCGGCTCCGGCGGTCCCTTCGGGCTGGGACGGCGTCACATCGGCTCCCTGGTCGGCACGGTGGGCCCGTGCCGGGCCCCGTAGGGCTCCAGCTTGGGAGGAAACCGCCGGGATTGCCGGGTAGGCGCGCCCAGGTGAGTGATCAAGCACGTCCGCCGGGCGCCGCCGCTGCGGTCACGACTTCCCGGTGAGCTTGCCCAGGCGAGCGGTGACGCCCCAGGCGGTGACCCGCCAGAGGGCTTCGACGACGATGCTGCGGCTCATCTTCGAGGCACCCAGCTCACGCTCGACGAACGTGATCGGCACCTCGGTGACCTTGTAGCCGGCCTTGACGGCCCGCCAGGCGAGGTCGACCTGGAAGCAGTAGCCGGCCGAGGCGACCTGGTCCATGCCGAGGCCCTGGAGGGTCTCCTTGCGGAAGGCGCGGTAGCCGCCGGTGACATCCCTGATCGGGACGTCGAGCATCAGGCGCGAGTACAGCGAACCGCCGCGGGAGAGCAGCAGGCGGGAGCGGGGCCAGTTGACCACCTCGCCGCCGGGCACCCAGCGCGAGCCGAGCACGAGGTCGGACGTGCGCAGGGCGGTGAGCAGGCGGTGCAGCTCCTCGGGCTGGTGGGAGCCGTCGGCGTCCATCTCCACCAGGACCTGGTAGCCGTGGTCGATGCCCCAGTGGAAGCCGGCCAGGTAGGCGGCGCCCAGCCCTTCCTTGCCCTTGCGGTGCAGGACGTGCAGGTGGTCGTCGGCTGCGGCGAGCTTGTCGGCGATGTCACCGGTGCCGTCTGGGCTGTTGTCGTCGGCGACCAGGATGTGCGCCTCGGGAACGGCTGCCCGCACCCGGGCGGTGATCCGCTCGACGTTCTCCGCCTCGTTGTACGTCGGAATGATCACCAGCACCTCACCGAGATCGGCGAAGGAGCTCTCCTGGCCAGCCGTGGTCACGTCTCTGTTGCCTTTCGGGTACAGCGGGCGAGCAGCGAGCCCTGATGGCCGCTGTCCGGGTCGATGAGGCGCACCTCGCGGTGTCCTGACTCCTCGGATACGGAAGAAGTACAGGAATAGCGCATGCTACGACGCCCAGGTTGCCCGGCGGTCGTCAGGGCGGTGCTTCACTCCGCTCACCGGATAGTCTTCCTGTTCAACTTGCACACCCGTGGGTCGCGAAGCAACCGGTCGCTCGCGTCCGCCTCGCCCCGCCCCTCCGCGCGCCCCTGCGCCGGTGGGAGCACCGGGGAGGTCGGACCTTGCCCGCGCCGGTGTCGACCGAGAACGTGCGGCACCGCCGCACCGAGCAGAGTGGAATGCCGGGCTGATGCGGGACTTGAAGCAGCTGGTGAAGGCGTACGACGTGCGTGGTGTGGTGCCGGATCAGTGGGACGAGTCGTTGTCGTTCGCGTTGGGTGCGGCGTTC
>NZ_LMCT01000052.1 GCF_001424875.1 Kitasatospora sp. Root107 | reverse complement strand
GAAGATCTAGGTAACGGACCTGACCGGGTGCCTTGCGCGCCATCTCTCCACTCTCCGTTCGGTGGCACGCGTCCGCACCCTGGAGATGGACGTCTGACTACGCGCTCCCTACCGAGTAGCTCGCCAGGCCGACGTGTCCTGACGGCGCGCGGTGCTGGGGGTCATGGGAGTTCTTCCGGTCGACGGTGGTCAGTTCTTGTCGCGGTGGTCTTCCCAGGCGCGAGCGGTCCGGTCGAGGCGGACCTCGGTGCGGTCGGCGAGGACTCGGGTGTGAGCGATCGCGAGCTGGTGCGCGGCGTAGACGCTGCCGCCCTTGAGGTGCAGCAGGACCTGGTGCTCCAGCTCCTGCTGTGCGGGGGAGGCGGTGGCGAGCGAGGCGGGCGCGTGGGCCCGGGCGCTGCGGGGGCCCTGACTGTTGGCCGGGGAGTCGCCGGTGTACATCCGGCAGAGCGCTGCTTCACGGCTCATGGAAGTCCGTTCCGTCGGCCTCGGATGCGCGACGAGCGGGGCGAGTTGAACGGGGCCGCCACGGCGGTGCGTTGGATGCTTCGGCGGGTTGCAGTGAGTCGGCTTTGTCCCAGCCAGCGTCGGATTGGCCGGTCGACGCCCGGAGAAAGGCCTCCCACCGAGGCCCGGACGCACCCTGGTGGAATTCCGCGGTCGGACGCAAGTGGGGCGTAGGTTGTTCCCTCGGTCAGGTGACTCCAGGTGGCGGCGGCTTGGTCTGGCGGCCTCGGGTGGGGTCTGCTCGGGCGGAGGTTAGGGTCTTGACCATGACGAACGTGGACAGGGGCCGGTGGTACCAGATCGCCGACCTCCTTCCGGAAGCCGCCGCCGGGGACGTGAAGGGCTGCTGGGAGATCGGTGAGCAGGAGGCCGGGCTGCGGCAGCTGATCGAGGGGATGCTCGCCTTCCAGATACCGGTCAGTGGCGAGGACCGGGCCCGGATCGCGGTGCTCACCGAGGAGTGGGGCGAGCGTGAGTCGCTGGCCCCCGGCCTGCTGCGCTGCCTCGGCGACGGTGCCCCGGCCGCCGTCCGGCTGCTGGACGGTGACGGCGAGGGTGCCGAACTCCTGCCGGGCGAAGGTGAGTTGGCTGGGCAGAGGCTGGTGCCCTGGATCCGCTGCAACCGCTGCGGCCAGTACCTGCTCCGGGCCCACCAGTGGGAGGACTGGGACGACCTCTCGCACCTCGCCACCCACTACCTGATCGCCTCGGCCGACCTGGCCACCGTGCTGCGGACCTTCCCCGACGACGCGGTGGGCGCGGCCTTCGCCGAGCTGCTGGACCACTGCCCGGTCGTCGCCGCCTCCGGTGCGGTCTTCCTACACGGCAGCGGCAGCTCAGCGCCGCAGAGCTAGTGATCCAGATCATGTGATCATGGTCTTGCGGGCGGTTGTAGGGACTGGAACCGTCGTCGCCGACACAGTTTCATCAGTGGGGGGAAGCAACAGCCATGAGTCGTCGAATCCGTTCTGCCGTCGTCGCCCTCGGTCTTGCCGCGGCCGGTCTCGTCGTGGGTACTTCCACGGCCTCGGCCGGTGGCTACGGCTGTGCGGGCAGTGAGATCGACACGTACCCCGTGACATCCGGCTCGACGACGTACGGCGTCATCCACCTGTACTACGACTCGTCGGACGGTACGAATTGCGCCGTCAACGTGGCCACCTCCGCCGGCGGGTACGGGGCGGACAAGTACATGTCGGTGTCGCTCATCCTCTGCTCCCAGACCTCGCCGTCCTCCACGTGCGCGATCCTGGATGCCGTCGTCGATGCCAAGACTTACAAGTACTACGCCGGGCCGGTTCCGGTGGGGGCGCGAGGCCACTGCATCCAGGTCAGGGGCCGTATCACCTACAACGGCCACGAGGCGTCCGGCGGCAGCACCGGGGCAACCCACTGCGGCTGACCGCAGGGCTCAGGGGCGGCTGCGTTCGAGCAGCCGCCCTTCGGTGCTCCTCCGCCCGTGCCCGCACCGGCCGCCGGCCTTGCCGTCTGCCCGGCCTCCTTGGCGGGGACGTCAGCGGCAAGACCCGCCGGGAGATCATCAGGTGCCTGAAGCGATACGTCGCACGCGAGATCTACCGACTCATCGCCCCCGCCAGGACTGCCGTAGGCCACGCAGATCCCGAAGGAACCACAAGTTGACATCCATAGGGGCATCAACGGCTTCTGACACCAGACCCGCGGGCACATGCGAGCCGAGCGGGCGGGGCTCAGGCGCGGACAGGCACCGTGAAGCCCTACTCCTGTCGGCAGCCGTTCCTCCGGGTCGCGAGTTGAGGAAGCCGCGATCAAGCGAGCCTACCCACCGAACGCGCAGCGCGATCATCCTCGCGGCGTGTCGCCGGGCGTGTGTCCCGGCCAGTCGATCTTGCCGTGCTCCATGCCCCGCGCCGCACGCTCTGTCGACATGCCACCGCACCGGCAACGCTGAACAGGCCGTCACCACTTGGTTCGAGACGGTCGAGTTCAGCGGCAAGCCAGCGGCCGGCGGCCAGGTCAGCGGTGCGCACCGTGTCGGCGACGACGTGCTCCTCCAGGTTGTCCACGGGCATCACGCCCGGCGGGCCCGGGTCGGAGGGCGAGGCTTCGGTGCTCATGTGGTGACCGTACTCGGGGCCGCTGACGGGCCAGTACGGTCCTGCTGGTGGCCACCGCTTGTTCAGGTGGCTTGGTCAGGAGGCTGCGCGAAGGTGGCGGGAGGCTGTGGTCACTGCCTTCTGGAGCTCGTCGCGGGTCATGGTGGAGCGGTGGGCGATGCCTGCGCACGCACCTGGTCGCGCCACTGCGGGAGTTCATCGAGGCCAACACCGACTGGCTCACCGTGTTCCAGCTGCCGACTTACGCCCCGGACCTCAACCCGCAGGAGGGCATCTGGTCCCTGGTCAAGCGCGACATCGGCAACCTGGCCGCCGCCGACCTCGGCCAGGTCACCCGCGCAGTGAAGCGCAAACTCAAGATGCTCCAGTACCGGCCGGAGGTCATCGACGGCTGCCTGAGGGGCACCGGCCTGACCCTGCCGGCGTGAGTGACCGTCAGAAGAAGCCGAAGAAGCGAGCCCACCAGGTGGGCCGCTGAACGTGCCAGGGCAGTCGACTCGGCCCGTCGTAGTCGCTCTCCAGCAGTTCCTCGGCAACCACCACATAGCCGAGCTCGACCAGCGCCCGGTTGACCTTGGCAAGGTCCGCGCCGTCCAGCTCGCCTTCGGCCTGGGCTTCCTTTGTTCCGAGGAAGGCGCCCGGGTTGTCAGCGCAGACCAGAGCCAGTGAGCCGAACTTGCTCACGCAGACGACGATCCGGGTTCCGCGGACGGTTGCGTCCCCGGGCACGACGACGCGTCCGTACTCGCTGGAGTCCTGGGTGTCCTGCTCGGCCGTGCAGGGAGCTGCGAAGTCGCCTTCGATCCGAGCCACCAGAGCACCGAAATTGACTGCGGTCTCGCCACGGTCGTAGTGCTGCGGCCACTCCAGCCACTCTGGATCATCGAGCTTGCGCAGCAACGCCAGCAGATCCGCTTCGCTCTCGGTCATGCGCCCATCTTGACAGCAGCCACCCGCGGAGCAGCCCCGGGCACCACCATACTGACCGCTCCCCGACATCACCTCCTAATAGTGTTGTCAAGCCGCGGCTGTGACGGATAGTTGACTTTGGTAGCACCGCCTGTCACGGATGAGGGCCCACAGCACGTTCACTCGTCGCCGGGCCAGGGCGAGGACCGCCTGGATGTGCCGCTTGCCTTCAGCGCGCTTGCGCTCGTAGAAGCGGCGGGACTCGTCGCAGTAGCGGATGCTCATGAGCGCGGAGGTGTAGAAGACGCGTTGCAGGCCGCGGTGATAGCGCCTGGGGCGGTGCAGGTTGCCGCTGACCTTGCCCGAGTCCCTGGGCACCGGGGCGACGCCGGCGAGGCTGGCCAGGTGGTCGGGGCCACGGAAGATCCTGAGGTCGCCGGCGGTGGCGGCCAGGAACTCCGCGCCCAGGAGCGGGCCGATGCCGGGCAGACTGGCGATCACTTCGGCAAGCTCGTGGTCGCGGAACCTGCTCGCGATGAGCTTGTCGATCTCGGTGATCTGCTCGTTGAGGGCTATCACCTCTTTGGCGAGGGCTTGGACCACCTGCGCGGCAGTCCTCTCCCCAGGGACCGCGGTGTGCTGGCCCTCGGCTGCTGTCATGGCCGCTTCGGCCAGGGCTCCAGCGCCTCGGACCTTTCGATTCCGCAACCAGGTCTCCAGGCGCCTGCGGCCCATCCGCCGCAGAGCGGCCGGGGTCTGGTAGCCGCTCAGCAGGATGATCGGGCCGTGGTTGACCAGCTCCAGAGAGCGCTCCAACGCGGGGAAGATGCCGTTGAGTTGGCCGCGTAACCTGTTGATCCGACGAGTACGGTCGGCCGCCAGGTCAGCCCGGCGGCCTGTGAGGATCCGCAGTTCCGCGATGAGTTCGTCCTCCGGCTGCAGGACGGTCAGGTCGCGTCGCATGCGAGCCTGGTCGGCGATGACGGTCGCGTCCTTGGCATCGGTCTTGCCCATGCCTCGGTAGCCGGCCGATGCCCGGTTGACCGTCAGGCCGGGTATGTAGAAGACCTGTTGGCCGTGGTTCAGCAGGATGTTGGTCCACAGGGCGGCCATGCCGTCGGCGACGTCGACCGCCCAGACCACGTCCTCGCTCAGAGCCAGCACGTCGGCGAGCAGGGCCAGCAGGTCCGACTCGTCGTTCACTACCCGGCGCGACAGCAGCCGCCTGCCGTCGCCGTCCAGGACAACACAGTGATGATGGGTCTTGCCGATGTCCGTCCCCGCCCAGATCAAGGCCACGGGCTTCCTCCGCTCGCTCGATGCGTCCTGTTCTCCCGAACGACCTCGCCAGCGTGGTCCTACTCAGCGATGCGCCCGCGAGCGCCCGCAGCTCCTAATCAGCGGCCGAGTCGTCGTGAGGCGCCGGGCGGCCAGGTGACGTGAACCATCGACGGCAACCCAATCAGAGCCATACCCAGCGCCTCTGGATCCCAGGACCATACGACTGGCCCCTCCGACCCATCAACAACGTAGGACCCATTCAAGTTCCTTACGTTGTTGGTGGGTTGATTCCGGTCACTCGTAGGATCGGGAGGCCCAGGGGCACTGGGTGTGGCTGTCAAGTTCATGCCGTAGAAGTGGCTTCTACTGATTGGCCGCCCGGTGCCTCGCGACGACTCGGCCACTGATTGGGATGCGCGCGACACGATCGCTTGGTAAGGACACGCTGGCGAGGTCGTCTGCTGGGACCGGTACAGGAACGACTTCGGAGGTGGCCGTGCCCGAACTGTGGGCCGGAATGGACGCGGGCAAGGCCGAACATCACTGCGTGGTGCTCGACTCGGACGGCCAGCGCAGGCTGTCGCAGCGGGTGGCCAACGACGAGGCTGCGCTGCTCAAACTGATCGTCGATGTCCTCGCGCTGAGTGAGGGCGAGCCCGTGACGTGGGCGATCGACCTCAACTCCGGCGGCGCCGCGCTGATGATCGCGCTGCTGACCGACAACGGGCAGAAGGTCCTCTACATCCCGGGCCGCACAGTCCACCACGCCTCCGGTTCCTACCGGGGTGACGGGAAGACGGACGCGAAGGACGCCTTCGTCATCGCGGACCAGGCCCGCATGCGCCGCGACCTCCAGACGATGCACCGCGGCGACGACATCGCGGTGGACCTGCGGATCCTCACCTCCCGCCGCCTGGACCTGGCCGCCGACCGCACGAGGGCGATCAACCGGCTGCGGGCCCAGATGCTGGAGTACTTTCCGGCCCTGGAGCGGGCCTTCGACTACAGCACCTCGAAGGCCTCACTGGTACTGCTGACGGGCTATCAGACCCCGGCCGCCCTGCGTCGGATCGGTAGGAACCGCCTCGCGGAGTGGCTGAAGAACCGCAAGGTGCGCAACTCCCAGCTGGTCGCGGCCACCGCAGTCGAGGCCGCCCAGGCCCAGCACACCGCCGTTCCCGGGGAGAAACTGGCCGCCGCCTTGGTGGCCAGGCTGGCGAGAGAGGTGACGGCCCTTGACGAGGAGATCGCCGAGACCGACGCTCTGATCGAGGGCCGGTTTCGTCAGCACCCGTACGCCGAGGTAATCCTGAGCGTGCCCGGTATCGGACCCGTCCTGGGAGCCGAGTTCATCGCTCAGACCGGCGGAGACATGAGCGTCTTCGGCAGTCCCGACCGCCTCGCCGGCGTCGCCGGCCTGGCCCCCGTCCCGAAGGACTCGGGACGCATCAGCGGCAACATGCGCCGACCCCGCCGCTACTGCCGTCGACTGCTGCGTGTCTTCTACATGTCCGCGCAGGTCGCCGCCCGATGCTGCCCCACCTCGAAGGCCTACTACGACCGCAAGAGAGCCGAGAACAAGACCCATAAGCAGGCCGTCATCGCTCTCGCCCGACGACGCCTGAACGTCCTGTGGGCCCTCATACGCGACGGCCGCACCTTCGAGATCACCCCACCAGCCAGCCCCGTCGCACTGGGCTGACGCACTTACAGCGAGTCACCAACCAGGCTTGACAACTTCATTGGGAATCAGTAGTGGCGGGGTTGAAGCCGCCACTGGAGGCACTTTCGGCGCGGCTGCGGCTGGCCGTTGAGCGCGGGTGGGAAGACCTCGGGCGCGTGGACGTCGCCATGTTCCGCATCGAGCAGGCGGACTTGGTGCTGGGCCGGCTTGAAGGAGCGGTTGTCCCGCATACGTTCGTCTGGGTGAGCCGCTCAGCGGACGACGTGGATGCGGCGCTGGACATCCTGCTCAGCGCCCTCGGTATTGACCGCAAGGCGCTGGCGTTCCGGGGCAGCGTGGAGATGGGCTTCGAAGTGTTCGACGGCTCGTCCGGGTGAGCGATCCTGGCGAAGCGGTCGCGGCAAAGCGAGCACGCGCTCATCCCTGTCCCGCACAGCAGTGGTCGCTGTGCGGAACCCGCAGCTACGGCCTCGTAATGCGTAGGTCTCGGGTTCGAATCCCGAAGGCGGCTCTCAGAAAGCCCAGGACTCACTCGCCGTGACCTGGGCTTTTTGCCTTCCCGTGACCTTCCGCGAGGGGCTTGCGTGAGCCGGAGAGGCTCCATGATCGCTCCCGATGGACGATCGGTGGACAATCGTGCAGCGAGCGTGCAAGCCGGTGGACGGCGGGCTTGCCTCCGTCAGCGGTTCGCTGCTTAGCCAGTTGCGGAGAATCCATAAGCTCGATCGCTGCGCTAGTAGGGCTTGGTCAGGTGCACTCGCTGATGGCGTGTCCTTGGGTCCGTGGGCGCGTTGATGGTGTGTGACACCTGGGGAGATGGATCAGGTCCGGG
>NZ_LMCT01000051.1 GCF_001424875.1 Kitasatospora sp. Root107 | reverse complement strand
GACCTCGTCCGCTGGCTCCCCGACGGCACCCTCGAATTCCTCGGCCGCGCCGACGACCAGGTCAAAATCCGCGGCTTCCGCGTCGAACCCGGCGAGGTACAGGCCGCGTTGACGTCCCACGAGGCCGTCCGCCAGGCCGCCGCCGTGGTCCGCGAGGACACTCCCGGCGACAAGCGGCTGGTCGCCTACGTGGTCACCGACCACCCCGTCGACCCGACCACGCTGCGCGCCTTCGTCTCCGCCCGCCTGCCCGAGCACCTGGTCCCGTCCGCCGTGGTCGTGCTGGACGCCCTCCCGCTCACCCCGACCGGCAAGCTCGACCGCCGCGCACTGCCCGCCCCCGACCACACACCGCGCGAGACCGGGCGTCCGCCCCGGACTCCGCAGGAGGCCCAACTCTGCGACCTGTTCGCCGAGATCCTGGGCTTCGACCGGGCCGGGATCGAGGACGACTTCTTCGAACTCGGCGGCCACTCCCTGCTGGCCGCCCGCCTGATCGCCCGAATCCGCTCCGCCGCAGGCGTCGAGCTGACTGTCCGAGACCTGTTCGAGGCGCCGACCGTGTCGCGCCTCGCCGAGCGAATCCGTGGCGCCCACAGGGCGCGAAAGGGGTCCTACGTCATGGAGCGTCCCGAAGAGATCCCGCTGTCGTACGCGCAGCGCAGGCTCTGGTTCCTGAACAAGCTGGAGGGGCCGAACAGCACGTACAACGTGGCGCACACCATCCGGCTGCGCGGCCGCCTCGACGTGGACGCGCTGCACAGCGCGGTGTCCGACGTGGTCGGCCGGCACGAGGCGCTGCGCACCGTCTTCCTGGAGGTGGACGGCGAGCCGTACCAGCGGGTGGTGGCGCCCGGCGTGGCCCGGCCGATGGTGACGGTGCTGGACACCGACCCGGACGAGCTGCCGCTCGAGCTCGACATGGCCTCCCGGCACTCCTTCGACCTGATGGTCGAACTCCCCATCCGCGCCCACATCTTCGCGGTCGGCCCGGAGGAGCACGTGCTGCTGCTGGTGATGCACCACATCGCCAGCGACGGCTGGTCGCTCGGCCCGGTGATGCGCGACCTGGCCACCGCGTACGGTGCCCGCTGCGACGGCGCAGCTCCGTACTGGGAGCCGCTGCCCGTGCAGTACGTCGACTACACGCTCTGGCAGCAGGACCTGCTCGGCTCGGCCGACGACCCGGACAGCCTGCTCTCCCAGCAACTCGCCTTCTGGCGGCAGGCGCTGGCCGACCTGCCGGAGGAGATCGCGCTCCCCGCCGACCGCAGCCGTCCCGCGCTGCCGACCAACCAGGGCCAGGTCACCACCGCCCGGCTCGGCGAGGGGCTGCACCGCCGACTGCTGGCCTTCGCCCGGGAGAACAACGCCACCCTCTTCATGGTGATGCAGGCGGCACTGGCCGGGCTGCTCACCCGGCTCGGCGCGGGCACCGACATCCCGCTCGGCACCCCGACGGCCGGCCGTACCGACGACGCGCTGGAGGAGCTGGTCGGCTTCTTCGTCAACACCCTGGTGCTGCGCACCGACCTCTCCGGCGACCCGAGCTTCCGTCAGCTGGTGGCCAGGGTCAAGGAGGCCGACCTCGACGCGTACGCCCACCAGGACGTGCCGTTCGAGCGCCTGGTCGAGGAGCTCAACCCGGTCCGCACGCTCTCCCGGCACCCGCTGTTCCAGGTCATGCTGGTGGTCCAGAACAACGCCGAGGCCAAGCTCCGGCTGCCCGGCCTGGACACCGAGATCGCGCCGGTCACCACCGACACCGCCAAATTCGACCTGACCCTCGGCTTCACCGAGACCTTCGGCCCCGACCGCGAGCCGGCCGGCATCCGGGCGATGGCGGAGTACGCCACTGACCTGTTCGACCGGAGCTCGGTGGAGGTGATCCTGGACCGGCTGGTCCGCCTGCTGGAGGGTCAGCTCACCGAACCGGACGTCCCGGTGGGCCGGTTGGAGATCCTCTCCGGCGACGAGCGGCAGGCGCTGCTGGTGGACTGGAACGACACGGCCATGGAGTTCCCCGCCGACCGCTGCGTGCACGAGCTGTTCGAGCAGCAGGCCGCCAGGCAGCCGGACGCCACCGCGCTGGTGTTCGGCGAGGACCGGGTGAGCTACCGCGAGTTGAACGAACGCTCCACCCAGCTCGCCCATCACCTGATCGCCGGTGGCTTCCGGCGCGGTGACGTGGCCGGGATCTATCTGGAACGCTCTGTCCAGCTGGTCACCGCCGTGCTGGCCGTCCTCAAGGCCGGCGGCACCTACACCATGCTCGACCCGGACTTCCCGGTCGAGCGGATCTCCACCGTGCTGACCCACACCGACGCCCGACTGCTGCTCACCGTCGAGGAGCTGTCCGGCCGACTGCCGGGCCCGCACCGCGAACTCGCCCTGGACACCGAGGCCGAGCTGATCGCCCGGCACCCCGTCACCGGCCTGCACGGCCTGGCCGACCCGGGCGACGCCGCCTGCGTGATGTTCACCTCCGGCTCCACCGGCGTGCCGAAGGGCGTGGTCTCCCCGCACCGCGCGATCGTCGGCACCCTGGTCGGCCAGGGCTTCGTGGACTTCGACCGGGCCCAGATCTGGCTGCAGTGTGCCCCGGTCTCCTGGGACGCCTTCGCGCTGGAGCTGTTCGGCCCGCTGATGTCCGGCGGGATCTGCGTCCTGCAGCCCGGCCAGCGCCCCGAACCGGCTGTCATCGCCGAGCTGGTGACCCGTCATCAGGTCACCTCCCTGCACGTCTCCGCCAGCCTGCTGAACTTCCTCCTCGACGAGTACCCGCAGACCTTCACCGGCCTCCAGCAGGTGATGACCGGCGGCGAAGCAGCCTCCATCCCGCACGTCATGCGCCTGGTGCACAGCTTCCCGAAGATCCGCCTGGTGAACGGCTACTCCCCCGCCGAGTCCATGATCTTCACGGTCTCGCACGAGATCACCCCGGCCGACGGCACCCGCCCGTCCATCCCGGTCGGCCGCCCGCTCGGCAACAAGCGGCTGTACGTCCTGGACGAGGGCCTCGGCCTGGTCGCCCCCGGCGTCACCGGCGAGCTCTACATGTCCGGCGTCGGCCTGGCCCACGGCTACGCGGGCCAGGCGGCGCTGACCGCCGAGCGGTTCGTGGCCTGCCCGTACGGCGATCCCGGCGAGCGGATGTACCGCACCGGCGACCTGGTGCGCTGGCGTGGCGACGGCATCCTGGAGTTCCTCGGCCGGGCCGACGACCAGGTGAAGATCCGCGGCTTCCGGGTCGAGCCGGGCGAAGTACGGGCCGCCCTGGCCGGCTTCCCCGGCGTCGGCCAGGCCGCCGTGCTGGTCCGCGAGGATCGGCCCGGCGACAAGCGGCTGGTCGCCTACGTGGTCACCGACGGCTCCCCCGAGGCTCTGGCGGTCGACGCCTCCGCCCTGCGGTCCCACGTGGCCGAGCGGCTGCCCGAGTACATGGTGCCCTCGGCGGTGGTCTTCCTGGACGCGCTGCCGATGACCCCGACCGGCAAGCTGGACCGCCGGGCGCTGCCCGCCCCCGACCACATGCACCGGCCGCAGGGCCGCGAACCCCGCAACGCCCAGGAGGAGTTGCTCTGCGGTCTGTTCGCCGAGATCCTCGGCCTGGAGTCGGTCGGCATCGACGACGACTTCTTCGACCTCGGCGGCCACTCGCTGCTGGTCACCCGCCTGGTCAGCCGGCTCCGCTCGGTGCTCGGCGTCGAGATCGGCATCCGCGACCTGTTCCAGGCGCCGACGGTGGCCCGGCTCGGCAAGCGGGTGGACCGCGCCCAGCACGCCCGCCCGGCGCTCCGCGCGGTGGTCAGGCCGGAGCGGCTGCCGCTCTCCTTCGCCCAGCAACGGCTGTGGTTCCTCGGCCAGTTGGAGGACCAGGGGTCGGCATACAACGTCCCGGTCACCATCCGGCTGCGCGGCGCGCTGGACACCCGGGCACTGCGGGCGGCCGTCGCGGACGTGGTGGCCCGGCACGAGGTGCTGCGGACCGTCTTCCAGGAGTGGGCCGGCGAGCCGTACCAGCGGGTGCTGGCGCCGGAGCAGGCCGAGATCCCGTGGAGCGAGCTGACCGTCGACGAGGCCGGGTTGGCCGGGCTGATCGCCGGGGCCGCCAACCAGGGCTTCGACCTGTCGGCCCAACCACCGCTCCGGGTGCACCTGTTCGAGATCGACCCCGAGCAGCACGTGCTGCTGCTGGTGATGCACCACATCGCCAGCGACGGCTGGTCGATGGGCCCGCTGGTCCGCGACCTGGGCACCGCGTACGCGGCCCGGAGCACCACCGGCGAGGCGCCCGACTGGCAGCCGCTGCCGGTGCAGTACGCCGACTACACGATCTGGCAGCAGGAGCTGCTCGGTGCGGCCGACGACCCGGGCAGCCTGATCTCCCAGCAACTCGCCTTCTGGCGCTCGGCGCTGGCCGAGCTGCCGGAGGAGCTGACCGTCCCGTCGGACCGCCCGCGCCCGGCCGCACCGACCAACCTGGGCGACGCGGTCAACGTCACCGTCGGCGCCGAGCTGCACGGCAGACTGCTCAGCTTCGCCCGGGAGAACCAGGCCACGCTGTTCATGGTGCTGCAGGCCGGTCTTGCCGCCCTGCTCTCCCGGCTCGGTGGCGGGACCGACATCCCGCTCGGCACCCCGGTCGCGGGCCGGGTGGACGAGGCCGCCGACGACCTGGTGGGCTTCTTCGTCAACACCCTGCTGCTGCGCACCGACCTCTCCGGCGACCCCGGCTTCCGCGAACTGGTGGCCCGGGTACGGGAGTCCGATCTGGACGCGTACGCCAACCAGGACGTGCCGTTCGAGCGGCTGGTGGAGGAGCTCAACCCGGTCCGTACGCTGGCCAGGCACCCGCTGTTCCAGATCATGCTGGTGGTGCAGAACAACAGCGCCGCCGAGCTGGTGATCCCCGGCCTGGCCGCCGAGATCGTCCCGGCCGGGGTCGACACGGTGAAGTTCGACCTGACGGTGGCCGTCACCGAGCGCCGCGAGGACGGTGTGCCGGCCGGGCTCCGGATCAACGTGGACTACGCCTCCGACCTCTACGACCGTGACACGGTCGAGGAGTTGGCGGCCCGGCTGGTCCGGCTGCTGGAGGGGGCGCTGGCCGCGCCGGAACTTCCGGTCGGCCTGGTCGACGTCCTGTCGGCGGCGGAGCGGCGGACGCTGGAGCTGGACTGGGCCGGTGCGCCGTCCCGGGTGTCGGCGGAGCGGACGGTGCACGAGCTGTTCGCCGAGCAGGCTTCCCGTGCTCCGGACGCGACCGCGCTGGTCTTCGGTGACGAGCGGGTGAGCTACCGCGAGTTGAACGAACGCTCTACCCAGCTCGCCCACCACCTGATCGCCGAAGGGCTCCAGCGTGGCGATGTCGCCGGGATCTATCTGGAACGCTCCATCCAGCTCGTCACCGCCGTACTCGCCGTCCTCAAGGCCGGCGGCACCTACACCATGCTCGACCCCGAGTTCCCCGTCGAAGAACGCAACGCTCCATCCAGCTCGTCACCGCCGTACTCGCCGTCCTCAAGGCCGGCGGCACCTACACCATGCTCGACCCCGAGTTCCCCGTCGAACGCATCAACGCGGTGCTCGGCCACACCGGGGCCCGACTCGTCGTCACCCGCTCAGAGCTGGCCGGGAAGCTCGACGCACCCGAGGTGCTGACCGACCGTCTGCCCGCCCTGCCCACCACCCCACTGCCGCCGATCGCCGGGCCGCTGGACGCCGCCTGCCTGATGTTCACCTCCGGCTCCACCGGCACCCCCAAGGGCGTGGTCTCACCGCACCGGGCGATCGTCGGCACCCTGCTCGGCCAGGACTTCGCCGCCCTCGACCCCGAGCAGGTCTGGCTCCAGTGCTCCCCGGTCTCCTGGGACGCCTTCGCCCTCGAACTCTTCAGCCCGCTGCTCTCTCCGGCGGGGTCTGCGTCCTCCAGCCCGGCCAACGCCCCGAACCGACCGTGATCGCCGCCCTGGTCCGCGAACACGCCGTCACCACCCTGCACGTCTCCGCCAGCCTGCTGAACTTCCTGCTCGACGAGTACCCGCAGGTCTTCACCGACCTGCGCCAGGTGATGACCGGTGGCGAGGCCGCCTCCCTCCCGCACGTACAGCGGCTGGTGACCGACTTCCCGCAGATCCGCCTGGTGAACGGCTACTCACCGGCCGAGTCGATGATCTTCACCGTCGCCCACCACGTCACCCCCGCCGACACCGCCCGCACCAGCATCCCGGTCGGCCGGGCCCTGAACGGCAAGCAGCTCTGGGTGCTGGACGCCCACCTCAACCTCGTCGCCCCCGGCGTCACCGGCGAGCTCTACATGTCCGGCCTCGGCCTCGCCCACGGCTACACCGCCCAAACCGCCCTCACCGCCGAACGCTTCGTCGCCTGCCCCCC
>NZ_LMCT01000050.1 GCF_001424875.1 Kitasatospora sp. Root107 | reverse complement strand
ATGTCCAGGGCCAGGGTGAGTCCGTGCGCCATCGGCGCCACCCAGAGGTCCTCCTCCAGCGGTTGGAGCACCCCGGGGAAGGTCTCCGCGACCGGTCCGGGGCCGAGCAGGCGGACCCCCGGTCCGGGCCGCGGTGCCATGGCGGTGATCGGGCGGGCCTGGAACAGCCAGAGCTTTCCGGCGGTGTCGAACCCGAACTCGACGTCCTGCGGCCCGCCGAACACCGCGCGGGTCTGCCGGGCCAGCCGGGCGAGCCGCCACAGCTGACGCCGGTTCAGCGGGCGGTCGCCGGGCGGCTGCCGGGGCTCCACCCGCACCAGCCGCCCGGCGGGCGTGAACTGGTAGCGCGTCCCCTGGGTGCTGCCGTCCACGAGCTGGTCGGGACCGCCGCGGACGGCGCTGACCAGGATGCGGTCCTCGCGCCCCTCCACCGGGTCGGCACCGAACATCACCCCACCGGCGGCGGCGCGGAGCATCGGCTGCACCAGCACCGCCATCGGGTGCTCCCCGGCCGGCCCACGGGTGGCCTCGGCGACCTCCCGGGCGGAGTCCAGTACGGTCTGCGCGGCCAGCTGGAACGAGTCCCAGCCGCGTACGTCGAGCACCGACTCGAAGCGGCCGGCCATCGAGGACTCCCCGGTGTCCTCGAAGGTCGACGAGGACCGCACCACCAGCGACCGGGTGCCGTCCGCACTGAGCTCCCGCCAGAGGTCCGGCAGCCCGGCCCCGCCAGGCAGCGGCCCGTCCTCGTCAGCAGACCGGCCGGACTCGATCACGAACCCCGCCAGCACCGGCAGCCCGGCCCGCGCCGCGCGGGCCAGATTGGCCGCCTTGGCTCCGACCCGGCTCGCGTCCAGGGCCCGGTCGTCGTCCAGCCGCACGACCGTTGCCGCCGTGGGCCAGGGCTCCGGGTCCGGGCGGCGCTCCCGGGGCCCGGGGAACGTGTTCATGGCGCGCGTCTGCCCGGCTGCGGGCGGGCTACGCCTGGTGCACTCCGCTGCTGCTGTGGTAGCAGCGGTCGGAGCAGAAGCGGTCGCGGCGGCGGATGCCGGGATGGTCGTACTCGCGGCCGCAGCGTACGCAGATGCGGTGCGGGCCGTGCGGGGCGGTGATCAGGCCGAGCTGGGTGAGGAGCATGCGGCAGTCCTCGGCGTCCTGGGCGTGGGAGGCGACGACGAGCCGGGCGCGGGCGCGGGTGGCGGCGGTGGCGATTTCGGTGACGGATTCGAGGGTGTTGCCGAGGGTGGTGAGGTCTCGGCTGGCGTGTGCCATGGGGTGCCCCCGTCGGTGCTCGGGTGCCGGGTGCTGACCGGCCAGCGTACTGCGCGGACGGCCGCGGCGGAGAGCGGCACCCCCGCGGGGGTGGATCGGGACGCCGGATGCCGCCGTCGGCGTGCGGAAGCTCTGAAGCAGACGAGAGAACGCGGGCAGGCCGCCCGACCGCGCGGAGGATCGCGGGGCGGACGGCCGACCGGTCAGAATCCGGTGTCGTAGGTGTACCGGGCGCTGTGGTTCAGCATGTCCGCCGGGGTGACGTCGTTCCAGGGCTTCATGGTCTCGTTGAGGTCGACGACGTTGGGGGTGCCGGTGGTGGGGAGGTAGCCGGCGGAGGGGTGGCGCTTCTGCCACTCCGACCACAGCTTGTCGATGAAGCAGTGGTGGAGCCAGAAGACCGGGTCGTTGGGTGACATGCCGGTGCTCATCATGCCGCCGACCCAGACGTGCACGCGGTTGTGCAGGTTGACGCCGCGCCAGCCCTCCAGGTTGTTGCGGAAGCCCGACGAGGTGCTGTTCCACGGCGCGGCGTCGTACTCGGCGATCGCGAGCACGCCGTCCGCCTCGCTGCGGCTGGGCAGTTGGGCGATCCCGGACGCGAGCGAGCGCCGCAGGTAGGGGCGGCTGTCGGGTCGGACGGTGAGCGTCCAGTTACCGGCGGAGTGGGCGAACGGTCCGGTGGTCACCTGGCCGTCGCTGCTGCGGCCGTTGCCGCCCATGAAGTCGGCGCCCCAGATGGTGGCGCCGGATGAAGTCGGCGCCCCGCGCCGGTCGTACGGTCGGCGGTCCAGTCCCAGTACGGCAGGGTGACGGTCGGGTCGACCGCCTGGAGTGCCTGCTCGAACTGGAGCAGGAACCTACGGTGCCAGGGCAGGAAGGACGGCGAACGATGGCCGACCCGCTCGCCGTTGTCGGTGTCGCCGATGATGAACGAGTTGTGCGTGCTGACGAACGCGTCGTAGCCGCCGTTGCGCTTGAGCGCGAGCACGGCGTTGACGAAGGCGCGCTTCTCCTGGGCCGTCAGAGTCGCCTGGTTCTTGCGGACTGCCATGAGTCCCCCCTTGTACGAGTGGTGGTGGTGCGGGCGGCGGAGGCCGGCTCAGGCGACGGCGACCGGGACGAGCGCGGCGCCCTGCAGGTCGGTGACGGCGGCGCGGGCCAGCGCACGCGGCGTCGGGAAGGTCTGGTAGTGGTTGACGACGCTGATCCAGGTGCCGTCGGCGTTGCGCATCATGTGCAGCTCCTCGCCGTCGATGTGCACGGCGTAACCGGTGCCCCCGGTACCGGTGGTGCCGTGGTGGTGGCCGCCCCCGGCGGCGACCGGCCGGCCCTGGATGCGGCGGCCGTGGAAGAGCTCGTCGAAGGTGTCGGACGCGCCCGGGTCGGCGGCGGTCGCGGACCTGCCGGTCGGGCCGACGACGCCGAGGACGACGGTGCCGGCGGCGGCGGTGAGTGCGACGGCTGCCCCCTGCATCATCCGACGGCGGGTCAGTTCCGAGGCATGGGTGAATTCGGACATCGGTGGTACCCCCTTGGGCGCCCCACGGTGTTGGGGCGCCGTTCATGTATCCGCAGAGAAGCGTCAATCTGAGGGGATTGCATGATCACCCTCGCTGTTTCGATGCTTTCAATCCGTGATGACCTACGGAACTGCCGATCGGCGGGGGTCGAAGGATTGTGGCCGGATCAAGCCATCCGGCGGCTGCCCGCCCTTCGGGCCGGCCGACAAGATCTTCACCGTCTTCACTGAATGCTCATCAGAAAGCCAGTGATCTTCACGCTGTGCAGTCGGTCCGCAGGAGATCCTGTTCCGCCACGCCCGAACGCCCCTGGCACGGTGACGGTGCTCACGGCGCAAGGATGGCGCGATGCAGCTGCCCGACGCGCTGCTCCGACCGGGGGACGAAGATGCTCGGAGCGCTGGCCCGAACTGATGAAAAGTCGGGGGAGCACGCGTGGGGTGCTTGGTCGAGAGGGGTGTGCGCCTGAACGTGGGGGCCCTTGACCCACCCACACACCTGGAGCACCAGACGTGATTCTCACGAGCGATCCGGTTCGCACCGCCCGCACGGCAAGCGCGTTCACGGTGGGCGCCATCGCCGCCCTCCTCGTTGTCGGGGCGGCCCCGGCGGCCTTCGCCGCGCCCGGCGACAACGGCGACATCAAGGTGCACGAGAGCACCACGCCGTCCGACGACCAGCGTGACGAGCCGAAGGTCTGCACCTTCTATCTCGCCGCGTTCAACTTCGACACGGTCCAGAAGGTCACCTGGAACATCGTGAAGCAGCCGTCGCCCGACGACCAGCAGGTGGCCGGCGGGGACCTCACGCTGGCGAGCGGCGCCGGACGGACGGGTGACCTGACCCTGCCGAACGGCATGTACAAGGTCACCTGGACCTTCGAAGGCGAGCAGGGCAGCGCCAAGCACAAGGTCTTCAAGGTCGACTGCCCGCCGGGCGGGGGCGGCGGCGGTACTCCCAGCAGCAGCAGCACACCCAGCGGCACACCCGGCAGCACGCCCGGCGGCGGGCCGGGCGGAGCGGGCGGCGCCGGTGGAGCTGGTGGGGCTGGTGGCGGCCCGCACGGCGGGGTGAACACCGGTGGTGGTGGAACGTCCCAGGGCCTCAACGCCGTTGAGGTCGGCGCCGGTTCGGTGCTGCTGGCGCTCGCTGCGGGCTTCGGGGTCCGCGCCGTCCGCCGTCGCGCTGCCCGCAATGCCGCATCCTGACGTTCGGACCCGAGGCTTGAGGCGCCGTGACCGCGGGCGGCTCACCGCCGCGGTCGTGGCGCTCAGCCTCCTTCTTGGCGGCTGGCTGGTCCACGACGGCGTCTCCGGCGACGGCCCGCCCCCGGTCGGGGCGGCCGTCGCCCGCGCCTCGGGCCCGTCGGGCCCGCCGGACACATCGGGCGGCGCCGGGCAGAGTGGTGGGACCGGGCAGAGCGGCGGTGCCGGGCAGGCGTCGCCCAACTCCGAGGCGAAGCCCGGCAGTCCGCCTCCCGAACCCCTGCCGGCCTCCGTGCCGACCAGCCTCAGGATCCCCGCCATCAAGGTCAGCGCTCCGCTGCTCGGACTCGGCCTGGACGCGTCCGGTCACCTGGACACGCCGCCGGTCGGCAAGCCCAACCAGGCCGGCTGGTACCGGGACAGCCCCTCCCCGGGCTCAGCCGGCAACGCGATCATGGCGGGCCATGCGGACACCCGTTCCGGACCCGCTGTCTTCTACCGGCTCGGACTGCTGCGCCCCGGCGACAAGGTCGAGGTGGTCCGGCAGGACCGGCGACAAGGTCGAGGTGGTCCGCGGCGGTCTTCACCATCGACGCGGTACGGATCTACCCCCGCGCGGACTTTCCCGACGCCGCCGTCTACGGTCCCACCGAGCGGCCCGAACTGCGCGTCATCACCTGCGGCGGGAAGTACGACAAGAAGTCCGGATACTCGGACAACGTCGTGGTCTTCGCGCACCTCAGCTCGACCCGCTGAACTCACCCTCCCCGACCGTCTCGCCCGGGGAGGGTGAGGGCCGGGCGGCGGATTCTATGCCCTGGCGATCATCCTGCGGTGGAAGATCGAGATTCCGTGAGAGAGAACAGCCCCGGCTCCTACGCTCCAGCGAGCGAGCTGCCCGCCCCGGACTCCTGACCCGGCGACGGTGGATCGCGCTGCCCTGGTCCGGTCGGCTCAGGCAGAGGCCTTTCCGCGTACCGTGCGCGGGAGTTGGGAGCGGTCGGTGTCGTCAGCGGATCAACCGTCAGCAGACCAACCGTCGGCGGATCGGCTGCGCGGGTTCCTGCTCGCGCAGCTCGCCGAACAGTGCGATCTGCGGGCCGAGGAGATCGCCCCGGACCGGCCGCTCAGCGAACTCGGGCTGTCCTCGCGTGGCGCCGTGGCGGTGGCCGGGGCGCTCCAGGGTCTGCTGGGCAGGACGCTGTCGCCGACGCTGGTCTGGGAGTTCCCGACCGTCGACCGGCTGGTCGAGGGGCTGCTGCTGGAGCCGGTCCCCGTGACCGTGCGCCCCGTGACCGCGCGCGAACAGGCGTCGGCCGTGGACCAGGGCATCGCGATCGTCGGCCTGGGCTGCCGACTCCCGGGCGGTGTGCGCGGCCCGGCGGCGTACTGGGACCTCCTGCTGCGCGGAGAGGACGCCGTCACGCAGGTACCGGCCGGGCGCTGGGAACAGTTCGGCACTGCGGGCGAGGGCACCACCCGGCACGGCGGGTTCCTCGACGACGTGGCCGGGTTCGACGCCGAGTTCTTCGGGATACCCCCGCACGAAGCGGAGTTGATGGACCCTCAGCAGCGGCTCCTGCTGGAGGTCGCCTGGGAGGCGCTGGAGCATGCCGGGCTGCGCGCGGGCTCGCTGGCCGGCAGCAGGACCGGCGTGTACGTCGGGATCGCCGGTTCGGAGTACGCCCACCTGACGACGGCCGACCCCGACCGGGTCGAGGGCTGGACCGCCACCGGAGCGGCGTCGAGCATCGCCGCGAACCGGCTCTCCTACCTGCTCGACCTGCGCGGCCCCAGCCTGGCGGTCGACACCGCGTGTTCGTCCTCGCTGGTGGCCGTGCACCTGGCGGTGCGCTCGCTCCGGGCGGGCGAGACGGATCTGGCGCTGGTGGGCGGGGTGAATCTGTTGCTGTCCCCGGTGATCACCCGATCCTTCGACGCTGCGGGTGGCACCTCGCCGGACGGCCGCTGCAAGGCGTTCTCGGCGGCCGCCGACGGTATGGTGCGCGGCGAGGGCTGTGGGCTGGTGGTGCTCAAGCGGCTCGGCGACGCGCTGCGCGACGGTGACGAAGTCCTCGCGGTGGTCCGGGGATCGGCGGTGAACTCCGACGGCCGGTCGAACGGTCTGGTCGCGCCCAACCTCCAGGCGCAGCGCGATGTCCTGCGGGAGGCGTACGCGGACGCGCGATGTCCTGCGGGAGGCGTACGCGGACNCTCGGGGGCGAAGCCGATGCCCTGGCCGCAGGGGCGACCGCGCTGTCCGACGTGCTGGGGACCGGGCGGCCGCGCTGGCGGCCACTGTTGATCGGCTCGGCCAAGACCAACCTCGGGCATCTGGAGGCGGCAGCCGGGGTCGCGGGTCTGATCAAGGCGGTGCTGGCCCTGCGGCACCGGGTGATCCCGGCCAGCCTGCACTTCGACCGGCCGAGCCCGCACCTCGACTTCGACGCGCTGCGGCTGCGGGTGGCTGCAGCGGCCACCTCCTGGCCGGGGAGCACCGGTGCCGCGCTGGCGGGGGTGTCGTCGTTCGGGTTCGGCGGCACCAACGCGCACCTCGTGCTGGAAACCGCACCGCCGAGGCCGGCGGAGGCCGAACTGCCGTCTCGGGTACGGCACTTCGTGCTATCCGACAGCGCCCACGCGGCCGAGGTCGCGGACTGGCTGGAGCGCGAGAAGGCGCCGCTGGACGACGTGGCGCACACCCTGGCCCGGCGCGGCAGCCGACGGGACAGCAGGGTGGTGGTGGCCGCCCGGGACCGCGAGGCATTGCTAGTCGGCCTGCGGGCGGGTGGGTCCGGCGGACCGGGTGTGCTGACCGGGAGCGGCACGGCTGCCGGGTCCGCGCCGGTGTGGGTGTTCTCCGGCTACCAGCCGAGTTGGCGCCCGATGGCCCGACTCGCCACCGACGAACCGGCGTTCGGTGCGGCGGTCGAGGAGATCAGCCCGCTGCTGGAAGGGGAGTGCGGGCTGTCGTTGCGGGCGGCGGTGCTCGGAACGTTCACGCCGCAGGGGCCGGAGCAGGTGATGCCGATGGTCTTCGGCCTGCAGTTGGCGCTCGCCCGGCTGTGGCGGCACCACGGTGTGGTGCCCGCCGCGGTGATCGGGCACTCGATGGGAGAGGTCGCGGCCGCGGTGACGGCGGGTGCCCTGTCGGGGCAGGACGGCGCTCGGGTGGTCACCCGGCGGTCGCGCCTGTTGGCGCGGCTGGCCGGGCGAGGTGCGATGGCGGTCCTCGGGGTGCCGGGCGAGCAGGTCGAGGCCAGCGCAGTCGGCCACCGGTCATCGCGGTGATCGCGGACTGCAACAGGACGATGTACATCAGCTGTCGGTAGCGCGTGTTCGCTCGGGTGATGGCCGCCGAGGGCGCCGGGCACTCGTCGCAGGTCGATCCGCTGCTGGCCGAACTGAGCGATCAACTGGCCGACATCCGACCGGAGTTGCCACAGCTTCCGTGCTACTCGACGGTGTCGGCCGACCCGAGTGAGGTGCCCGCCTTCGACGCCGGGTACTGGGCCCGGAACCTGCGGGAGCCGGTGCGGTTCGCCGGTGCGGTCGAGGCCGCCGTCCGGGACGGGCACCGGGTGTTCACCGAGATCTCGCAGCACCCGCTGCTCGGCTTCGCCGTCACCGACACGGCTCCGGAGGCGCTGACCACCGGCACCCTGCGCCGTGACGAGGACCCGGCCCTCGCGTTCCACACGGCGCTCGCCACGCTGCACGCCCACGGCCGGCCGGTCCCGCCGGGCGGAGGCCGGGTGATCGACGTACCGCGCCCGGCCTGGCGACACGTACGCCACTGGGTGTCGGCGGAGCTGCGCCGGCCGGGGACGGACCGTTCTGGGCTCGGCGTGCACATCGAACTCCCGGGTGAGGACCGGCACGTGTGGCGTGGCAGCGACGACGAGCCGCTGTCGGTGGCACGTGCGGCGGAGCTGGCGGTGGCGGCGGGGGAGCAGGCCTTCGGGGCTCAGGTGGAGGTTCGCCGACTCCGGGTGTCACAGCCTGCGTTGGGTGGTCCCTTCACCACGGTGATCGACGCCGGCGGCCGGCTGTCGGTGCAGGCCCGGAGCGGGGACGGCTGGCGGACCGCCGCGTCTGCCCTGGTGGCCGAGGGCCCCGGCGCCGAGCCGCCCACCTCGGTCGCCGACAAGCTCTTCGAAGTGGTCTGGCGTCCGGCCCCGTTGACGGTCCGTCCGGAGCGTGGCCCGGCGCGCTGGGCGGTGCTCGGTTCGGGCACGGAGCTGGCGGCCGCGCTGCGCCGCGCGGGCGAGGAGGTCACCGGGGACATCGACCCGGGCGTGACCGGTGTGGTCCTGGTGCTGGACGGCGCCGCCCTGCTGCCGCCCCGCCAGGCGCGGGCCCGGCTGGCAGCCGTCCTGGACGTGGTACGCCAGGTGGCCGACCGGGCGGAGCCGCCCCGGGTGTGGGTGGCGGTGGCGGGCAGTGCCCTGCGCGGCGCGGTCCGGGTGCTGGCGGCCGAACACCCGGAGCTGCGCGTGACGTTGGTGGACGCCGACCCGGAGAGTCTGTGCGCGGAACTGCAGGCGGGCTCGGGCTCGGCCGAGGACGAGGTGGCCTGGCGCGACGGCGTCCGCCACACGGCGGTGCTGACCCGGTGTGCTCCCGGCCGGCCGGACCGTGAGCCGGTGGTCCGCAGCGGCGGTGGGTACCTGATCACCGGTGGCTACGGCGGCCTGGGGCCTGATCACCGGTGGCTACGGCGGCCTGGGGNGGTGGTGGCCCGTTGGCTGGCCGAGGCGGGCGCGGGCAGGATCGTGCTGGGCGGCCGGAGCGGGCCCTCGCCCGAGGCGGCGAAGGAGATCGCCGAAATACGCGAACTCGGCTGCGACGTACGGGTGCTGACGGGCGACCTGGCAGTTGAGGGAGTGGCGGAACGCCTGGTCGCGGAGGTCCGCCGGGATGATGTTCCGCTGTGCGGGGTGGTGCACGCGGCCGGGGTGCTCGCCGACCGGCTCGCGCTCGACATCGAGGAGCAGGACCTGCGCACGGCGTGGTCGGCCAAGGCCGACGGTGCCTGGCAGCTGCACCGGGCCACGGCCGACCGGACGGGAGGGGAGCCGGACTGGTGGCTCGCCTTCTCCTCCGCCGCAGCCACGCTCGGCTCACCCGGTCAACTCGCCTACGCCGCAGCCAACTCCTGGCTGGACGAGCTGACGACCTGGCGCCGCGCCCAGGGCCTGCCGGGCACCAGCATCAACTGGGGCACCTGGGCCGAGGTGGGCGGCGCGGCCGACGGTGGCCGGATCGACGTGCTGCGCCCGATCCTCCCCGCCGAGGGCATCGAGGCCTTGCACGCCGTACTGGCCGGCGGCCACCCGGCAGCTGGGGTGTTCGCCCTGCGGCCCGGCGCCGTCACGGCCTTCCCCGAGCTGGTGAACCGCCCCTACTTCAGCGAGCTGTCAGCCGCCACGGCCCCGTCCGGAACGGCCCGTTGGGACGGGACAGGATCGCTCGCCGAGGCGCTGCGGGAGCGGGTGTCGGCGCTGGTCGGCCGTCCGCTCGACCCCGCCGTACCCCTGCTGCAGGCCGGGCTGGACTCGCTGGCCGCGATGCGGATCAAGTCCGTGCTGGAGCACGACTTCGGGGTGACCGTCCCGGCCCGACTGCTGCTGCGCGGCGCGAGCCTGGCCGATCTCGAGGCGTACATCGCAGCCGGGGCCGAAGTCCCCGCGCCGCGCTGGGCCGAGCCCGCACCCACGGTGCGTTCGGGTGACGAGCAACAGACTGGCCCGCTAAGGGTGTTGCAGGCCGGCGGCACTCGCAGCCCGCTGTACCTCGCCCATCCCGGCGGCGGTGACAGCTCGGTGTACCGGGAGCTGGCCGCACGGCTCGGTCCTGACCAGCCCTGCTTCGGACTGGACCGGATCGACGGCGTAGACGGTGTGGCCGGGCACGCCGCCCGGTACGCGGAGCTGGTCGACACCCCCGCCCGGCTCGGCGGCTGGTCCTTCGGCGGGGTGCTCGCCTTCGAGACGGTGCGCCTGCTCGCCGCGCGTGGCCGCCCGACCGGCACGCTGGTCCTGATCGACTCCGGCGACCGGCACGCTGGTCCTGATCGACTCCGGCTCCGGCCG
>NZ_LMCT01000049.1 GCF_001424875.1 Kitasatospora sp. Root107 | reverse complement strand
AGGTGGTGCCCGGCCCGGTCGAGGAACTCTTCGGCAAGGCCCTCGCCGCGCTGCTGCCCTCCGGGGAGGGCGCGAAGCGGTTGGGCCTGGCGGGCCCGGGGATCGGTGAGCCGGCCGCCGAACTGGTGCTGGTGCCGGTCCATCCGCAGACCGGCGAGGTGTGGCGGCCGAGCGGCGGTGCGGTGGCTGTGCCCGTCGAGGCCACGCTCTGGGCCGAGCTGGCCTTTCCGCCCCAGCAGACGCGGCTGCCGGTGGTCGGCGGGCTGCCAACGGGCGTGGAGCGTGACGACCCGCTCCCGCCGCACCCGCGGTGGCAGTTCCGGCCGTCCGTCGGTGCGTTCCGGTACGCGCTGGCGCGAATGCCCGCCGTCCGGGAGCCGTGGCTGCGGGCGATCTACAACCGCGGGTGCTGACCGTCAGAAGCCATGGCAGACAGGTATGTTGGGCCCTCTTCGGCGAAGCCGAGGGTGTGGCGCCGGAGGCGGGGCGGTGTCGCCGGTGCAGGGTAGCGTGGCCACGGTCACGCACCTGCCCGGGAGGTTGACGATGCACTCGACGGTCCGTTCGTTCCGCACACCCGAAGGCGTCACGCTCGGGGTCGAGCACTTCGGCGATGCGGCGGCGCCCCTCATGCTGCTCGCGGGCGGCACGACCATGCTGTCGTGGCCCGACGCGCTCTGCGAGTCGCTCGCGCGCGGCGGACGTCACGTCGTGCGCTACGACCTGCGCGACTGCGGCACGTCGACAACCGTCGACCCCGAGGCGCCCGCGTACACGCTCCGGGATCTCGCCGCCGACGCGGCCGCGCTCGCCCGCGGACTCGGCGACCGGCCGGCGCACCTGGCGGGCATCGGCGTCGGCGGGATGGTCGCCCAGGTCGCCGCGCTCGACCATCCGGACGTGTTCTCGGCGCTCACCCTCGCCGGGACGCGGCCCGTCGCGCCCGGCCCGGTCGACAACGATCTGCCCGACCACGACAGGGCGGTCATGACGCGACTGTTCGCGCTCCCGACGCCCGACTGGTCCGACCGCGCTTCCGTGGCGGAGTTCGGTGCCGCCAGAGCGGAGGTCCTCGGCGACGATCCCGCTGCGGCACGCGCCACCGCCGAGCGGGTCTTCGACCGCACGCCTGGCACGGAGCCCGCGGTCCAGACGGCCAATCAGATGGGCATGGTGTTCGCCAGGCTCGACTGCAAGCCGCGGTGGCGGGAGCGCCTGCCCGAGTTGGCGATTCCGGCGCTCGTGGTGCACGGCCGTCACAACCGGTTCTTTCCGGTCGGCAACGGCGAGGCGCTCGCGCGCGAGATCCCCGGTGCGCGGCTGCTGGTGCTCGAACAGGCCGCGACCGCGATCCCCGACGCGGCCGCCGATCAGGTCGCCGCGGCGATGCTCGCGCTCCAGAGCCGGTAATCGCCCACCCAGCAGCGGTAGTTCGGGCCGCCGGGCGCCGGACGACGGCTGATAGCCTCGCAGCTCACCCGGCGTGAAGGAGCCCCGATGGCCGTCGTCCACAACACCAGCATGAACCCCGGCAAGCTCGAGCTGCTCACCGCCTGGCTGCCCCGGCAGTCCTGGTATCTCGGCTCGGGCCGAGTGCCGGAGCTGGTCAGGGCCGGCGGGTTTCGGCTGGACGATCCCGAGGGCGAGGTGGGGATCGAGTTCCTGGTGGTGGTGGACACGGCCGGGCCCGATCCGGTGGCCTACCTGGTGCCGATGAGCTACCGGGGTGCACCGAACGGAACCGGGCCGGAATCGGGGCTGATCGGCACCTCCGAACACGGGGTGCTGGGCACCAGGTGGATCTACGACGGAACCGCCGACCCGGTGCTCATGACGGAGCTGGCCGCCCTGCTGGGCGGGCGGGCCGTGGCGCAGAAGCAGAGCGAGAGCGACACCCCGGACCCGACCGTCACCGTGTACCCGGTCACCACCGGGGACGCCCTCGGCTACGAAGTCGTCCACGTCCTGCGGCCGTTGGAGGACCCGGCCGTCGAAGGCCAGGTCGTCGCGGGCTGGGTCCGGCCGGACGGTACCGCCGTACGCGGTGTCTTCGCCACGGCCGTCCCGTAGCGGGGCGGGACGGGGAGGCAGAGTCGGCCCCCGGTCGGCGGGTCGTAGGAAGGCTGTTCGTAGGGATAACGTCAGGGCGTGTCACACACCGAAACCTCCCCTGCCGTGCTCCTGCCCCGTCCGGAGCGCCCGCGCACCGTCCCGATCGCGTCGATAGCCGAGCTCCTGGGTATCCCCGGGACTCCGGCCGACGTCCTGGTCACGGGTATCACGCACAGCCACTCCGCAGTGCTTCCGGGCGACCTGTACGTGATCCTGCCGGACAGCCGGGCCCCGGGACTCCGGCCGACCTGTACGTGATCCTGCCGGACAGCCGGGCGGATGCCCAGGAGGCGGTGGCGGCGGCACGAGCGGCGGGGGCGGTGGCCGTACTTGCGGAGCCGGCTGCGGCGGACCGATTGGGCGGGTGTGGGTTGCCGGTGCTGGTGGTGACCGGTCTGCGGTCGCGGCTGGCGGAGCTGTCCAGCTGGTTCTACGGTCGGGCGGCGGACGGCCTGTTGAGCTTCGGGGTGACCGGAACCAACGGGAAGACGACCAGCTGCTACCTGTTGGAGGGCGGCCTGATCGGTGCCGGCCGGACCCCCGGCCTGCTGGGCACGGTGGAGCGGCGGCTCGGTGCCGAGCGGTTCGCCGGTGAGCTGACCACCCCGGAGGCCCCGCAGCTGTACGCGCTGCTGGCGGTGATGGCGGAGCGCGGCGCGGACGCGCTGGCGATGGAGGTGTCCAGCCACGCGATGCGCCTGGGCCGGGTGGACGCCCTGGTGCTGGACGTCGCGGTCTTCACCAACCTGACGCACGATCACCTGGACTTCCATCCCGACATGGCGGACTACTACCGTGCGAAGGCGGCCCTGTTCACCCCGGACCGGTGCCGGCGCGCGGTCGTCAACATCGACGACCCGCACGGGCGCCGGCTGGCGGGCGAGGCGAGCGTGCCCGTGGTGACGTTCTCCGCCGAGGGCGACCCCGGAGCGGACTGGCGCGCGGTGGACACCGTCCTGCTGGCGGACGGTTCGACGTTCCGGGTGCTCGGCCCCGGGGGAGCCCGGGCGGACGTCCGGATCGCGCTGCCCGGCGGCTACAACGTGGCCAACGCCCTGGGCGCCGTCGCGGCCCTGGCCACCGCGGGTCTGCCGCTGGACCGCGTGGTGGCCGGGATCGGTGCGGTGGCCGGCGTACCGGGGCGGGTGGAACGCGTCGAGGCCGGGCAGCCCTATCTGGYTGTGGTCGACTACGCCCACCAACCCGACGCGCTGCGGGCCGTCCTGACGACGTTGCGGGCGGTCACCCCTGGACGGCTGCACGTGGTGATCGGCTGCGGTGGCGATCGCGACACCGCCAAGCGGGCCGTGATGGGCGAGGTCGCCGCCCGGTTCGCCGACACCGCCGTCCTGACCACGGACAACCCCCGCTCCGAGGACCCGCTGGCGATCCTGGCCACCATGCGCGCGGGCGCGGCCGCCGTGCCCGACGGCGAACGGGGTGAGCTCCTGGTCGTCGCGGACCGCGCCGAGGCCATCGCCGCCGTGGTGGCCCGCGCGGACGCCGGTGACACCGTGCTGATCGCCGGGAAGGGCCACGAGAGCGGCCAGCAGATCGGTGCCGTGCACCTTCCGTTCGACGACCGGGCGGTCCTGAGAGCGGCGATCACGGCCGCCCGGGCCACTGCTGGTGCAGTCAACTGACGCTAGCTGTAGGGCTGTTGCCACGGCCTGAGGGACCGGTGCCGCCACGGGCCGCGCGCGACCGCATCCCTGCCCTCCCCGACCACCCGACCTCGGAGAACCCTTGCTCGTCTCACCCGCCCTGCCCCTCGCGATACCCGCACCGGTCCTCGACACCATCCGCATCGCGCGCGTCGACCTGTTCGTGGTCCGGCTGCCGCTGATCCGCCCCTTCACCACCAGCAGTCACCGCAAGGACCACCTGGACCACATCCTGGCCCGGATCACCGACCAGGACGGCGCCACCGGCTGGGGGGAGTGCGCCAGCCCGACCGACCCCTTCTTCGGGCCGGAGAACCTCCGCAGCTGCTGGAACGCCCTGAACGACTACTTCGCCCCGGCCCTGCTGGCCGCCGACTGGCAGCATCCCACCGACCTGACGGCGGCCTGGGGCCACGTCCAGGGCAACCACTTCGCCCGCGCGACGCTGGACATCGCCTGCTGGGACCTGTTCGCCCGCCGGCAGGACCGCTCCCTGGCGGACAGCCTCGGCGCCGCCGCGCCACGGGTCGAGGTCGGTGTCAGCCTCGGCATCGAGCCCGGCGTCGACGAACTGCTCGACCAGGTCGACCGGTTCGTGGCGCAGGGCTACCGGCGGGTCAAGCTCAAGATCGCCCCGGGGTGGGACACCGCGCCGGTGGCAGCCGTCCGCGACCGCTTCCCGGACACCCCGCTCCAGGTGGACGCCAACGGCGCCTACCGGGAGCGCCCGTCGCACCGCGCGGTCCTGCGGGAGCTGGACGGCCACGGCCTGACGATGATCGAACAGCCCTTTCCCGCCGACGACCTGCTGGCCCACGCCCGCCTCCAGAGCGAACTGGCCACCCCGATCTGCCTGGACGAGTCCGTCACCACCGTGCACACCGCACGGACCGCCCTCGCCCTGGGCGCCGGACGGATCGTCAACATCAAGGTCTCCCGCCTCGGTGGCCTGACCGAGGCCCGCGCCGTCCACGACCTGTGCGAGCAGGCCGGCGTGCCGGTCTGGTGCGGCGGGATGCACGAGTTCGGCATCGGCCGGGCCGCGAACCTCGCACTCGCCGCACTCCCCGGCTTCACCTTCCCCGGCGACCTCTCCGGATCCGACCGGTACTTCAGCACGGACGTGGTGCAGCCGCCGATCCGCGCCACCGACGGAACGGTGGCCGTCCCAACCGGCCCGGGCCTCGGCGTCGAGATCGACCCGGAAGCCCTCCACAGCCACCTGCTGCGCAGCACCGTACTGACGGGCCGTCAGCGATAGGCGGCCAGGGTGGGTGGGTGCCGTCGATTTGCGGGGGTGCTCTGTCGGCGGGCCCTGGCATCCTTGCCGCGTGCTGATCAAGGGGTATGACGACGGTTTCCTGGCGCCGGGTGAGCCGCTGCTTGACCGGGGCGGCTTCTGGGCCAGCCACCTGCTCGGGATGTGCGCGCTCTCGCCGGGGGAGCGACCGGAGCCGGAGTGGTTCGGTGACGACGGGGCCGACACCGACGCGCTCGCCGAAGTCCTGCTGGACGAGCGTGTATGGCCGGTGTTCCGCGTCCCGTTCGAGGCCGGGCACGCTCTACTGGTGGTCTACCGGAACTTCGCTGGGGACTACGGGGTCGACTACCTGCTCGACCACCCGGATTGGGGCCGGGCGGAGGCCATCGCGAGCTTCGACGGGGACTGGTCGGGCCTGGGCCTGTCCTGGCCCGAGGTCACGCGGCTGGCCGGCGCCTGCGATCCGGCCGCGGCCGGTGTACAGGCCCCGGCCGCTCGGCTGCTGCTCCTGCTACCGGTGCTCTGCGCCGAGGAGCTGCCGGCGGATGCAACGGAGGTGGTGCGAGGCGCACTTGTCACGGTCGGGGTGCCGGGCGACGTCGCGCCGCGGACGGCGGAACGGGTCCTGGCCGGGAGGCGTGGTGCTCTGTTGCCGCCGAGTCCTGCTCGGTCGCCGCTCAGCGGTGGGGAGTCGGGGGCTTCGGATGGCGAGCCGGACTCCTTCGTTCTGCGGATGCTCGGGATCACGCGGCAGCAGGCCGGACTGTTGGCGAGGGCGTTGGGCAGCACGGGAGGAGTGACGACGTGAGCTGGGTCGCGGCCGGTCGGGAGCTGCCGCGTGACGCTCAGCAGTAGGTCTCGATGTGGAGCAGGGCCCGGCCGTCGTCGGCGACGAACTCGTACGCCTCATGAACCAGCAGGTCGGTGGCGTCGAACCAGGCCCGTGCTGCCAGCCAGGCAGCCGGGCGCTCGTGCTCCGGGAGGAAGCGGGGGAACCAGGTCTCGGCCTCCTCGTCGTAGTGGTCGCCCATCGACATCACCGCAGCCTCGACCGCGAGCCGCTTGGCCCGGCGAGGGTCGAGCGGACCACGGACGAGTCGCCAGTGGCAGCCGGCGGCGTCGGTGAACCCACGCTCCTGCACCGGGGACTGGAGGTACCGGCCGCCCGACTGTTCCGCTGGGGCCGGCCCCAGGGCGGTGACCATCTCGGCCAAGGTCGTGGCACGCTTCTTCGACATCGCTACAGGATGCACGAGGGCCGCCGCCCCGGTTGCGGACGGCGGTCACCATGCGTCCGTCGCCGGGGGTGACCGCGACGGGCGTGCCGTAGCCACCCATGTCGGCTGCGGCGCCGAGCGCACCGGAGACCGGGGACCAGCCACCGCACGACGGTGCACAACGCACCTGCCCACACGACCCGAGCCCGACGATCATGGCTCAACCGCCGCCCTGAGAGCACGGGTTTCCTCGAACGGCCCGAGGTAGACGGCGCCGCCCGTGGCACGGGCGGTGACGGTGGCGTTCAGGACCCGGGCGCGGCGTGGAGAGACGGCGGCGATCCAGTCCTGGACGGGCTTGAAGGCGTAGCTGCTGTGTTCGGCCGGGTCCAGGGTGATGCGGCCGATGTCCTCGGCGTCGAGGGTGCCGCCGTCGAAGACGGCGCCGACTTTCCAGGGCCAGGGTGGCTCGGGAGAGGTGAACGACATGACGAGCAACCGGGGTTGCCCGCGGTCGACGGCTGCGGGTAGGAAGCCGAGCTCCTCGACGGTCTCCCGACAGGCGCAGGCGAACAGGTCCTCGCCAGGATCGAGGAGGCCGCCGGGGAAGTGGAGTTCGGTGGGGTCGAGAGCGGAGCGGAGGCCGAGCAGTCGGCCCTCGGTGTCGGTGAACAGCAGCGAGGCGTACGCGATGCCGTGCGACAGGGTGGGGACGAACTGCTCCGGCGGGAGCCAGCCCGAGGGTCGGGGTGACGACATGTCGTTCTCCTCGGCGGGCAGAGCGGAGAGCTGGACGAAGTAACCGGCGGCGATGCGGAGTTGCTCGGGAAGCAGCAGGCGGACGGAGCGTACCTCAACGGTAGCCGGTGGGGTCGGCGGGGAGGCCGGGGTCCTGGACCTCGAGCATGTAGCGCCAGGCGTCGGGTCGGCTGCCGTCGAGGTCGGTGAAGCCGTAGACCCGGGCGAGTTGGCCGCTGGAGAGGGACTGGCCGTTCCAGCGGGCGACGTCGGGGTCGGCGGCCAGGGCGGCCACCGCGCGGCCGACGTACGAGGGGGTCTCGGAGATGCCGAAGTGCGGCACCTTGGCGATCGCGTCCCGCCAGTTCTGCTCGGTGACGCCGAAGGTGGCGAGCATCAGTTCCGAGCGCAGCCAGCCGGGGGTGAGGGCCACGGCGGTGGCGCCGCGCGGGCCCAGGTCGTGGCCGAGGGAGAAGGCCATCCGGAGCACGGCGGACTTGGCCAGGTCGTAGAAGAAGGAGACCCGGTAGCGGGTGCGGTTGTACTCCTCGGTGCCGTCGGTCATCTCGACCACCAGGCCGCCCGGCGTGCGCAGCAGCAGCGGCAGTGCGTGGTGGCTGGTGATGGCATGGGTCTCCACGGCGAGCCGGAGCAGGCGCAGGCCGTTGTCGAGGTCGTGCTCCCAGACGGTGCTGTTCCACTCGAAGAGCCGTTCGCCGCCCCAGATGTCGTTCACCAGCACGTCGAGCCGGCCCTGCTCGGTGTCGATCCGCTGCACCAACGCGGCGACCTGTGCCGGGACCAGATGGTCCGTCACCACCGCGATGCCGTGCCCGCCGGCCGCCGTGACCAGCTCGGCGGTGTCCTCGACGGTCTCGGGGAGGTCGTACTCCGAGCGTCGGCCCCGGGTGCTGCGGCCGGTCACGTAGACGGTCGCCCCGGCGGCGCCGAGCTGGACGGCGATGCCCCGCCCCGCGCCCCTGGTCGCCCCTGCGACCAGCGCGACCTTGCCGTCGAGTGCTCCTGTCATGGTGCCACCGCCACCCTTCGCTCCCGGTGCCACCAAGCTACGCGACGGGCGGCAGGACCAGCGGGAGCGTGGCCGACCGCCGATTGATGTGCCGGGCACCACAGCTGACGGTCCCTTACCCGGTCGGTCGGTGTTGTTATGCTGCCGGAGCGTCCCGAGGGGAAAGTCCGGTGGAAGTCCGGCGCTGACCCGCAACGGTGGACGGGCCCCTGAGGGTCCGTGAGCCCGATCGCCCTCGGCGGCGCTGACCTCCCGACAACTCGCCGCGGACTGCGAGGGGATGCGGCACGGCGCGCCCACGCGCGGACCCGAGGGTCCGCGCCGACCGGGCGGGCCTGGGCGCGTCGCCCCCGTACGGCCACGGCCCGACGCGAAGGCCGCCGTGAGCACCGCTGTAGCCGCACCGATGGCGAAGGCCGTCCACCCACCCGCCCGGACCCCGGTGCTGGCCGCCGGACTGGCCGTCGCCCTGTTGCTCTCGCTGGTCTGCGGCGTCGCGCTGGGCTCCGCCGGGATCGGCTGGGGGACGGTACTGGAGTACCTGCGGGCCGGTCTGACGGGTGGTCGGATCAGCGCCGACCAGCTGGCGGGCTACACCATCGTGTGGGAGATCCGGCTGCCCAGGACGGTGCTGGCCGCCGTGGTCGGAGCCGGACTGTCCGCGACCGGCGTCGCCGTCCAGGCGATGGTGCGCAACGCGCTCGCCGACCCGTTCGTGCTCGGCATCTCCTCCGGTGCGGCCGTCGGTGCCAACGCCGTCCTGCTGCTGGGAGCGTTCGCCTCGCTCGGCGTCTGGGCGCTCTCCGCCTCCGCGTTCGCCTCCGCGCTGGCCGCGATGGTGCTGGTCTACGCGGTGGCCAGGACCGCCCAGGGCCTCACCCCGCTGCGCCTGGTGCTCACCGGCACCGCGCTCGCGTACGGCTTCTCCGCCGTCACCTCGCTGATGGTCTTCTCCGCCGAACGCGGCGAGGCGGCCAGGACCGCGATGATGTGGCTGCTCGGCAGCCTCGGCGGCGCCACCTGGGCCTCGGTCCCGATCGCCGCCGGAACGGTGCTGGCGGGCACCGGGTATCTGCTGTGCTCCGCCGGGCAGTTGGACGCCCTGGCGATGGGCGACGAGACCGCCGCCGCGCTGGGAGTGGACGCCTCCCGGCTGCGCCGGGCGCTGTTCGTGGTCACCGCCGCCGTCACCGGCACGGTGGTCGCGGTCAGCGGCGCGATCGGTTTCGTCGGCCTGATGGTCCCGCACCTGGCCCGGATGCTGGTCGGCGCCGACCACCGGCGGGTGCTGACGGTCGCCCCGCTGCTCGGCGCGGTGCTGCTGGTCTGGGTGGACATCGTCTCCCGGCTGCTGCTCGCCCCCGCCGAACTGCCGGTCGGCGTGATCACCGCCGTGCTCGGGGTGCCGTGCTTCCTGCTGCTGATGCGCCGTCGCAGCTACAGCTTCGGCGGCCGCTGATGACCAGTCAGGGGAGGGGACGCTGATGCGCGTCGACATCGAGGACGTCTCGGTCGAGATCGCCGGGACCAGGCTGGTGCACGAGGTCACGGTACGGGCCGCGAGCGGCCAGGTGCTCGGCCTGGTCGGGCCGAACGGCAGCGGGAAGTCCACGCTGCTGCGCTGCGTCTACCGGGCGCTGCGCCCGGCGGCCGGCACCGTCCGGCTGGACGGCGACGACCTGCACGGCCTGACGCCCCGTGAGGGTGCACGCTGCTGCGCTGCGTCTACCGCTGCCGCAGGAGACGGTGGCGGAGTTCGACTTCACCGTCGCCGAGGTGGTCGGGATGGGACGGCTGCCGCACCGGCGCGGCTTCGGCGCACCGGGCCCGGACGACGCGGCGGGCTGTGCGGAGGCGCTGGCCCGGGTCGGTGCCGGGCACCTGGCAGGGCGGGGCTTCCTCGACCTCTCGGGCGGCGAGAAGCAGCGGGTGCTGATCGCCAGGGCACTGGTGCAGCAGCCGAAGGTGCTGGTGCTCGACGAGCCCACCAACCACCTGGACATCGCGCACCAGTTGGAGGTGCTCGCGCTGGTCCGGGCCAGCGGCCTGACCGTGCTGACGGCGCTGCACGACCTCAACCTCGCGGCCGCCCACTGCGACCTGCTGTACGTGATCGCCGGTGGCCGGATCGTCGCCTCGGGTCCGCCGGGGGACGTGTTGTCCACCGAGCTGCTCGCCGAGGTGTTCGGGGTGCGGGCCCATCCGGTGCGGCACCCGGTGACCGGCGCCGTGCAGCTGCTCTTCGACCGACTCCACTCCTGATGAGGACGGACACCTTGTTCACCCACCCCCGCCGCACCCTGGCCGCCACCGCCGTACTCGCCCTGGGCCTGACCGCCTGCGGCGCCGAGGTCACCCCCTCGGTCTCGGCGGAGAGCGCGAGTTCGGCGCACTACCCCGTCACCGTCGACAACTGCGGCAGCCCGCAGACGTACCACCACCGGCCGGCCCGGGTGGTCACCAACGACATCGGCATCACCGAGCTGATGCTCTCGCTCGGCCTGGCCGACCGGATGGCGGGCTACGTGATGCCGGACGAGAAGGGCGACCTGGCGAAGGTGCCCTGGGCGGCGGAGTACGACCGCACCAGGTGGCTGTCCAAGAAGGAGATCACCAAGGAGCTGGTGCTGGACGCCAGGGCCGACCTGGTCTTCGCGGGCTGGAACTACGGCTGGAACGACACCGCCGGGCTGACCCCCGAGGGCCTGGGCAAGCTCGGTGTCGGCGCCTACACGCTCACCGAGTCCTGCCGGAACGGCAAGGAGAAGGCGCGCGGCGTGATGCCGCCGCTGGACGCGCTCTACGCGGACCTGGCCAACCTCGGGAAGATCTTCGACGTGGAGCCGAAGGCCCAGCAGCTGATCGGGGAGTTCAAGGCGGAGGTGGCCAGGGCCGAGGCCGGTGCACCGGCCCGGCGGCCGAGCGTCTTCCTGTACGACAGCGGCCAGGACAAGCCGTTCACCTCCGGGCGGTTCGCCGCCCCCGAACAGGTCATCGGCAAGGCGGGCGGCCGCAACGTGATGGGCGACCTGGACGACTCGTGGACCACGGTGGGGTGGGAGAGCGTGGTGGCCAGGGACCCCGAGGTGATCGTGATCAACAACTACGGGGAGACCAGTGCGGAGGCCAAGCGTCAGTTCCTGAAGTCCTATCCGGCGCTGGCTGACGTCTCGGCGGTCCGGAACGACCGGATCTTCGTGCTGGACTACGTCGACCTGGTGGAGAGCCCGCGCAACCCGTCGGCGATCACCCGGCTCGCCGCCTATCTCCGGACGGTGCCCGCTCCCTGACGCAGCCCCACGCCGCTCCTCAGAAGAGTGCGGCCTGCTCGGCCGGCCGGGCCCGGAGCTGCTCGGTGATCCCCGTGCACGGTGCCAGCGGGGTGGGCCGCAGAGCCCAGCCGATCAGCAGCCGGGTGTCCAGCAGCAGCGGCGGAGCGTCGACCTGATCGGGCGTCACGAACAGGTGGCGCCCGATCGGTGCGTGCAGGGTGCCGCCGAGCGTGGCGCCGGGGCCGAGCGCGGTGATCTCGCGGTAGGCGGCCGGCGGACCGTCGGTGAGACCGAACAGCGCCACCTGGTCGGTGACCGGGTCGGCCGGGAAGAGCTCGACCCCGTGGCCCGCCAGCACCCCGAGCACCTGGGCGCGCAGCGCACGGACCGCCGCCGCCCGCTCGTCCGGCGGGGGCAGCCGCCACCAGCCGCCGACCTTCGCCTTCGAGGTGAACCGCTCCCTGGCCAGCCCGGACTGGGCCACCGTCAGCTCGGCCCGGCGGATGCTCGGCAGCGAGCCCCGGGCGACGAACGTCCAGGCCAGGGCGGCCTGCTCGACCAGCCGGGCGGTGCCGCGCTGCTCGGCGGTCAGCCCGACCTTGGCCAACCCGGGCCCGAACCAGGCGAGGTAGAGCCGGTACGTCCGCCCGTCGTCGAGGATCTGGTCCCTGGCGAGGGCCAGCCCCTGGTCGGCGTCCTGGCAGGAGCCGCACTGGCCGGCCTTGCTCCCGGGCTCCAGCTCCGCCGCGACCGGGCACGGGTGGTGGCGCTGCGCCGTCCGCACCCCGACGCAGCGGCGCGGGCCGACCACCGTCCAGCCGACCCGGGTGCCGACGGCGACCTCCCGCTCCAGCAGCCGGGCCCCGCTCGCCGCCGTGAGCCGGGGCACACCCTCACGCCAGCGCAGACCGGTGGCCGTCCAGCCGGTGCCGTCAGCCGCCGGGCCGGGGCCCGCTGGGTTACTCGCCATGGGACGTGAGCGTACGGCCTGGCACTGACAGTCGTCCCGGTGTTCGAATCCCATTGGGAATGCGGTCCGATGATCCGCTATATTCGCGCAGCCGTCGGACCCGACGGCAGTGCAGCGTCGGGGGAGTCCCACCGTGTCGTCCGAGTCCGACCCGTCCAGCAGTTCGAGCAGCGCAGGCTCGGCGGACTGGTCCCCGCCGTCCGGCAACGACAGCGCCCCGGAGCCCGCCGCGAGCACCCCGTACGAGCCGCCCCCGGCGGACGCCAACCCGCAGGCTCCCCGCCAATCCCTACGCGCCGTCTGCCGATTCGTACGTGCCGCCGAGCGATCCGTACACGCCGCCCGCCGACCCGTACGCCCAGCAAGCCGGACCGTACGCCCAGCCGGGCCCGCCCGGAGCGGCGCCGTACCCCGGTCAGTGGGCGGGCGCCCCGGCGCCGTACGGGCAGCCGTACTGGACCGCTCCGCAGGTACCGGCCCAGGGGACCAACGGGCTGGCCATCACCTCGCTAGTGCTCGGCATCCTCGGCTTCGGCTGCTTCCTCTGGGTGCTCGGCCTCGGCTTCGGCATCGGTGCGCTCCGGCAGATCCGCCGCCGTCCGCAGCAGGGCAAGGGGCTGGCCGTCGCCGGCATCGTGATCTCCTGCCTCTGGGCGGTGCTGACGATCGGGTTGGTGGGGGTGTTGGTGGCGAAGGGCGACCTGGACTCCATCACGAGCCAGACCAACGTCTTCAGCCTGCAGCCCGGCGACTGCCTGAAGGAGAAGACCGGCGGACAGGGCCAGCTCTCCCGCCGGTTCACCGTGGTGCCCTGCACCGAGCCGCACTACGGCGAGGTGTTCGGCACCGTCCCGCTGTCGGCCGTCCAGGAGAATGGCTCCTCCTACCCGGGGGAGAAGGTGCTGGAGGAGGCTGCCGCGAAGGCCTGCGTCAGGCGGCAGTACGAGTACGCGGCGGACTACCTCGCCATCCCCCGGGGGATGGAGGTCAGCACGCTCTACCCGGACCGCACATCCTGGAAGGCGGGCACCAGCAAGCGGTTCGGTCTGTGCCTTTTCGAGTCGAAGGAGACGACGACCCGGACGCTCCATCAGGACTACGCCGCGGCCACGAGCGAGCAGCACTCCTATCTGACCGCCTCCACGGAGCTGGACCAGGTGCTCGACCAGTGGCCGCTGGACGATCCCGCGGACGCCGCCCCCGGCGCCTACCAGGACTGGGCCCGCCAGGTGGTCAGCGCCGCCGAGGCCGAGAAGAGCCAGCTCCGCCTCAGTCCGTGGACCGACGGACCCGCCGCCAAGGTGGGCCCGCTGCAGGCCGAGTTGGACCAGGTCATCGCGCACGCGGAGAAGATCCGGAAGGCGACGGACCCCACCGTGCTGGAGGACGAGCTGCTGGAACTCGAGGACTACGTCCGCGGCCCGGCGGACACCGAGTTCCGTGCCGCCCTCAAGCTCCCGACCAGCTACCCGGACGCCCGCCCGGCCTCGGTCTGACACCTCGTAACCCCTGCGCCGCCCCGGTCCCCGCCGTACGGGACCGGGGCGGCGCTGTCGGTTCGTCCACTGCTCCAATGTCAAGAATCCTTGACATGATGTCGGCGTTGCTTGACACTCCGGATGTCGGGTTTTCTTTACCTGAGGGAGTGGGATGGCCGTCGAAGAGAAACGCGCCTGGATGATGCTGCTGGCCACGGTCGCGGCCTACGCGACGTACCTGGCCGCCGTCCTGGACCGGCCCGAGGGTCTGAGGCTCACTCAGGCGCCCTATGTGTCCGCGCTGTTGTGGTCGGTCGGTGGGGGGATCGTGGCGTCGATCGTGCTGCACATCGTGGTGTCCACGTTCTCCCCGAAGGAGGAGAACGTCAGGGACCAGCGGGACCGGGAGATCCACCGCTTCAGCGAGTACGTCGGCCAGTCCTTCGTGGTGCTCGGCGGCATTGCCGGGCTGATCCTGGCGATGACCGGGCAGGACCGGTTCTGGATCGCCAACGCGATCTACCTGGCCTTCGTCCTGTCGGCGGTCCTCAGCACGACCGCGAAGATCGCCGCCTACCGGTTCGGGTTCCACCGGTGGTGAAGCCGACCCGGGTCACCAACGCGATCCGCACCCTTCGGTTCACCCACGGCGAGATGACCCAGGCCGAACTCGCCCGCCGGGTCGGGGTCACCCGACAGACCGTCATCGCCATCGAACAGGGCCGCTACTCGCCCTCGTTGGAGATGGCGTTCCAGATCGCCCATGTCTTCCACGTCCCGCTCGACGACGTGTTCCAGTACCGTCCCTAATCAGTGAGCAGGAGTGAGTCTTGGACCCACGTCTTGGCACTGCGCGCATCCCGAACGGTTCTGGGTGCGCTGGTCGCCCGCGTTCTCGTTGTCCCCGTCCGGCTGCGTGCATCGTGTGCTCGCTCCGTGACAGGGCGGCGGGTTCCCTCACGCCCCCGGCTGCCTGGTACGGCCTGGACGGTCCGATGCCCACGACGATCGCTCTGGTCGTCGTGGGGCGGTGCCGTCCGTCGCCGGACCGGGTGTCCGAGGGCGCGTCGTCCGATAGCGATGCTCGCGGCATCGTGTCGGGTGGTCTTACGTCGTGGCGTGGCGAGTGGCTTCTGCCAGTGCTGGGCACCCCACACGCTGGTATAGGCGGGATCGACAGCGACGATGGCCAGGCCGATCTCCGCGGCCATGGCGACGAGGCGGGCGCGGAGTTTACCGGTGGGCATGCCGGAGATCAGCTGCCGGAACCGCTTGCGTCGGCCGTGCTTCTCGCGGGTGGTTTCGGCAGTGAAGTCCAGGTTCTCCAGGCCGATCGCCGCGACACCGCGCCGCGTGGCCCAGTGCAGGAGGCGGGTGATGGCGTGTCGGATCTGTGCGTCCCGATGCTGGGTGGTGCCGGACAGGTCGTAGTGGAATCGATAGGGCCGACCAACCGGGTTGCCGTGTACGTCCAACTGCCAGGCGGCGAAGTGGTCGGCGTTGGTGTCCACGCCGACCATGCCCTGGGCGCGGGCGGTGGCCAGCGGCATGGTCTGGGCGACGGGCCTGGTCCAGGAGGCGTCGAGGTACCAGCGGCCGCGTGCAACGTCGTAGTGGATGCGGTAGGCGACAGCCCGGTTGTCCTCGATCCGGTCGGCCCACTCGGTGCCTCGGTGTGGGAACGACACCTTCGCGGCGAGGACGTACCGGCCGTGCCTGGCGTTGGCGTACTGCGCCAGCAGGGTGGGCAGCTTGATGCTCACCTCGCCGCCGGGGGTGACCCGGATCGTTCCGTTACCATAGCGTTCGGCCGAATCCCCGTCAGCGGACAGGAACCACCGCGCGCTTTCCCAGCGTTCTCGCCACTGGGCTTCGGTCAGGTTCGCGGCGGCCAGATTGTGCCGGGTGTTGAGCATCTTCCGTCCGCCGCGCACCACATGCACGATGCCGTTCTCACGATCGGTCTGGGTAGCTGCGTGCCGCTCCTCCAGCGCCGCGAGTCGGCGGGACTTGACGAACCACTCGTGCTTGGAGCGGTAGCCACCGGGCGCGCGCTGGTGCCGTTCTCCCCGACCGGCAGGGCAAGCCGGTGCCGCAGCATCCGGATACCCGCGTCCAACGAGTCCAGGTGCGCGGCCTGGCCGCGACGCGACAGCGCCCACTGGTCGTGCGTAGCCCTGGTGACACTCCCCGCCCAGCGCGACGACGACCGCACCGTCAGGTCACGCTTGCGTGCGGCCCACCTCTGGTTGCTGTGGTCCAGGCCGTCCACGCAGCGCGCCTTCAGGTCCCTCAACGCCAGCGCCCCCATATGCGCGCCGATCAGGCGCAGCACCTTCTCATCCTCAGGCGTGAGGTCCCTGAGGCGGTCACGGACCGTCACACCCGACGGGCCAAGGCAAACGAACGGCGCCTCGATCCGCCGGAGCCTCTTCCCCGCCCCAGTCACGCCATTCCCCTCCCAGCCGGTGCTACCCACCCTCACACGCACCACTGACAGTCGACCCATCCACCCGACACACCGTGATTGAAAACGCACTCGCGGGCACTTGTGTGCGCCAAAGAGCCCTCAATCCCCAGCAGTTCATAACCCCGCCACTGTCACTACCGAGGGAGACACCCGCCCATGAAGGCTGTCCTGCACGATGTCTACGGTCCGCCCGAGGTGCTGCGGGTGGAGGAGACCGACCAGCCGGTGCCCGGCGAGGGCGAGGTGCTCGTCCGGGTCCACGCGGCCGGAGTCGACCCGGGGGTCTGGCACCTCACGGCGGGTCTGCCCTACCTGATCCGCGCGGTGGGCTTCGGTCTGCGGGCCCCCAAGCAGCGGATCCGCGGCCTGGACGTCTCCGGCCGGGTGGAGACGGTCGGTCCCGGCGTCACCCGGTTCCGTCCCGGCGACGAGGTGTACGGCATCGCCGACGGCTCGTTCGCCGAGTACGCCTGCGCAAAGGCGGACATGCTCGCCCACCGCCCGGCGAACCTCAGCCACGCACAGTCCGCCGCCGTCCCGATCTCCGGCGCCACCGCCCTCCAGGCGCTGCGCGACGCCGGGCGCCTGAAGCCCGGTCAGAGTGTGCTGGTGATCGGCGCGGCGGGCGGTGTCGGCACCTTCGCCGTGCAGATCGCCAAGGCCCTCGGCGCCCACGTCACCGCCGTCTGCAGCACCGGCAAGGCGGACCTGGTCCGCTCGCTGGGCGCCGACGAGGTGATCGACTACACCCGCACCGACTTCACCGACGGCAGCCGCTGCACCGGGTCTTCGACTCGCCGCGCGACCGGATCCTCTTCGACACCGGCCACCAGAGCTACGTGCACACCCGCACCGACTTCACCGACGGCAGCCGCTGCACCGGGTCTTCGACTCGCCGCGCGACCGGATCCTCTTCGACACCGGCCACCAGAGCTACGTGCAC
>NZ_LMCT01000048.1 GCF_001424875.1 Kitasatospora sp. Root107 | reverse complement strand
CGCAGCGCCTCGCGGTCCGCAGCGTCCGCGACCAGCAACGGGAGTTCGGCGCAGCGCGGGTCGGTCTCCGCGAGCTTCGCCCGGACGGCGGCGAGCTTACGCTCGTCCCGCCCCGCGAGCGCCCACCGGCAGCCGTCGGGCGCGGCCCGGGCCAGGTACTCGGCGGTGAGCCCGCCGGTGAACCCGGTGGCACCGAACAGGACGAGGTCGTACGGGCGAGGCGCGGCCATCAACAGTCCCTACTCGCGGGTAATCGGCTGCGCCACGCTAGGAGCCCGTCGCGGCACTGTCAACGGCTTCGGCTTCATCCTCTCTGAGCGCGGACGGCCGCTGCCGGGGCCTTTCACTCGTTCGCAACACCGTCGAGCGGGCGATCAACAAGCTGAAGAACTTCCGTGCGGTCGCGACCAGGTACGACAAACGCGCCTACCCCTAAGGTCGTTCGAAGAGCTGCAGGACACCGCCGACCGAGAAGCACGCGGCGCCGGCGAAGGTTCCCCAGTTGGCGATGTCGGTGTTGATCAGGCTGCCGGTTTCCGGGCGGGTGAAGGCGGCCAGCGCCGAGACCAGGAAGAGCACGGACCCGAGCTGGTTGACCACGACGATCCACCAGCCGAGGCTGCGCGAGCGCCAGCACGGGTGGCCGTGGCAGACCTCGACGAGCGCGAGGTGTCCCGAGGCCAGGAACATCGCGCACCCGACCAGGTCGGGTGCCCAGATCAGCCGGTTCACCTGCTGGACCGAAAGCCCTTTGAGGAACGAGTCCAACAGGTTGACGCCGAACACGAGTGTGCCGGCGAACAGGACGAAGGCGCTCAGCCAGTCGATCCGGGCGGGCTCGTAGCTCCACCATCGCCAGCCGCCCGTGACCAGCGAGTCCGTCCCGCCGGAACGGCGCGGTGCGTTGATGGCCTGTAGCAGGGAGGTGTAGCCGCCGGTGTTGAAGAACAGACCTCCGGCGAAGTAGATCGAGGCGATCGCGGTCACGCCGCTCGACCCCACCTCGGCGACGGCGGCACCCAGTGCGAACAGGGCACCGCCGATCGTGAACGCGACGGCGGCGACGGTGTTGAGAGTGCGTAGGCGGTGTAGTGCCGTGTCGTCTGCGATGCGCGGTGTACCCAGCACCCCTGTCTCGGTGTGGATCCTGAGCACTCCGCGCTTGCGGGCCAGGCGCGACTCCCAGACCGCCGAGCCTCCCTCGGCCAGCCGCCAGGTGAGACGAGTCGTGAACGGTCCGGCGCCTTCGGCGCGCTCGTCGGGTCGAATCACGGGGTGAGCCTAGCGTCGCACGCGCCATCCGACTTGCGGCTGAAGGCGTGTCGCCGGGGCTGATGGGGGGCGGACTCGCCCGCGCCTGCGTCCGCAGGCTGCGCTACCTCGACGAAGCTGGCATCCGCACCTACTGACCCGCCGCACGGCCCGGCTACCATCTCGCCCCGCCCTGGTCTGCTGGTGCCGGAGCCCGCCCGCCTCGGGTCTGCTGCTGTCAGTTCTTTACGTCCGGTCCGGTCCGGCCCGGCCCGTCGCGGAAGATTTCAAGTCCAGTGAGACGGTCGTGGCGCTATGAGGTTTGTGGTGTGGGTTCGCGGCGCTTGGCGGGGTCGTTGATCCACGCCGTTTTCGGGATCTCGGGTGGCCGGGGGCGGCGGCCGAAGCGTTCGGGGTGCCGTGCGTAGGCCTCGGTGAGGGTGACGGCCCGCTGGTCACGGACCTCGTCGGCAGTGCCGAAGTGGATGCTGGCGGGCGTGTGCAGTCCGATGCCCGAGTGCCGGTGCTCGTGGTTGTAGTACGAGATGAAGGCATCGAACCATTCGCGGGCGTGGGCCAGCGAGTCGAACCGCTGGGGGTAGTCGGACATGTACTTGGTGGTCTTGAACTGGGCCTCGCTGTAAGGGTTGTCGTTGCTGACCTTCGGGCGCGAGTGACTCCTGGTGACGCCAAGGTCGATCAGCAGCTGGGAGACCTTCTTGCTGGTCATGGAGGTGCCGCGGTCGGCGTGCACGGTCTCGGGCACGACGCCGTTGCGCGCGATCGTCTCGCGGATCAACTCCTCGGCCCGCTCGGCTGATTCGGCCAGTTCGACGATGTAGCGGCTGAAGATGTCGATGATGACGTAGGCGTGGAACCAGATGCCTTTGCGTGGGCCGGCCGCTTTGGTGATGTCCCAGGTGAACACCTGCGACGGCCCGTCGGCGACCAGTTCGGGCACCGTCTTGGCCGGGTGGGTGGCCTGGCGGCGGCGCTCACCCGACTGCCCCCGCTCGCGCAGGATCCGGTACATCGTGGACACCGAGCAGTGGTAGCGACCGGCATCCAGCTCACGGGCCCAGATCTGTGCGGGCGGCAGCTCGGCGTACTCGGGGGTGTTCATCAACTCCAGTACCGCATCACGCTCTTCGGGTTTCAGGGCCGAGGGCTGGACCTGCTCTCGTCTGGGCTCGCGCACGGGTCGTGGCCGAAGTCTGCGGTAGTGGGTGGCCCGGGCGCGGCCGGTCAGCCGGCAGGCGGCCGTGATGCCCAGTTCGCTCTCGCTGCCGGTGAACGCCTGGTCCACGATGGGGTCGGCGGCGTGGTTCAGTCCGCGCTCTCGGAGATCATTTCCAAGAGCGTCGACGCTTTTCCCAGGATCTCCAACGCGGCCTTGTTCCGGGCCAGTTCCTTCTCCTGCCGCTCGACCTGTCGGCGCAGCTTCTCGTTCTCCGTATCGGTGGTGGACTTCTTCGCGCGGGCCGGGCTCGTGCGGTGGTCGGCCAGTTTCTCCAGCGCGCCGGCATCACGCGCGGCCCGCCACTCGGTGACGTGGGAGTGGTACAGACGCTCGCGGCGCAGGACCGCGCCCTTCTCGTTCCGGGGCGCGGCGTCGTACTCGGCCACGATCCGCACTTTGTACTCGGGGCTGAAGGTGCGGCGCTTCGGCCTGGGAGCTGGGTCGGCTGCGGACGGCTGGGTGGTGGTCATCAGGTGGAACTCCTGCTCGGGCCCTCTCAGGCTAACCCGACAAAGCGGGACGTCTCACCCAAGGCTGACAGAGAGGGATCGACCACCCAGCGCGCGTCCGTCGGCCAGGAGCCCATGCCAACGATCTGCTTCACGAGCCTGAACGCCTCACGGATGGGGACGGTGTTCCCATGCGGGTACTGTCGTTCGACCTGTGAGCCCCGGAGTCCACGGCATGCTCGTCGGGATCACCCTCCCCTTCGAGCAGCATCACCATCGCGCGTTCGACGTTCGTCACGAGGCCAGCGACCGTTCGGACGCACTGGTCAGCCAAGTCTCAAGCTGCCCGCTGTCGATCCCGGCCGACGGGCCTCCAGCACCACCTCGAATGACACAGGGACAGGGCTGTCGTCATCGATCACCCAAGACTCGATGGCGAGCACGACGATCTCACGGACGGATCGAGGAAACAGTCCCTAGCTAGGGGGTGTCCTGCCGGGCGAGCCAGGCCAGGGCCTTCGCGCGTTCCGCCTCGGTCGGTGCGGGGCTCACCTGGTCCGGATAGCGGATGAGGTAGTGCTCGCGGGCGACCCTCAGGCCGACGGCACGGGCCTCCGGGGAGAGGCCGGGATGCTCGGCGACCTCCTGGGCACGCCGCCACCAGCACACGCTGCGCGGGTCGACGGCGTAGTGCCACAGCGGCTGTCCCGGGTCGGCCACGCCGATCAGCACCCGGTGCAGGACGTACTCGCTGATGCCCGGGGTGCCGAACAGCCGGTCGGCCACGAGCAGCGGGTGCTCGCCATCGAGGCGGGCCCGGACCAGCACCCAGGTCATCAGCTGACCCACGTCGTGGGCGGGCGAGGTGACGACGTCCCACAGCTCGGCGGCCTTGGCCTCGTCGGGCGCGCCGAGGTGGGTGAGGAGCCGCAGCTCGTCCTTCCAGAGCGGCCGGGCCCCGTTCCACCAGGAGACCAGCTTTCCCGCGGCCGGATGGTCCAGGTCGAGGGCGAGACAGGTCAGGGTGACGAGCGGGTGGCGCCATTCGGTGTACGTGGTCCGGTACTTCTTGGTGAGGTCCTTCAGCCGGCGAGGCAGCAGTGCCTCGACGTCGGACGCCGTGGCCAGTCCGTGGGCGTGGAGGAGTTCGAGGCAGAAACCGAGCCCCTGCAGACCGGTCGTGGGGTCGGCCACCCGGTCCCGCAGCCAGCGCACGTCGGCGTCGGTGAGCGTCCGGTACCGGTGCCACACGTCGCCCAGTCTGCCCTCGGACCCGGTGAGGTCCGGTCCGGTGCCGGACAGAAGCCCGGCCCGGGCGGCCTCGTAGCGGTCCACGGCGGCCAGCGCGTCGGCGGTGTCGACGCCGGTGAGCACGGTCTGGCCGGGCCGGAGCGCCTCCTCCGGTGGCGTACAACCGGCCGGCATGGTGCTTCGCCCCCGTCTCCCGTCGCCAGTCGGCCGTGACCGCCCCGATCAGCGCGTCGTACAGCCCGTGCAGTGACGTCTCCGGCAGGTCGTGCGCGGCCAGTTCCGCCGCGAGGGCCGCCGCGGCCCGTACCGCGTCGGGCTCGTGCAGCGACCGGTGCAGCGCCAGCCAGGCGTGGACCGGGGCGCGATGGCCCGCGAGCGCGGCCTCCCGCACGACGGCCAGGCCCCGCTCGGACGGCACCCGCGACAGGACACCGGCCGCCCGGGAGCCGAGGTCGCCGACGATCTCCCACGCCTCCTCGTGGCCGTGCCGCAGCAGCGCGTGGACCAGCTCCTCCCAGGCGCCCCACGCCGTGAGCCGTCCCTCGTACTCCTCCCGCCAAGCGCGCAGCAGCCGCCCCGTCTCGTCGGGGGTGAGCCCGTCCCGCCGCTCCAGCGGGACCATGAACCGGGTCGCGGCGGAGAGGTCCGGGACGTCGTCCAGCCGCTCGTGCAGCCACGCGGCCTCGGCCGGGGACAGCGGCCGGTACCGGACGCCGGCGGAATGGTCCACCGGCTCGGCGAGCGCGGCGAGGAACTGCCGTACGCCGTCGGGGTCCGTGGGCTCGGGCAGGCCCGCCTCGTCCCGGGGGGTGATCCGGTCCAGCCGGAAGGCGCCCTGCGGTCCGCCGTCGACGACCCGGAAACCGGCAGGCCCCGCGCCGAGCCCGGCGGCGACGGCGGCGTGGTCGCCGCCCCAGTGCAGCAGCAGTTCGCCCCTCAGGGCGTCGGAGCGGTCGAAGGCCCGCTCATGGGACTGCCAGTGCCAGTACGCGAAGGAGACGGGGCCGGTGAGCCCCCGCGCCGCGTGGAGTTCGGCGGCGTCCACGTGGCCGTCGGACTGGGTGTAGCGGCCCCGGTTCGGCGGCGGAAGGACGAGGAACCCGTCGCCGTCGAGCCCCTGCCACCATGCCGTGACCACGTCGAGGTCGGAGCGCCGTCGCCGCGCCGCCCGGCGACGAGCGGCGGGGGCGGTTCCGGGGTTGTTCACGTGCTGCTCCCTGGGCTTTCCGGGGTCCGTTGCGGACGGTTCTCCCATCCGCGAAGCACCCTCCCACAAGGGTCTGACACGCCCTCATCCCCGGTGGGAGGCGGACGACGGGCGGGGAACGGGCCTCCGTCGTAGCTAGGGCTGCGACAGGGCCTCCCGGACGGCGTCGATACCGAGGGCCAGGTCCGCGTGGAAGCTCTGGTGGAGGTCGAAGTTCCGGGTCATGTCGACGTAGTAGCCGTCCGGCAGGGTCGACTCGGCACGCGAGAGGTCGCTGTTCAGTTCGTCGAGCTGGTGGATCACCCGGTGGGTGTCGCTCAGGGACTGCGTGAGGGCCTCGGCGAGCGAGCCGCCGGACTGAGGGGAGGTGTCCGCACCGGGCCGGTGCGCCGCGCGCAGCGCCGCCCGCACCGCCGCGCGCCGGAACTGGGCCAGGGCGAGGGACGCTTCGATCCCGTCGTAGGAGACCTCGTTCGTCCAGGGGTCGTCATGGGCGAGGCCCGCCGCCAGGAAGGCGACGCGGCGCGGGACGTCGAGGTCCTTCACCGCGTCGAACATCGGCGCGGCGAGCGCGGCGTCCTGTGCCAGTGCGACCGCGAACGCCCGGGCGTCCTCCCTCCGGAACTCGTCCCTGGCGGCCCGTGTCCCGGACCTCTCGGCCTCCCGCCGGAATCGCTCCACCTGAAGGGCGAGCACCGCTCCGAGCCGTACGGCCGCCAGCTCGACCGCGGGAAACCCGCCGAGCGCAGCCTCGCGGCCCTGCGCGTCGCACCGGGCGAGGCCAGCCGCGTACGCCCGTACCCCGGATGGCGCGGGCTCGGCGAACGAGTGCAGCACTGGTGCGCCGAAGGGCGGCACGGGGAGCGAAGGGCCGAGGTTCCACAGCGGCGGTACGGGGGCGCGGCAAGCGGTGGTCCCGTCTGCACCAATGGAGCCGCTCACCTCGTCCAGCCCGGCCCGCAGGTCGAGTACGGGATCCAGCGCGGCGGCCAGCTCGCCCAGCAGCTCCGCGAACCTGACGTCTGCCTCCGCGGACCCCTCGGCCGCCCCAGACCCCTCGGCCTCCCCCGGTGCCTCGGCACCTCTGGCCTGCCGTACCCCCGTCTCCGCTTCGAGCAGCTTGCCGACGTGGCGCAGGGTGCGGTGCACCTTCGGCATCGACAGGCCCAGCTCGTACCCGATCGCTCCCGGCGCACAGCCGGCCAACCGAAAGGCAATGACGTTGAGTTGGCGCTCGTTCAACTCTCTCAGCGGGGCGAGCGCCACCACCGTCCGGACCTGCACCAGGGCGTCGGTGCTGCCCTTCCCCAGGAGGGCGGGCACCGTCCCGTGCGCTGGGCGGAGCGCTCCGCAGCCGCCGCCGACGGTCATCCGGCACGTCCAGGACCGCAGCGCCTGCGCGGTGACCACGGGGGTCCTGGTGTCCTTCGCGGCCCCGACCACGTTCGCGACCAGGAGGTCCATCCACCGCCGGGCCACTGTCATCGAGTCCTGGGCGAGTCGCGCCGCCTCCACCAGGTCCGCGCCCCGCAGCAGCGACAGGGCGACGAGCGGCCCCGCATGCGCCCGGTAGTAGTCCCCGAACCCGACCCCGCTGACGGACACCGTATCCGCCGGATCTGTCGCCATTAACCCAACTCACCTTCCTTTGCCGCCACTTGTAATTTCCGTCGGAGTTCAAGGTAGAGGCTCGACGCGGGGTGACGGAAACTGCCCCGCCCCCTGGAGCGAGGGCAGGGCAGTCGCGTGGGCGGTGTGCGGCACAGCGAGACCCAGGTCAGACCACCGGGGACGGGTAGGCCGGGCCTCGAGGCCCGAGACGTGCTGGACCACACGGATGACCGGCAGGAGTAGCCGAAATCGATATCGCCTACCAGGCCGCACTCCACATCGTCGAATCCTCATCTGGACCCGACGCTGACCAAAGAGACAGGACCTAATACTCCAGTCACACTTCGCGATCTGGTTCGATGACCCACGGGGTCTACTGGCCTCAGCCGAGTCGCGGAGGTGGGCGGATGGACGAGCGCACGGTCATGTTGAACGAACTCGCGCAGGGGCTGCGCCCGCTCGGGCAGGGTGTCGAGTGGTTCGAAGCCCTTCCCCCCGAGGACCAGTTCGAGGTCCTTCTGGATCTGGGCGGACACTGTATTCAGGCGCGCGCGACGGTGGAGGACGGGCCCGAGAGCGTGCGACTCGCCGGTATCCGGCCGACGCACACCCCGGCGGTGCTGATCACGCGTGGGCAGTTGGCCGGGCAGCTGACAAAGATCATCAATCTGCCGCAGGACGAGCGCGTGAAGGCGTTTCGGCTGCTGGTCGCGATGCTGGGGGTGGCGGACAAGCGCCGCCGGGAGCGGTTCTGCGCCGACGGATGCACCCATGCCTGGCACCAATTGGCGGCAGGGGCGGATACGGAAGCGGCCACCGCGTGATCATCAGAGGTTGTGTGGACTTCTGAAGATGGTGCGGTGGCCGCGGGCCATAGCGTAGACCCTGCCCGCTGGCGGGCGATGTTCGACCAAGCCATGGCCCGCATCGCGGGCCGTTTCCGACGAGTGGAACCGCGGGCGACGGCACGGGCGTTCGTCCTCGGACTGCTGTCCGGCGTCGAACGCAAGAACTGCTGGCAGCTGGCTGAGGGAGCCGGTCATGCCCGCCCCGGAGCGATGCAGCGGCTACTTCGAAGCGCCCGCTGGGATGCCGACGAGGTGCGCGACGATGTCCGCTCCTACGTGCTGGACCACCTCGGCGGTGACGGGGTGCTGATCGTGGACGAGACGGGGTTCTTGAAGAAGGGCCTCCGTTCGGTGGGCGTGCAGCGGCAGTACACCGGCACTGCCGGGCGGATCGAGAATGCCCAGGTCGGGGTGTTCCTCGCTTACGCTTCTTCTCGGGGACGGGCTCTGATCGACCGTCGGCTCTACCTGCCCGAGCACACCTGGTGCCGGGATCCCGATCGCCGGTCGGGCTCCGGGGTTCCCGAGCAGGTGGAGTTCGCCACCAAGCCCGGCCTGGCCCTGCAGATGATCGAAGCGGCCCTGGACGCCGGGTGCTCCTCCTCCTGGGTGACCGGCGACGAGGTCTACGGCCAGGACCCCCAGCTTCGCTCCGCCTTGGAGGCACGCGGGATCGGCTACGTCCTGGCGGTCGCCTGCACCACCAGGGTGCGCATCAACCAGGACCGCACTGTGGCGCGGGCCGACGCCGTGGCCACCGCTCTGCCCCGGGACGCCTGGCACGCGCAGAGCGCCGGCGCCGGAGCGAAGGGCCCGCGCTACTACGACTGGGCGTGGGTGCAGATCGGCGCCGACAGGAACCAGTGCCTGCTGATCCGCCGCAACCCCGCAACCGACGAAGTCGCCTTCTACTTGTGCTGGTCACCGGGCAAGGTGGCCCTGTCCACGCTGGTGCGCGTCGCCGGAACCAGGTGGTGCATCGAGGAGTGCTTCCAAGCGGCGAAAGGTCAGGTTGGCCTGGACCACTACCAGGTCCGCCACTGGACCTCCTGGCACCGCCACATCACCCTGGCCATGCTCGCGCTGGCCTTCCTCGCAGCCGTCGCCGTCAGCGCGAAGCCCAACCCGGGCACCACGGACCCGAACCTTCCTGCCCGCAGCCGCGACCCGATCGACCTGACCATCCCGGAGATACGCCATCTCATCGGCACGCTGTTCAGAAGGCCGACCGCACCGCCGAACCGCCTTCTGGCCTGGTCAACCTGGCGCAGACTCCACCAAGCACAGGCCAGACGCTGCCACTACCGACGACGGCTCACCAGCGGCTCAGACACCTAGATCACGAAGTCGAAACTGGAGTACTAACCTCGCCCTTTCGTGGGTCGCAGATACTGATGGCCAATCATGATGGGGTTGGTGTCGCTGACCTGCAGTGTTGTCCCGTGCCGGGGCTCCTGTCGAACATCCGTGGCCTTCACCTCGGGGGTGAAGCTCCCGGTGTACCAATCCGCTCTTGACCGGCGAGTGATGTCACTGCGATCGGCTCCACAGGCGTCCGACTGGGCACTCGGCGCGGATCTCGGTGGCCTCGAAGGAGACGCGCTTTTCCTGGCCGGCGAGCACGACCGTCTTCCCTGCGAGGGTGGCGGTGGTTGTAGGCCAGCCAGACCAGCCATCCACCTCGAAGTTCTTCACGCCGATGCAGACCAGGACGAACTCGACCGCGTTGTGCCCGCGCGCCTGCCACAGGTCCGCAGCGGCGTCCGGGACGGCGAAGGCGGCGAACCTCAAGGTGACCGACGCTGCGCGTTCGTCGACGAGAACGGAGGTCAGGCCGTAGGCACTCAGCGGTGGCGGGGGTGAGCCGAGAACGTTGCGGATCGTCTCGGGATCGGTCACCTCGGCAGACCAGTCATGGTCACTCATAAAACGCCTTCGCGGTCGTGGGAGGCAGTACCTGGTGCAGATGCTGGTCAGTTCGGCTCTCGAACCAGCGCTGAGCAGCATCGGGGTCCGCGTCGATGGAGCGATACGCGTTGAGATGGCCAGCCTTGAGGCCGGCCCAGGCGGTGAAGTCCAATGAGAATCCCGCTCCGTGCACCGCTACCCTGATCCGGCGCTCGTGGACCTGGACGAGGGAGCTGAGCTCGACGTCGACCACGGAGCGGTCGGGAACGCCCCGCATCCGCAGGTCCTCGCCCACAGCCAGGAACTCGATCTGGGCCTCGAACCGGTCGCAGCCCGCCTCGGTCCACGTCAGTGGGGCGCGATCGGGAAAGCGAGGAAGCTCCATCCGCAGCTTCACTCCGGGGCCGTAGGGGCTCAGGTGGACTGACCTGAGGACCAGATCCTCCAAGGGCGGCAGCTCGGTATAGAGCGCGGTCAGCCGGTCGGAGTGGACCAAGAGCTGGGACCACGTGTCGGCTGCCATGAATGGGCTCCTCTGCTCTGGACATCTCGCGCCCGGCGAGGCTGGCCCAATCATCGTCCAAGGGGCAGCCAGAGATCTTGAAAGTGCCCCTGAACTGCAATGCCAGTGAGTTAGGCCGTTCTCGCAGGTGGGGAGGGGGGCCAGGTGACCCTGAGTGAGTAACTGACGTTGCTGGGAGGGCGTGACTGGTCC
>NZ_LMCT01000047.1:18155-25497 GCF_001424875.1 Kitasatospora sp. Root107 | reverse complement strand
GTATCGATTTCAAGTACGCGCTGGCCATGGAGCTGGACGACCCCGGCTTCCACCACAGCGTGCTGCCGACTTCCGCGAGCGTCTCGCCTGCGACGACCGTGCCGACCGTCTCCTGGATCTGGCGCTCGCGCGCCTGAAGGAGGCCGGACTCGTGCGAGAGCGCACCACGCAGCGCACCGACTCCACCCACGTCCTGGCTGCGGTGCGCGACCTGACCCAGCTGGAACTGGTCACCGAGGCGGTCCGTGCCGCGCTTGAAGAAGTCGCCCGCACCGCTTCGCACTTGTTGACCGGCTTGGCCGACGAGGAATGGGGGCGCCGCTACGGCCGCCCGGTCCGGTTGGGCAAGAACCCCACCCGGCCCAAGACCCGGATCCTCGCCGCCGGCGACGACGCCTGCCGCCTGCTGGAGCACCTCCACCGGCACGGATCCGCCTTTCGGCCAGGCCCGCAGGCCGAGGCCCTGCGGCAGATCGTCGTGCAGAACTACTACCGCGATGCGGCAGGCCGTCTGCGGTGGCGCACCGCCGAGGACGGCGGGCTGCCGCCCTCCTCCTCGGTGATCGTCTCTCCCTACGGTGCCCCCCACGTCCCGTGCGGCGGTGCCGAGTCGCCACGCCTCGATGTCGCGGTAGCGGATCGGCCCGGGGCCACGGCCGATGTTGCTGCCGACCAGGTGGAGGCGTTCGGTCTGCCACGGTCGGCCCACGAATGCGGTGAGTTCGGCGGCGGCCTGCGGCACGCTGGTGGGATCGTCGCGGCGGGACCGTGCCAGGGTCACATGGGGGCGCAGCATGAACTGATTATGGGCCAGCGTCCCGAGCTTGGCCGGCTGCATCTCTGCCGCCTGCCGCCTGCCGCACGGCGAAGGCTGCGGAGATGGTGCGGCGGTGCGGGTCAGAGTGTGCGCGCGATCGTGTCACCAGGCCGACGAACTCCCGGAAGCCGTCCGGAGACTCGGCGCAACGATCGACCGCACCGATCCGCGCCATCACCTCGCGGACCGCCGAACCCTCCGAAGGTCGGCCCAGGTCGCGGAGCACGCACTGCTGGCAGTTCAGCACCCCGACCAGCAGTTCGTCCCACTTCGACCCCGCTCCGTCCAACCGCCGGGCCGCCTCGACCCCGTCCGTCACGACAGCCAGTTGGACATCCGGCCGGTGCTGGAGCTCCTGGGCAGTGTCCTGCCCCGTTCAGCACCGCCCGGTCAGCTGCTCGAGGCCGCCCCGTTCCCGACCGCGGCAGGGAGACGGGACAGCACCTCCCACTCCACATCCGAAAGCTCATGTCGACGCACCACAACCGACATGACTCCGCATCAGCACGAACCTTTGAAGACGAGCCCTGGGCGGAGTGGCAGGTCCGCGTGCTGGCCCCTGGCTGAGCGGCGGCCAGCAGTGCCAGGCCGTGCTGCTCGCCGTGCACTTCGCCACCCAGGCCGTGTTCACCTGGGGCACGGTGCCGCGCTGGATCAGGGACGCTGCCGACCGGGGTGGCACGGCGGGTGCTTGCGGACTCGGCTTCTCGTGCTGCTTCGGCTGCCGGAGTGGACGCACCGGGAGGCCAAGAGCTGCTGAAGGCGCGTTCTGGCACTGGCCGGCGGTGCCGGCTCAGCGCGGGCCGACCCAAGCACCTGAAGGTCCGGCCAGCGTCATGGGCACCGGTTACCGGATCTGGCCGACTGCCCACTCGGCCCACTCTCGGCGCATGGCGTTGAACCGCAGGCCGTACTCCAGGGTGATCCTGCCGCAGACGGACAGGTTGTCGCCGTCCCAGTCGATCGACTCATCCAGGTGGCGCAGGTTCTCGTGCGCCTGCTCGGACAGCTTGATCAGCTCGGTGAGGTAGCCCCGTGCCTGCTCGGGGGTGAGCACGCCGAGGAAGAACACCCTCAGGAGGACCTCGCTGCGGGTGTTCCGCTGTGGCTTGGTCTCGGTCAGCCAGTGCCGGAGTTCGGCAAGCCCCGCGTCGGTGAGGGTGTACTCCTTGCGGCCGCGCGGCCCCTCCGCCGTGACGCTGATCAGCCCGGCGTCGGCGAGCTTGGACAGCTCTGTGTAGATCTGGCTCTGGGTGGCGGGCCAGACGTTGGCCAGCGAGGTGTCGAAGCTCTTGAGCAAGTCGTATCCGCTGGCCGGGCGTTCGGACAGGAGTCCGAGAAGGGCATGTCGAAGGCTCATGCCGACATTCTACCTTCCACTCTTGACATGTCACTAGTGCAGACTCTAGTTTCAACATGTCAGAATAGGAATATAGAGAGCGGGGCCACCCATGTCGTACCTGCGCACCTTCCTTCCGTGGATCGTCTTCGCGGTGCTTCCGTCCGGCCAGTGGCAGTGGGCCTCGTTGGCCGCCCTGGTGGTGGCGGTGGCGGTGACCGTCCAGCAACGCAAGTCCGGGGCCGGCTTCGACGCGTTGATCATCGAGCTGGGCTCCGCGGTCTTCTTCGCGGCCCTGACGGTGATCGCCTTTGCCGACCCGCACTCGGGCGTGCACGACTACTCGGCGGCCCTGTCCTCAGCCACCCTGGCGATCATCGCCGGGATATCGCTGCTCATCGGCAAGCCGTTCACCCTGGGTATCGCCAAGCGCAGCACACCCCGCGAGGTCTGGGAGCTCAAGCCGTTCATCCGGATCAACGTCGTCATCACCGCCGCATGGACCGCCGCCTTCACGGTGACGGCCGCCGCGCTCGCGGTCCTCGCCCATGCCGGCAGCGCCCACTCGACGTCCGCCACGCTCGTACAGGTCGCCGGGTTCGCGGTCCCGATGGTGTTCACAGTCCGCTACGTCGCCGCCGTGCAGGCCAAGGCGGATGCCCGATGAACACCACAGCTGCGCCCCGGGAAGCGAAGAACTGACTGCGCATGACCGGCCGCGCCGCCTCCGGCCGGTCCGCAGTACGCGCCCGTGTCAGGCGGAAGGGGTGGAGTTCACGTGAGTGGGGCTGCCTTCGCGTCCCAGTCGATGTGATGGTCGAACTGCCAGGCCGTCTTCTCAGGGTTGACCAGCTTCATGGCCGCCGGCATCACGAGGTCGCGCAGTACGCGGCCGACCGGGCCCGCGGTCTTGTTGCTGTTCGTGCGGGCGCCGAGCTTGATGATGCGCTCGACGCGGGGTCGACGCAGTTGCTCGTACGCCGCGAACGCCTGGTCGTAGGGCAGGTCCCGCAGGCAGCGAGCGAGTTCGACCGCGCTCTCGGCCGCGATGGAGGCGCCCTGCCCGGAGCTGGACGAGGCAGCGTGGGCCGCGTCGCCGATGAGGGTCATGCGGCCGCGGGTCCAGCTGGCGACTCCCGGCATATTCTCCATCGGGCCGGTGATGAGCAGCTCGCCGGCGTCGGTACGGCTGATCATCGCGAGCGCCGGGGTGCGGTCGTCGGCGAAGGCGGTCCGCAAGGTACGCAGCCACTCCTCCGCTCCGATCGCCTGCGCCTCGGCGACGGTCATCGGGTCACGGTGGGGCAGGTTCACGAACCACACCGCGGAGGAGTCGGCGAAGACCTGGTAGCCGAAGAACGCGCGCCTGCCGAAGCACATGTACATGACGCCGTCGGTGGAGGGCATCCCCGACCGGTCCATCCGCGCTCCGAAGCACACCAGCCCGGCGTAGTTGGGTTGTGGTGCGGCCGGGTCGATCAGGGAGCGGACCGTGGAGCGGATGCCGTCGGCGCCGATCAGGATGTCGGCGCTCGCCTGGGAACCGTCCGCGAAGTGTGCGGTGACGCCGGAGCCGGTGTCCGCCGTGCCGGTCAGCCGCTTGCCGTGATGGATGGGAACGGAGCGGCGCTGCGCCTCGTCGTAGATCGCACGGTAGAGATCGGCGCGCCAGACGAACTGCAGGGACGGGAGGCGGGAGGGCGGGGCGAACCGCGCGAGGTCCTTGCCCGTCCAGCTCCGTAGCCCGAAGGCGGTGACCGGGGTGCCGATGGCGCGGACCAGGTCGCCGGCGCCGATCGCGTCGAGGGCGTCCTGGCCGTTGGGAGCGATGGTCATGCCGCCGCCGGCCCCGTCGGCCGTGGAGTCGTACGCCTCGTGGACGGCGGCCTCGATACCTGCCTGGCGGAGTGCCATCGCGGCGATCGGGCCGGCGATACCGCCGCCGATGACGAGTGCGGTGCGGGCTTTGCCGGTGCGGGTCATGACTGGTACCCCCTCGAAGGGTCGTCGATCGTCGGTACGCCGCCGCTCTTGTGTGCGCGGCGCAGATCCTGAACGTACGCGCGGGAGAACATCGCCGACAGGATCGCGATGCCGCCACGGTGGATGCGGATCTCGCTGTTCGTCGCGGAGCCGGACAGATGGATACGGCGGCCGGCCGTCGAATCGCCGGCGGCCGGGGACCTGGAGTCCTTGATCCTGCCGCGGGCGGTCCACCTCAGGTTCCAGTGGTCGACGGCGGTGGCGTCGTGGACGAGCAGCTTGACCATGGCGCGGTCCATGTCGAGGTGGATCTCGATGTCGTCGGGGAGGCGGGGAGAGCGGAGGTCGAGGACAGCGGCCCCCTGGCGGAGCTTGACCTCGAAGCGGCCGGCCCCCGTCCAGTCGCCGAGGTGCTTGATGAGGTCGTGGTCCGAGTGGATGTGCTCGGTAAGGGACATCGCGGTGGTTCCTCTCGGTGCGGTGTCGCGTGGACGATTCGATAGTCGCAGTGAAACTAGTTGCTCGTCAACTAGTTCCTCCGGGGCTAGAATCGGTCCATGGCCACACCCCCTCCCCGCAGCTCGCCCCTCGCCCTGACCGTCCTGGCCCTGCTGCACTACCAGCCGCTGCATCCGTACGGCATCCAGCGACTGGTCAAGGACTGGGGCAAGGAGCAGGTCGTCAACGTCAGGCAACGCGCGAGCCTCTACCGCACGATCGAGCGACTCAACGGCGATGGGCTGATCGCAGTCCGCGAGACCGGACGCGATCAGCAGTACCCCGAGCGCACCGTGTACGAAGTCACCGACGCGGGGCGCGAGACCTCCCGCGCCTGGCTGGAGGAGATGCTCTCCGCGCCCAAGCAGGAGTTCCCGGAGTTCCCGGCCGCTCTCTCGAACCTTCTGCTGCTCACGTCCGACGAGATGGCCGACGTACTGGAGCGGCGGACTGGCGCCCTTGCGGAGAAGCTTGACGAGCTGACAGGGGCCATGGCCGCGGAGGCGGAGCGAGGGCTGCCGCGCATCACCCGCCTGGAGACCGAGTATCTGCGAGCCGTGACGGCCGCGGAGCTGGAGTGGGTGCGCACGGTTGTCGAAGACCTGCGCACCGGCAGGCTCTCGTGGTCGAAGGAGCAGCTGGATGCCCTCGCGGCGAGACCGGTGCAGGACTGAGCCCCCGCGCACCGTCACCGCTGTGTTCGTTCCCCCTCCGCGGTACGAGTGTTGGGACGCGGTGGTGTCTGCTGCACGTCCGCCTCAAGAACGGCATCGACGTATCACCGGCCGGCGAGCCGGTCGAGACGTTCCACTGCCGGTGCGGCAGCACGTGGACCAAGGTCTACGGCATCGATGATGGGCAGGCGGACGGGCTGTCCGGCAGCTGAACCGCTGTGGACGGCGGTGCCGCCGATGAAGAAGTCCGTCCACGATCCGCCGACGCGGATGCTTCTCCCATCGACCGCCCTTCGGGCCCACCCGCGCCGGCGGCCGCAAGGTTCCACCAAAGCCCACTGCTGATTTCCTCCGAAACGTCGGCCGGGTGCGGCCCGGATTCGGTTGCGGGGCCGGGGGTGGCCACCCCCGGCCTGCGCGGAAGCTACCCGCAGGGTGTTGCCGTCCCGGTGGGCTGCTGCTCCAGGGCGGCTTGGCCGCTCGACTGCTGTTTCCGTTCCGTCCGGTCGCCGTCCTGGGTGTGGCTGTCTTCGTTCCGCCCGGGCGGCTCTGGGCTCGCTGCGCGTGCTTCGCGTGGAGTGGAGGCTGGTGTGTCAGCCGCAGTCCGCACCGCGATTGTGGCGTGGCGGGTAGAGCTGTAAGAAGCGGCGGAGGACCGTGGCCAGGCTGTGGGCGAGGACGTCGAAGCCGGTTGCTGGGGTGCTGTCGTACGCGGTTTGAGGGAGTCGGCCTGCTCAAGGGGGGCTGTCGGTTTCGGGGGTCGGTCCCAGTCCACCGTGAGCACCTGGAAGTCGGCGGCTGTTCGATCCCGGGTGAGGGGCCCGGCGCAATCCAGGCGTAATGGGCCGTGACGTGGTCGTTCTTCGCGTCGATGGCGTGGGTGTGTGCGGCAGGGTGCCTGAAGGGCGGCGTGTGCAGCGGTGTGATCGTGGTCGTTGCCTCGCGATGGCTGAGGCTGCTGGGGGCAGACAGGTGCCGGTCGTTGGCGGCCCGGTCGCTGTCCAGGGAGATACCGACTCGACGCCGCCCTCGTTGGAGGGTGCACGGCGGGCAGCGGGTTGGGTGTGGGCGTGACCGGTGTTCGGCAGGTGTCGCGCTCGCCCGGTCCTGGTGGACGTCCATCGCGGCCGTGGGTGCGTTGGGGAACCTCTCTTGGAGGCAGCGATGCGTCGGGGGCCTGGTGGAGGCCGTGCCTGGTCCGGGGTCAGCAGGGTGGTGTGGCGGGCTTGGCCGCTGTCCTGCCGGGCTTGTTGTCGCCGGCCGAAGCAGTCGACGCAGCTGTGGGCCGTGGGTGGTGCCGTGGTTGTGGTTGTGAGGCGGATCGGTGGGGTGCTCGAGTGGCGGTGCGGAGTCGGTGCGTGGCGCCTGGGTGGTGCCGTCGCCGGACTGGTTCGGACGTTGGTGCTGCGTACCGGCGCTTCGGTGCAGCGGCAGGGGTGGGCGGGTACGGCGGAGCCGGCCGATGGCGGGACACCTTCGGTCGGCCCTGCTGGGGTTGTCGGCGGGGCGTCGGTGCCGGTGGTTGGCCGCCTTGTCGCCGTCGGGGGAGAGGCCGACCTTGGGGCCCTGCCCGTTGGAGGGTTCGTCGGGCCGGACCGGGCGGGCGCGCTCGGTGTGGGCTCAATGGTGGGTGATCCACCAGGTGACGGCGGCGGCTCCGAGGGTGCTGAAGACACCGTGGACGAGGCCGCCGACTGCACGGGAACTGATGCCCTGCGCGGCTTTGCGCAGGCCCGTGGTGAGGGCTTTTACCGGCCGGCGTCGGGCCGGGCGAGGAGGCGGGGATGCGGGGATGCGGGGTCCGTAGGCTGGTGAGTACTGATGGCTCTTCTCCATTGCCTTGAGCGGTCGGTTGCGTGTCGACGGCTCCCTGCTGAACCCAGGGGGCCGTCGTTGTCTGCAGTCGGCCTGCCGTCCGCAGTGGAGTGTGTCGGAAGCACGGAGTCGACGCAGAGCCGTTTCCCGCCCGCCCCGCCCGCCCCGCCCGCCACCCTCGCCGGTGCCGCAGGCCCGGCGGTGCCGCAGGCCCGG
>NZ_LMCT01000047.1:15839-18109 GCF_001424875.1 Kitasatospora sp. Root107 | reverse complement strand
GGGTGGTGGTGCCGGGCTGCGCCCCGGCCCCGTGTCCGCTCCTGCCTCGCCGGCCGGGGTAGTGCCTGTCCCCGGGCCGTGAGCCCGAGGGTGAAGTCCCCTGGCGGCTCTTGCATCCCGGGTCTGTGCAGTTTGGAGCGGTGCGGGGGCGGGCCGCCGAGGGGTTGCTGGGGACGGGTTCGGCGGTGCCCAGGTGCGCTGCCGCGCCTTGCTGGAGGCCTGCGCCAGGCCCGGGAACGGGCTCCACCGTGCCGCTGGTAGCCGGGCGTGGCCCGGGGCTGGGCGGTGTGCCGGTGGAGTCCGGAGGGTGGCTCGGTGAGTGCGAATCTGCGGTTTGTTGTCACTGGGGAGTCAGTGGGTGTCACTGGCGTGGTGTTTGGGCCTGACCGGGGAGCGGGGGAGCGGCTGGTGTCACCCGGCCGCGGAGGTGGGGTGACACCTGGTGATTTCTTCCAGTGACACCTTCGTGCAGATCCCTATGCTGTACCGGCTTGCCTGATGACTCGTCTGGCGTATGGCCTTGCATGGTTGCGTGCGGGGCGGGCCGGGTGGTCTCCGCACGACAATGCCGGGATACGGTCCGCGGCATGGTTGAAGAGTTCGATGCGGCCCGCGCTCTCGGCAACGGTGTTCCCGACCGGGAGCGGGCGTGGGAGTTCCTGCGCGCTTTCGCCGCGGCGTGGGCTGTGCCGGTGGCGGACAGCGACGGGGTCCCGGTTGCGCAGGTCCAGCGGGCCGAGACGCGGTTGGGTTTGCGGTTTCCGGCGGCGTTGCGGGAGTTCTACGTGCTGCTCGGTGCGCGCAAGGATCTGACGGGCAATCAGGACCCGCTGTTGCCGCCGGGTGAGGTGTTCGTGCATGGCGAGTTCGGCGGTGTGCTGGTCTTCCGCGCGGAGAACCAGGGCTGCGCCTGCTGGGGCGTGCGTCTTGAGGACCTCGACGCGGATGACCCGCCGGTGTTCGTCCAGTCCCGGGACGGCTGGCTGCCGTTCATGGACCGACTCTCGCTGTCCCTGGTCGAGCTGGTGCTCAGCGAGTCGCTGTTCGCGCCGGGCCGTTTCTACAACGCGTGCGAGCTTCCCGCAGTCCTGATCGAGGCGTTGCCGCGGCGCTTTGAGCGGGTGGCGCTGCCCGACTATCCGTTCTGGACCGGGCTGGAGGAGTCGCCGGTGCGCTGGTACGCCGCTCCCGGCATGCTGCTCCGCCTGGACGGCCTCGGCGTGTTCAGTTGGCTGCACGCAGCGTCCCGCACCCAGGCCGCCCTGGAGGCGCTGGAGGAGGCCCTCCCCGGCTGCTGGTCCCTGGGCTACCCAAGGCCAGCCGAGGCAGAAGTGGGCGACCTTCCCTTCTGACCTGCGCTGGTCGACCCGGCCACTGCCTGACGTAACCGGCCATTAGGCCGTACGTATGCAGCCTGCCCAGCTCTGGTGTCAGCGGATTGCCGATTGTGGTGTCACCTCGGCGCAGAGTCAGGCTTCCTGGGCTCAGGAAGCCTGTGCCGTCACGGCTCGGGTGAACGTGGCGCGCCAGGGGAGCGGAGGTGGTGCTCGTGCCGGCGGACAAGGCCGCGGACCTGGGGCCGGTGGTTCCTGTGGCGCTCGCGCGGCAGCAGGCGGTGGACGACGACCGGTCATGTGCGGTTGGTCGCTGACGCGGTGGGGGTGTCGCTGCGCACGGTGTGGCGCTGGTTGGCCGCGGCGCGTACCGAGGGGCGGACCGATGCGAAGGGGCGGGGGAGGTTCAGGGTCACCCCACAGCTGCACGCGCGGCTCGTGCTGTGGTGCGGGAACGCGGCCGCGGTCCACCGCGAACTCCTCACTGAGGCCCGCACCGCAGCCCAAGCCGCCACTGACGGACGACGCGGGCAAGGCCATGCCGGTGGCGGTGCCGTCGTTGGCGACGTTGCACCGGGCGATCCGACGAGACCTGAACCCCGGCCAGCGCGCCGCCCTGGCCGGCGGGGAACGGGCCCGGCGTGGCCACGACGTGCACCTGCGCCGGCCCCGGCAGTGGCGCAACGCCTGCTGGGAAGGCGACCACAAGCACGTCCCTGTCGAGGTCGACCTGCACGGCGAGCTGGTATGCCCGTGGGTGACGTGGTTCATCGACTGCGCCACCAACGCCGTCACCGGCGTCGCGATCGATACGCGGGGCACGGCCCCCGTAGTGCCGTTGCCCCGCCCGGGCCGAGTTGCCGCCGCTGCCCCGTCCGGTCCCGCCGCCTGCGGGGTACGCCCCTCATCTGAACGCCCTCCTCATCTGAACGCCCT
>NZ_LMCT01000047.1:0-15811 GCF_001424875.1 Kitasatospora sp. Root107 | reverse complement strand
GGCGGGCGTGCCGGACCACGGCCCGCCGTTGTGGCGGATCGTGGAGGTGCGGGTGGGCGGTTTCTGGGTGCCCGGGGTCCTGAGTGCCTGGCGGCGTCTGCCGCTGGGCTGGACCGGCCGTGTCCGCTGCAGCCCGGGCCTCTACCGCGAGGCCTGGGTCCTGCACAGCCCGTGGAGTCTGCGTCCGGCGGTCCTTCTTCATACCCCGCCGTCCCAGGTCGCGGTTCCGGCCAACCGCGGGCCCGGCACCCGCCCCACCCCTCGCCCCTGCCACACGGCGTCGGGGCGGACCCTGCGCCGGCCACCCCGCGGAGGCAGTCCCGCCTCCGTCGCCCAGCCCACCAGGTCGCCCAGCCCACCAGGTGCACCATCTGCACCACTGCCCAGCACGTCCAGTGACTCTGCACCACTGCCCAGCACGTCCAGTGACTACCCGTCACTGCCCGCGAACCAGACCGCCGTCACGGTGGCGTCCGCTTCACTGACTACGCTATGAAGATTCCTCAGGAGGGCCGTGATCCCATGGCCCGCGCGAACGGGGGACGCCACGTGAAGCCCATCGACAGAAGTCGCCGCACGATGGTCCTGGTCGGCCTGACCACGGTCGGCGCGCTCACCCTGGCCGCCTGCAACGACGGCGGGTCCGCACCGAACTCCGCAACTTCCGCGCCCTTCACCACCCCGGCGGCCGCCCGGACCGCCACTGCGAGCAGCGCGCCCCTCACCGCGGCCCCTTCGATCACGGCGGCCGCACCGACGAGCTCCTCGGCCGCACCCGCACCGGCTGTCTCCGGCCCTGCCCCGGGCACCGCCGTCAAGATCGGCGACGCCGTCCGGCTCCCGTTCTCCTTCGGGGGCTCCGAGGGCGCCATCGCGCTCACGGTCACCTCGATCGAGAAGGGCGACCCGGCCGACCTCGCCTCGCTGAAGCTCGACGACAACACCAAGGGCCTGGTTCCGTACTACATCCACTACCAGGTCACCAACATCGGCGACACCGACCTCTCGTTCACCAACCTCAGCCACATCAGGGGCCTGCTTTCGAACGGCACCAGGGCACCGGACCTGATGGTCTTCGGGACCTTCGCCAAGTGCTCCGACGGCAAGATGCCCAGCGAGTTCACCAACGGCAAGTCCGCCGACTTCTGCATCCCGGTGATGTCCCCCAAGACCTCCAGGGTCGCGGCCGTCGAATACTGGGACGATCCGTACACTTTCAACAACGGCATCACCTGGGAGTGACCCCCGAAGAGGCTGCCACTCCCAGGCAACCGCCACCGGCCGCCAAAAGTGCGCCGGTTCCTGTTCCAACGCATCACCGGCTCCGATCCGTACGCGGTCCCCGGGGCCCTGCGGCTACCCAACGGAGCACGTGAACCGTTACTCGTCCTGACCACCGCGGAGCTGAACGCGCTCGACGAGCACGCTGCGAACTACCTCGCAGCCCGCGACATCAACGAGCCCGTCACCTGGTCACCATCACTGTCCCTGGTCCAACACTTCGACCTGCCAGGCCTTCGGACAACAACCGTCCTGGACGCTGCCCGCGCCGCTGACCTGCTGCGGACCCAGCAGATGTCGCCGGCTGCAGTCGCACGCGAGCTGGACACCAGCGAGGAGCACCTCAGGCTCGCCTTCGAGACGCGCCTCTGGCTGCGTAGATGAGCCCTGGCAGCGTATGTCGGCGGATTTCGGTATCAGCCGGAGCCTGGAGCCGATGAAATGTCGGCCAGAAGTAGCAGCGGCCGGCGTTGGCCTCAGGTGTGAACGGCGCGGACGTGGTCGGCTGAAAGGTGGAGTTCGTACGGCAGGCAGCAGTCGGAGCAGAGGGTCGCGACGAGGGTCCCGCAGGCGCACAGTTGGTTCATGCCGCCGTCCGGGGTCGCTCCGCAACAGGCGGCGGACGCGTGCCGCAGTTCCAGGCTGCGGGCGTCGTCCGGGTTGATGACGATGTTGCCTTTCGGGCCTTGCGACACCAGCGGCTGGCCGTCGTTGTAGATCATGCCGCGGCGGGGCATTGCCGGCCCGGGTACCTCGGCGACGACCAGGGGCGCTCCGTACGGCTCCAACTCGATCGCATAGTGGCCTGACGGCACGGTCGCTGGCGACGGACCGGGTTCGTCGGCGTCCCACCATTCGTAGTACGGCGCCTCGGGAACCGCTGGCAGGCGCGTAAGCGGCCCCGTCAGCGTGACGCCACACGTTGCGCAGACGAACACCACCGCTTCGGCCTCGGTGCCCGCGTCGACAACATCGGCAGTCGGGGCGGCCTGCCCGCGCTTCGACCCGCCGTCGCCCTGCTCCTGGTCTCGCCGCTCGTGCATGTGCTGACCGTACGCGTCACGCTCCCAGACGCGTCGCTTACCCCCACGTGGGCATTACCCGGTAGCCGTGCCGAGTCAAGCAGTCCGGTGCTGCTGAAACTCGGGTTCTGGCTCAACTTCGTGACTGGTGACGCTGAGTCAGCAAGTTAGATCTCGAACAGCGGGTCTTCTTGAGGCTCGGGCTGGGGATCAAGGGTTGCTCGGAGGCGGCTGATGCTCTGCCGCCATCGCGGGCCGTCGACGGTGTCGTCCCAGAGTTCGGCGAGCTCGGATTCCTCGGCGAGGACTCGGTCGAGTGCCTCGGCGGCAAGTGTCCGAGCGTCCGTCCCGGCGCAGCCGCCCGCCGCATCGGTGAATCCGCTGCCGTTGCACTGGTTCCAGAAGGACGCGGTGGCCGCCGTGGTGAAGGCCGTGAAGAACGGTGGCCGGGCGACGGTCGTCGCCGCCACCGGCTCGGGCAAGACCCTGATCGCCGCGGGCTGCGCGCGGCGTCTTGCGGCGAGGGGCCGGGTGCTGGCGCTGGTCCCGACGATCGAGCTGTTGGAGCAGACCGCAGCCTCGTGGTCGCTGAAGGGCGGCCGGCGCGGCCTTGCGGTTGCGGCGTGTTCGCGGGCGGAGGCGTTGGAGAGCGCGGAGGCCGGTGGCCGCGTCCACGCCCAGGTGTCCACCCAGGCCGCCCGGATCGCCGACCTGGTCACGAAGGAGAAGCCGGGGGGCCGGTCACCGTCTACGCCACCTACGCCTCCCTGGAGCGCATCGTGGCCGCGCACAAGGACTTCGGGCTACCCACCTGGGACGCCGTGATCATCGACGAGGCGCACCGGACGGCAGGCGCCGAAGGGAAGGCGTGGGCGGCGATCCACTCCGACGACAAGGTCCCCGCGCTGCGTCGGCTGTACTTCACCGCCACCCCCAAGATCGCCGACGACTCCAAGGCGAAGCCGGGCCTGGCCGACCTCACCGCGGGCGGCGACGGCCAGGGCGCGGAGCAGCTGCCCGCGCTCTGCTCCATGACGGACACCAGCATCTACGGCGAGACGGTGTTCACCTGGACGCTCGGCCAGGGCATCGAGCACGGCTACCTCGCGGATTACAGGGTGCTGGTCCCGGTGGTTACCGACGAGGACCTGCGCGAACTCCTCAACCCGCCCGCCGTCGCCGACCTGCGCTCCCAGAGGTCGAACGAGGAGCTGCTGCGCCTAGCCCTGCAGATTGCGGTGCTGCGCGCGGTCGCCGACCTGGAACTGCGCCGCGTCATCACCTTCCACTCGCGGGTGCAGGCAGCGCGCGAGTTCGCCGCCACGATGAACGCCACCGCCGAGCTCCTCCCGGACTGCGACCGGCCGGAGCGCGTGACCGCGCTCGCGGTGGCCGGCAGCGACAGGCTGAAGGACCGCCGGGCGGCGTTCGCCACCTTCTCGGCCTCCACCGGAGAGGACGGCGAGGAGTGCTGCATCATCTGCAACAGCCGGCTCCTGAACGAGGGCATCGACGTCGAGGCCGTGGATTCGATCGTCTTTTCGGATCCGAAGTCCTCGGTCATCGACGTCGTCCAGGCCGTCGGCCGGGCCCTGCGCCAGGCCTACCAGCAGGGCAAGGTCTCCTGGATCATCATCCCCGTCTACCTGCCCACCACAAGATCGGCGACGACACCGCCACCACCGACCCGGCGAAGGTCACCGACGCCGGAGAGGCGGTGAAGGCCGAGGCCGACGACGAGATCGAAGCCAGCTCGTTCCGCACCATCTGGCGCGTCCTGCGGGCCCTGGCCGCCCACGACGCCCGCGTGGTCGGCCGGATCACAGAGCTGCGCACCAAGCGGGCGGGGGAGAAGGACCACACCGTCGTGCCGGACGCCGACGCCGGCGAGGGTGCGGCTGGCGAGGCCGGGCTGGACGGCGCCGAGCAGCCGGCGGGGGAGTCGCCGGTGGACTGGCTGCGGATCAACGCCCGCAAGCACGCCGCCCAGATCCTCCAGACGGTGAAGCTGCGGGCGTTCAACCCGCGCGCTACCGAGTGGCAGCGGATGTTCGCCCTGGCCGCCGCGTTCCAGGCCCAGCACCACCATCTCGACTCGACGGACAAAGACCCGGGACGGCGCGCTGATCTCCTGGCTCGACCGCCAGCGCTACCTCAAGGGCGCCGGCCTCCTCGCCCCGGTCCGCATCCACGAGCTCGACCAGCTCGGCATGATCTGGGACAAGCACGCCCGCTCCTGGGACCGCGGCTTCGCCCACGCACGGGCGTGGGCCGAGACGCACGGGCACCTGGCGGTCCCGGCCGCCGAGAAGCTGGACGGCCACGCAGTCGGTGCGTGGGTCGGGCGTCAGCGCAAGAACGCGAAGCTGACGGCCGCTCAGGACGCGAAGCTCACCGCGCTGGACGCGATGTGGCGGCTCGAGCCGGACTGGAACCGCTCCTACCGCCGCCTGCTCACCTACCTCGCCACCGGCGGAACCTTGGACGGCCCGGCGAACCGGACCGGTGGTGAGGCGGACCCGGCGTTCCGGCCGGGGGCGTGGCTGCGTAAGCAGGACAAGGCTGGCACCGACGGGAAGCTGACGGTGCAGCAGCTCGCGCTGCTGGACGCGCTGCCCGCCGCCCTGGCTCTGCAGCAGTCCGAGGGCCCGGTTGAGGGCTCGGTCACCTGGTCCGCTGATTGGTCGTGTGAGGCGTGCGGTGGCGGGGGCGATGCCGGGTTCGAGGACGGTACCAGCGTGGATGCTGACCACGACTGCGACTGCGACGACGGGCCCGAGATCGGCTGGGAGGGCCGGGCCGAGTGCTCGGCCTGCGGCTGGTCGCTGGAGACCGACTTCACCGACGGCGAGTACATCGAGTCGAACCACCACTGCCACGCCGACCAGTAGCACCGCCAACGGGGGCGGCCCGGCCCCCGGGCCGCCCCGCCCGACCGCCCGACGAAGACGAAGGAGATCCGGTTCTGGCACAGATATTGGTTGCGCCGTGAGGCGCTGTTGGTTCGAGTGGAGGTGGGAGACCTTCGCCAATGCCCTGTCGCAGCAGGGTTGTTGAAGCTGAGGGCAGCCTGACCCGGGTGGTGCCGGTAAGGGTGAGAGCGGCCCTGACAAAGCCGGGACGTGACCAGTACTGCCAGATGGTGCGGGTCCGGCGAGCGTGATGGAGAGGAGTACGCGAGGAACCGGCGTTTACGTCTCTTAATGTGACACCGGCTCGAACCTGGTGGATCAGGGCCGGGAGCGGTGCGCACGTGGGTCATCCGTTCGGGTGAACTGCCAACTCCTGGGGCGGTATACGAAAGCTGCCCGGGAGGCCACGAGGAATGTCTGCGGCGTACTCGTGGCGATGCCGCAGGGACACAGCTGGGCCCCTACTCCGTCGAGCGAACCACAGTGAACACGGGAACCGTCCCGGATCTCGCCCTGACTGCCCGCCGCCAGCGAGTACTTGGGGCTGGGTGCACCGACCACCGATCGGTCCGGGACGGGACGGAGCCGCCGTAGTACTCCGAGGCCGGGAAAGCCGGCCACATGGGGAAGGGCGGCAGCGGTATCGAGAAGGGAAGGACGCTGCAATGCCGGAAGACGCCCTGCTGAACGGCGGAGCTCCGGGCCCTCGGGTCCGGGTACTGGAGATGCAGGCCAAGCTTCACCATTGGGCGGTGGCCGATCCCGGCCGCCGGTTCGATGACCTGTTCAACCTTGTGCACGACCCGGCGACGCTGATCGCGGCGTTCGACCGGGTCGCGGGCAACTGGGGAGCCCGGTCACCCGGCGTCGACGGCCTGACGGCCGCCGACGTCGAGGAGAGCATCGGTGTTCCCGGGTTCCTCAACGACCTGCGAACTGCCCTCAAGGAGGGCTCGTTCCGACCGTTGCCGGTGCGGGAACACAGCATCCCCAAACCGGGCGGCTCGGGAAAGGTCCGCAAGCTCGGGATTCCGACGATTGCGGACCGGGTCGTTCAGGCAGCGCTGAAGCTGGTGCTGGAACCGATCTTCGAGGCCGACTTCAAGCCGGTCTCCTACGGGTTCCGGCCCCGACGGCGGGCCCAGGACGCGATCGCCGAGATCCACTACTTCACCACCCGGGGATACTCCTGGGTGCTGGATGCGGACATCGAGGCGTGCTTCGACTCGATCGACCACACGGCCCTCATGGACCGGGTGCGAAAGCGGGTGAAGGACAAGCGCGTCCTGACGCTGGTCAAGGCGTTCCTCAAAGCCGGGATTCTTACCGAACTCGGCGAGAACCAGGCGACCTTGACCGGCACTCCGCAAGGCGGCATCTTGTCCCCGCTACTGGCGAACATCGCTCTGTCGGTGCTCGACGAGCACCTCCACGAGCCCTGGGAGCCAGGCGGGTCCATGGCCACCGAAAGCAAACGCGCCTACCGGCGCCGCAAGGGTCGTCCGACGTGGCGGGTCGTCCGCTACGCGGACGACTTCGTCGTCCTGGTGCACGGCACCGAGACCGACACCGCGGCACTGCGCGAGGAAGTCGCAGGTGTGCTCGAACCGTTGGGCTTGAGGCTGTCACCAGCCAAGACCCGAATCGTGCACATCAGCGAAGGATTCGACTTCCTGGGCTTCCGCATCCTGCGGAGGCGCAAGAGAGGGACGAACACCTGGCACGTCTACACCTTCATCGCCGACCGGCCCATCCGGTCGTTGAAGGAGAAGATCCGTGCTCTGACACGCAGGACATCGCAGCAGGACCTTGCTGCCGTGCTGATCAGACTCACTCAGATCATGCGCGGTTGGGCCAACTACTTCAAGCACGCAGTCGCCAAGCATGTCTTCAGCAAGCTCGACGGCTTCGTATGGTGGCGTCTCATCCGCATGCTGCGGGAACGCCATCACTGGAGTTGGGGCGACGTCCGCCGTCGGTTCACCACCCCTGACGGGAAGTGGCGACCGATCGCGGCGGACGGGATCGAACTCTTCCGGATCGCGTCGGTCACGGTCAGCCGTTACCGATACCGGGCGAGCGCGATCCCCAGCCCGTGGCAGCCTGCGAACCCCGCCTGACGGCAGAGACCGTGGAGAGCCCGTTGCGTTGAGAGGCGCACGGCGGGTTCGGCGAGAGGTCCGGAGAAACGGACCGGGAGCAATCCCGGCACCGCGCTCCGGGCCTACTCAGCGGAGCGATCACGAATCGTGATGATGCACAACGTGCCGATGTCAGCGGGCCCACGTAGCTTTCGGTTGACCGCCCGGCCGGGCGGTGAGGAGGGTGAGACATGGAATGGGTCGGGGACGCTCGGCTGGCAGCCGGGCCTGAGGCCACCTGGTACCTGGAGGCGGCTTTCACGCCCGGTGCACATCTGGGGTCGGTGTACGACGATCCGACAACTCCGGTAGTCGTGACAGGGGTCGAGAAGCTGACCACCATCCGCGTTCCCAGCGGCCGGCTCGTCGTCGATGCGCCATGGGACGACGACGACGTCTGGAGCTACGAGAAAGGGCTACCGACGAGGCCCCCGCGTGAGCTGGCGGTGAGCATTCCCCCGGGCGTGTACCGAGTGGAGATCGCGTGGACGGCGGGCCCGTACGAGTTCTTTGGCGAGCACTTCGATGGCGTTGACTGTGCCGCGATACGCCTGTGCATCAACGACGAGCCTGTGGCCGGGTGGGAAATGGGCCTGGGCGTCGACGAGGACATCGACCAGCTTCAGCCGGGCGATGAGCCTCGTTTCTTCTCCGACGCAAATGTTGGCTGCTTCGCCGACGCGGGCGCGTGGAGCACCTTGTCCGCGCCGTTTCGCACGTTCGTAGACGGTGTTCCGGCACCGCGTGACACCGAACGGCTGGCCGACGGTTGGGAGCGGGTACGCGACGAGTCGCAACAAGCCGATCTGGTCACGTTCGGGGCCGAATCGGGTGGCGTCGTCTGGTTGGGCCGCACCAAGGCTGGCGACGTGGCCGCGATCGTCGTCACCAGTGGCATGGCAGGGGCCAAAGCATGACGGTGCCGCCGCCTCTCCTTGTCCTACAAGTCGCGTAGCCGGACGTGGCTGCCTGCTTTCACTGCAGCAGGATCATCTTCCGGACCAGGTGGAAGCCAGCTCGGCCGTAGAGCTGTCTCTTGACTGGTTGCAGCGGGGCCGACGCACACGGCGGTTGCCCCGAGAGGGTCCGTCACGAACCGACCGTGACGAAACCCGGGAACTGCCACAAGCCGCCCCGCTGTAGCTCGCCACCGGGGCCGACACCCATGCGCGCGGCCCCGGTGCTCTCGAGACCGGGTTGGCGGTGGCTCGTTGTGCGGGTTGGTCAGTCGCAGTCGTTGCAGATGGGCTGGTTGTTCTTGAGGCGGGCGAGCCTGCTGCGGTGGTGGACGAGGAAGCAGTTTGCGCAGGTGAACTCGTCGTTGAGCATTGGCTGGACGGCGACGGTGAGCTCCTCGCCGGAGAGGTCGGCGCCSGGCAGCTCCGATCCGTCGGCGGYTTCCAGSGCGTCGACGGCGTCGATGGCGGRGGCCGCCTTGTCGCTGCGRTGGGCCTTCAGTTCGGCCTTCAGTTCCTCGATGCTGTCCGTCGAGTTGTCGTCGTCGGTCTTGCGTGGAGCGTCGTAGTCAGTTGCCACAGATGGTCCTGTCGTTGTGATCGAGCCGGTCGTCGCTGAAGCTGTCGGCCGGTACCGGGCTTCGCTTCGTCTTGGTGCGGGGAGCGGGTAACGCCGCCCGCTGTCCCCGCTGACGTCACGTCCGGAGTGGTGTGCGGAGTGTAGTTGACTTTGTGGCTGCGGGGACCGTGCCTCGTCACGGACTCGTGCCGGGGAGTCGGTGCTTGGTGGTGGGGTGTCGTGTCGGTGGCCGGGTTCGTTGTCGTGGGGGTGGCTTGGTGTGGTCGGGAGTGTGGGGAGGGGTAGGTGGACGGTTGGTCGTGGGCCAGCCGTTGTGCAGACGTATGACCAGCTTCTGCCGGCTCAAGGGTCGCTCGGACAGGTTACGGCGGTCGGTCGGGTGCACTGTGCGTCCCCGCCGTCGGCAGCTCGGGCAAGACGGTGGCCGTCCGCACGCCGCGGTGTCGACGAACAGCATTGCGGCGGAGATGCTTGCGCGCTCCGTCCGCGCATCGATCCCGGGGAACAGCACGTCTTCGATCGCGGAGGCCCCCGTGATCGATAACTGCCCGGAGTGAACGGTCCTGCATTCGCTCTCTGACCTGGGCTTTCACGGGGTCGCGGTCAGAACCGGGTCGGGTGGTCGTTGTCGTTGTCGTTGTCGCTGGTGGGGGTGGGGTTTCGGGTTTTTGTGCAATGGTTGGGTTGCGTGTCGTTGGGGGGATGTGCAACGATGTGGTTGCACTCATTGCTGGTATGTGAAGGGGTTTCCTCATGAGCGAAGACCTGATGATCGAGCGTGACACGCTGATTGATGCTTCGGTGGAGCGGGTGTGGTCGTTGGTGTCGGCGCCGGGTTTTTGGGTGGCTGATCCGGAGAGTGTGGAGGGCACCACTGCTGTGGAGGGTGAGTCGGTGGTGGCGAGGAATCCGGAGCATGGTGAGTTTCCGGTGCGGGTGGTGACGGTGCGGCCGGTGTCGTATGTGGCGTACCGGTGGGCTCCGGCTTCGCCGGGTGCGGAGTTGACGGAGGGCAACAGCACGCTGGTGGAGTTCACGTTGTCGGCGGAGGGTGACAAGACCCGTCTGACGGTGGTCGAGAGTGGTTTCGCCGCGCTGGCTGTGTCGGAGGAGGTGCGCGCCACCACGATCGAGAACCTTTCGGCGGGTTGGCCGCAGGTCCTGGACGCGGCGAGGAAGCGCGTCGAAGAGTCGACTGTGTGAGGGCCGAACCCGGCGGTGGGGTGGAGGAGGTCGGCAGCGTTCTCGGTGCGTTGGCCGATCCGACCCGTCGTCGACTGCTCGACCTTCTCGCCGCGCAGGACGCGGCGACGGCGACGACGCTGGCCGGGCTGTTGCCTGTCTCGCGGCAGGCGATCGTGAAGCACCTTGGTGTGCTGGACGCTGCGGGGCTTGTGGTGGGCAGCCGGGTGGGGCGTGAGGTGAGGTATTCGCTGCGGCCTGCCGGTCTGGATGCCACCACGCGGTGGATGTCTTCGCTGGCGGCTGACTGGGACCGCCGGCTGGCGGCGGTCAAGCGTGTCGCTGAGGCGGCGGAACGCGATTCCACCTAGCACCCGGACTCGCGTAGTGCCTGGATGTGCGGCATGTGGGTCCCGGACTCGCGTGGTGCCTGGATGTGCGGCATGTGGGTCCCGGGACTCGCGTGGTGCCTGGGCGTACGGCATGTGGGTCCCGGACTCGCGTGGTGCCTGGGCGTACGGCATGTGGGTCCCGTGCTCGCGTGGTGCCTGGCCTGGCCTGGCTTGGTGCGGGTGTGTGGTTTGTCTGTATCTGGATTTCGAGTAGCGCGTGGATGCGTGGTGGGGCGGTCTGCTGCTGCCGCGACCTGTGATGACACGATGAAGGAGATTCGTCATGGCGACGTTGAAGCCTGGAAGCATGTTGCTGGGGACGACCCGTCCTGCGGAGTTGCGGGAGTGGTACATCAGGGCGCTGGCGCCGGAGTTCACCGGTGAGGGTGCGATCGATCTGGGTGGTTTCCTGCTGGTCGTCGACGGGCGTGAGGACGTCGAGGCGAAGAATGACCAGCCGGGCCGGGTGATCATCAACTTCCACGTCGAGGACTTCGGCGCGATGGAGGCCCAGCTGAACGCGGCGGGTGTGGAGTGGGTGTCGGTCGAGGACCGGGAGAAGGGCAAGTTCGGCACCTTCGCCGACCCGGACGGCAACTACCTGCAGATCATCGAGTGGAAGTAAGGGACGCCTGAGAGCAGGGCGCCCGAGACCGGGCGTCTGGGAGCAGGCGTCTGAGGGCGGAGGGACCCGCGGGGTCGCTCCGGGCGGTTCCCGCTGCCGCCTGGCCCGCCAGTGGTGTTCGGCCCGCTCGGGCCCGGTGTGTGCGCCCGGGCGGGTGGCCGTTGTGACGGGCGGCGGCTTTGCCGTGGGCCCGATCGGCTCCGCTGCGGGCGTGCCCCGGCGGTCCGCGTCCTCTGTGCCCGTGATCGGGCTGGAGTGGTTGCCCGGTGGCCCGGTCGTGGATCGCAGTGGCCTGGCATGGCTTGGCTGGCTGGGTGGTGGCGGTTTTTTGGTCGGGGGCGGCCCGTTGGTTCCGCAGTGGCTTGGCTGGCTGGGTGGTGGCGGTTTTTTGGTCGGGGGCGGCCCGTTGGTTCCGCAGTGGCCTGGCTTCCGCAGTGGCCTGGCTGGCGGGGTGGTGGCTGGGTGGTGGCGGGGGGGTGGTGGCCGGTTGGTGGGGGCTTGGCTGGCTGGGTGGTGGCGGTTTTTTGGTCGGGGGCGGCCCGTTGGTTCCGCAGTGGCCTGGCTGGCGGGGTGGTGGCTGGGTGGTGGCGGGGTGGTGGTGGCCGGTTGGTGGGGTGCGGTCGTTTGGTTTTGGTGGTGGTTGTTTTCGGGGGGTGTGTGGTCTGCGGGCCGGTCGGTCGGTCGGCTTGTGCGTCGTGACGAGTAGGAGTGCGTTCATGAGTTCGCAGCAGGCGGTACTGAGTCCGGGTAGGGCGAATCTGGCCCTGGCGACGCTGTTTTTGGGGATGTTCGTGTTGGGCAGTGGTGAGCTGCTCGTGGTGGGTGTGCTGGACCGGATGGCTGCTGACCTTCATGTGAGTATTCCCGAGGCGGGGAGTCTGGTGACGGTCTATGCGCTGGGTCTGGCCATTGGTGGTCCGATTCTGACGGCGTTGACGATCAGGATGGAGAAGAAGGCTGTTCTGGTGGGGACGGTCGCGTTGTTCGTGGTGTGCAATCTGGTGGCGGTGCTGACTGCGGACTACGGTCTGTTTTTGGTGTTGCGGTTTCTGATCGGTGCGTTGCAGGGGTTGTTCATCGCGGGTGCGTTCATGGCGGCGATGGTGGTGGTGCCGGCGGAGCGGATCGGTCAGGCGATCGGGATCGTCATCTCGGGTGTGGCGGTGGCGGGGGCGTTCGGTCTGCCGCTGGGGACGCTGGTGGGTCAGACGCTGGGGTGGCGTGGGTCGTTCACGGCGATCGTGGTGGGTGCGGTGGTGGTGCTGGTGGGTGTGGTGGCGCTGATTCCGCCGGTGCCGCCGGCTGGTGCGGGTGCGGGGCACCAGGCGAAGTACGCGTTCGCTCCTCGGGTGCTGGCGGTGTTGTTCTTGAACTTCATCGTGTTCGCGTCGATGTTCGCGGCGCTGACCTATCTGGTGCCGTTCCTGCAGGACGTCACCGGTATCTCCGGGGCGATGCTGAGTGTGTTCCTGCTGGCTTATGGTGCGGCGACGGCGGTGGGCTCGTTCGGCGGGGGGAAGTTCGCGGACCGTAACGCCAAGAGCACCCTGATCGTCGGGTCGGTGGGTATCGCGGTGTCGTTGCTGGTGCTGTACTTCGTCGGTTCGGTGGCGTGGCTGGTGGCGTTGGTGCTGCTGGCGCTGGGTCTGTCGTTCTACAGCATCGTGCCGTCGTTGCAGGTGCGGGTGATCAGCCTGGCGGGGCCTGGTGGGCAGCTCGCGCAGTCGCTTCCTGTGTCTGCGGCCAATGTGGGGATCGCGTTCGGTGCGTTCGCCGGTGGCGTGGCGATCGACGGGCGCAGTGCTTCGGCGACGGTGGTCACCGCGCTGGTCTTCTCGGTGGTCACCATCGCGGTGGCCTGGGGGACGAGTTTCCTGAAGCCGCCGGTGGTGGAGGAGTCGTCGCCGGCAGCGGTCCAGTCCGTGCCCGAGCCTGCGTAGTACGGCCCTCGGAGCACTTCCCGCACCCCCGCGGTGGTGGCGGTGGTGGTGGGGTGGCGCGGTGGTGGCGGCTTCGGTGCCGTCACCACCGCGCTTTTGCCAATGGCGCGGTGGTGGTGGGGTGGCATGGTGGTGGCGGTGCCGTCGTCACTGCCGGTAGCTGGTCCGCGCGGCCGTCCTCGGCCATCGGGTCACGGAGCTCACTGAGTACGAGAAGTCGAGGCCGGAATCGTCCGACTCCAGCCCGAGGCAGTGATTTCCAGTCCGGAGGGCACCGGACCGTCTCGGCTGTCTGCCGGCCGGTGAGGTTCTCCGTGTACTGCAGCACCGACACCGACACCGACAGCAACGCGAGCCGTGCCGGTGACAGCCCACGGTGTCCGTCCGAGGGGTATCACTTGGGGAAGTCCTTGTCGCTGAAGAGCCCGTCGAGATGGTCCCGTACTCACATCGCAGTCGTCTCTCGAGGATGCTCGTGCTCGCCGTCCGTGCGGTCGGAGATGGAATCTCCCGCTCTGGCCACGACCTCATCGCTGCCGCAGCCCATCCTTCACCCAGCGCCTGTGCCTCCGGACCGGAACAGCGGGCGGGACCGTGCCAACGTCTGGGAAAGCCTGGTTCCTCACTCTCTGCGGTGAAGATCCCGGCAGTATCCGTCTCGACCGGGCGGTCAGCCGGCCGGCCTAGCCCTCGGTATTGGCGTACGACTCGAAGGAGTGGCGCGTGTCGCGGCCCCGCTCCTTGCCGGTGGTGCGTTCGTATGCGCGCTCCGGCGTGTAGAGCAGGCTCTCGGCCCAGATGTGGTCGATGGCGAACGGGGCGAAGGCGGCAGGGTCCTGCAGGACGCTGCCGAATACCGCTCGGCCGGTGGCGGCGACGAGCGCGGCGCGCGTGCAGAGGAAGGCGTCCTGGGACAGGTCGTGTCCGTACTCCTTGCGGTCCAGTTGGTAGAGCGCCCGGGACAGTTGTTCCGCGAAGTCCGTGACCAGCGGCAACGAGGAGCGGGCGGGGCGCTCGGTGATGTCGGCGGCGAGCAGTTCGGCCTCAGGGTCAGGTCCTGCGGGCTGCAGTCTTCGATGAGCTGCCAGAAGGTGTCTTCGTACACGCTGGCGAGCATCACGCGCAGGACGGACACTCCCGCCTGCCGAGCTGCCTGCCCGCTGCTGGGGGACTTCTGAAGATCACCTCCCCGGTGGTGCCGGGCAGTCTTGGGGCGTGGTCTTCCGGCTGGGCTGCCGATCCCGGCTGTGCGCCGGGGTGGACGGTTGCGCGGGGGCTGGGCTCGCAGGCGGGAACCTTGCGGGCCGGAGCGGGTGGGTGTGCCAGGATCCTCTGCCGTGAAGACTTGGGACGAACTGACTCTCACCGAGCAGGTGCTGGTGCGCCGCGCCGTTCGTGGCACCTTCGCGCGCGGCACAGCCCGGCATGTCGCGGCGGTGCTGCGCTGGGCGGGCTCGCCCGAGGTGGCGAGGCGGCGCTATGCCTCGCCCGGGGAGCAGGCGGCGCGGGTGCCCGAGTTGGCGTCGGCGACGCTTGGACTGGTCGCGGGCGGGTGGTTGACGCTGCGTCGGGTGCTCGGTACCGCGTTCGTCCAGGAGGACGGCCCGCAGGTGGTGGGCGCAGAGCTGGAGCAGGTGGTGGCCGACACGGCGACGTGGGTGCGGGCGTGGGACGGCGGGTCCGATGGGCCGGTCCTCTCCCTGCGGGCGACCGAGGAGGGGCGCCGCCGGTGGGAGGCCGCGGCGTACGCTCCGGGTACCCCGCCCACCATCCACCAGCTGGATCTGACAGGGGACGAGGCCCGGGTCCGGGTGTGTGCCATGGAGGCGAGCGGCTGGCTGACCGGACCGTTCGGAATCCTCGCCGATCTGCCGTCCGGGCTGGCGGGCGAGGAACTGCGGGAGTACGTGGCGGCGGACCTCGCTGCGCTGGTCCGCTTCGTCCGCGAGGGCCGGATCGAGGTGCTGCACGTCGCGGAGCCCGACGCCGAGGCGACCGTCGTCCCGCTGGAGGACCTGCTGGACGCCTTCGGCGACCGGGACCTGCGCTGCGAGGACCGCGACGACTGGGGCGTCGGGTTCACCTGCGTCCTGACCCAGTCACCGGCGAACGCGCTCCGCTAGTGCTCTGACCGCAAAGGTTCACCTGGTTTGCTGGCGCTGGTTCTCGATCTCGGCAGACAGCACGACCATGTTGTGCAGATGCGTGTAGTACTTGGCCGCGTACTCGTCGTCGATCGCCGGAAGGACCTTCCCGAACGCCGACGTCAGCCGCGTCAGGCGTGCGTGAGCCTGTTCGCTGAGCAGGTCTTCGTGGACGCAGGCGGCGTAGGCATAGGCGTCCGAGTCGAGCATCACCATGTCCCGGCCCTCGATGTCCAGGCCGCGGAAGCCAGGCGGGAACGGCCTGGCCATGTGCTCTGCCATCATCTGCGCAAGCGCGTCGAGCTTTTCATCAAGCATGAGGAGATCCTGCCAGGCAACCCGGCGAACCTTTGCGGTCACAGCACTAGCGTCCCGGGCCGCAGGCTCGACGGAAAGCCCGCAAGAACACCGGGAGCCGAACGGACAGAGCCGCCTGGCGATCGGTCAAGACCACGCGCCAGAAGACACCTGCCTGCCTGCCTGCCTGCTTGCCTGCCCGATCACCGCTGCTCGCTTCGTTGCTCTGAGACCGTGTTTGAGATCTGCCGTGTCCCGTGGCTGGCGGGGTCGTTGAGCCGTGCGTGAGTGGTTCCGGGGGCTGAGTGGTTCCGGGGGCGGGTATCCGTCGGATCTGAC
>NZ_LMCT01000046.1 GCF_001424875.1 Kitasatospora sp. Root107 | reverse complement strand
AGCTGCAGTTGCTCCTCAGCACTTGGGCCGGCGCCTGCCCCACCTGCCACCGCGACATACCCACACCAATACGAACCTGACCAAGCCCTACTAGTGCTCTGACCGCATACGTTCCCCGGGTTAATCGGCCGAGACGCGGCCAGCCCTGAGTGGCCTCGCCCTGTGGTGGATCAAGAGCAGTGCGTTCGGTATCGGGAAGACTCGAAGGCGCTGGCCACGATCAGGGAGCGTGTGCGATGCATAGGTCGGCCGGGTCACGGTGCGACCGTCCAGGCCCATGATCCAGGCTGAGGCGGAGGCCTGGGAGCGTGACGACTTGGGTGGTCTCGGTGAGGAGACCCATGAGCAGTACGCGCTGCGCGACCAGGCTGCGGAGCTGGCGCTGATCAGCCTCGCGCTCTCGCAGCACGGCCGATTGGAGCACGAGGAGGTCATGGTCGACCTGGATGTCGCCTCCAAGGGGGGCGGCCTTGCGGACGTCGCAGTAGTCAGCACGCGGAGGCCACCGGCCTGCCGCCCCAGCGGAGGCCCTTCTCGCTGCGGATGCGGGCGCATTCCTGTGCAGGGCCGCCAGACGTTGGGGTGGGGGGCGCTGGCCCTTCTGGCAACCAACCGCCAGAGCTGGTGGCTGCCTGCGCGTACGCCCACGTCACCGGCACCCGGATCCCGTCATTCTCGACTTACACCCCAGCAGGACATGTCCCCTTCTCCGGGCGAACAATGGACTTATGAGTGACGCATTTGCACAAGGGGCACGCTGGTTAATAGCGACTGTCGTAGTAGCCATTGCGTTCGCTGTCCCGACGGTGGTGTGCGGGGTGTGGCTTCTACCTTCGTCGTGGGAGCCGGCCGTGCGCTGGACGGTGGCGTCGGCGGCGGGCTTGGCCTTTGTCACCCCGGCCGGTTTTTGGGGTCATGGCTTCGTCACCTCTGCCAGCACTGGGGCTGGCCCCCTGGAAGCCCGGGGTCGTCGGTCAGTCGCGGTCCGCGGCAACGTGAAGGGGAACATCACTACCGGGGACAAGGGCTTGCCTACCGGGGACAAGGGCCTGCCGACCAGTCATCCGGAGACTCATGCGCAGACCCAGCCGCCCGTATCACCTGGGTCAGTGACTGCCTCCGGCGAACGGGCAATCGCTCTCGGCGAGGGCCTGGAAGGCGACGCCGACACAGGTGACCAGCCGGGCGGCGGCACCTCGCCGTGAGCCGGTCGTTACGGAAGAAAGCCCGGCCGGAGCGGCAGGATGCGACAGCTGGTCCTTGGGGCAGTGCTGCCACGGTGGCCTCCGGCGAGCGGTCGATCTCAATCAACACCGAAGGCGCACCGTTCCTCGGGAACGCGTTCACCGGGGACAATGCGACGGTCGTGCAGATACCGCCGGGAGAACTGCGTCCGCCTGCAACGGTGGAAGCCCCACCAGGGCTGGTAAACCTGCCTGTGCGGCACGCCACGTTCGTCGGGCGTGCTGGGGAACTTCAGCTGCTGGATGCCGTGCTGGACGGGGCAGGGGCGGTGGTGGTTCAGGCCTTACACGGACTGGGCGGTGTCGGCAAGAGCGCCCTGGCCGCCCGCTGGGCCGGCACCCGTGTCAGCCGGAACAACCCGGTGTGGTGGATCACCGCTGATACGCCCACCGACCTCGATGCTGGCCTGGCGGCGCTGGCTGCGGCCCTGCAGCCGGCACTCGCGCAGCTACCCCAGGAGCAGTTGACGGAGCGAGCCTTGCAATGGCTTGCCACCCACACTGGGTGGCTGCTTGTTCTGGACAACGTTGATGATCCCTACCATGTCGCACCTCTGTTGGGCCGGGTCACCACCGGGCGGATCCTGATCACCAGCCGTCGCTCTTCCGGCTGGCACGACACGGCCATCTCTGTTCCCCTCGATGTCCTCAGCCCGAATGAAGCCGTTGATCTGCTCACCCAGATTCTCACCCGAGACAGCAGCCCGCCTCCGGCGGATCCGGAAGGCGCGGCTGAACTTTGCCGTGAACTCGGGGAGTTGCCTCTGGCCATCGAACAGGCCGGCGCTTACATCGCTGAAGCCGGAATCACTGCCCGCGCCTACCTGGGGTTGCTCGCCGACCATCCCGCCGACATGTACCGAGAGGCGGGGGAAGGACACGACGTCGAGCGGACCATCGCCCAGATCTGGCGCATCACTCTCGATCGCCTCACTGACACCCCACTCGCCAGTCAGATCCTGCGGATACTGGCCTGGTATGCCCCCGACAACATCCCCCGCAGCCTCTTCGGCCCTCTCGACACCCGACCGGCCGTCCACCGTGCGATACGCCGCCTGGCCGCTTACAGCATGATCACGGCCAACAGCGACACCCTGACCGTGCACCGGCTCGTCCAGGCCCTCGCCCGCACCCCCGACACCACTGATCCTCACCGCCAACCCGACGACACGATCCAGGCGCTTCACGATGCTGCCGCTCTCGTGCACACGGCCATCCCCACGACCGACTGGGTCAACCCGGCGACTTGGCCTGCCTGGCGCAGGCTGCTGCCCCACGTCGAAACTCTTGAGAGCCGCGCACATCACACCACCGATACCCGCACCACCGCCGAATTGCTCTTTGGAACTGGAGTATTTCTCCGCGATCAGGGCCAGGCCCAACGTGCCATTCAGTACTTGCAACGTGCTCATAACGACTTCGACCGTCTGTTGGGCGCCGACGACTCCGACACGCTTACCGCCCAAGACAACCTCGCCTGGGCCTACCGGGTGGCGGGGGACCTCGACCGAGCCATCCCCCTGTTCGAGCAAACCCGCGACGACCGGGTACGAGAGCTGGGAGAAAAGCACCGCGACACGCTCGCCACCTGCAATAACCTCGCCGAGGCCTACCAAGAGGCGGGAGATCTCAAGCGAGCCATCCCTCTGCTCGAACAGACCTTGGCTAACTCCGTGGTGGAGCAGGGAGAAGACGATCCCGCCACGCTCACAACCCGCAATAACCTCGCCCGTGCCTATCGGGCGGCGGGAGACCTCCACCGAGCCATCCCCCTATTCGAGCAGACACTCACCGACCAGATACGGAATGTGGGAGGAAAGCACCCGCAGACGATTGTCTCTCGCAACAACCTCGGCCACGCCTATCGAGTGGCGGGAGATCTCAAGCGAGCCATCTCCCTCTACAAACGGGCCTCACGCGACGCGGTGAGAGAAATGAGCCCCTACCACCCCATCGCGATCACTCTCCGCAACAACCTCGCCCGCGCCTATGAAATGGCGGGTGCCCGAGAGCGAGCGAACCGTCTGCACAAGCAGACCCTGAACGACGCGATGCTGGCGCTTGGCCCCAACCACCCCACGACGAAGCTCGTGGCGGCACCCTTGAACACAAGTCAGGGCACACCAGGGCTGAACGAACCCACATAGCCGCGAGCCCCGCGCAAGCTACTAGCTAGTGCCGTGCACTGGTGGTCTCTCGGCCGGTTGGATGTCGCGAGACGTTCAGCTCGGACATGGAGTGATGGCAGAGCCGGTCAACCGTCATTGGACTGGATGTACGCCCACATCCAACCGGCTCAGGCCGGCCCAACCACCGCCGACTTGGCGAACCTATGCGGTCACAGCACTAGTCGACCAGTTCGTGCCGTTCACCTCTCCGCGCGAAAGGAAATAGCGCGGCCGGGTAAGCACCCGGCAACGTAGAGTTCACACCCTGAGAGTGAGGAGTGAACGATGGCACACGTGGCGAAGCCGGACTTCGAACAGAGCCTGGCGGATTTTGAGTCGGCGAGGTTCACTCAGCTTCGGCCCGGCCAGCGCCAGGTCCTCGCGGCGTACGCAGAGCAGCACCTTGACACCACGGACCTGGCCATCGAGATGCCCACCGGCGAAGGCAAGACGCTGTTGGCGCTGCTGATCGCCGATTACGCCCTCACACGCGGGTGGTCGGTGGCCTATCTGACCGGCACCCGCCAACTCGCCGAGCGGGTCGAAGAGGAAGCCGAAGCGCTGGGACTGGATGTCGTCCGCTTTGCCTCGAAGGACTACGGCGGCGCCAAACTCGACGACTACCACCAGGCCCAGGCCGTCGGTGTGATGAACTATTGGGTCTACTTCAACAGCAATCCTGTCCCGCAGCCCGCCGACCTGGTCATCTTCGACGACGCTCACCTCGCCGAGCAACCGCTCAGCGGGCTGCAGACCCTGCGCATTCCCGACAAGCTCGGTCCTGCCCGCCAGCTCTACCGGACGATCTGTGAGCTGGTGGTGGCACACACCGATGCCTATCCCGGCCTGCGCGCGATGCTCGATGGCACAGCCCGGCCGGGCACCCCACCCGAACTGCTGTCCTTCAGTGACTGGGACGCGATCGCGGGTCCGACGCGCGACGCCATCGAGGCATCACCTCTCGTCACAGACCGCGAACTCAAGGACGATGTGAGGTACGTCTGGCCCACCGTTCGCGACCACCTCGCCCAATGCGGCGTCCTCATCGGACCCTCCGGAATCGAGATCCGCCCCTATCACCCGCCGACCGCGCTCAACACCCAGTACAGCCGGGCCAAGCAGCGGATTTACCTGTCAGCCACCCTCGGCTCGATGGACGACCTCCAGAGGCGAGTCGGTGGCGGGCCGGTCACCCGCCTGGCCACCGCCACGCCGTTGCCGACCGGCGCGACGGGCGAGCGATTGCTGGTACTCAACCCGAGTGTCGAACAGCCATCCGACCAGCACGTCCTCGGCTGGGCCCTCGCCCAAGCGCGGGCGGCCGGCGGCAGAGCCGCCTGGTTGTGCGCCAGCCACGCCGAGGCCGACACCCTTCAAGAAACCCTCACCGTCTACGGGCAGCAGGTCTACCGTCTTCGTCCTGGCGATGACTCGATGGTGGACACCTGGAGCAGAGTCGCGAACGGCCACCTGATCACCGCCGGCCGCTACGACGGGCTCGACCTCGCGGGCGACCTGTGCAAGCTGGTCATCATCACCACGGTCCCGCAGGCCAGTAGCGAGTTCGAGCGGTTCGTCGTCGCCTACCTCGGCGATGCCAGCTTCATGCGCCACCGCGTCGGCCAGCGCGTCACCCAAGCACTGGGCCGTGCCAACCGCGAACCGACCGACCGCTCCCTCTACCTCGGTCTGGACCCCAGCTTCGCCCAGATGCTCGCCGACCCGGCGGTCCGCAAGTCGATCCCAGCAGGCACCGAACCCACCATCCGCGCTGCACTGGAAATCTATGACCAGGGCTGGGACGGCACTCTGCGCGCCTGTGCCGCCTTCTGGCAACCAGCAACGCAGACCCCCGCATTTGCCGGGACTGCGCCCCCGGCAGGTCCTCGCCGCAAGGCGCGGCCGGGCCGCAACACCGGTGGGCGCGGAGACGTCTCCAGTGCTGATGCCGAGGTCTCCGCAGCGACCGACCTCTGGCTCGGCGACCACACGGGAGCGGCCACGAAGGCGAGTGAAGCTGCTGCCCAACTCGCCGAGGCCGGAGAAACCGAACACGCCGCGTTCTGGCGCTACGTGGAGGCCCATGCCCACTTCAACCGAGGACGCGCCCAAGACCTGGCAGCCGCACGCAAGGCACTGGAGGACGCCATCGCCGGCGGTCCGCGCACCACTTGGTTCCGCCGACTGGCACGCACCGCCGCCGACCTCGAAGGCCACCAATACACCGCTGACGACACCGACCGGTTCTTCCTCGCCTGGGACGAGTGGCGCCGTGAATCCGGCCCCCGGCTCGACCGCGTCCTCTCGGAGGGGCGCACCTTGCTCACCGGAAACCACGATCAACAGTGCGAAGGACTAACCAGGCTCGCCCGCCTCGTGGGAGCCAGCGGCGAACGCCCACCCAAGACCGAGCAGAGCGCCACGGACTGCCGCTGGACATGGTCCACCGCCAAGCGCGCAGAACGCCGCGTCTGGGAGGTCAAGACTGTCCCGCAGGGCGAGCCCAAGCCGCTCAACCGCGGCGACGTGAACCAACTGCTCGGGCAGATCGAGGTCGAGACCAGGCGCACCGCGAAGACCCGCCTGTTCGGCTGCCTGCTCACCCCAGCGACCGCGACCCAGGCCGACGCTGCCGAAGCGGCTCACGACAGGATCGTGTTGGTCAACCACGGCGCGGCCGTGCGGCTCTATGACATGCTGGCTGATCGGCTTCGCCAATATGACGCGCTGTGCGGTGGCAACAACGCCGAAGCGCGCGGGGAAGCCCGCACGAGGATCGAGGCGCTTCTGCCACAACAGGACGGCTGGCTGGGCAAGCTGCTCGCCCCCTCTCGTGGGCGCCTCATCACCGCAGACGACGTAGCCGCCATCTTCCCGTCGACGTGATGACATGCGGTGCTGATCAGGATGCGTCCCCCTCCGCCGCAGGAGTCGTGACCAATCGCGGGGAGCATGGCTCGGCCACGAAGGTGCGATCGTTCACTTGGCGCGCAGGGCCGCGCCGAAGGTTCCTCATAGGAGCGCAATCACCTGTGCCGGTGACCCCGGTCGGATACTCGGACGCCACGAAGCGGATGCCGAGCATCGCCTCCATGCCCGCCTCGACCCGCCGCTGCAGCTCCACCTCCAGCGCCACCGTCGCCCCGCGCACCTCGACGTCACGCCCATCGTCGGTCCGGCGAAACACCTTCAGGTCAGTCATCTGCGGTCCCCCTCCAGCAGCGGCTACAGGAGAGCCAATCGAAAACAGCAGGGCCGTATTCCGGATTTGATGACTTTCGAGGGGTGGGCTGGCAGACAGCGTCGGGCACCGGCAGATGGAGCCACTCGTTAGCCGCCTGAAGCCCTCGCGACTGCGGTGGCTGGCGAGACCAGAGTGGGGAGACAGCCCGATGGCATCGGATGTAGCAGCCAAGACCGGCGGACAGCTGCGGTTCCAGACCGTGGCCTCGGACGAGCGCAGGTCGTCGTCCTGGACTGTGTTCGCCAACTCCGGAACCTCGGACGTCTACATCGCGGCCCGACCCATTGCGGGACAGATCAAAGTGAGCCTCCACGAATCAGGCCAATGGAGGCATGCCTTCCTCAACGACGCAGGTGCGGCCGGATTCCTGGAGCCCGGCGCAGACCGAGCCTTCGACAAATTCGCGCCGTCGGGCGAACAGATGGCACCGGGATGGACGCTCGGGTACACGATCGTCATGCCCGAGTCAGAGCTTCAGACCTACCCGGCCGAGAAGAAGAAGATCACGCTGCTTCCGGCCGCTGGGCCCGACCACGGCGTCGCAGTCATGGTGCTGCTCGCGGAAGCGTCCGCTCCCCCCGTGAAGTGGAACGCGGCGCTGACCGAGGTCGGCCGGATTCGACTCGCGAACGGCGGCCAGGTCCTGCTGCTGTCGCAATCTGTGCCGGTGCCGGAGACATGGATTCCGGCGATGGAACAGGCACGTGCTGAGGCGAAGCAGCAGGCGGAGGACAGGGAAGTAGACCTCGCAGAGACCCTGCCCGTGGTGGCCTTGCTCATGGCAGGGGAAGACGGGAGCCGCCTGACGATTGAGGTCTCGGCCTGGCCGTTCGGGAGCGGTTCCGCGTAACTGCGGAGCATGGGACCAGGGTGGCCACGAGGTGAGGGAGCACCCGCCATCGTGACCACCCTGGCGAGAGATCAGCGGATGTGGAGCACCCGCAGTGCGGCGTCGGCCGCCGCGGTTGCCAGCGCCGCCGCCGCAGCACAGGCGCCGGCCTGGACGACAGCCAGCAGCAGACTGGGCTTCATCGCATCATGTCGCTGGCGACCGCGACGTGGTCGAGCAGCTGGACGGTGCTTACGGTGGGACATGGCAGCCTCCTGAGAAGTGGGGTTGGTCAGTCCCCGCGCCGAAGATCCCGCCAGGAACACGTCGGCGCGGGGGCGTGCCCTTAGCACTCCTTCACCTTCGCCGGGCAGCCCCGGTGAAGTCGCATCAGGGACGCCGAATCTCGGTGTACGTTCCAGGACATGACGGACCGCCAGCTCGGAGAGGTCGCCGCAACGACAGAGGACCTGGTCGCTGACGCCCTTGACCTCGGCGTTGCCCAAGCGACCCCGCGCATGATCAAGGACTGGGTCGAGCACGGGCTGCTCGCGGCACCCGTATTCCGGAAGTCCAGACAACGGGGAAGCGACGCCCGAGTCTTTCCTCCCGAGCAACGCCGTCTGTTCCACGGAATCGTCGAAGCGAAGCAGCGCTCTCCTCTTGCTCGTGTCCCGCACCACACGGTGGTCCCGGTGAACCTGCACATCTGGCTCACCTACGACACCGTGATCACTGATGAGCAGGCCCGCCGAGCCTTCCGCACCTACGCCAGGAGTGCTGGGGCCCGCAGCGCCGCGCGGCGCCGATCGACCGCCCGACAGGTGATCGATCAGTTCGCCCACCCCGAGGCGCCAAGGGAACAGCGTCGGATGGTGGAGGGGTTGCTCGTCGAAGGAGAGACGACCAAGCGTCCGCGTTGGGACCTCCTGGGGCCGGCAATGCGGGACCTGGCGTCGCCCTTCCGGGCCGACGGGCTCCCGCGCCTCGACGAGCGGACGATCGGCCTGCCCGAGATGCCGATGACGTTCGATGCCGCCGTGGCCATGTGGATGCTCAAGCTGGAGGTCACGCGGAGCCTTACAGTCGAGAGCGTGTCCACGGACGTGTTGCGCGCTGCCCGCGCCGAGTTTCGCGCGGGGTGGGCGAGGTACCAGGGCGACCGAGCACGGCTTCAAGACCGCGCGGGCGCCAGCGGTGCCATGTTCGCGATGCCCGACGGGAGGGAAGCGCAGGTGCGTGAGCACGTCGACTCCTTCGCCGCGACGCTCGGCTGCACGGCTGGCTTGGCGGAGCCGATTTTCGCCGAGGTGCGTGCGGGGCTTCGGCGCCGGTAGCCGACGGGTACGGGGCCGGTGTGACTTCTGAGGGGCGGAGCGATGACCGCCCCCGCGCTCTCCGGCTCGCCACCCGCGACGCAGGGGTCGGCGCCCTATCCGGCAGCTACGATGGCCGAGCAGTCAGACGGAGCGATCCATCTGACGGCAAGCACCATCCAGGGTGTGCTTGTAGGGAAGCGACAACCCCGCAAACCGCCCGTTCGGCCCCACGGGGAGCACTCCCGGTGGACAGCCGGTGGACGGACGCCTTTGGACGGTGCAACACGGGGTATCACAGGTCAACCAGCCGCACGTGCTCTGATCAGGCAAAACGTCACTCGGCAGCACGGCCAGGCACCACGCAACACGATCGCTCATGGTCTCGTAATGCGTAGGTGTCCTGTGACACGCGATCTTGACCGATTGCCAGGTCACTTTGCCCGGTCAGAGCCGGTAGGGGTACAGCTCCACTCCGTCGGGATCGATGCGGATCTCCACCCAGGTGTCGTCGGGCGGGGGCGGCGAGCAGACGTCGAACAACACCTGCGAGTGACCCAGCTCAAGGACCGCCACGCCGTCCTCGGTGAGCTGGAGCCGTCCTCGGAGCACAACCTGGCCAGCCTCCTCCCGCACCCCTGGTTCGGCGAGCAGAGCCGGCCGTGTGTTGAGGCCCCAGTGGATGTCCTCCCTGATGGTCCACTCGATGTGGTGCGGACCCGCCGCGTCGTGTGGGTCACCGCGCCACACCGCCACGGCACTGCCTACGGGTGTGTGGACTCGGACCATCACCCGCTCCGCCCCGGACCGCGGCATCAGCTCTGTCTGCACCAGCACAACCCGATCATCCACCACCCCGCCCGGCTCGACTGGCGCCAAGATTCCTGCCACTTGATCTTGACCCTAGCGATAGGTTCACAACTCATGAACACCGAGCTCGTGGTGGCCTCAGTCTCCGGAGTGGTCGCCCTCTCAAGCGTCCTGATCAGCTCCCGGTTCAGTCGGAAGCAGACGTTACTCGAAGCGCAGCTGGGACGGCAGAGCGCGGAGCAGCTGAAGCTGGCCGATCACCAGGACCTGATGAGCCGGCGCCGGGATCCGCTGCTGTGGGCGGCCTATGACCTCCAATCACGTCTCTTCAACATCGTGGATAGGAGGTTCCTGAACATCTACTACGCGCAGGGCCACGACCTCGATCGCACATACGCGCTCAGGAGCACCCTGCACGTCGCGGCCGACTACCTCGGTCAGGTGGAGCTGCTTCGAGGCAAGATCCAGTTCCTGGACCTCGGCAACCGTGAGAACTCCCGGACTGTCGTCCGACACCTCTGGGCTGTCAGCAACGTGCTCAACAGCGACGGCTACGACGATCCCCACTTTCGGGTATTCCGGAGCTACCAGCGGGCCCTCGGAGAGCTGTTGATCAGCGACAGCAACGACGAGTGCCTGGGCTACGCGGAGTTCTGCCGACGCCTGGACACTGACGCTGACTTCGCCTCGTGGTTCGAGCCGCTATCGGACGGCATCCGCGAACTGGCTTCCTGGACACGTCCGCACCCCAGGCTCGTGCGGCTTCAGATCGCTCTCATGGACTTGATCGACTTCCTCGACCCGGACGCCGATCGCTTCCCTGACCACCGTAGGTCCCGGCTGAGCCTGCCGTGAGCAACGCGGCAACTCCCCACGCTCGCCATCAGCTGGCAGTGAGCGCGGGAGACCATCCCAGACCCACACCTTGAGGACGAACTACCCAAGCGCCGGTCGAGATCGTTTGACACACGGTCAAGGTCGCCTGTCAGTGGGCACCGCGGTGCCCACTGACAGGCGACCTTGACCGACTGACAGATGATCTCGACCGCCAGGCCGTCAGCGGCAGATCCAGTAGCTGTCGCCCTCCGGGTACCTGTGGCGCTCACCGGTCAAGCGGGTCACCACGACGGCGCCGCCCTCGTACGAGACACGGTCGCCCACCGCGACGAACACCGGCCTCTCCAGCTCGACATGGAAGTCGGAGTGGGGCTGGAACTCATTGAGGAGCAGCATCCGCAGCACCGGAGTGACGCCGTCGAAGTCGATACGCATGGGTCGAGCATCCCGGAGGGCCCAGGGCGACCGCGACAGGGTTCCCGTCAACGGAGCGCACCGCATCGGGCGGCGAGCCCGCAGGAATCAGATCCCTGGCCGAGATCAAGTGGCAGGAACCCGCTGGCAGTCAAGATCGCTTGGCAATCGGTCACGATCACCTGTCAGAGGACAGTAGGTCTCGGGTTCGAATCCCGAAGGCGGCTCCAAGGTAAACCCCAGGTCAGGCCTCTGACCTGGGGTTTTCTCGTTCCGATGACCATGGGAGTCGGGCAAATCGGGCACCTGGACTCTATGTATCGCAATGCGTAGGTCTTCAGTTCGATGGCGTTATCGATTCTTTGGGTGGAGCCTGTGACCTGCGGCTTTGCCAGCATCGGTCAGCCTGTCTGCCCTGGGCCGGAGAGCCTCGGTGGACGGCCGGTGGACAAGCGTGCAGCGGTGGTGCGGATGGCTGGGTCGGGGGGATCGAAGGGCTGAGGCTCAAACTGTCCACTCCCGCTACGTCGGAGTGGGCGGTGTTCTGCGGGAGGGGGTGCGGGGCCGGCGACGGTGTCGCCGGCCCCGCGGGTTTGGCGTCGGTGGGTTCGGTGGTGGGGTCAGCTGCCTGTCATCGCCGACTGCACCTGCTGGCTGGTGAGGGTATAGGGGTAGAGGCGGACGTCGCTGATGGATCCGTCGGTCTGGTTGCTGAGTGGGTAGTCGGTGGCGGCCGAGGCTCCGATGATGACGGGTCCTGTGGTCTTCCAGGGGTTCTGGTTGGTGGTGGCGCCGACGGCGGTGCCGTTGACATAGAGCGTCATGGCCTGGGTGTCGGCGTTGTAGGTGCCGACCAGGTGGACCCACTTGCCGGTCTCGGCGGGTGTGGTGGCGTGGGCGGCGTAGTACGTGCCGGTGTTGGCGTCGTCGGTTCCGGCCGCGATGAAGGCCCAGGTGCCGTAGGACTTGGAGTACTGCAGGTAGAAGGGGCTGCGTTGGCTGCCGGCGAGGCAGACGGCGGTCTGCCAGTCGGTGGTCTTGTTGATCTTCAACCAGGCGGCGACGGAGTAGCTCTTGGTGGTGTCCAGGCCCGGGTTGACACCCTGGAGGTAGTTGGTGGCGTTGAAGACGGCTGCGCCGTTGGCGGTGCCGGTGTGGTCGGGGCCGAAGGTGTAGGGGTTGTAGTTGGTGAGGTTGTTGGTGTTGGTGGTGTCGTTGACCGTGTTGTTGAGTTTCCAGCGCAGTGGGTTGATCGCTGTGCTGCTGATGGTGTCGGGGCCGGTGGCCCAGGCGTATCCGGGCGCGGTGGGGGTGCCGGTGGGCTGGCCGGTCCAGATCTGGACCTGGCCGGCGGGGGTGATGGCCCACAGGGATGGGTGGCCACTGCCGGTGAGGTCGCCGTCGGAGCCGATGAGCGGCCAGGTGGTGCTGCTGACCGCACCGATCACGGTGTCGGTGGCGATCCCCGTGATGACGGTGTAGGACGTGACGTTGTCGTATTCGTCGGTGAACGTGGCGGTGCCGGTGTTGAAGGTGTAGCCGTGGAGCTGGCCGTTTGCGCGGTTGCGTCCCCACAGTCCCGGACGTCCCTGACCGGTCCAGTCACCGGGGGAGATCAGGTCGATGTCCTTCCAGCCGGTCGCGGCGATTTTGACGGGGGTGCCGAAGGTGGAGTCGTCGATGGTGGGGTAGTACCACAGCGCGCCTTCGTTGTTGGGGGCGGTTTCGACGGTGAAAAGGCCGGTGCGGTTGAGGAACTTCTTGCTGGTGTCGAGGCCGCTGGTCTTTGGGTCACCGAGGGCCGCGACGTTGAGTACGGCGGCCCAGTCGGTGGCGTAACCGGTGCAGTTGGGTGTGGTGGTGCAGCCGGGTCGGAGCAGTGAGCTGGAGGCGTCGAGAGCGCCTGGGATGTTGGTGTTGCCGGGGTTCTTGTAGAGCTTGAGGGTTGGGTCGCCGTCCTTGTGTGCGATCAGGTCGTCGACGTTCATGCCGCCGCGCAGGCTGCCGCGGTGGGTGGTTTTGACTCCGGTCCAGGTCGCGCCCGGGGCGTTGGCCTTGGGGGCTGCCAGGAGTGTGGCGGGGGCCAGGGCGAGGGGGTTTCCGGGGACGGTGTAGGCGCGCAGGTTGCCGCTCGCGTCGGCGGTGACGATGTCGGGTGCGCTGTCGCCGGTGATGTCGCCGAAGACCGGGGCGGGGCCGTTGGGGTTCCAGGGGACGTAGAAGGCGTACTGAGCGGCGGGGGAGAGGTTGCCCGCCTTGTCCTGTGCCTGGACGTAGAGGATGTGGGTGCCCCACCGGCTGGGGGTGACCGGGATCTGGCTGGTGGGCATGGAGGTGCCGCACTGCCAGGCCGCGCCCGCGAACTGGGGGTCGAAGCTCCAGCGCAGGCAGGCGAGCCCGGAGGAGCCGAGCCCGCTGGGGTTGGGGTCGGTACCGGTGAAGGGGACGTATCCGGCCTTGCCAGTGGTGAGTGTGGTGACCTGGCCGTTGCCGGACGGGGGGAACTGGGTGTTCAGGTCGCTCACCGTCGTCGGGAAGGACGCCGTCGGGGGTGTCAGGTCGGCCTTGAAGTGGCAGGTCGCCGTTGAGGGTGACCAGTCGACCAGTTGGTCGCCTGCGAAGATGCCGAAGCCGTAGGCGTGGCCGTCCTGGATCGCACCGGCCCTGACCTTCCACGAGGCGGTGGTGCCGTTGCCCACCAGGGCCGACCAGCCGCCGTCGACATCGGGTACGCCGGGGAGGTTGTAGTCCCAGATGTGGGTCCAGGAGTAGAGCTGGGCCTGGACGGGGCTGGTGACGGTGGCGTCCAGTGAGATGGCGCCGGCCTGCTGGGAGCCCGCGCCGACCCAGGCCCACGCGCTGGAGTCGCTGTTGTCACAGGCCTGGTAGGCATCGGTCGTGTTGACGATGCGCGGTGCGGGTGAGGCGCCGGGGTTGGTGGGCTGGTACGGGATGCGGTCGTACTCGATGTACAGCGACGGCTGGTAGGTGAAGCGCTTGAAGGCGTTCTGGTTGCTCTCGTTGCCGTAGAGGCCGAAGGTGAGCTGGCCGTTGTTGACCCATGTCTGGACCGTGCCGGTGACGTTGTACTGGAACGGCACGTTGTTGTAGCAGTTGGTGTGGCCGGAACCGCCGACCCACTGCTGGCCGAGCGAGCCACCCATCTTCCCGGGCTGGTTGCCCCACCTGGTGCCGCTGCCGATGGCACCGGTCAGGTACAGGTCCAAGGGGTAGTTGTTGGTGCAGGACCAGTCCGCGGAGACGTACTCCTCGAGGTTCATCGTCGCGTAGTGCACGACCGCGCCCCTGAGCGGGTTGATGTCGAACTGGTAGAACGTCCGGTACGTGTCGGCGGGGCTGCAACTGCCGCCGGCCGCGTAGTAGGCGCAGACGCCCACGCCGGGGTGGTCCTGGTCGTTGCTGCCGCTGCGCTGCCAGTTGTTGGCGTCGGGGTGCGCGGATTGGACCCAGGTCCAGGCGTTCGCCGATGGCGCCCACGGGAGCCAGGCGGGGTCGATGAAGTACGGGGCCGTGCCGTGCGTGAGCAGATCCTGGGAGGGGGTCAGGCTGACGCCCGCCGCGTCCGTGGTGACGGACATCGTGACGGTCTTCGAGTTCGCGCCAGGGCCGTCGGCGGTGCTGACAGTTGTCGTCTTCGGGGTGCTGTCGTCGCTCGTGCTGGCCTCGGTCTGGCTTTGGGCGAGCATCCGGGGGGATGACGCGTCGGTCTTCGCGGCGGCGGCGGTGCTGCTGTCCCACATCTGCGGGGCTGGGGCCGTCCAGCGGGGCTTCCCGTCGGCAGCGGTGGCGGTGAGATTGCCCGCCTGGTCGGCGCTGACCGTGACGCCGTCCACGGCGGTTGCGAACCGGAGGGTCTTCAACTGGGGGCTGGCTGCTGCGGCCTGAGTCTTGACCACGAACACGGTGGTCAGGCCGCCGAGCTTGGTGGCGGTGACCTTGAGGTCTACGTCGGGCACAACATTCGGGTACACGAGGCCGTCGCCGTCGGCGTCCACCGTCGGAGCAGGCAGCGAGAACGGGGCGGTCAGGGAGAGCTTCTTGCCGTCCGTGCTGGCCATCGTGGCCAGTGGTCCGTCGCCGCCCTTCGACATCCTCAAACCCGATACGGAGGACTTCGGCGAGTACGTACCGTCCGCGTTCGCGGCGAGCGTCGCATCGAGCGCTGCCCAGGCGTTACCGCGACGGACGCGCTGCTGGTCGGGGTGCGAGGTGACGGCCAGATGCCCTGCGGGGGTGGCGGCCGTCTCGGTGAATTCACTGGTCAGCGAGTCGATCACGACGTTCTGCCCGGTGGACTTCGCCTTCACGAACGCCTGATCCGCCTCGGTGGCTGGTCGCGCCTTGGCACGTTCGGCGTCCAGCGCCGCAATCTCGCCCGACGACGGTGTCGCGGTCGGACCTGCGGCGAACGCGACGGGGCTGGCGAGGCTGAGGGCGACGGCGAAGGCCCCGCCGACCGCCATCAGGCGTTGAGCGGCTGCGCCGCGGCGTCTGGTCACGGTGAGAACACTCCGATGCTGAGGAACCCTCCGAGTGCGATTGCACAGAGGTCGACAACACGCTCACCTATATCAGTAGACGTTCACAATCAAAATTACTGCCAATTGGTCCGGTTTACGGTACTCATCAACGATATGTAGGCCATGTGAGATGGATCACCATGGACCAGTCATAAGGAATTCCTTGACCGCCTCAGCTGGGTCACTGGTAGGCTCCCGGCGCCATTCTCATGGGTGCTTATATCGGAATCACTATTACTGGGGGGTATTTTTAGTGTTGTCAAAACCCGCTTTGGGTCACCAGCGATCCATGCTAGGGAGGCGAGGCAGATATCTTTCCCTCGTCGCTGCGGCCAGCATCCTTGTCTCACTGCTCGCCCCGGTGTCGGTGGCCGTCGCTGCAGGCCCGGACTACTCGCGCGAGTGGGCGCCGCCGAACACTCCGCTGCCTCGAACCCCGTCGGTGAAGGGTTCCAGCACCGCGCCGGTCGCGGCCATGAAACCGGCCCACCCGGTGCCCTCGACGTGGCAGCCGCCGAAGGACATCAAGTCAACCCCCACGGGTCACGCGGCCGTGGAACTGGGTCCCGCGCCAGCGCTCGTACCGAAGGATTCGACAAGCTCCCCGCAGGAGTTGGACGCCGGAGCCGAGGTGGGCGCGGCAGGGCTGCCCGTCTCGCTCGCCCCGGTAGCCGGGTCGCCGGCCGCTGGCCAGAACGTGCGGGTCGACATGGCCGACCCCAAGGCTGCTGCCTCCGCTGGGCTGACCGGCCCGGCGGTGGCACTCTCGCGTGACGGAACGGCGGACACCGCAACGGTGCGGGTCAGCCTCGACACCGCGAAGCTGGGAACCGGCTACGGTGCGGACTGGGCCTCGCGGGCGCGGCTCGTCACCTTGCCGGCCTGCTCCCTTGCGACCCCGCAGGTGCCAGGCTGCCTGGAGCAGACACCCGTCGCTTCGCACTTCGAGGCGGCGACGAAAAAGCTCGTCGGCGATGTGGCACTGCCCGCGAGCGGCGGCCCGGCCAAGACAGCGATCCAGTCGCTGCAGTCCGGCGGTTCGACGTCCTCCGCGACCGTTGTCGCGGCGGTGTCGGGCTCCTCCAGCGGTGCAGGCACGTACGCGGCGACGTCGCTGAACCCGTCCCAGGCGTGGACCGCCGGCAGTTCCTCCGGCTCGTTCTCCTACTCCTATCCCTTCCAGGCACCGCCGGCCCTCGCCGGCTCCGCCCCGCAGGTGGGCCTGTCCTACGACTCCGCGTCGGTGGACGGCAAGACGTCCTCCACGAACGCTCAGGCGTCGTGGATCGGAGACGGCTGGGACTACTCGACGGGCTTCGTCGAGCGCTCCTTCCAACCCTGCTCCAGGGACGGGATCGCCAAGTCCGGCGACCAGTGCTGGGCGGGCGCGAACCTGAGCCTCTCCCTGGCCGGGCACTCCGGCGAGCTGGTGCCGAACGACACCTCCTGCCAAACCAGTCCCCCGGGCACCACCGAGCAATCCAACTGCACCTGGCGTCTGAAGGACGACGACGCGACCAAGGTGCAGTTCCTGACCGGAGCGACCAACGGCACCTGGAACAAGTCGTACATCAAGGTCACCGACACCGGCGGAACGGTCTTCTACTTCGGCCTCAACCACCTGCCGGACGCCTCCGGCAACCCCACCACCAAGGGCCCCGACAGCGGCTCGGCCTGGACCGTCCCCGTCTACTCGCCCAACCCCGGCGACCCCTGCTACGACCCGGCCAAGGGCAAAGCCTCCTGGTGCCAGAGCGCATGGCGCTGGAACCTGGACTACGTCGTCGACCCGAACGGCAACCTCACCACCTACACCTACACCCCCGAGGCGAACTATTACGCCCGCGGCGGCGGCCAGAACAACGGCACCGGCAGCTCCTCCCCCTACACCCGTGGCGGAGTCCTGGCCTCCATCGGCTACGGCCAGCTGCTCACAGACCAGCTGAACGCGAACGGCACCTACAACCCCGCAGCGAAGATCGACTTCACCTCGACCGAGCGCTGCGTCACCTCCACCGCCGCCTGCGACCCCGCCCAGCGCACCAGCGCCAACGCCGGCAACTGGCCAGACGTACCCCTGGACCAACAGTGCAACGCCGGCGCCGCGTGCACCAACTACGGCCCCTCCTTCTGGACCACCAAATGGCTGACCTCCGTGACCACCAAGGTCCGGGCCAACGGCGTGTACCAGGACGTCGACTCCTACGCCCTGAGCCACACCTTTATCAACGTTCAGAACTCCAGTGAGAACACCCAGGTCCCCTGGCTCGCCTCGATCAAGCGCACGGCCAGCGACCAGCAGGCATCCCCCGATGCCATCGCGCTCCCGCCGGTGTCCTTCACCGCGATGCTGCTGCGCAACCGGGTCGACGGCACCAACCTGGTGCCCTCCCGCCCCGAGTACAACCGCCCTCGCATCCAGCTGATCACCACCGAGACCGGCGGCACTATCGGCGTGGACTACAAGCCGGCCGACTGCTCCCGCGTCAACGGCGTGATGCCGGCCTCCGCCGACACCGACACCCGCTCCTGCTTCAACGTCAAGTGGCACCAGCCCAACGAACAGGCAGGCGCCCAGCCGGTCGACGACTGGTTCCTGCGCTACCCGGTCGCCACCGTCACCAGCAACCCCAACACTCCGGGCGCAGTGCCGATGACCACCGCCTACAGCTACGGCAACGCCGCCTGGCACCGCGACGACTCCCCACTGACCCAGGACATGGATCGCACCTGGGCCCAGTTCCGCGGCTACGCCAGCGTCATCACCCTCGCCGGCAACGGCCAGGACGGCCCCAAATCGCAGAAACGCACCACCTACTACCAAGGCATGAACGGCGACATCACCTCCACCGGCACCCGCACGGCCACCGTCGCCGGCCCCATGAGCGGGGCGGTCACCGACTCCGACTGGCTCTCTGGGCAGATCCTGGAGAGCGACACCTATACCCAGGCTGACGGCACCATCACCGCCTACACCGTCAACACCGCCGCCACCCCCGTCCCCACCGCCACCCACAACAGGGGCACCTACCCCGCCCTGATCGCCCGCTACGCGACCACCAACTCGACCAGCACCTCCAAGTCGCTGAAGACCGACCAGACCTGGCGGACCGCCAGCAAGACCACCACCACCGACCCGGCGAACGGCAACCGTGTCAGCACCTCGCTGGACACGGCCGACGGCCTTCCCGACATCTGCACCCGTACCGGCTACGCGGCCGGCTCCGACGCGCAGGTCCTCGGAATCGCCTCCGAGCAGATCGTCGTCAACGGCGCGAACGCCTGCACGGCCACGCCGACCACGGCCAACACCACCGCATGGAGCCGGACACACTTCGACGGCCAGGCGTTCGGGCAACTCGGCACGTCGCACAACCCCACCGCCGCTCTGACACTGGATCGCTTCGACGCCAGCGGCATACCGCAGTTCACCACTCTGACCACCACCTTCGACCCCTACGGCCGGCCCACCGGCGCCACCGACCCCAACTCCATCGACGACGCCCACCTGAGCGGCGCCACCATCACCACCATCTACACGGCCGCCCAGATGGGTGAGCTTCCGAACAGCACGACCGTCACCACCCCGGCCCCGGCCGGCGCCGGGGACGTCCTGACCGGCCGCACCACGGTGACGACCTTCGACACCGCGCGATCCCTGCCCACCTCGGTGACCGACTCCAACAACCGGGTGACCACCACGGCCTACGACGCCGCAGGCCGCCTCACCGGCGTCTGGCTCCCCGGCCGCGCCAAGCCGCAGAGCGCGAACCAGACCTTCACCTACGCCCTGCCCGCCCCGGTCAACGGCACAGTGGTCCCCGCGAGCATCACATCCTCCTCACTGCGGGCCAACGGCTCGTACGCGGTCAGCATCCAGATCATGGACGGAACAGGCCGGGCGATCCAGACCCAGGCCAGCCCGGCGCTCTCCGCCTACAGCGGCCGCATGATCTCCGATGTCGTGTACGACTCGCACGGACGCGTGATGCGCTCCAACGCCAGCTGGTACAACAACGACGCCCCGCCCGGCACCACCCTCTACCAGACCACCACCCAGCAGGTGCCCGCCCAGTCCCACACCCTCTACGACGGCATTGGGCGCGCAACCACCAGCGAACTCCTCGCCTACGGCGTGCTCCAGAGCAGCAGCACTGTCGCCTACCCCGGCGCGGACCGCACCGACTCCACCCCGCCGGCCGGCACCACCGCGTCCTCGACCGTCGTCGATGCCCGTGGCCAGACCACCCAGCTGTGGCAGTACAAGACCCTCACCGCCACCGGCAACCCCACCGACGCCGACATCACCACCTACACGCACACGCCGGGCGGCCAGATCTCCGCGCAGAGGGACGCGGCCGGCAACACCTGGACCCACGGCTACGACCTGCGCGGGCGCGAGACCAGTGCAACCGATCCCGACACCGGACCCAGCACCCGCACCTACGACACCGCGGGACGCCTGTCCTCCACCACCGACGCCCGCAACCAGACCATCACCTACACCTATGACCTCCTCGGCCGTCCTACCGCCACCTACGCAGGCACCGCTGCCCCGGCCAACCAGCTGACCGGCTTCACCTACGACACCGTCCTCAAGGGCCAGCCCGCGACCTCCACCCGCTACACGGCAGGCGCCGGCGGAGCCGCCTACACCAGTGCGGTACTCGCCTACAACACCGCCTACCAGCCCACCAAGACCACCACCACGATCCCGGGCTCCGAGATCGGCTCCGCCACCCCGTTCACCTACACCTACCAGGCCACCTACGACCCCATCACCGGCGCACCCAAGTCCGACAACCGCTCGGCGGTCGGCGACATCGCGTCCGAGAAGGTCACCTACAACTACGACGACTACGGCCCGCTGAGCTCCTTCGGCACCACCGCCACGACCTACGACGTCTCCTCCAACTGGGATGCATACGGACGCAACATCCGCTCCACCGTGAACCCGTGGGGCACCCAGATCGTCGTCACCAACACCTACGACGAGTCCACCGGCCGCCCCGTATCGCAGTTCGTCGACAAGCAGACGGCCGCGACCGGCGCGGTCCAGCAGAACACCTACGCCTACAACGCTTCCGGGCAACTCACCGCGGTCCGCAGCATCCCTGACAACACCCCCAGTGCCACCGACCTGCAGTGCTTCGCCTACGACCATCTCGGACGCCTGACCACCGCCTGGTCCGACACCGGCACCCTCACCCTGGCTCCGCAGCCGACCGTCGGCAACCAGGGCTCCTGCGCCAACACCACCCCCACCAGCGGCGCCCACGCCCCAGCCCGTGCCACGGTCGGCGGTCCCGCCCCCTACTGGCAGAGCTACACCTACGACCTGACCGGCAACCGCAAACAGCTCGTCCAGCACGACCCCACCGGTGACCCCACCAAGGACACCACCGTCAACCAGACGTTCCCGCCCGCCGGCACCATCAACACGGCCCTGCCGAACCCGCAGACCGGCGGCACCGGCGGACCGCACGCCCTGACCGCCTCCACCACCACCACTCCCACTACCACCCTCGGCTCCACCACCGAGTACGACAGGGCGGGCAACACCACCGTCGTCACCGACACCTCCGGCACCGCCACCCTCACCTGGAACTCCGAGGGCAAACTCGCCACCTACAGCAAAACCGGAAGCGCCGGACCCACCACATACCTCTACGACGCCTCCGGCAACCAGCTCATCCGCCGCGATCCCGGCAAGACCACCATCACCCTCGGCGGCGACGAACTCGTCTACGACACGCTGGCGCAGACGGTCAGCGGCACCCGCTACTACCAGATCCCTGGCGGCATCACCCTGGTGCGCCAGGGCGGCAAGGCCACCTACCAGATCAACGACCTCCACGGCACCGGCACCCTCGCCCTGGACGCCACCACCCTCACCGAGACCCGCCGCACCAGCGACCCCTTCGGCAACCCCCGCGGCACCCAGCCCACCACATGGGCAGGCAGCCACGGCTACGTGGGCGGAACCAAGGACGACGCCACCGGCCTCACCAACCTCGGCGCCCGCGAATACCAACCCACCACCGGACGCTTCCTCAGCCCCGACCCCATCATCGGCCTCGGCAACCCCCAGCAATGGAACGCCTACGCCTACAGCAACAACGACCCCGTCAGCTCCAGCGACCCCACCGGCCTCTACACCTGCCGCAACGGCCACGAAGGCTGCAACGAACACGGCAACGCCTGCGGCGCCGACTGCAGCCCCGACGCCACCATGGTCGGCGACTGCGTCGAAAGCGAATGCAGCAACAGCACCGTCAACCAAAACCCCAAAGCCACCATCGCCGAACAGAAGCAAGCCCGCGTCAACAAGATCCGCAAGGCGATTGACGACTACACCAAAAAGAAGAGCTGCGGCATCGACTGGTGGTCCATCGGCTGCAAAACCCAGGAACAACGAGACAAGGACAACGCCAAAGCCGGAGCACTCGCGACCGGAATCGGCGACATGACCTTCGTCGTCCCCTGGGCCAGGTGCAGCTTCGGACACGACCAACACGAATGCGACGTCGCCGGACTCGCAGCCTCCACCATGGACATCGGCGGAATCGCCGTCGGAGCTGAAGAAGCCGGCGCCGTAATGGCCGCCCAACTCCTCGGCCGGGCACTCTCCAAGGACGCACCACCCGCTCTCCGAAAGATGATGGAGGTGCTCGCCCAGGTCTGCAGCAGGCACAGCTTCCCCGGCAGCACCGAGGTCCTCCTCGCGGACGGCACCACTAAAGCCATCCAAGATGTCCAAGCCGGCGACGTCGTCCGCGCCACAGACCCCACCACGGGCACCACGCAGGACGAACCAGTCACCAACGTCATCACAACCCTCACCGACACCGACTTCACCGACGTCACCGTCCACACACCCACCGGCGACCAAACTCTCACCTCCACCCAAAACCACCCCTACTGGAACGCCACCACACAACGCTGGTCCGACGCCGCCGACCTCCACGCCGGCGACGACCTCCGCACCGACAACGGCACAGTCGTCCAAATCGCCGCCGTCAACAGCTACACGAAGCCCGTCGTCACCTATGACCTGACCGTCGCCGAAATCCACACGTACTATGTACTTGCCGGGAATACGCCGATCCTGGTTCACAATTCGAACTGCTTCGACCCTGCCAAGGTCGGTGCCGGGCTTCCTGAATATGCAGGCGGTGCAACATTCGGCACCGGAGTTGCAGCCAATGGGAGCGTCTACAATATTGTGAGCGGGAATAAGACTGCCGACGCCGGCTTGCTCAATATTGTCAATGACAGGCTCCGAGCTGCTGGGCGCCTGCCGGGAACAGTCACTTCGGCTCGCGCCAGCGATGCCGAACAGAAATTTGCGGCCACCATGATCCGGGATGGAATCAATAACGCGGATATCGCAATTAACAACCCGGCAGGCCCATGCACGGTAATGCTCGGGTGTGACGATGTCCTGAGTACCATCCTCGGCGATAGGACACTTACCGTACACTGGCCCGACGGAAGCGGGGGCTGGAAATCGCAGACATACGGAGGAGCCAGGTGATGAAGCATCGTGCAGAGGCGCGGTATCGACGAGAGCATGGCAAGGAGCCAGTCGTGCTCAGTACCAATGATGACGTCGATGCGCTTATTGAGGCACTCCTGACGGGGCCGGCGTACCACAACCTCGCCCAACTGCATTCTTTGGAGCGCCCGCTTCTCCCGTCCGGATATCCTGATCACGAACTCCTGGTTGGGGTCGATAGAAATCTTCCCGTAGGTGTTCTCGCGTTCATGGATGCTGAATCAGGGAATCTGGTGACCATCGGCTCATCGGAAGGGAGAGGAGATGTTCCCTACTTGATCATGGGTCAGATGACAGAATTCCCGGATCGCTCGGAAATTCCGATCGAACTTGTGCGCCAAGCCGTTACAGAGTTTCTGACCAGCGGGGGCAAGCGTCCAGCGTGCGTTCAATGGCAGGTGCCAGAAGTTTGGTAAATCCGCGAGCCGCGTGAGCTCTCTTGAGATTGTCCATAGTATTCAATGGGTTCGCGGATAAATGAACAGATATCGCCTTTCCGAAGCCTTAGCGGAAAAGTAGAGGCGGCCCCACCGGATCGTTTCCGGTGGGGCCACTTGGCGTCTTGGCAGCAGCACTGAACTTGAATGCTCCGCCCGTCCAGCCACGAGGCTTCATCGGGAGTACTGAGGTTGAATTCGTGATGTCGCTCGGACGGGTGAAGCAGTAGCGTTCGCCTGCCAGCGGAGGGTCGGCCCCGGTAGTCGTGTGCTGTGAGGTATGCACAGGGCGGCGGTTTGACCGACGCGCAGAGAGCGGCGCGAGAGCGTATCCGGCAGCAGGCCGTGGAACGTTTCGAGGCGGGGGAGAAGAGCCGGGAGATCGCGGCCGCGCTGCGGGTGAGCGTGCGCTCGGTGGAGCGCTGGCGCCGACAGTGGCGCGAGGACGGCGCTGCGGGAATCGCCTCGAAGGGCTCGCCCGGTCGTCCGAAGCTGTCCGATGCCCAGATCGCCCGGCTGGAACCGCCGATGCGGGAGTTCATCGAGGCAAGCAAGGACTGGCTGACCGTACTCCAACTCCCCTCGTACGCACCAGACCTCAACCCGCAAGAAGGCATCTTGTCGCTCGTCAAACGCACCATCGGCAACCTCGCCGCCGCCAACCTCGACCAGCTCGCCCGAGCCGTCAGACGCAGCCTGAAGCAGATCCAGTACCGCCCCCACCTCATCGACGGATGCCTCACCACCACCGGCCTGATCATGGACGGCTGAGCACCTTCAGACCGACATCACGAATTCAAGTTCAGTAGCGAGCTGAAAAGGCTCAGTGCTGACCGGGGGCCTTTTCTTCGTTTCAGGACCAGGCCGCCTTGTCCGGCTTCTCTGGGGGCTTCCACCCTCGGGGCTTGGCCCACTCGATTACGACACGCTCAGACGTAATGTGCTGACCGCTGTAGTCGGCCTGGCGAAGGAACACCTTGTCGATGGCCAGGCGCAGGAGCTGGCCCCGGTA
>NZ_LMCT01000045.1 GCF_001424875.1 Kitasatospora sp. Root107 | reverse complement strand
CCATCCAAACGGATAGGCCGGGGATGTCAACATATCTGGCGTTGACTTTTGGCACGCTGTTGAGTTCTCAAGGAACGGACACTTCCTTCGAGCCGCTTATCAGGCGGACCCTCCGGGCGCTTCGTTCTTTCGTGTTCCGAGCTTATCAGATGTTTTCCGCTCCGTTTTCCGGAGTTTCACTCACCGACTCGCTCTTTCCTTCGGCCTTTCGGCGCTTCCGACTCTACCAGGTTTCCCTGACCAGCCGTTCCGCGCTTCCAGAGCCTCAAGAAGCTTGTGCCGCAACCGACCTGACGGCCTGTCTGACGTTTCAAACCTTAGCCGATCCCCGCTTCACAAAGCGAATCCAGCCGCAATCCATATAAACGCACACGACAAATAGACCCGACCCGCAAAAACGCACGAATCAGCTCGATCAGAAGATGTGTTCAGAGGATTGGCCACCCCGGGACCGTCCGCGCCGATGCGTGTCCGGTGCTCCCTGCCGAGCGACTAGGAAACACTACCCCCGTCGCCGTTCTGCTGCAAACCGCCAGCTCGGACCACCCTCGTACAGGCCGCCGTGCCCAGCTTCACGTACTCGCCGTTCGGGCTGTCGTTGCCGGTGATCCAGTCCCGGGCGGCCTCCGGGCTCCGCCCGCCGGCCACGTGACGTCGCATCAACCGTTCGTCCCGCACGGCGTCCTCGGTCTGGAGGTACCAGAGCTCGTGCAGCAAGGCCCGGGCTGCGCTCCAGGGGAGGTCGTCGTTGGCAAGGTAGTTGCCTTCGGTGATGACCAGGCGGGTGTGCGGCTGAATCACGTGGCGGCCGGCGACCGGCTCGTCCAGGTGGCGGTCGAAGCCGGGGGCGTAGATGTCGTTGAACCGTTCCACCGTGACCCGGCGCAGCAGCGCGAGGTAGCCGAGGGAGTCGAAGCTCGCGGGTGAGCCCTTTCGGGTGCGCAGGCCCAGGCGGTCGAGTTGGGTGTTGGAGAGGTGGAAGCCGTCCAGCGGTAGGTACGCGGCGGTGCCTGGGCCCTCGGCGCGGTTGAGCTCGGTGACCAGGTACCGGGCCAGGGTGGACTTGCCCGCGCCGGGCGGGCCGGTCAGGCCGAGGAGGGAGCGCCCTTTGTGGACCGTGCGCCCGTTCAGTAGCCGGGCCGCCAGTTCGACAAGTGAGGCGGGGTCGGTGGCAGCGGAAGGGTCACTGGTGCGTGCCGCTCGGGCTTCCTCATGCATGGGCCGCACCCTACTCAGCGAGTTCCCCGGTGAGAACCGGCACATCGAAGGTGAGCGTCCCGGCGTCGGCGTCCAGGGTGGCGGGCAGGCCTAGCGGCACCGTCAGGGTGGAGGGGCAGTGGCCGAAGCCGAGCTCCCAGGCGACCGGGACGCCGAGCGGGGCGAGCCGGTCGGACAGCACTGCGCGGACCTGGTCGAGCGGTCCGCAGTCCTCCCAGGAGCCGAGCGCGAACCCGGCGACGCCGTCCAGGGCGCCGGAGCGGATCAGCTGGGTGAGGATGCGGTCGAGTCGGTAGGGGTGCTCGCCGACGTCCTCCAGCAGCAGGATCGTGCCGGCGAAGGAGGGGCGGGCGGTGGTGGTGCCGCGTTCCGCGGCGAGCAGGCTGGCGCAGCCGCCGGCGGTGACGCCGTGGGCGGTGCCGGAGACGAGCGGCTCGGCACCCGAGGCACCGGAGGCACCGGAAGCACCCCGGCCACCGACGACCAGGGTCGAGGCCGGGGTGAAGAGGGTACGGCGCAGGTGGTCCGCGGTGGGCGGGTCGGCGATGAAGGTGGCACCGGTGCCCATCGGGCCGTACAGGGTGGGGACGCCGAGGCGTTGGGCGACGGTCTCGTGCAGCACGGTGATGTCGCTGAAGCCGACCAGGGCCTTGGGCGGGGCGGCCCGCAGCGCGTCCCAGTCGAGCAGGTCGACCATCCGCTGGACGCCGTAGCCGCCCCGGGCGCAGATGACGGCGGCGATGGTGGGATCGAGCCAGGCGCGCTGGAAGTCGGCGGCGCGGTCGGCGTCGGTGCCGGCCAGGTAGCCGAGGTGGCGGTCCGTCAGGTGGTCGCCGAGGACGACGTCCAGCCCCCAGGAGCGCAGGATCGCGGTGCCTGCGGTGAGTTGGTCCAGGTCGATGGCGCCACTGGTGGCGACCAGGGCCACCCGGTCGCCCGGCACCAGCCGTCGGGCGCGGCGCGGCGCGGTCGTCCAGGTCTGCTGGGACATCGTCAGTTCCTTCCGAGGGGGCGGGAGCAGAGGCGGGCGCGCGACGCGGGTCCGCGCGCCTGCCACAGTCCTACCCCATGCCCATCGCGGACCTGACCTCGCCCAGGGTGGCTTCCGCGACGGCGTTGGCCCGTTCGGCTCCGGCCGCCAGCACGGCCCGGAGCAGGGCGCGGTCGGCGGCGAGTTCGGTCCGGTGGGCGCGGAGCGGGCGGAGGTACTCGTTGACCGTCTCGGTGACCCGGCGTTTGAGTGCGCCTGCGCCGCCGTGCCCGATCTCGGCGGCGAGTTCGGCCGGGTCGCGACCCTCGCAGAGCGCGGCGAGCTGGACCAGGCCGGAGACTCCCGGCCGTCGCTCCGGGTCGTACGTGATGTGCCGGTCGGCGTCGGTGGTGGCGCCCTTGATCAGCCGGGCCGTCTCGTCCTCGGTCGCGCCGAGGGCGATCGCGTTGCCCCGGCTCTTGCTCATCTTGCCGCCGTCGGTGCCGGGGAGCAGCGGTGCCTCGGAGAGCAGCGGCTGCGGTTCGGGGAACAGCGAGGTGGCGTAGCGCTCGTTGAACCGGCGGGCGATGGTGCGGGTGGTCTCCAGGTGCGGAAGCTGGTCGCGGCCGACCGGGACCAGGTTGGCCTTGCAGAACAGGATGTCGGCGGCCTGGTGGACGGGGTAGGTGAACATCAGCCCGCTGACGGTGGCCTGGCTGGAGTGCGCGATCTCGTCCTTGACCGTGGGGTTGCGGCCGAGTTCGGCGACGCTGACCAGGCTGAGGAAGGGGAGCAGCAGTTGGTTGAGCGCCGGGACGGAGCTGTGCTTGAAGATCGTGGTCCGCTCCGGGTCGATCCCGGCGGCGAGGTAGTCGAGGACCAGGTTCTCCGCGTGCTCGGCCGGGCGGTCGGCCCGGTCCCGGTCGGTGAGGGTCTGGTAGTCGGCGACCACCAGCAGGAGTTCGACGCCCATCCGCTGGAGTCGGACGCGGTTGTGCAGGGTGCCGAAGTAGTGGCCGAGGTGGAGCGGGCCGGTGGGGCGGTCGCCGGTCAGGACGCGGTACCGGTCGGGGTGCTGCTGGACGGTCTCGATCTGCATCAGGTGCTCCTCGGTGGCTGACGGTGGGTCGGGTCGTCCGCCGGGGTGCCCTGAGGGAACGCAACAGGGCCGTCCGGTCGGACGGCCCTGGGTCGCGCGGGAAAGGGTGGCCGTCCTAGGACGGCCACCAGTTCAGGCACGGCTGCTGCTTCATGACGCCCAGCGTAGCGGCCGGTGTCGGACGTCGGCATGGGCTTTTTCGCCTCGGGAACCGTTCCTTTCGTTCGATCGGATAGGTTTGCCTTACCTAATCCAGATTCGTACAAGGAGCACCGCGTGGCCCCCTCCCCCGCCGACCGGACCCCTTCCCGTTCCTCCCGGCGCAGCTTCCTCGCCGTCGGACTGACCGGCGGTGCCGTGGTCGGGCTCGGCGGGCTGCTCACCGCCTGCGGTGGCTCGGGCGGCAGCAGTGCGGCGGCGAGCCCGTCGGCCGGGGCGGGCGTGAACCAGAAGTCGGTCACCCAGGGCGGCGACGACTACGCCACCGTGATCGAGAAGATGAAGGGCTTCGGCACGGACGCGGCGGCCGGGGTCTTCCCACGCACCGTCAAGCACGCGATGGGCAGCACCGAGATCCCGAAGAGGCCGGTCCGGGTGGTGGTGCTGGACACCGGCGAGCTGGACAACGTGGTGGCGCTCGGCATCCAGCCGGTCGGTGTCGCGTACACCGACGGTTCGAAGACCATGCCCGGCTACCTCAAGGGCCAGGGCGGCACCCCCGCCAGTGTCGGCACCATCTCCAGCCTCAACCTGGAGGCGATCGCCGCCCTCAAGCCCGACCTGATCCTCGGCAGCCAGCTGCGCGCGCAGGACCAGTACGCGGCGCTGTCGAAGATCGCGCCGACGGTGTTCTCGATCCGCCCGGGGTACCCGTGGAAGGAGAACTTCGTCCTCAACGCCGCACCGTTCGGCCTGCAGGCGGAGGCCGAGTCCCAGCTGGCGGCGTATCAGGTGGCAGCCAAGGAGATCGGCGCCAAGGTGGGCTCGAAGACCGGCGGGAAGCTGCCGACCATCACACCGCTGCGCTTCATGCCGGGCAAGATCCGGCTGTACGCGGAGCTCTCCTTCATCGGCACCGTGCTGGCCGACATCCCGCTGCCGCAGCCGACGATCGAGCAGGTCAAGGAGCTGGCGGTGGAGGTCAGCGCCGAGCAGATCGACAAGGCCGGCGCCGACTGGATCTTCTACGGCGTGTACGGCTCGCCGAGCGCGACCAGCCAGGACGCGGTGCTCGGCGGTGCGCTCTGGAAGACCCTGGGTGCGGTCAGGTCGGGCCAGGCCCGGCCGGTCGCGGACGAGACCTGGTTCCTCGGTCTCGGCGTGATGGCGGCCAACGCGGTGCTGAAGGACCTTCAGGGCTTCGTCGCCCCGTAGTGACCCCGCCGGTGGAGGTGACGGCACATCACCTCCACCGAGCCGGACCGCGTCAGCGAAGCGGCTGGTTGGGCACGTAGCCGAAGTGGACCGGGGTCACCGTCTCCCGCCCGGCCAGCCAGTCGTCCCGGACGGCGGCCAGCAGCTCGGGGAGCTTCGGCGGCCAGAACGGGTCGGCCTGCGGGTCGGCCAGGTCCTCGGGCGTCCACCAGCGCCAGTCCAGAATCCCGTCGGCGAGGTGCATCGCACTGACGTCCCCGACCGGGTCGCGTAGCGGGCCCCGGCCGAGGTAGATGTGCTCGGACTGCCGGACCGGGATGCCTTGCCGGGTGAAGTCGTGCTCCCAGGTGCAGAGCAGCGGGCCCGGTTCGAGGTCGGTCCAGCCGGTCTCCTCCCACAGCTCCCGCCGGGCCCCGGTGGTCGGGGACTCGCCGTCCTCGATGCCACCGCCCGGCATGTTCCAGTGGACACCGACCTCGCTGTTGTCGGAACGCAGCAGGAAGACCGCGCCGCCAGGCTCAATTACCGCGGTTCTGGCCGCACGTCGTGGGGTTCGCATCTGGTCACCCTGGCAGAACGCCGTCGCGTCGGACCACTGCAATTCCGGCGGCCAGGTTCTACCCTGAGCCGGTGATCATGCTGCCTGCCGACCCGCTGACTCCCGGCCGCCCCGACCCGCACTACCTCCGGGAGGCCCGCCGGGTGGAGGAGTTGGGCGGCGGGTTCGTCCTGCTCGACCACGACGCGTTGCTCGCCGGGGACGTCCGGGAGGCGGTCCGCCGGGTCCCGGCGGGCGGCGGACCACTCTGGTACCGGGGCTGGATGGTGCCGGTCCCGGCGTACGCGGCGCTGTCCGAGGCGCTCGCCGAGCGCGGGCGGCCGCTGCTGACCTCACCGGCCTCGTACGCGGACGCCCATGAACTGCCCGGCTGGTACCCGGTCTTCGCGGGGTCCACCCCGGAGAGCGTCTGGGTGCCCGGACTGACCGGACCGACCCCGGAGCAGCTCGCCGAGGCGGCCCGGCAGCTGGGCGGGCACGGGCCGGCGATCGTCAAGGACTACGTGAAGTCGCGCAAACACGAGTGGGCGGAGGCCTGTTACGTGCCCGACCTGGGCGATCCGGACGGGCTGGCGCGGGTGGTGGGGCGGTTCGTGGAACTCCAGGAGGACTTCCTGACCGGCGGGGTGGTGCTGCGGCGGTTCGAGGAGTTCCAGCGGGACGAGGGTGGGCAGGTGCTGGAGGCGCGGATCTGGTGGCTGGACGGCGATCCCGTCCTGGTCGGGCCGCACCCGGACTGCCCCGACGCGGTCGTCCGGCCCGAGCTCGACGGGATCGGGCAGCTGGTCAGGGAGCTGGGCTGTCGGTTCGTCACCACCGACCTGGCACAGGCGGCGGACGGCGGGGCCTGGCGGGTGGTCGAGGTCGGGGACGGCCAGGTCAGCGACCTGCCGCGGGGCGCCGACCTCGGGCGGCTGCTGTCCGCGCTGCTCGCGGTCAGCGGGGGCTGAGAGCCAGGTCCGCGGGGGCAGCGCGCTGGGCCGGGATGACCACCCTGGTGGCCAGCCGCTGCCGGGCGACCAGTACCAGCGGCACCGCGACCACGGCCAGCAGCCCGCCGCCCAGCGCCAACGCGAAGACCAGGCCCATCGCCTGCTCGGAGAGCCCGACCCGGCTCAGCCCGATCTGGCCGCTGACACCCCAGAGGGCGTTCTGCGCCATCGACCAGAGCATCATGCCGCCCGCCAGTACCAGGCCCGCCGACTTCCGGGGCAGCGCCGTCCTGGTCCTGGCCGAGGCTGACTCCCGAACCAGCCTCAGCCGACCCGCCGTCAGCCAGGCCGGCACCGCCCAGCAGGCCAGCGCGGCGAACGGCAGCGGATGCCCGGCACCGAGCCGGGGCAGCAGCAGACCGGTCCCGGCCGAGGTGAGCAGCAGGGCACTGCCCACCGCCCCGGCCTGAGGGGTGGTCAGGCCGAAGCCGGTCACCAGCCGGCCGACCACGGTCGGCAGCAGGTAGGCGGCCAGGTATCCGGCGAAGAACAGGGTCACCAGAGCGGTGACGGCAAGGCGCGCAGAGCTGCGCCCCGTCCGCGAAGACATGGGCATGGCCTCTCGACCAGGGTGGACCGGGGAGTCGCTCCCGGCCTCGTGCCCGGTCGCCCGGTCTGTCTATCAGCGGCACCTCGGATGACGTCCCGTCAGAGCCGCTTCGCAATCGCCGAGCTGCACAGTTGCGTCCCGCCCGAGATCGCTCCGTGATCGAACGGCCTCGACGTCGAAACTCCCGGGAACCTCCGCCGGATCGCGCGCCTCCTGACAGGACGACCGCATCCCGCCGAAGGAGACCACATGACCATCAGCAACCGTCCGATGCCCGACCTGGAAGGTGCGGAGCACCGCTGGGTGGAGGTCAGGGGCGCCCGCCTCCACCTCGCCGAGCTCGGCAGCGGCGAGCCCGTACTGCTGCTGCACGGCTTCCCGCAGCACTGGTACGCCTGGCGGCGGCTGGCGCCGCTGCTCGCCTCCGACCACCGGCTGATCTGTGTGGACCTGCGCGGCTTCGGCTGGTCCGAGCAGACCGAGCGGGGGTACGACACCGACTCCCTCGGTGCGGACGTGCTCGCACTGCTGGACGCGCTCGGCCTGGACCGGGTAACGCTGGTCGGGCACAGCTGGGGCGCCGCGGTGGGATTCCGGGTCTGCCAGCAGGCCCCGGAGCGGTTCCGGGCGTTCCTGGCGCTGAACATGGCTCACCCCTGGACGGCACACCGTCAGGTGCTGCCGAACCTCTGGCGGATGTGGTTCACCGCGTTCATCGAGTACCCGGTGGTCGGGCGGCTGGTGCTGCGGCACTGGCCCGCCTTCACCCGCCACCTGCTGCGCCGGGCAGCCCCCGACCCGGGCTGCTGGTCGGCGGCGGAGCTCACCGAGTTCACCGAGGCGACCCGGCAGTCGGCCCGGGCCGGGCAGTCGCTGTTCTGGCAGTACGTGCTGCGGGACATCCCGGCGGGCTTCCGGGGGACGCACCGCCGCCGCCGGCTGGCCGTCCCCACCGTCGTGCTGGGCGGCGAGCACGATCCGGTGATCCCGCCGGCCCTGCTGCTCGGCGCGGAGCCGAACGCCGAGGACCTGACCGTCTCGGTGCTGCCCGGCGTCGGTGGCCATCTGCCCGAGGAGTGCCCGGCCCAGGTGGCCGAGGCGCTCTGGAAGCTGATCGCCAGGACAGGCTGACGGAGGGTCAGCGCAGCCGGGCCCGGCGTTCCACCTCGCGAAAGAAGGCGCGGGCCCGGCGCTCGCCGATCAGGCGTCGGTACCCGCGCTGCACCGGCCCGAGGGCGGCCGGCCGGAGCGCGCCGCAGACCGCGAGCCGGGTGCCGCCGCCGTCGGGCTCGGCGGCCATGCCCATGGTCACCAGCCGGGACTGCATCAGGCACCAGCCGGGCCTGAGCCGCACCTCGAAAGGTCCCCGGAGGCCGAGGACGTCCACGGCCTCGGCCTGTTTGAGCTCGCTGTCCCCGGCCGGCACCCGGAACTCCCGGACGAAGGAGATCAAGTGGGGCAGCTCGCCCTCCAGGTCGGCGACCACCGCCCAGACCCGGTCGAAGGGCAGCTCGAGCCGCAGCTCGGCGTACAGCGGGGCGCGCAGCCCGGCCGCCAGGACCTGCAGCCGGGCGATCCGATCCGGTCCGTTCACCGCGTCCACGCCTTCCGGAAGGAGGAACGGGCCCTGCTCAGCCGTGACTTCACGGTGCCCTCGGGTATGTCGAGCAGCTCGGCCATGGTGCGCTCGTCCAGCCCCTCGAGTTCGCGCAGCACCAGAACGGTGCGGTGCTGGACGGGCAGCCGGGCCAGCAGGTCCCGCACCTCGGCGGTCAGCTCGGTGCCGGTGGCGGGCAGCAGGTCCCGCAGCCGGGTGATCTGTTCGGGGTCGGCCGGTGTCTCCGCGCCCGTCCGCCGGGCCACCCGGACCGCTTCCCGTACGGTCACCGCCCGCACCCAGCCGTAGCAGGCCACCGGGTCCCGCAGGCCGCGCAGGCCGCGGAAGACGGCGAGCAGCGACTCCTGTACGGCGTCGGCGGTGTCGGCCGGGGCGATCGACGCGCACAGTCGGGTGACGTACGGGGTGATCAGCTTCAGCAGGTCGTCCATGGCCAGGGCGTCGCCGCGCTGCGCCGCGCGTACCAGCGGCGCTGCCACCTCCCAGGGCCGCACGTCGTCCTCCACCGTCGGAACGGTACTCCTGACCGTCCGTCAGCCCTCGGCCGGTCCGGCCTCCAGCTGAGCCGGTGTGGTGGGGCGGCGGCGGCCGGGCAGCCGCATGGTGAGCAGCCTGGCGCGCGGGGCGAGCCGCCGGGCCATCGCGAACAGGGACTCGGTGCGGCTCCGGTCGGCGTCCAGCACCGTGAAGAGGTTGACGCCGAGGTAGAAGGTGATCGCCGCGTTGGCGAGGTCCCGGGGCGGGGTGAGCCTGGCCAGCGGTGTGCCGCCGATCACCCGGTCGAGCGTGGTCTCGACGAACTTCAGCCAGGGCTCGGCGCGTTCGGAGACGGCGGCCCGCAGCTCGGGCCGGGCGACGGCGGCACCGACCAGCTCGGCGAACATCGTGAGGTGCCCACCGTCGAGGTCGTCGCGGTAGATCCGTTCGGCGGCGGCGGCGAGCTCCTCCAGGGTGCGGACCTCCGCGACGGTCGCCACGTGCCGGGCCATCCGGTCCTCGGAGACCCGGTCGAAGGCGGTCAGCAGCAGCGGGTCCACACCGCCGAAGTGGTAGAAGACCAGGGCCGAGTTGACGCCCGCCTCCTTCGCGATCACCCGCGCGCTGGACCCCGCGTACCCGTGGGTCCGCAGGACCCGCGTCGCGGCCTCGATCAGCCGCTCCCTGGTCTGGGCTCCGCTGTCCGCAGTCGCCGCCATGCTCTTGCCCCCCGTCACTGGATTCGTTCATCATACGGTTTAATCAGGTGATTAAACCGGCCGATCAAGGGGTGGGGCATGACCGAGGATCAGAACAGCAACGACAAAGAGGACATACCGGCCTACGGCGAGCCGGAGCGGACGGCCCAGCACTCGGCCCGCCGCCGGCTGGCGATCGTGCTGGCCGCGCTCTTCCTCGCGATGCTCGGCTACAAGGTGCTGCATGCGGGCGGTCTGGAGCAGACCGCGCTCTTCTACGTCGGCCTGCCCGCGGTCATCGCGATCACCGTGGCGCTGAGTGCCCGGCCGAAGAGCGCCACCGGCACCGCGATGGCCTCGGTCACCATCGGGCTGGCGCTGGCCGGTCCGCTGCTCAACGAAGGCATCATCTGCCTGCTGATCGCCGCGCCGCTGTTCTACCTGGTGGCGGCCTGCATCGGCCGGGCCGTCGACCGTTCGCGCCGCCCGGCGAAGGAGCCCGGCGGACGGCAGCGGCTGAACGCCTTCGCGCTGGCCCCGCTGCTCGGGCTGGCCGTCCTCCAGGGCGTCGACGGCACGGTGGAGCGCGACAGCACGGTGACGGTCACCCGCACGCTGTCCGTGACACCCGATCAGTTCGCCGCCGCGCTGGCCGCTCCGCCCGTCTTCGGCACACCCCGCCCGGTGTTCCTCAAGGTCCCGTTCCCCCGGCCGCAGCAGGTCACCGGCAGCGGCCTGGCGGTCGGCGACGGACGCCTGATCACCTTCAACCCGCGCAAGTCCCTGGGCATCGGTGCCACTCCCACGCCCCGGTCCATGACGCTGCGGATCGCCGAGCACGACCAGGGCCGGGTGCTGTTCCGGGTCGAGCAGGACTCCACCACCGCCCGCTGGCTGAACTTCCGGACCTCCGAGGTCCGTTGGCAGCCCACCGCCGACGGCGGCACCCAGGTCACCTGGCAACTCGGCTACCAGCGCACCTTCGACCCCGGCTGGTACTTCGGCCCGATCCAGAACTACGGCATGGAGCAGGCCGCCAACTACCTCGCCGACACCTTCACGCCCGGGTCATGACCACCGCAGCCGCCACGGTCGACAGCGCTCCGGCCCTGATCCGCGCGGCCTGCCTGTTCGTGCCGCTGCTCGCGGTCGTGCCGGCAGCCGCCGTCCGACGGCCGAGCCGGGCCGGCATCGCGGCCGCGATCGTCGGCGGGGCCTGGCAGCTCGCCCTGCTGCCCGCCGTCAACCTGCTGGCCGTACAGGTCGGTTGGTGGAGCTTCCGGGCCGAGGGCGGCACCGTCGCCGGGATGCCCGTCGATCTGCTGCTCGGCTGGGTACTGCTCTGGGGCGTCCTGCCTCCGCTGGCCGCCGACCGGCTGCCGTGGCCGCTCACCGCCGCCCTGCTCGGCTGGCTGGACCTGGCCGCGATGCCACTGCTCGATCCGGTGGTCCGGCTCGACGGGCAGTGGCTGACCGGCGAGTCGGTGGCCATCGCGCTCTGCCTGCTGCCCGGGCTGCTGCTGGCCCGCTGGACCGCCCGCGGCGAACGGCTCCGACTGCGCGCCGCCGGGCAGGTGCTGATCGCCGCCGTGCTGATGCTCGCCCTGCCCATGGCGGCCGCCGGGGCCCGGCTCCCGCACGGCACCGCGCTCAGCACCGGCCTCCAGGTGCTGGCCGTGCCGATGCTGCTCGGGGTCGCCGCCGTACGGGAGTTCGTGGTGCGCGGCGGCGGCACCCCGCTGCCGTACGACCCGCCGCACCGGCTGGTCACCAGCGGCCCGTACGCGTACGTGCGCAATCCGATCCAGCTCTCGCTGGTGCTGTGTCACCTGGTGCTCGCGGCGTTCACCGGCAGCGCCTGGCTGCTGGCGGCCGCCGGGGTGAGCCTCGCCTACAGCGCCGGGCTTGCCGCCTGGCACGAGGGCGCCGAGCTCGAGCGGCGGTACGGGCCCGGTTGGGCCGAGTACACCGCCGGGGTGCGCAGCTGGCTGCCCCGGCTGCGCCCGTGGGCGGGGACCGCTCCGGCCGAGATCCACGTCGCCCAGACCTGCGGGGTGTGCAGCGGCGTCGGCCGGTGGATCATCGCCCGCTCGCCGGTGGCACTCACCGTCCGCCCGGCGGAGGAACACCCGGCCGGACTGCGGCGGATCACCTACGAGTCGGCCGACGGCCGGGAGCGGGCGGAGGGCGTGGCCGCGCTCGGCCGGGCGCTGCAGCACTTCCATCTGGGGTGGGCGCTGCTCGGCTGGGTGCTGCTGATCCCGGGCCTGGCCTGGTTCGCCCAGCTGGTCGCCGACGCCACCGCCGGTGGCCCGCGTGAACTGCGGGCACCGACGGCGGGCTGACCTGCCGTTACACCCGCTGCTTCTGGTGGCTGTCCGCGACGAAGGCCCGCCAGAGCCGGGCGTACGCGCCGTCCTCGGCGAGCAGCCCGGCGTGCGTACCGTCCTCGACCACCCGGCCGTGGTCCAGCACCACCACCCGGTCGGCGCGCTCCGCGGTGGTCAGGCGGTGGGCGATCACCAGGGTGGTGCGGCCGCCGCTGATCCGGTCGGCGGCCCGGTTGACGGCGGCCTCGGTGGCCAGGTCGAGCGCGGCGGTGGCCTCGTCCAGCAACAGGATGTCCGGGTCGACGAGCTCGGCCCGGGCCAGCGCGATCAGCTGCCGCTGCCCGGCGGAGAGGTTGCGGCCCCGGCCGGAGACCCGGTGCGCGTAGCCTCCGGACAGCCGGACGATCATCTCGTGGGCGCCGACCGCCCGGGCGGCCGCCTCCACCTCGGCGTCGCTCGCCTCCGGCCGGCCGTACGCGATCGCCTCGCGCACGGTGCCCGCGAACAGGTACGCCTCCTGCGGGACCACGCCGAGCCGGTGCCGGTACTCCGCCAGGTCGTACGCGGCGATGTCGGTGCCGTCGATCCGGACGCTGCCGCCGGTCGCGTCGTAGAACCGGGCGACCAGCTTGACCAGGGTGGACTTGCCCGCGCCGGTCTCGCCGACCAGGGCCACCCTCTGCCCCGCCGGGATGTGCAGGTCGATGTTGGTCAGCACGTCGGAGTGGCCGTCAGCGCCGCCGTGGTACGCGAAACTGACGTCCTGGAAGGTGATCTCGCCCCGCAGCTTCTTCACCGGCAGCGGGTCCGCCGAGTCCGGCGTGCTGGTCGGGGTGCGCAGCAGGTCACGGATCCGGCCGAGGCCGACGGCAGCCTGCTGGTACCCGTCGAAGATCTGCGAGAGCTGGTTGACCGGGGCGAAGAACAGGTCGATGTAGAGCAGGTACGCGACCAGCGCACCGATCGTCAGGGTGCCCGACTCGACCCGGGCCGCACCGGCGATCAGCACCAGGGCGGCGGCCGCACTGGACAGGAACTGCACGAACGGGAAGTACAGCGAGATGTAGAGCTGCGCCCTGACCCGCGAGTGCCGGTAGGCCAGCCCGCTGGCCACGAACCGGTCGGTGTTGACGGTCTGTCGGCGGAACGCCTGGACGATCCGCATGCCCGCGACGTTCTCCTGCAGCTCGGCGTTGACCGTGCTGATCAGGTCCCGGGAGACCTGGTACTGGGTGCTGGACTTGCGGCGGAACACCAGGGTGGCGACCGCCAGCACCGGCAGCACCGCGAAGACCATCAGGGCCAGGCCCGGGTCGATCACCAGCAGCGCGGCGAAGATGCCGAAGAAGGTGAACAGGCTGACCACGGCGGTGACCACCCCGGTCTGCAGGAAGCTCGACACCGAGTCGACGTCGGTGGTCATCCTGGTCATGATCCGGCCGGACAGCTCGCGCTCGTAGTAGTCCAGGCCGAGCCGGTTGAGGTGCGCGAAGATCTTCAACCGCAGGGTGTAGAGCACCCGTTCGCCGGTCCGGCCGCTGACCCTGGCCTCGGCGGTCTGCACCACCCAGTCGAGCAGCACGATCGCCAGGGCGAGCAGCGAGGCGGTGGCGACCCCGGCCATCGCGGCCTTGCTGACGCCGTCGTCGATGCCGTGCCGGATCAGGATCGGCAGGGTCAGTCCGGCGGCGGCGTCCAGCGCGACCAGCAGCAGGGCGACGGTGAGCGGCGCGCGGAACGGGGTGAGCAGCCGCCGGAGGCTGAAGTCCGGGTCGCCGGCCTCGGCCTGCTCGACCGGGATGTCGGGGGTGTCGACGGCCGGGGGCAGGGCGGCGACCTTGGCGAGCAGCTCGGGGTCGGTGCCGGTGTTGGTGGCCTCGGGCTCCTGCTCGGGGGTCTCCTCCTCGGGGGCCGCGTCGAGGATCGCGTCGGGGTCGCTGATCAGAGCCCGGTACTGGGGACACCGCGCGTCGAGTTCCTCGTGCGTACCGAGGTCGACCAGGCGGCCGCGCTCCAGTACGGCTATCCGGTCCGCGAGTTGGAGGGTGGAACGGCGGTGGGCGATCAGCAGCGTGGTGCGGCCGGCCATCACCCCGCGCAGGGCCTGGTGGATCTCGGCCTCGACCTGCGGGTCCACCGCCGAGGTCGCGTCGTCCAGCAGCAGGATCCGCGGGTCGCTCAGGATCGCCCGGGCCAGCGCGATCCGCTGCCGCTGGCCGCCGGACAGGGTGAGGCCCTGCTCGCCGACCTTGGTGGCGTAGCCGTCCGGAAGGTCGCGGATGAACCCGTCGGCCTGCGCGGCCCGGGCGGCGGCCTCGATCTCGGCCTCGGTGGCGTCCGGACGCCCGTACGCGATGTTGCTGCTGACGGTGTCGGAGAACAGGAAGCTGTCCTCGGGCACGATGCCGACGGTGGCCCGGATCGAATCGAGCGTGAGCTCCCGGACGTCGTGACCGTAGAGGCGGACGGTGCCCTCGGTGGCGTCGTAGAAGCGCGGGAGGAGCTGGGCCACGGTGGACTTGCCCGAGCCCGAGCCGCCGACCAGCGCCAGCGTCTCGCCCTCGGCGAGCCGGAAGCTCAGCCGCTGCAGGACGGGGGCCGCCTCGCCGTACGCGAAGTCGACCTGGTCGAACTCGATGGCGGGGGCGGGCTCGGGCTCGTTCGTGGAAGCGGCCGATGCCGTGGTCAGGTCGAGGGCGTCCTGACGCTCCTGCACCTTGGGGCGCTGGTCGACGAGTTGGAGCACCCGCTCGACCCCGGCCCTGGCCTGCTGGCCGACCGTGATCACCATGGTGAGCATCCGGACCGGGCCGGTGAGCTGCGCCAGGTAGGTGGAGAAGGCGACGAAGGTGCCCAAGGTGACCTGGCCCCGGACGGCCAGCCAGCCGCCGAGCGCGAGCACCGCGACCTGGCCGAGGGCAGGGATGGCCTGCATCGCCGGGGTGTAGAGGCTGTTCAGCCGGATCGAGCGGAGCCGGGCGCCGAACAGCTCGCGCGAGGCGCGCTCCAGCTTGCCCCGCTCCTGGGACTCCTGGCCGAAGCCCTTGACCACCCGGACGCCGCCGACCGCACCGTCCACCACCCCGGCGACCGCCGCCGCCTCCTGCTGGGCGGCCCAGGTCGCGGGGAACAGCCGCTTCCGGCTGAGCGTGGCGAACCACCAGAGCGCGGGGCCCATCACCAGGGCGACCAGGGTGAGCGGCAGCGAGAGCCAGAGCATCACCAGGACGGACATGCCGAACATCAGGACGTTGCCGGTCATCATCGGCAGCATCGACAGCAGGCCGACGATCAGCTGCAGGTCCGAGGTCGCGCGGCCGACCACCTGGCCGGTGTCCAGCCGGTCCTGCCGGTCACCGTCCAGCCGGGTGAGCGAGCGGAACAGGTCGGACCGCATGTCGTGCTGGACGTCGACGGCCAGTTGGCCCCCGTAGTAGCGGCGGACCTGGGTGCAGACGAAGACCACCGCGGCCGCGACCAGCAGGGCCACCGCCCACGGGGTGAGCGGCCGGGTGTGCGTGGTGATCACGTCGTCGATGATCACCTTGGTGATCAGCGGGACGGTGGCGGTGACGGCCATGCCGACCAGCGACGCACCGAAGGAGAGCAGCACGTTACGGCGGTGCCGCCAGCTGTAGCCGATCAGTCGGCGGAGCCAGCCCTGCTCGGCTGTGGATCCTTGAGATCCGTGCGATCCGTGAGTCTCAGGCATATTTAGGGATACTAACCATTTCATCGTCCGCCCCCCATCGCTTTTCGACGGGCACGCATCGGACCGAACAGCTCTCCGGCCGAGCTGCTTCCCGTCCCGACCAGGATGACCCGTCGGGCCACCTGATCGGACCGGGCGGGCGGACTCCGTCAGACCCTACGTTGGACCTAGGACCTGCCGGGGCGGGTCGCCTGGCCGGGGACTGCGGTGCCGGCCTTTCGGACGTGCAGGACGGTGGCGTCCAAGGGGAGCGGGGCGGTGTCCACCAGGGTCAGGCCCGCGTCGGCGAACAGGCGGGCGTAGTGGTCGGCCCGGCGTTCGCGGCCGCCGACGTTGCAGCGCATGTGGAGGTCCCAGGCGGTGGCGAGGGAGGGCGAGTCGTCAGCCGGGAGGACCCGCTCCACGACCAGCAGGTCGGCGTGAGCGGGCATCGCGCGGGCGCAGTGCCGCAGGATCTCCCGGCACCGGCCGTCGTCCCAGTCGTGCAGAATCCGGGAGAGCAGGTAGACGTCACCGCCCGCCGGGACATCGGCGAAGTCGCCCGCCACGTACGCGCACCGGTCCCCGTGGCCGGCCGCGTCCAGGGCGCGACGGGCCGCCTCGACGGCGTGCGGGCGTTCGAGCAGCACGCCCTTCAGCCCGGGGTGTGCGGCGAGCAGGCGGCCGAGGAGCTCGCCGTTCCCGCCCGCGACGTCGACCACCGTGCCGGGGGCGGATGCCCGGGCCGCGGTCGTGACGGCGGGGTGGGCGGTGAGCGGTTCGAACATCCGCGAGCTCGCGGCCATCGACTCGTCGAAGAGCGCGGCGAGTCCGGGGTCGCGGGCGAAGTGGTCGAAGTGGTTCTCGCCGTGCAGGTGGTCGAAGGCGACCTCGCCCGTCCGCACCGTGTGTCCGAGGGCGGCGAACGACTGGTAGAACGGTCCGCCGTACATCAGGGCGAGCGGACGCATCGAGGCCGGGACGTCGGTGCGCAGCAGGGCGCCGGTCTCGGTGAGCCGGTAGCCGTCCCCGTCGGCCGACACCACGCCGACCATCGCGAGGTAGCGCAGCAGGGAGACCAGGGTGTCCGGGTCGGCGCCGACCGCCCGGGCCAGGGCCGGTGCACCAAGCACGGTGTGGGTGTCGAGGGCGTCGGGCAGCCTGAGTTCGGCGCAGACGGCCAGGGCCTGGGTGGTCCACGCCCCGGTCAGCTGACGCAGGAGCGTTTCGGCGGGCCGGCCGGCCCGGTGCCGGGCCAGGTGGGTGGCGAGGACGTCGGGGTGCTCGCCGGGGACGTAGAGCTCCAGCCGCCGGTATCCGGTCTTGGAGCCGGCGGGCACCGTGAAGTAGAGGACGGTGCCGTCCTCGTGCGGGTTGTAGCCGCCGCCGTCGGCGGTGGCGCCGTGCTGGGTGAGCAGCGCGCACAGACCGCGCAGCACCAGCGGGTCGGGCTGCTCGACCTCCAGGGCGAGATGGGCCTCGTGGTCGCGGGTGCGCTCCTGCTCGGCCAGGCCGGTGAGGTCCGAGCCCGGCGGGACGAGCAGCGCGAACACCTCGACCGTCCGGTCCGACCCCGCCACCCGTGGGCGGAGGATCCGCACGTCCAGCTCCGCCGGGTCACGCCCGTGGCGGGCGGCCAGGCGGTCCCGGACGACCACGCTGGGGCGCGCCGTCGCGTCGGGGGGCAGTCCGCCGTCGGCGAGGAGGGCGTGCAGCGCCTCCGGGGAGGGCGGGAACACCAGCAGGGCCGCGTGGGAGAACCGGCAGCGGTCCACCACCGCGCGTAGTTCGAGGGCATCGAGCCCGGGGAGGAGGAGCGGCAGCAGGGTGGCGGTGTCCTGCTCCCGGACGAAGCCGACCGTCTCGGTCAACCGGGCCAGGTCGGTCGGGTAGCTGGTGGTGGTCATGGGTGACGTGTCCTCATTTCTGGGATGTGGCGCCGTTTCTGGGGGTCCTGCTGCTGGGGAGCGCCCCTTGTCCGGGACGCCGGATCCGGGCATGGCGGTGCCACGGAGGGGTGGGCCTGGGGAAAACGATTCTCCGGACGGAGGGTCAGATGCCGACGTAGTGCTCGGCGAACCAGTCCTGGTGACTGCGCGAGGTGCGCAGGGAGTCCAGGCGCGAACGCCGCAGGGAGTCCTGGAAGAGCGAGTCCTGGGAGGGTGCTCCGGCCTCGTGCCCGGGCGCACCGTGCAGGAGCCGGACCATCCAGTGCGAGAACTCCTGCGCGCGCCAGATGTACCGGAGGCACCGCTCCGAGTACGTGGCGAGCCCGTCGCCGTCGCCGCGCAGCAGGTCCGCGACGAGGGCCTCGGCCAGCAGCTCCGCCTCCAGGACGGCCAGGTTGGCTCCCTTGGCCGCCGACGGGCTGAGCAGGCTCGCGGCGTCACCGACGAGGATCAGCGAGCCGTGGCGCAGCGGCTCCAGCACGTCGGACTCCAGGTCGACCACGGCACGCTGGACGATCGGGCCGCGGTGCAGCGGACCGTGCTCGGTGGACCGCATCCGCAGCTCCAGCTCCTCCCAGATCCGCTCCTCGGACCAGGCTTCGGCGGCACTGCCGCGCTCGGTCTGGAGGTAGTACCGGGTGACCGACGGGGTGCGTGCCATGTGTCCGGCGAAGCCCCGGTGGTGGACGGCGTAGCCCACCGCGTCCAGGCTCGGCGGCGCCTCGGCCAGCAGGCCGAGCCAGGAGATGCCGTGATCGTGCCGGTGGTGGCGGAAACTGCCGGGCGGGAGCGAGCGGCGGGCCGCGCCGTGCCGTCCGTCGCAGCCGGCCACGTACCGGGCCTGCCAGGTCTCCTGGTGGCCGTCGGGCTCGAGGACCGTGACCCGGGGGCGGCTGGTCCCGATGTCGGCGACGGTCTGTGCCTCGGTGCCGAAGCGAATCTGCCCGCCGGCCTCCTGATAGTGCGTCAGCAGGTCTGCCACCAGCAGGTGCTGCGGGTAGACCGTGTGCCGCTCACCCCGGCCGAGACCGCCGTAGTCCAGCCGGAACCGGCCGTCCTCGGTACGGAACTCGCAGACCGCGTGCTCCTTGCCGTCCCGGTGCAGGCCCTCGGCGAGGCCGTGCCGGTCCAGGACCCGCACGGTGTTGGCCGCCAGGAACCCGGCCCTGGACCTCGCCGCCAGCTGGGCCTCGGTGGCCCGTTCGAGGATGACGCAGTCCACTCCGGCCGCGAGCAGCAAGTTGCCCAGCACCAGCCCGGCGGGCCCGGCGCCGAGGATGACCACGTCAGCCGTATGGCGCACAGCTCGGGCGCTCTGACTCTCCATCATGAAAGTTGATCATAGGCAATCCTCATGCCGGCGAACGGGGAGATTCACCCGTATGCACGCATCGGACCGCTATCCCCGGACCTGCTCGGACCTGCTCGGACCTAACCTACTCGGACGCAATCTGCTCGGCGGCGGCCGTGAACGCGCCCTGGGCGAGACCGTGCAGCAGGTCGGCCATGGCCGACCGGGACAGGCCGGTGCGGTCGGCGCTGTGCGGGGTGGAGTTGAGCAGACCGAAGACGGCGTGCACGGCGGTGCGGGCGGTGGGCTCGGCGGCCGACTCGGCCAGCGCCGGGTAGGTCTGCCGGACCACCTCGACCCACAGCTCGAGATAGGCCCGCTGGAGGCGGCGGACCCGGCGGCGGTCCTCCTCCTTGAGGTGCAGCAGCTCACGGTCGTGCAGGGTGATCAGATCGCGGTCGTCCAGCGCGAAGTCGACATGCCCGACGATCAGGGCGTCCAGTGCGCCATCCGGGGCGGTCGCCTCACCCGCCCGGCGGCGGCCCTCCTCCAGCAGACGCTCGCTGATGCCGATGAGCAGATCGGCGAGCATCGCGTCCTTGCCGGAGAAGTGGCGGTAGAGCGCGGGACCGCTGATCCCGACCGCCTTGCCGATCTCGTCCACGCCCACGCCGAGGAAGCCACGCGCGGCGAACAGCCGGGCCGCTTCCTTGCGGATCTGGTCGCGACGCGGGACTGCGGGGGCTGCAGGGACATTCGGCATGCCACCCATCGTAGACAGTGGGGTTATCCATGGTTAACCTGAGCCCACGAGTTAACGCTCATTAACCTTGGGTGGATTCGGGAGTCGGGCTACCCGCTCGGCGGCCCGTCCCGTCCGCTCTCCGAGGGCAAGGGAGCTCTTGGGATGGCCATCTCCACCATCGGTCCGTTCTCCGGTCCGACTGCTGCTCCACCGTCGGCGGTACCGGTCGACCCGGCTGCGGCGCCCGCGCCCCGGCTGACCAGCGCGGCCGACCCCGGCTCGGAGGCGTACCGGGCGAACACCGCCGCCCACCGGGCCCTGGTCGCCGAACTCCGCGAGAAACTCGCCGCAGCAGCCCTCGGCGGCGGCGCCAAGTCCCGGGCCCGGCACACCGCGCGAGGCAAGCTGCTGCCGCGCGACCGGGTGGACACCCTGCTCGACCCCGGCTCCCCCTTCCTGGAGCTCAGCCCGCTCGCGGCGGACGGCCTGTACGACGGGGCGGCCCCGGCGGCGGGCGTGATCGCGGGCATCGGCCGGGTGGCCGGGCGCGAGGTGGTGGTGGTCGCCAACGACGCCACCGTCAAGGGCGGCACCTACTACCCGATGACGGTCAAGAAGCACCTCCGGGCCCAGGAAGTGGCGCTGGAGAACCAGCTGCCCTGCATCTACCTGGTCGACTCCGGCGGCGCCTTCCTGCCGATGCAGGACGAGGTCTTCCCGGACCGCGACCACTTCGGCCGGATCTTCTACAACCAGGCCAGGCTGTCCGCCGCCGGCATCCCGCAGATCGCGGCCGTGCTCGGCTCCTGCACGGCAGGCGGCGCGTACGTCCCGGCGATGAGCGACCAGGCGGTGATCGTCCGGAACCAGGGCACCATCTTCCTGGGTGGCCCGCCGCTGGTGAAGGCCGCGACCGGTGAGGTGGTCACCGCCGAGGAGCTGGGCGGCGGCGAACTGCACTCCCGCACCTCGGGCGTGACGGACCATCTGGCCGAGGACGACCCGCACGCCCTCGCCATCGTCCGCACCATCGTGGCCGGGCTCGGCGCCAGGACCGCCACGCCGTGGCCGCTCACACCGGTCGAGCCCCCCGCGGTGGACCCGGCCGACCTGTACGGCGCGGTGCCGGTTGACCCGCGGACGCCCTACGACGTCCGCGAGGTGATCGCCCGGCTGGTGGACGGCAGCCGGTTCGCCGAGTTCAAGGCCGAGTACGGCGCCACCCTGGTCACCGGCTTCGCCCGGATCCACGGCCACCCGGTCGGCATCGTGGCCAACAACGGCGTGCTGTTCGCCGAGTCGGCGATGAAGGGCGCGCACTTCATCGAGCTGTGCGACCAGCGCGGCATCCCCCTCCTCTTCCTGCAGAACATCACCGGCTTCATGGTCGGGCGCCAGTACGAGGCGGGCGGCATCGCCAAGCACGGCGCCAAGATGGTCACCGCCGTGGCCTGCACCCGGGTGCCCAAGCTGACGGTGGTGATCGGCGGCTCGTACGGCGCCGGGAACTACTCGATGTGCGGCCGGGCGTACTCACCCCGCTTCCTGTGGATGTGGCCGGGCGCCAAGATCTCGGTGATGGGCGGCGAACAGGCGGCCTCGGTGCTGGCCACCGTCCGCCGGGACCAGTTCGACGCCCAGGGCGAGGACTGGCCCGCGGAGGCCGAGGAGGAGTTCAAGCGGCCCGTCCGGGAGCAGTACGAGCGGCAGGGCAACGCCTACTACGCGACCGCGCGGCTCTGGGACGACGGTGTGATCGACCCACTGGACACCCGTACCGCGGTCGGCCTCGCGCTGACCGCCTGCGCCAACGCCCCGTTGGCCCCGGCCCGGCCGTACGGGGTCTTCCGGATGTGACGCCCCGTCCGCTGGTCGACGTTCGGCCCGCCCTGCTGTCCGCCCTGCTGTTCTCCTGATCTTCCGACTCGGAGGAACACCTCCCATGTTCGACACAGTTCTGGTCGCCAACCGAGGCGAGATCGCGGTCCGGGTGATCCGCACCCTCCGCCGTCTCGGCGTTCGCTCGGTCGCGGTGTTCAGCGACGCGGACGCCGACGCACCGCACACCCGGGCGGCCGACCTCGCCGTCCGGCTCGGCCCGCCGGGGCGCAGCGACAGCTCGGCGGCGGAGACCTACCTCCGCACCGACCTGCTGCTGGACGCCGCCCGCCGCAGCGGTGCGCAGGCCATCCACCCGGGGTACGGCTTCCTGGCCGAGAACCCGGCCTTCGCCCGGGCCTGCGCCGAGGCCGGTCTGGTCTTCATCGGCCCGCCGCCGGCTGCGGTGGAGCTGATGGGCGACAAGATCAACGCGAAGCAGGCGGTCCGGACCGCCGGCGTACCGGTGGTGCCCGGCAGCCAGGGCGGCTCGCCGACCGACGCCGAACTCACCGCCGCCGCAGCCGAGATCGGCTACCCCGTGCTGCTCAAGCCCTCGGCCGGTGGCGGCGGCAAGGGCATGCGGCTGGTGCACGACCCGGCCGAGCTGGCCGGTGAGCTGGCAGCCGCCCGACGAGTCGCCCGGACGGCCTTCGGCGACGACACCCTGCTGCTGGAGCGCTGGGTGGACCGCCCTCGGCACATCGAGGTCCAGGTCCTGGCCGACACCCACGGCCGGACGGTGCACCTCGGCGAGCGCGAGTGCAGCCTGCAGCGCCGACACCAGAAGCTGATCGAAGAGGCGCCCTCCGTTCTGCTGAACCCGGAGACCCGGGCGGCGATGGGTCTGGCGGCCGTCCGGGCAGCCCAGGCCTGCGGCTACACCGGCGCCGGGACGGTGGAGTTCATCGTGCCGGGCATCGACCCCGACAGGCCGGCCCCCGAAGGCGTCCTGGACTTCTTCTTCATGGAGATGAACACCCGGCTCCAGGTGGAGCACCCCGTCACCGAACTCGCCGTGGCCGTGCGGGCCGACACCCCGGCCCCCGAGCGGCTCGACCTGGTCGAGTGGCAGCTGCGGGTCGCCGCCGGTGAGAAGTTGACGTTCGATCAGTCGGAGATCTCCTTCCTGGGCCACGCGGTCGAGGCCCGGATCTGCGCCGAGGACCCCGAGCGCGACTTCCTGCCCACCGGCGGGCGGATCCTGCTGCTGGACGAGCCGACCGGCGACGGCATCCGGGTCGACTCCGGCATCCAGACGGGCACCGAGATCGGCAGTCTGTACGACCCGATGCTCGCGAAGGTGATCGCGTACGGGCCGGACCGCCCGACCGCGCTCCGCCGGCTGCGGGCCGCCCTGGCCGACACCCGGGTGCTCGGCGTCACCACCAACACCGGCTTCCTCCGCCGGCTGCTCGCCCACCCGGACGTGGTGGCCGGCCGACTCGACACCGGGTTGGTCGAGCGCACCGTGGAGCAGACGCCCGAGGTGCTGGCCTCCTCCCTGTTGCGTGACCCCGCCCACTCCGGCGAGACCGTTCCGGCCGAGAGCCTCTACTACGCGGCCGCGCTGGCCCGGCAGTTGGGCCTGGCACCGGCCACCGGCGCCGACGGCTGGACCGACCCGTTCGCCGTACCGTCCGGCTGGCGACTGGGCGGCACCGCGGCCTGGACCACCCACCGGCTGCGGCTGGCCGGGCACGACCCGGTCACCGTGCTGATCCGGCCCGCCGCGGTCGACGCCTCGTCAGGCGTCGGAGCAGCAGGTGTCGGATCGTCAGGTGTCGCGTCGTCGGACGCCGGACCGGAGTTCGAAGTCCGACTCGGCGAGGCAGGCGTGCTCCGGCTCGCCCGGGCTGCCCTGGCCCCGGGCCGGCTGCACCTGACGGTCGACGGTCTGCGATCGACGTTCGCCTACGCCACTGACAGCGGCCCGGGTGCCGCCAACGGCCTGGTCCAGTGGCTCGGGATGAACGGGGACGCCTGGGCGGTGCACCCGTACGACCCGATCGTCGACCGGGCGGGCGCGAGCGCCGCCCACCACGGCGGCCTGACCGCGCCGATGCCGGGCACGGTCACCGTGGTCAAGACCACTCTCGGCGAGCTGGTCCGCCGGGGGCAACCCCTGCTGGTTCTGGAGGCGATGAAGATGGAGCACGTGATCACCGCTCCGCACGACGGCACCGTCAGCGAACTGCGGGCCGGCGCCGGGGCAACCGTGGCGATGGACGAACTGCTGGTCGTGGTGGAGCCCGTCGAGGACACGTCCGAGGAGCTCGAGGTGGCTGCATCATGAGCGAGGTCACGAGCGAGTCGACCCGCACCAGCGAGCCCGCGGGAACGTCGGCCACCCACGAACCCGACGCCCTCGAACTGGGGCTGCCCGCCCCCGTACCGGAACCCGGCCTGCCCGGTCGGGTCAGTATCCACGAAGTAGGGCCGCGTGACGGTCTGCAGAACGAGAGTTCACTCGTTCCGGTGACGGTGAAGGCCGAGTTCATCGCCCGGCTCGCCGCCGCCGGACTGCGCACCGTGGAGGCCACCAGCTTCGTACACCCCAAGTGGGTCCCGCAGTTGGCGGACGCCGAGGAGCTGATGCCCCGGCTGGCCGGACTGCCCGAGCAGTACCCCGGGCTGCGACTGCCAGTCCTGGTGCCCAACGAGCGTGGCCTCGACCGCGCGCTCGCCCACCACGCCACCGAGATCGCGGTCTTCGCCAGCGCGACCGAGACCTTCGCCCGCCGGAACCTCAACCGGACGGCGGGCGAAGCCCTGGAGATGTTCCGGCCGGTCGTGGAACGGGCCGCTGCGGCCGGGGTGCCGACCCGCGGCTACCTCTCGATGTGCTTCGGCGACCCGTGGGAAGGGCCCGTCCCGACCGCCCAGGTGGTCGACTTCGGAGTCCGGCTGCTGGAGCTCGGCTGCACCGAGCTGAGCCTCGGCGACACGATCGGGGTGGCCACTCCCGGCCAGGTCGGCACGCTGCTCCAGAGCTTCGCCGAAGCCGGTGTCCCGATGAGCAGACTCGCCGTGCACTTCCACGACACCTACGGCCAGGCGCTCGCCAACACGCTGGCGGCACTGCGCTCCGGAGTCACCACGGTCGACGCTTCGGCGGGCGGCCTGGGCGGCTGCCCGTACGCCAAGAGCGCCACCGGCAACCTGGCCACCGAGGACCTGGTCTGGATGCTGCACGGCCTCGGTATCGAGACCGGCGTCGACCTGCGCGCACTGGTCTCCGCCAGCGCCTGGATGGCCGGTCAGCTCGGCCGGCCCAGCCCGTCCCGGGCGGTCCAGGCCCTGGCCGGCCGCCCGGCCTGAGCCGTCCTCCACCGACTCTCGACCGTTCTCGACCGGGCTGCGGCTCAGTCGATCCCCAGCCCCCTTCTTCGGCTCCACAGCCGCCTCGATCCAGGAGGATCACCATGCTCGATCACCGCTTGGACAGCGAGTACGAGGAACTTCGGCGCACCGTCGAACAGTTCGCCAACGACGTCGTCGCCCCGAAGATCGGTGACTACTACGAGCAGAACGAGTTCCCGTACGAGATCGTCCGCGAGATGGGGCAGATGGGCCTGTTCGGACTGCCCTTCCCCGAGGAGTACGGCGGCATGGGCGGCGACTACTTCGCGCTCGGCCTGGCTCTGGAGGAGCTGGCCCGGGTCGACTCCTCGGTCGCGATCACCCTGGAGGCTGCGGTCTCGCTCGGCGCGATGCCGATCTACCGGTTCGGCACGGAGGAGCAGAAGCGGGAGTGGCTGCCCCGGCTGACCTCGGGCGAGCTGCTCGGCGCCTTCGGCCTGACCGAGCCGGAGGGCGGTTCGGACGCGGGCGCCACCCGGACCACCGCGCGGTACGACGAGGCCACCGACGAGTGGGTGATCAACGGCACCAAGTGCTTCATCACCAACTCCGGCACGGAGATGACCGGTCTGGTCACGGTGACGGCACTGACCGAACCGATCGCTCGTTCGAGTGAAGACGACTCGGACCCCTCGCCAAGCCGGGAGATCTCCTCCATCATCGTGCCCACTGGTACCAGTGGTTTCACGGTTTCGAAGAAATACTCCAAGGTCGGATGGAACGCCTCCGACACCCGAGAACTGTCCTTCACCGACTGCCGAGTCCCCGCGGCCAACCTCCTCGGCACTCAAGGTCGCGGCTACGCCCAGTTCCTGCGCATCCTCGACGAGGGGCGCATCGCCATCGCAGCCCTGGCCACCGGCCTGGCCCAGGGATGTGTCGACCAGTCAGTCAGCTACGCCGGCACCCGTCGCGCCTTCGGGCGGACGATCGGCGCCAACCAGGTCATCCAGTTCAAGCTCGCCGACATGGAGATGCGCGCACACACCTCCCGCCTGGCCTGGCGGGACGCCGCCTCCCGGCTGCTGCACGCCGAGCCCTTCAAGAAGGAGGCCGCGATCGCCAAGCTGTTCTCCTCCGAGGCCGCCGTCGACAACGCCCGTGAGGCCACCCAGATCCACGGCGGCTACGGCTTCATGAACGAGTTCCCGGTCGCCCGATTCTGGCGCGACTGCAAGATCCTGGAGATCGGGGAGGGCACCTCCGAGGTCCAGCGGATGCTCATCGCACGCGAGTTGGGGGTCAACGTCTGAACTCGGCACGGACGGTAGAGATCAGGCTTCCGTCGCCGTAGGTCCTGGGGGTTCCGGGCGGTGCGCACCGCCCGGAGTCTTCCTGGCACCACGTCAACTGCTGCTCACCTGGGCATCGATCTGGTCGTAGCTGACCTGGGCCAGTTCGAATGCGGTCGCCTGCAGCCGCACCAACCCTGAATACGGACCGCTCAGCTCCACCACCAGGCTCACTCCGAACGCAACGCACGCCCCCAGAAAGCGCCCCCGCCCCGGCCACGAGCCTGACGCTGCACTCCACCGTGCCCAGCGGCGGCACGGCTATCGCGATGCCCTGACCGCCCTGCCCGCTCTGACCACAGGGGGCTTGCCCACCCGGCACCTGCTGATCGCTGATCACCGCGCTCAGCCCGTACTCGGCCCGGTTGACGATCCGATAGCTCCGCAGCACCTGCTCACCCGCCCGCACTCGGACGGCGGACCCCTCAGTGCCATTGGTGCGGACACTCAGGCGCAGCGCATCCCGGGCCTCACCACCGCGTTGCGCCCCGGCCACCGCGGCCAGGGCCACCCCACTGCCACCGGCTCCAACGATCGCGAGCACCAGACAGCCGACCGCCACGGGTACGCCCCAGCCCCGCACCGAGGTATCGGGGCAACGGCGTTCGGCTTCGGCCTCTGGTCGAATGATCATGTTGTCATGTCTGCCCGAATCACCGGACACTCAGCGCCCTGACGCCTCATCAGTGATCAAGATGACTCGACCGGCCCACTCAACACCAGCAGGACCGTCCCGACACAACGACCATAGGGATACACACCATTGAGCATGGGGGCCGGCCATCACAGCAGGATCGCTCAGGGAATGACGATGACAGGCCGGTTCGCCCTGCGGGCCAGTCGACCGGAGACCGAGCCGAAGAGCTTGCCCAGCAGTCCGTGCGTACTGCCGACCACGATCGCGTCGGCGGCGTACTCACGACCGACCTCCTCGATCTCGTGGCAGATGTCCCCGCCGCGCTCGACCAGGATCCACGGCACACCGGCGAGATAGTCGGCACAGGCCAGCTCGAGGCCGAGAAGCTCGGTCCGATGGTCCGGCATGTCGACGAACACGGGCGGCTCGCAGCCGGCCCAGACCGTGGCGGGCAACCGGTTCGCCACGTGCACGATGACCAGCCCGCAGCGCGAGCGGCGGGCCATGCCCACCGCATAGGCGAGCGCCCGCTCGCTGGAGAGGGAGCCGTCGAAGCCGACCACCACGCCGTGCTGGAAAGCCGGGTCGCAGGCAGGTACGGACTGCTCCTGCAGCGTGGGTTCGTCGCTCCGCCCGGTGCGGGAGCCCGCACCGCCCGAGCCCGCTCCGGGGCCGTCCGCGATCATTCCGTCCGTCATGGCGTCCTCCACCGCACCCGCACCCCGTTGTCCGCCCCGCCGCTGACGCGGTCGTGGCCAGCCGCGGCGTACCACCTCCCGCGCAAGGACACCCGCCCCCGCGCGGACCACCGAACGCCGGTGTCCGAGCAGGCCAGACAGGCCGGACCGGCCGGGCAGCAACTCATCCACCGTCCGTGCGCCGACCGCAGCGTCGGTGGCAGCGGATCGGGGAGGCTCAAAACCGACCATGGCTCAAAGCTCTTCGAGTGAGATGGGCCGACAGGAAGGGGCACGAATGCCCGGGCAACAGGCCCACCCCCGACACCGAGTCGGTCTCTGCCGAGCACCACCGAATGTGACCTGTTCCTCTCAGAATACGACGGGCTCGAGGCCCCGCCCAGCTGCGGAGCCCTGAAACGGCGACGATCCCGCTAACGGAGGATGCGCGCGCCGTGGCTTTCGCGCCCCTCTGTTGAGGCTGCGCGCCGCCCGACGAGAAGGTTCCCTGGAGCTTCGCCGAGGAAGCCCCTGGGCGCAACAGTGCCGCCACACAACGTGACCCGACTGTCATCGTCCAGTACTCAACCCGACCGGCCGGTCTGTCTGTTGCTGTCCCCTATATATGCCCGCCAATACGCCGACGTCACAAGCCCGCCCGGCCGGGGAGCGGGCCCCACCGATTCCCGCTCCCGCCCTCCACAGGCCGTCCAGCTCCGGCCCAAACCCCGCAGGCCGGCAGACCACTCGCTTCTGGCCATTTCGGTCCGCTACGGAACGCGACCGGGCAAATGCCTGCTGCATACGCCAGCGCACTGGCAGCATGCAGCGCATGCCGCTGCTGCTGTTCGATCTTGACAACACCCTGCTGCCCCGGGATGCCGCGTTCCGTGCCTGGGCGCAGGACTTCCTCGCCGAACACGGGCTTCCGGCCGGGGATCTGGGATGGTTCACCACCATCGACGGCAGCGGGCACGTCCCGCGCAGCACGGTACTCGGGGCGGCCAAGCGCCGCTACGGGCTCGACCGGTCGATGGACTTCCTACTCGCCCACTATCGGCGAGGCATCAACTCACATATTCACTGCCCAAGTTCACACATCCAGGCGCTCAAGGCGGCCCGCTCGGCCGGCTGGTCGCTCGGCATCGTCAGCAACGGGGGTACCCGGCCCCAGTTGGAGAAGATCCGTCGGGTGGGGCTCGGCTCGCTGGTCGACGGCTGGGTGATCTCCGAGGAGGCCAGCTACCTCAAGCCCGACCCACGGATCTTCGAGATCGCCGCCCAACGCTGTGGAGTCCCGCCGACCGGTGACTGGGCCACTCATACCTGGATGGTCGGCGACCACGCCCCCGCCGACATCGCCGGCGCCGAACTGACCGGACTGCGCAGCGTCTGGCTCCACCACGGCCGCCCCTGGGCCGAACTCGGCTACCGGCCGACCCTGAGCGCAGCCGGCATCCCCGAGGCCGTCGGCCTGATCCTCTCCGCCCGCTCCGCCCCGGTTCCCCGTCGCACGACCACAGCCGCCTCCACCTCCACCAAGCCGACGCACCGCCCGAGCACAACACTCGCGCGGTCAGCGGCACAGACCCAAGCCCAAGCCCAGGCCCAGGAGCGGCTCGCGCCCGCTGCCCTCCGCTCCGCCATGACCCGGTTCGCCCCCGCCCCCGCCCCTCCCGGTCCGGCAACCGCCACTACCGCCGCTACCGCCACCAGCGCGTGAGGCCCCGTTCCACGAACCCCAACCGCCGGTAGAGCGGTTCGCCGAGCAGGGTGGCCACCAGAGTGGTCACCCTGCCGGGCTGTGCCAGCAGGGCGGCCGAGAGCACCGCCCGGCCCAGCCCCTTCGAGCGGTACTCGGGCAGCACTGCCACCCAGTAGACGCCCACGGTCTCCCCGTTGTCGTACGTCATGCACGCGGCGGCCGGTTCGCCGTCCACCCGTCCCAGCCAGCCCCGGCAGCCGGGCTCCGCCAGCAGCCCGGGCGGGAGATGTACGCCCCGCTCCCACGGCTGCCTGGGCTCGATGGGGAAGCCGTCCACCACCACTCGCTCCAGAGCGGCCAGTTCATCGGCTTCCCGCACCTCCTCGACCGAGACGCCCGCCGCCCAGGTTTCCGGCGACTTCCCGGCCAGCCTCGCCGACGGCGGCAGTTCCGCAATCGGCGGTGCGTCGGGCTCGCGGACCATCACCGCCATCTCGAGCGTGGACTCCCGCCCCTGGCCGGTCAGGTCGATCCCGCCGTACGGGTCCTCCAGGACGAAATGGTCGGAGCTCCACTCCTTGAACAGCTCGGCCAGTTCGGCCAGCAACGGTTCGACCCCGTCCGGCCCGTACGGGCGGGTGACCACCACCCGGTGGGTGTCGGCGGCGTCCCGCGCGCACCGGACTGCCGTGAAACCGGGGCGGCTGGCGGACTCCCAGCCGTGCACCCTGGCCTGGGCCAGCCAGAAGGCCGCTGCGTTGTCACCGGCCGCTTCGAGCCGCCCCCGATTCGTCATGGCTCGACCCTAACCAGCGGTGGCACGTTCGTCCGATCCAGCCCCACCCTCCCCCGCTCCCCCGCTCCCCCGCTCCCCGACCGAGCTTCGGCCCCACCCGGCTCGAGCCCTTCGCCAGGGGCTCGCGCCGCCGCACCTCTCCCCACCCCGCTGCCCCGTGGCCGGGAGGCGTACGCAGGCGCACGCGCCTACCGCGAGCGCCCCTGCTGCGGACCGGCTGTTTTCGGTCAATCTCAGTGTCTGTCCGCCCGGTTCGGCAAAGTCGCAGCCCAGGGCAGCCGGCGCGGCGCATTCTCCCGTGCGGCCGACCGGTAGGTCGTGCGGCAACAAGCCATCGATCCTCCGGCCCTCTTCACAGGGGGGTCGACGGCTGCCACGCTTCGTGATCGAATGCATCACGCCAAATTGCCATGTCGACATAGCGTCGGATGGTGAACTTGTCACAACGGCAACGGTCCAACCAGTAGATTCGATCTTGGCGAGCAGGGCGATCTGCGGGGCGATTCGCCGATCACGGCGAGCAGTTCGGCACCACGGCACCACCACACACACCACCGAGGGGGCTGGAGCGCCTTGAGCAGGGTGAGCAGGAGCGACACGGGTCCTGACGGCGGCCAGTCGTCGGCCGGCTTCACGAACCGCGCTTCGAGAGACAACGCGCCCCACCAGTCACATCAGCACCAGACCCACCCCTCCGCCCCACCCCTCGGATACCAGCCCGGAAACCCGGTCGGAAACCAGGGCGGGCACCAAGCTGGGCATTCGGCCGGATTCCAGGCTGGGCATCCGGCGGGACATCCGGCGGGGCAACAGCAGTCCGCCAACTCCGCGCCTCGGCGCGGGATCTCTCCCACCGTCAGCCTGGCGGCCAGTCAGAACGGCGCCGGTGCAGCACAGCTGACCCATGGCCAGTTCGCCTCCGGCTCGGCCACGGCCGCCCTCCCCGCCCCGTCCGCCTCCGCAGCGTCGAACTCCGCCCTGCTCGGCCACGCCACCACCCCGCGCAAGCTGTCCGGCCGGCGCCGTCGCGAGACGGTGGCCGTGCTGATCTTCGGTGGCGCCCCGATCTTCGAGAGCTCGATCCCGCTCTCGGTCTTCGGCGTCGACCGTCAGGACGCCGGAGTGCCGCGCTACCGCCTGCTGGTCTGCGCCGGCGAGGACGGCCCGCTGGCGACCACCGGCGGCCTGACCCTCACCGCGCCGTACGGGCTGGAGACGCTCGCCCGGGCCGGCACCATCGTGGTCCCGGCCTGGCGGTCGATCTCGCAGCCCCCGCCCCCGGAGGCGATCGCCGCGCTGCGCAAGGCGCACCACGAGGGGGCCCGGATCATCGGCCTCTGCACGGGTGCGTTCGTGCTCGCCGCAGCGGGCCTGCTGGACGGCCGTCCGGCCACCACCCACTGGATGTACGCGCCCACCCTGGCCAAGCGTTACCCCAAGGTGCACGTCGATCCGCGCGAGCTGTTCGTCGACGACGGCGACGTCCTCACCTCGGCCGGCACCGCCGCCGGTATCGACCTCTGCCTGCACGTGGTCCGCAGCGACCACGGTGCCGAGGCCGCCAACGCGCTGGCCCGCCGGCTCGTGGTGCCGAGTCGGCGCAGCGGCGGCGGTCAGGCCCAGTACATCGACCAGTCTTTACCGGAGGAGATCGGCAACGACCCGCTCGCCGAGGTCGTGACCTGGGCCCTGGAGAACCTCAACCAGCAGTTCGACGTCGAGGTCCTGGCAGCCCGCGCCTACATGAGCCGCCGTACCTTCGACCGGCGGTTCCGCACTCTCACGGGCAGCGCCCCGCTGCAGTGGCTGATCACCCAACGGGTGCTCCAGGCACAGCGGTTGCTGGAGGCGTCCGAGCTCTCGGTGGACGACGTCGCGCGCCGCTGCGGCTTCCGCTCGCCGGTCGCACTCCGCGGTCACTTCCGCCGCCAGCTCGGCGTCTCCCCCGCCGCGTACCGGACGGGCTACCGCGCGCGGCGGCCGGCTCCCCAGCCGACCGCCGGTCCGCCGCTGCCCACCGGGGCGAATCCGACCGTGCCTGCCCAGGCCCACCCGGCCGACCGGTCCGCCGGTGTCCCGGGCGGGGCGGCGCACCTGACGGCGGGTCCGGTCCGCCCGCTGGTGCCCGTCCAGTCCGGCGGCGCTCCCCGCCCGGCTGCCTCTCGTGGCGCCCACCCCGGGCATCCCGCCCACCCCGGTGCTGCCGACACTCAAGCCAACTCCAACCCCAACTCCAACCCCAACGAGCGCGCCGTGGAGCACGCGCACGCCGCCGCGACGGAGGAGGGCTACGGCCAGCCGACGGCCCGTGATCTGGGCCAGGGTCACCGTCCGGACGGGGCACCGGCGTCCGCGCCCCGCCCTGGCCACAGCGGTGCTGCGGCCGGCTCCGGCAAGCCTGCGGGCACCGCCGCGGACGAAGCCACGGACGGGCGGACGGGCCGGCAGCTGTCCGGCTCCCGCGATCGCGCCGTAGGGTGAGCGTGTGAACGACCGCCTGGTATGGATCGACTGTGAAATGACGGGGCTCGACCTCGGCCGGGATGCCCTGGTCGAGGTCGCCGCTCTGGTGACCGACTCCGAGCTGAACATCCTCGGCGAGGGCGTGGATGTCATCATCCGCCCACCCGCCGAGTCCCTGGAGACCATGCCGGACGTGGTGCGCCAGATGCACACCTCCTCCGGCCTGCTCGACGAGCTGGCGAACGGCGTCACGCTCGCCGAGGCGGAGGCCAGGGTGCTCGCCTACATCCGGGAGCACGCCGCCGAGGCGGGCAAGACCCCGCTCTGCGGCAACTCGGTGGCCACCGACCGCGGCTTCCTCTCCCGGGACATGCCCGCGCTCGAAAGCCACCTGCACTACCGGATCGTGGACGTCTCCTCGATCAAGGAGCTGGCCCGCCGCTGGTTCCCGCGCGCCTACTACAACAGCCCGCAGAAGGGCGGCAGCCACCGCGCTCTCGCGGACATCCGGGAGAGCATCGCCGAACTCCGCTACTACCGCGAGGCGGTGTTCGTCGCCCAGCCGGGCCCGGACACCGACGCCGCTCGCACCATCGCGGCCAAGTACCAGCTGCCGACCAGCTGACACCGGCCGGCCCTCCCCCGGTCCCCGAAACCCTGGCGCGAGCACCCGGTCCGATCCTGTAGAGTTCTTCCTGTCGGAGCGGGAACGCACCGGCAGATGGTGGGTATAGCTCAGTTGGCAGAGCACCTGGTTGTGGTCCAGGGGGCCGCGGGTTCAAGTCCCGTTACTCACCCCAACAGCCTTGAGGGTCCGATCTCCTGGAGATCGGACCCTCAAGGCTTTTCGCGTTTTCCGCGCTGCTCGCATCGCTCGCTGCCCACCACCGCAGATGCCACACCGAACATGGCACTACCCTCAGAAGCTACCCACTAGTAACATCTCTGCCATGACCACACCTTCGATCGGCCAGCTGCTCGACTCCACGGTGCCGATGGCGCACACCCTCAAGCTCGAGTACCTGGAGACCAGTCCCGAGCGCGCGGTGCTCCAGCTGCCGGACCAGCCCGCCTACCACAACCACGTCGGCGGCCCGCACGCCGGCGCGATGTTCACGCTGGCCGAGTCCGCCAGCGGCTGCATCGTGCTCGCCGCGTTCGGCGACCAGCTGCACCGGGCCGTGCCGCTCGCCGTGAAGGCGGAGATCGCGTACAAGAAGCTGGCGAAGGGCGTGGTCACCGCCACCGCCACCCTGGACCGTCCGGCCGCCGACGTGGTCGCCGAGCTGGACAAGGGCGAGCGCCCGGAGTTCACCGTCACGGTGGACATCACCCGCGCCGACGGCGACGTCACCGGCGTGATGACCATCACCTGGACCCTGCGCCCCAACTCCTGACGCACGGTCACCCGGCGGGGGCCGGTCACCTCGGCCCCCGCCGACAGACCAGCCCAGCCCGGCCCGAAACCCAGGGCCCGTCCGACGATTCCCGTCGGATCAGACCCTAGGCCGACTCCCGCACCACCAGCTCGGTGGCCAGCACCACCTGCCGTCGCGCCCGCCCCTGCTCCGCGATCTCCTCCAGGAGCAGCCGGGCCATCGTCCGCCCCATCTCCTCGATCGGCTGGCGCACGCTGGTCAGCGCGGGGTCGGTGTGCCGGGCCACGATCGAGTCGTCGAAGCCGATCACCGCCACGTCGTCCGGCACCCGCCGCCCGGCGGCCCTGAGCACCTGCAGCGCGCCCGCCGCCATCACGTCCGAGGCGCAGAACACCGCGTCCAGCCCGGGCCGGCGCTCCAGCAGCTCACGCATCGCCAGCCGCCCGCCCTCCTCGGTGAAGTCACCCGGCCCCACCAGCTCCTCCTGGTACGGACGTCCGGCCTCCTCCAGGGCCTGCCGGTACCCGGACAGCCGGGCCCTGGCCCCTTCCATGTCGAGCGGCCCGGTGATGGTCGCGACCTCCTCGCAGCCGCGCCGCAGCAGGTGCCGGACGGCCATCCGGGCCCCGCCCGCGTTGTCCGCGTGGACGTAGCTCAGCGGCTCCAGGTCCCCCCGCCGTCCCGCCAGCACCGAGGGGATCTCCAGACTCTCCAGCAGGCTCGGCAGCGGATCGTCCTGATGCACCGACACCAGCAGTACGCCGTCCACCCGTTGGGCCGTCAGATAGGCCGAAAGTCGCTCCCGCTCACGCTGGTTGCGGACCAGGATCAGCAGCAGCTGCATGTCCGTCTCGGCGAGTTCGGCGGAGACGCCGCTGATGATGTCGGAGAAGTACGGCTCGGAGAAGAGCCGGGTCTCCGCCTCGGGGACGACCAGGGCGATCGAGTCGGTCCGCGAGGTGACCAGGGTGCGGGCGGCCCGGTTCGGGACGTAGCCGAGTTCGGCGATCGCGGCGTTCACGGCCTCCCGCGCCTTCTCGCTCACCCGGGGCGAACCGTTCACCACCCGGGAGACCGTCCCGCGCCCGACGCCCGCCAGCGCGGCCACCTCCTCCAGCGTCGGCCGCGCCGAACCTGCGGCGGTCCGGGCCGAGACGCGACCGGAGCCACCCGGCTCTCCCTGCGAGCTCTGCAAGCTCTGCGACCTCTGCGGCCTGTTCGGCCCCGTCGGCCGCTGTGCGGACTGGCTCATCGCTCACCTCGTGGGACGCGTCGTCGTGGTCGTCGTGCTCATTGTGGCCGGTTCGGGCACGGGCCGACCGACCGGCGTCCGTACGTCCGCCGGAGAGCCTCTCAGGACACACTCCGGCAACGGTTCCGACTTCTGCTCTTGACACTCACCCCCGCGACCGAGCAACCTTCCGGCATGCCTTCCGTGGGAGCGCTCCCACACTCTACTGGCCAATCACCGCGCACACAGCACCCCTGCCCCACCCTGGACCAAGGAGAACGTCATGCGCCGCAGCACCACCCGCCCCCGCAGAGCAGCCGCCCTCGCCACCGCCACGGTGGCCGCCACCGCCCTGCTGCTCACCAGCTGCTCCAGCTCCGGTTCCGGCACCGGCGACGCGAAGGGCGGGGACGCAAACGAGAAGATCACCCTCACCCTCGGCGACTTCGGCACCTTCGGCTACCAGGAGGCCGGGCTCTACACCGAGTACATGGCCGCCCACCCGAACATCACCATCAAGGCCGAGACCGCGCAGGACGGCCAGAAGTACTGGGATGCCCTGACCACCCACCTCGCCTCGGGTAGCGGCCTGGCCGACATCCAGGCCGTCGAGGTCGGCTACATCGCCCAGGCCACCAGCAAGTTGGGCGACAAGTTCGTCGACCTCGGCAAGACCGAGGGGGTCACCGCAGGCGCCTGGCTGCCCTGGAAGTCCACGCAGGCCACCACCGCCAAGGGCGAGCTGATCGGCCTCGGCACCGATGTCGGCCCGATGGCGATCTGCTACCGCAAGGACCTGTTCCAGCAGGCCGGCCTGCCGACCGACCGGGAGGCGGTCGGCCAGCTCTGGGCCGGAGACTGGGGCAAGTTCATCGAACAGGGCAAGGCGTTCCAGGCCAAGGCCCCGGCCGGGACCTTCTTCACCGACTCCGCGAGCGGGCTGTTCAACGCCGTCATCTCCGGCGAGGCCGAGCAGTACTCCGACTCCTCGGGCAAGCTGAACGTCAAGGACAGCGCGGCCGTGAAGAAGGCCTGGGACCTCTCGGTCGCCGCCTCGCAGGCGAAGATCAGCGCCGGGCTGCGGCAGTTCCAGAAGCCGTGGGAGGCGGCCTTCGCCAACGCGAAGTTCGCCACCGTGGCCTGCCCGTCCTGGATGACCGGCATCGTCAGCAAGCAGTCCGGCGAGGCCGGCAAGGGCAAGTGGGACATCGCCAAGGCCCCGGTCGCCGCCAACTGGGGCGGGGCCTTCCTGAGCGTCCCGAAGGCGGGCAAGCACGTCAAGGAGGCTGCCACGCTGGCCGCCTGGCTGACCGCGCCGGAGCAGCAGGCCAAGGTCTTCACCAAGGTCGGCAACCTGCCCTCGACCTCCGCCGGCCTCCAGCTGCCCGCCGTGCAGTCGGCCAAGCTGGACTACTTCGGTGACACCCCGACCGGTCAGATCTACGCGGCCGCCGCCTCGTCCATCAAGCCCGCCAAGATCGGCCCGGACGACGGCACCGCCAAGACCATCATCACCGACAACGGCATCCTCGACATCGAGGAGCACGGCACCGACCCGGCCAAGGCCTGGCAGAACGTGCTCTGTCTCGACCATCGGCGCCACCCAGTTGTTCGGTGAGCCGATTGTTCGGCGGCCACCCCCGCCGACTGCCGCCGTACCCACCCCAGTAGCACCGCCCGGCCGAGGCCTGACGACGCATCGGCCGGGCGGCACCATCAGCAGCCCTCCCGGGAGGACACCCCGTGGCCACCCCAGCCCCGTCCACCAGCTGGCGTTCGCGCCTGTACCGATTCGACCTGAAGGCCTCCCCCTACGCCTACATCGCCCCGTTCTTCCTCTGCTTCGCCGCCTTCGGGCTGATTCCGCTGGTCTGGACCGGCTGGCTGTCGCTGCACCAGGTCGACCTGCTCACGCCGGACGTGCAGGAGTGGCGCGGACTGGGCAACTACACCCGCCTCTGGGACAGCGAGCAGTTCTGGACGGCACTCCGGAACACCTTCACCATCGGGGTGATCTCCACCGTCCCGCAGCTGCTGATGGCCCTCGGTCTGGCCCATCTGCTCAACTACCGCCTGCGCGCCCGGGGTTTCTTCCGGGTGGCGGTGCTCGCCCCGTACGCGACCTCGATCGCCGCAGCCACCCTGGTGTTCGTCCAGCTCTACAACCCGGACTACGGGATGATCAACTGGGCGCTCTCCGCGGTGGGCGTCGAGCGCACCGACTGGTTCTCCGACACCTGGCCCTCCCAGATCGCCATCTCCTCCATCGTGACCTGGCGTTGGACCGGCTACAACGCGCTGATCTACCTGGCCGCGATGCAGGCCGTGCCGAAGGACCTGTACGAGGCGGCGAGCCTGGACGGAGCCTCGCGCTGGCAGCAGTTCACCCGGATCACCATCCCGTCGATCCGGCCGACCATCCTGTTCACCATCATCGTCTCGACCATCGGCGCCACCCAGTTGTTCGGTGAGCCGATGCTGTTCGGCGGCGGGGTCGGGGTGAGCGGCGGCTCGGCGCACCAGTTCCAGACGCTGAGCCTCTACCTCTACGAACTCGGCTGGCCCAGCCGCCAGTTGGGCCGCGCCTCGGCGGTGGCCTGGACCATGCTGCTGATCCTGCTGCTGATCGGCGCGATCAACCTGCTGATCGCCCGTCGCAACCGCGCCAAGCTGGAAGGCTGAGCGATGAGCACTCTGACCACTCCCCGCCCGGCCGAGGCCGCCGGCCTCGGCACGCCCACCCCCGCCCGGCGACGGTTCCGGGCCGGGGCCGGTGACCACGACAAGGCCGGCCCGATCACCTACCTGCTGCTCGGCCTGGCCGCGGTGATCTCGCTCTTCCCGCTCTACTGGACCTTCGTGGCGGCCAGCCACACCGGTGAACGGGTGGCCCTGTCGCCGCCGCCGCTGCTGCCCGGCGGCGAGCTGTGGACCAACATCTCCACCGTCTGGAACCAGGCCGCGATGGGTCAGGCCCTGCTCAACTCGACCATCGTGGCCGGGCTGGTGGCGCTCTCCACCGTCATGTTCTCCACGCTGGCCGGCTTCGCGTTCGCCAAACTCCCGTTCCGGGGCCGGAACATCCTGCTCACCCTGGTGGTGGCGACCATGACCATCCCGCCGCAGCTGAGCGTCATCCCGCTGTACCAGATCATCACCGACCTGAAGTGGGGCAATCAGCTCCAGTCGGTGATCCTGCCCTCGCTGGTGGCCGCCTTCGGGGTGTTCTTCATGCGGCAGTACCTGGCCGAGGCCCTGCCGGTGGAGCTGATCGAGGCCGCCCGGGTGGACGGCGCGCACAGTCTGCGGATCGTCTGGCACGTGGTCTTCCCGATCGCCCGCCCCGCCATGGCCGTCCTGGGCATGCTGGTCTTCGTGCAGTCCTGGAACGACTTCTTCTGGCCCTTCGTGGTGCTCACCCAACAGAACCCGACCGTGCAGGTCGCGCTCTCCGCGATCGGCGGCGGCAGCGCGTACGACATCAACCAGGCGGTCATCATGACCGGCGCGCTGGTCGGCACCCTGCCGCTGCTGCTGATCTTCGCCGTGCTCGGCAAGCACATCGTCGGCGGCATCACCGCCGGTGCCGTCAAGAGCTGATCCGACGTCAGCGTCCACACTCATCATGGGAGCGCTCCCGCAATGACCGTGACCGAACCGAGCACCATCCGCACCGGCCCGGCCTTCCCGCCCGGCTTCGCCTGGGGCGCGGCCACCGCCGCCTACCAGATCGAGGGTGCCGTCACCGAGAACGGGCGCACCCCGTCGATCTGGGACACCTTCAGCCACACCCCCGGCAAGGTGGCCGGCGGCGACACCGGGGACATCGCCGTCGACCACTTCCACCGGTTCCGCGACGACGTCCGGCTGATGGCCGAGCTCGGCCTGACCTCGTACCGGTTCTCGCTGTCCTGGCCGCGGATCCAGCCCACCGGGCGCGGCCCGGCCGTCGAGAGCGGGCTGGACTTCTACCGGGCGCTGACCGACGAGCTGCTGGCGCACGGCATCACCCCGGTCGCCACCCTCTACCACTGGGACCTGCCCCAGCACCTGGAGGAGGTCGGCGGCTGGCCGGCCCGGGACACCGCGTACCGGTTCGCCGACTACGCCGCGCTGGCCGCCGAGGCGCTCGGCGACCGGGTCGCCACCTGGACCACCCTGAACGAGCCCTGGTGCAGCGCCTTCCTCGGCTACGGCTCCGGCGTGCACGCCCCCGGGCGCAGCAACCAGGCCGACGCGCTCAAGGCCGCCCACCACCTCAACCTGGGCCACGGCATGGCGATCGGCGCCCTGCGCTCGGCGCTGCCGCGGACCGCCCAGCTGGCCGTCTCGCTCAACCTGCACCAGATCCGGCCACTCACCGAGGACCCGGCCGACCTGTCGGCCGCCCGCCGGATCGACGCCGTCGGCAACCGGATCTTCACCGGCCCGATGCTGAACGGCGGTTACCCGGCCGACCTGCTCGCCGACACCGCCCACCTGGTCGACTGGGACACCCTGGTCCAGCCCGGCGACGAGGCCGAGATCGGCCGGCCGATCGACCTGCTGGGCATCAACTACTACACCCCGACCGTGGTTTCGAGCGCCGAGAACGCCAAGGACCTCCCCCGTCACGACGGCCACGGCGGCGGTGACCAGTCGCCCTGGCCGGGTGCCGAGGACGTCGCGTTCCACCTCGCCCCCGGCGAACGCACCGCCATGGACTGGCCGATCGACCCGACCGGCCTGACCGACCTGCTGCTCGACGTGCACCGGGCACACCCGGGCCTGCCCATGCTGGTCACCGAGAACGGCGCCGCCTTCGAGGACACCGTCGGCCCCGACGGCCTGGTGGACGACCAGGACCGGATCGCCTACCTGCACGGCCACCTGGCCGCGGTGGCCGACGCCGTGGCCGCCGGAGCCGATGTCCGGGGCTACTACCTCTGGTCGCTGCTGGACAACTTCGAGTGGGCGTACGGCTATGCCAAGCGGTTCGGTGCGGTGCACGTCGACTACGCCACGCTGGCCCGGACCCCCAAGGCCAGCGCCCGCTGGTACGCCGAGGTGATCCGTACCGGAACCCTGCCGTAGCGGGGGTGACGTCGGCCGCGTGACCTGACCACCCGACCGGTCGTTCTCTCTTGTCGTGCGAGCAAATCACGCGGCCCGGCCGCGAGTCGAAGGCCCGAGCGGCGACCCGGAGTGTCAGGAGCGTCCGGGCCCGGAGCGGAACCGGGGACGGCTGCCCCGGCCCCGGGCCCGGACGCTTGCCGCCGGGGGCGCGGTGCTCGCCCACGTCTGGGGGATCGGCCTCGGGGTGACCAGCGCGTACGCCAGCGACAGCCCGTCCGTCACCGACCTGGTCAACCAGGCCGACGCGCCGGAGCTGTTGGGCCGCCTGACCGGGGCGACCGTGCCCGTGCTGGAACAGCAGACCGCCTCGGTGGGCCGCGCCCTGCAGGACCGGATCAGGACCGACGGGCTGCCGCTGCCCGGTCAGGCCACCACGGTGCCGGACGCCTTCGCCATCGCGGCAGTCCTGCTGCCCGCCGTACCGCCGCAGCCCAGGGGGGACGGCGACCCCCGGGCCTCCCGATCCAGCGGGGGCGCCGAAGCACCGGCAGCGGGCACTCCGTTGGTGGCCACCGCCGCGCTGCGCCCGGCGGTGGTCGGGCAGACGGCGGCGGTCACCGCCGCCGCTCCGGACCGGGCCGCTCCGGTCGTCAGGAGCGCCGACCTCCAGTTGGTGGAAGGCAGTTGGGAGACCGTCCCGCCGGAGCTGACCCTGGCCACCGCCGCCCCGGTGGAGACCGAGGGCAAGCTCACCGCCGTCCTGGTACCGATCGCGGCCGGGCTGCTGCTCACCGGGGCGGCGATGTACAAGCACCGGGGCATCCCCAGCGGGCACTGAACGGCTGCCACCGAGCAGCGGACGTCGGGTCGGGCCAGGCAGGCAGGTCAGATCAGGTCAGTGGAAGACGCCCGGCGGGGGCGCCGGGGACGGTGCCGCCGTGGCGTCGGTGGCCGGGGCGGCCCCGGCGGTGAAGTCGGTCAGCGGGCGGCCGTGTTCGATCCGGCCGAGGTAGGAGTCGGAGGCCACCCGGCGGCCCAACTCGTCCAGCGGCAGCGGCTGGTGAGCAGCGGTCAGGATCACGTTGCCGAATCGCTTGCCCCGCAGCACCGCCGGATCGGCCGTCAGACAGACTTCTGGGAACACCGCCAGCAGGGTGGCGGCCTGGGAGCGGGCGAAGCTCAGCGCCCCGCCGTCGGCGATGTTGGCGGCGTACCGGCCGCCGGGGGCGAGCGCCCGGGCGGCCAGCGCGGCGAACTCGACCGTCGCGCAGTGGGCCGGGGTCCTGGCGCCCGAGAAGATGTCGGCGATCACCAGGTCGACGGAGGCCTCCGGGGTCCGTTCGAGCACCGCCCGCGCGTCGGCGCCGCGGACCTTGATCTGCCAGCTGCGCTCCAACGGCAGCTCGGCGCGCACGAGTTCGGTCAGCTCGGGGTCGATCTCGGCGACCTGCTGACGGGATCTCGGCCGGGTGGCGGCGGTGTAGCGGGCCAGTGTCAGGGCGCCACCGCCGAGGTGCAGCACGGTGATCGGCTTGCCGGGCGGGGCCGCGAGGTCGATCAGGTGGCCGAGGCGGCGCTGGTACTCGAAGCCCAGGTGGCTCGGGTCGTCGAGGTCGACCAGGGACTGCGGCGCTCCGTCGAGCAGCAGCGTCCAGGCGCAGGGGCGGTCACGGTCCGGGATCAGCTCGGCCAGGCCGGAGGCGACCGGACGGGCCAGCGGGCCCTGTGCGTGTGTACGACCGCCGGGCGACCCGGCGGGGGCCGACGTCGTGGCGGGCTCGGCCTCGGTGCGAGCCCGACCGGCCCGGTTGCTGCGTCCCATGGGGACCATTATCGCCGGGTGGGGCGGGCCGACTGCCGCGGCCGGCGGGACGGGCGAGGGGCGGGCGAGGGGCGGGCGAGAAACGGTGGCAGGACGACCGTGCAGGTCAGAACGGGCCGAGGCCGCTCGCCGTCAGGGTGCAGGCCGCCTCGCAGAGGGCCGAGCGGAGCACCCAGGGGTCGGTCGCCCGGGCTGCGGCGGTGGGCCCGGCGGGCGGCATCACCCAGCGGGGGTCGGTCGCGGGGAGCTGCTTGGCCCCCGGCGTACAGCTGGTGCCGGGCAGGTGCCACTGCCCGGCGACCCCGGCGGGGACCAGGAACGCGATCGCCGACCCTCCGCCGGTCTGGTGCACCGTGCCGCAGGCCCGGCGGAGCCGGAGGATGTCCACCGTCTCCAGACCGTGCCGGACCGGGACGGTGACGGTGTCGAAGCCCGCCGGGGCGGGCCGCCCCACCCCGGGGCCGCCACCGCCGACGGCGAAGCCGGAGGGCTCCTGGTCGGCCCCGCCCGCACCCGAGGCGGGATGCAGCGCGGGGTGCAGGGCCGGGACGAGACCGGGAAGGCCCCGGCCTGCTCCGGCCGTGATGCGTCGGTAGTGCGGAAGTCCGGTGGCCATGGGGCCCTCCTGTCACCTCGTCAGGTCGGAAGCCGGGAGTCGCTCGATCGGAGGACCGGATCGGTGGGGGCGCGGCGATGGCTTCCACGTATCAGGACAACGCTGGGCGGCCGGAAAGGCCACGGGGCGACGTACAGCAAGCCATGGCATTTCATGGCGGATCTCGGCAACAGCGCCCGATTTAATGCCAATTGACCGCAGATCAGCCCACAACTGGACGTGACCGGTCGGTGACGGCCGGTACTCTCTGCGCTGGATCGAGGCCCTCCCGGGCCACCGGCACCACCACCGGCACCACAGGCACCACCGACGACGGACGCACCACGGACCGACCCCCGACGCACCAGCTCGGAGCGCATCAGATGGCAGCCACGAGGCCCCCCACCCCCAACGCCACCATGCGAGCCCTGCGCGGCGACCTCTCCCCAGCCGAGTTCGCGGTCGCGATCCGCCGGGCCGCCCGGGAGATCGGCGAGCACGTCTCCTGCGACGCCCGCTACGTCGGCCGGGTGGAGGCCGGGGAGATCCGTTGTCCCAACTACGCCTACGAGCGGGTGTTCCGGCACATGTGGCCGGGCCGCTCCCTGTCCGAGCTCGGGTTCACCCCACGTACGACGGTCCGCCGCCGTGTGGCCGACCCACCGTCGGTCCCGGCCCCCAGGCTCGGGCCGGGCGGGCCGAACCGGCTCGGCGACTCGTACCATCCCGACGAGGAGAACGACGACGTGCGTCGCCGTACATTCCTGAACGGCGGTTCGACCGCCCTGGTGACCGCGCTCGGCCTCGACCTGCCCGCGCAGGCCACGACACCGGTCGTGCCGCCCCCACGCCGGGTCGGCGCGGCCGAGGTGCTCGGTGTCGAACAGGCCGTCCGCGACATCCGGCTGCTGGACGACGTGCACGGCGCGGACGCCCTGTTCGAACTGGCCGGGCAGTCGCTGCGCGGCGCGTACGTGATGCTCAACGACGGCGAGTACAGCGCCGCCACCGAACGTCGACTGCAGTCCGGCGCCGGCGAACTGGCCATCTCGGTCGGCTGGTTGGCCCACGACTCGGACCGGCTGGCAGACGCCCGCTCGTTCTACTCCGAGGCCCTCGCCACCGCCCGGATGGCCGACGACGCGGCACTGGAGGCACACGTCTTCTCCAACAGCGCCTTCCTGGCTCGGGACGCCGGACGGGCCAGGGAAGCACTCCGGGCAGCCCAGGCCGGGCAGGCCGCAGCCCGGCACCTCGACTCCGACCGACTGCTCTCGCTGCTGGTCATGCGAGAGGCCGGGGCCTGGGCGCTGCTGCGCGACCGGGCAGCCTGCGAACGGGCGTTGGGGCGCGCTCACACGCTCTTCGACCGGGGCGAGTCAGAGGCCGACCCGGAGTGGATGAGCTTCTTCGGCGAAGCCGAGATCGCCGGCCTCGAAGCCCAGTGCTGGTCCGCGCTCGGCGAGTTCGACCGGGCCACCGAACGGGCCTGCCGGGCGATCTCCCTGCAGGAGCCGCACTTCGTCCGCAACCGGGTCCTCTACACCGCAGAGCTGGCCCACGACCGCCTCGGCCTCGGCGACCTGGCCGGCGCCGCAGTCCACGGCACGGCCGCCGCCACCCTGCTCGGCCAGGTCCGCTCGGCCCGCATCCGCAGCATGCTCGCCACCACCGCAGACCGGCTGCGCCCACACCGCACCGTCCCCGAGGTGGCCACCTTCCTCACCACCTACGAAGCCGCCTGACCTTCTCTCGGGCACCGCGCTCAGCCATCTACGGTCAGGGGCTCGGGGAACTGCGACGCCGACCTGGAAAAAGGTCACCAGTACGTAGGCGGTCAGGCACTTTTGCAGTGACCCGAACGCCAGATCTCCTCGCAGTTCCCCGAGCCCCTGGGTAGTAGACGGCTGAGCCCCTGCCAGAAGCTCAGCCCTGCAGGTGACTGTGGTCGTTCCAGATCTCCACCGCGGGCGCCCCGTACTCCCAGGACAGCACCGACAGCGCCGCTGTCCCGAGCTTGAACCGCTGCGCGAACTCCGGCGGGAGCCCCAGCCAACGCGCCGTCAGAATCCGCAGCAGGTGCCCGTGCGCGAACAGCACCACGTCGTGGTCGGCGCAGTGCATGGTGGTGGTCTCCGGATGCGGCTTCCCGTGTGCGGAGTTGAGATCCGCGAGGAAGCCGTCCACCCGCGCCGCCACGTCGGCGAGCTTCTCGCCGCCGGGCACGCCGTCCCGCCAGATCAGCCAGCCGGGGTGGTCGGTGGCCCGGATGTCGGGGCCGGTCCGCCCTTCGTACTGGCCGTAGTCCCACTCCAGCAGTTCGTCCCGGTCGGTCGCCCGGTCGCCGAAACCGGCCAGCTCGCAGGTCTCCTTGGCCCGGGACAGCGGGCTGGTGTAGACGGTGGCGTCCGGCAGTCCGTTCCACGGGGCCTTCGCCAGCCGGGCCCCGAGAGCGAGGGCCATCCCGCGGCCCTCCTCGGTGAGCGGGACATCGGTACGGCCGGTGTGCTGACCGCTGGCCGACCAGGCGGTCTCACCATGCCGGACAAGCACGATACGGGCGGGCATGAGCGGACTCCTCGCAGACAGGGGGCTGCTTCGACCTCCCCATGATCCCTCACCGCCCGGGCACTTCGAGGCAACCGTCCAACGTCCGGATGGCCCCGGAAGGTCCGGGGAGCGCGTTCCGGGGTGGTTTGTCGGTGCCGGGTGCGAGACTTGGCCGCACCATGAACGTCTTGACCTACGGACAGGCGGAGCCGGTCGCGCGGCGGCTCCGTGATCTGCGCGGCCAGGCGCCGCAGCGCAGCCTCGACGCCCGGGCGCTGGCCGCGCTCGCGGCCAATCCGGGGTGCCGCCGCCGCGCGGTGCTGGACGCGGCGGGGGTGGACAAGGGCGCGGTCGCCGAGCGGCTCGGGCACCCGGCACCGTTCGGGCAGTCCCCGTTCGCGATCACCCGGGGGAACGTCTTCGAGGCCCGGCTCAAGGCCGACGGCTACGCGGCGCTGCTGGAGCCACTCCGTCGGCTGCTCGGCGCACCGCCGGAGGGCGCCGAGCTGGCGGTGCCGGATCTGCTGCCGCGCTCGGCCCCCGCGACCCGGGCCGAGCGGACCGCTCAGGCGCTGGCCGAGGCCGCCGCCGATCCCGGGCGCTGGACACTGCTCGACCACCCGATGTTCCGGCTCACCGTGGCGGGCAGCCCGGCCTACCTGGAGCCGGACGCGGTGGTGGTGCACGGCGGGCGCTGCACGGTGGTGGAGATCAAGTCCTTCCCGATCATCGACGGCTCGGCCGACCCGGCGAAGGTCGGGGCGGCGGCCCGGCAGGCGGCGGTGTACGTGCTGGCGCTGCAGGAGACGGCGGCCGGGCTGGCGGGTACGACGGCCGATCAGTCCCCGTACGCCACCGACGAGTTCCCCGGCAGCCCCGAGCTGAGTGTGCTGCTGGTCTGCCCGAGGGACTTCACCAACCGGCCGACGGCCACCGCCGTGGACGTCCGCCGCGAGCTGGCCACCACCCGCCGGCAGCTGGCCCGGCTGACCGGGATCGAGCAGCTGCTCGACGCCCTTCCGCCCGGCACCAGCTTCGACCTGGCGCCGGATCAGGCCGGGTCGCCGACCCGCCCGGTGGCCGCACTCACCGAGTCCGTCGAATCCGTCCCGGCCGCCTACAGTCCGGACTGCCTCTCCACCTGCGAGCTGGGCTTCCACTGCCGGGCGCAGGCCCGTTGTGCGGACGCGGTGGAGCAGCTCGGCCGGGGTGTCCGGGGCGAGTTGGGCAGCCTCCGGACGGTCACCGCCGCGCTTACGGCCGCCACGTCCCAGGGCCCGCAGGCCGACAGTGAGGCCGCCGCCCGCCTGGCGCACGCGGCAGCCCTGCGCGCCGAAGCCCTCGCAGCCAACGGGGCCGACGGAGCCGGCCGGTGAGCCTGCTCGCCACCCTGGCCCGGCTGGAGGCCGTCCGCAGCGGGCACGCCGAGCCGCTGGCCACCGTCCGCCACCGGCACCTGTCCGACCGGCCGATGGTGCTGGTCCCGCTGGCCGCCGCCGGTGAGGCGGGGGCGCCGCTCGCGGTGCTGCTCGGCACCGAGCGGGCGGCGCCCCGGCTGCACCTCGTGCCGCAGCCGCTGAACCGCAGTCAGCGCTTCGAGTTCCTGGCCGGGTTCGCCGCCGAGCTGGTGCCCTACCTGGAGTCGTACGGCGCCGAGGTCGAGCAGATCGAGCGCACCGAGAAGGATCCGGAGACCGGCGAAAAGACCCAGGCCTTCCGCGAACTCTGTGCCGATGCACCCCAGTTGATCGTGCCGAACAGCGGTTCCGTGCAGCACCTGGCGCTGCTCGGCCGGTCCACCCGGTTCCGCCGCACCGCCGAGGATCCGGACCCGGGGCCCTACCCCGCGCCGACCAGGGTGCCGCTGCTGGGCCGCTGGCTGACGCATCTGACCGAGCGGGCCCAGGTGCCGGGCTCCAGCCTGCTGCTGCCGATGACCGGGCTGCTGGCCCGCCACTGGGCGACCGGCCAGAGCCACCTGGAGGATCAGCACCTCGGCGCCCAACTCGCCTGGCACCAGCCGCCGTTCGGCATCGGCGGGGCCGAGCTGGCCACCCGGATGGAGACGGAACGGGACGCCGCCGGCCAGTTGCTGCACCCACCGGCCGGCCCGGCCACCGACCCGGCCTTCGATGCCCGGGTGCTGGCCCCGGCCATCACCCGGCACGACACCGCACTGGCCGCACTGGCCGCCCTGGCAACCGCCCCGGGCGACCAGGCCCGCCTCCGGGTGAAACAGACCGCCGAGGAGCTGCACGCCGCGCTGCTCCAGGTGCTGCTGCCCACCTGGCAGGACGTCTGGCGCGGCCTCGACCTGCTCCGCGCCCTCCCCCCGGCCGCCCACCTGGCCGAGCGCTGGGAGGGCGACCGCTGGTCCTACACCGGTCACCGCGACCGGCTGGCGGCCGGCGAACCTCCGCAGCCCAAGCAGGACGACGCCGTCACCGCCGCCCGCAAACTGGCCCAGCGGGAGCGCGAGCAGGCCCGGCTGGACGTCCACGAGGCGCTGGACGACCCGCTGGCGATGGCCGAGCACCGGCTGTCCGGCGAGGCGTTCGCGGGGGTGGTCACCGAGGTGGTCCCGGAGTACGACACCTCGGGCCGCTCGCCCAAGCCCCGTCCGCTGCTGGTGATCCGCACCACCGACCGACCGCACGCCGACCAGGGCCGCAAGGTGTACCGGGCCAACCACAGCTCGGCCCAGGAGGCGGTGATCGTCGGGTCCGACCCGGCCGAAGGCACCGTCACCGTCCGGGTGTTGAACGGGATGGGCCGGAAGAAGGAGCCGGAGCCGGGCAGCCTGCCCGACCCCGGGGAGCGGATCGTGCTGACCCTGTTCGAGCTGACGCCCCGCCAGTCCGCCCCGCTCCCCGAGCCGGACGACACGCCGTGGACGCACGGCGGGCCGCCCGGCGGCAGCGATCGTTCGCCTACCGCCACCGAAGAGTGGGAATGACCACCGGCATGACCATCAGTCCGCCCAGCAGTCCGACCAACGAGCGCCCCGACGAGAATCCCGGTGCCGCCGCCGACTCCGCCGTGGCAGCGATCCTGGCCGCCACCGTCCACCCCGCCCCGGGTGCCCCGCGGGGGGTGGTGGTCGACTCACCGCCCGGTGCGGGCAAGTCGACCCTGGTGGTGCGGGCCGCCCGGGAGCTGGTCGCGGGCGGCGAGAAGCTGATGATCGTGGCCCAGACGAACAGTCAGGTGGACGACCTGGTCGCCCGGCTGGCCGAGAAGGGCCCGGACCTCACGATCGGCCGGCTGCACGCCGCCGACAGCAAGCCCGCTGCCGAGCTGTCCCGGTACGCCAACGTCACCGCCGCGCCGAAGGTCGGCGACCTGCTGGAGCAGGACGTGGTGATCTCCACCGCCGCCAAGTGGCAGTGGGTGAAGACCGAGGCGCGCTGGCGGCACGCGATCGTGGACGAGGCGTACCAGATGCGCTCGGACGCGCTGCTCGCCGTGGCCGGGCTGTTCGAGCGGGCCCTGTTCGTCGGCGACCCCGGCCAGCTGGACCCGTTCACGGTGGTCGGCACCGACCAGTGGGCGGGCCTGTCCTACGACCCGTCCAGCAGCGCGGTGGTCACCCTGCTCGCGCACAACCCGGAGATCCGGCCGCACCGCCTGCCGGTCTCCTGGCGGCTGCCGTACTCCGCCGCGCCGCTGATCTCGGCGGCCTTCTACCCGTACACCCCGTTCCGCTCCGGCACCGGGCCGGAGGACCGGCGGCTGACCACCTCCACCGCCCCGGACGGCTCCGCGCTGGACGCCGCGATCGACGAGGCGGCCGAGCACGGCTGGGCGCTGCTGGAGCTGCCCGCCCGGCACACCGTGCGGACCGACCCGCAGGCGGTGGCCGCCACCGCCGCCACCGTGCACCGGCTGCTCACCCGGGGGCTGACCGCCCACTCGGAGCAGGGCAGCACCCCGCTCACCGCCGACCGGATCGCGGTCGGCACCGCCCACCGGGACCAGGCGGCGGCCGTCCGGGCCGCGCTGCTGAAGCTCGGCGTGCCGGTGGACGGCTCGGCCGGCCCGGCCGTCACCGTGGACACCGCGAACCGGCTGCAGGGCCGCGAGTACGACGTCACCGTCGTGCTGCACCCGCTCTCCGGACGCCCGGACGCCACCGCCTTCCACCTGGAGACCGGGCGGCTCTGTGTGCTCGCGACCCGGCACCGGCACGCCTGCATCGTGGTGGCCAGGGCCGGTATCCCGGAGCTGCTGGACGAGCATCCGGCGACCGAGCCGGTCCAGCTCGGGGTGACGATGAAGTTCCCGGACGGCTGGGAGGCCAACCACGCGGTGCTGGCCCAGTTGAACGAGCACCGGGTACAGCTCCACTGACGGGGGCGCGCGGCCCGGGAATAGCGCCCGCACGTGCACCGTTCCGTTACCGGCCGTTCCCGCGCGACAATGGACGGCAGCCCCCTCACCCGCCACCTCGGAGGTGTCTCCCTATGCCCGACCGCCATCCGCCGGTGTCCGCCCAGCCGGTCGACCGCGAAGCCGTACGGCCACTCCCGGCGCAGTCCGGTCCCTCCGCTGGCGAGCCGAGCACCACCCCGCCCACCGCCGAGACCCCGCCGCCGCGCCGCCTGCGCCCGGCCCAGCTGCTGTTCGAGCCCACGGCCGCGGAGCCCGAGGAGGAACGGTTCTTCGACCTGGAGTCGATCGACGACCCGGCCGAACTGCTCCGTCGCTCCACCGAGTTGACCCTCGCCTTCCGGGTCGCCGCCGAGCGGGCCGCCGACTTCCAGGCGATCGCCGCCGCCCAGCTCGCGGACACCCGCCGGTTCGACGCGCTCTCGCCCGCCGAGATCGCCACCCGGATCGACTGGACGCCGGACTACGCGGCCCGGATGGTCGAGTACGGCCGCACCCTGATCCGCCAGCAGCACAGCGGCGAGCAGCACTAGGCCCTTCGACACGCCTCTGGCATATGCAGGCGGGAAGGGTACGCCCCTCCCCCGCCCGTTGTCCGCCGAACGTCGCTTTCCCGGCGCGGCTCACCCCAGCCGGGCCAGTCTGCTGCCCGTGGACATCTGGACGTATCAATCCGTGGAGTACGTCACCGTGGCCGGGGAGTCCTGGCTGGCCTCCGCGAGTGAGTACCCGCGCAGCATGCGCGCCCTCTGGGAGTCACGCCCCTGGGCGCCGACCGTCCTGCCCTGTGGGCGGGCCTTCGACGTGATCAGCATGCCGGCCCTGTTCGGCCGCGCCGTGCTGGACGAACTCTGGGCCTCCGGCCCGGGCTGCGGTCCGGTCGCCTCCTTCCGGGGCCGGACCCTGCTGTTCGTCCAGCCGGGCGCGGCGCCCCGGCTCCGTACCCTGCTGGCCTGGGAGGAGTGGGCCCGCGAGGTGCCGCCGCTGCTCTGCCACGGGCAGGGCGACGCGGTGACCGTGCCGCCGATCCAGCGGATGGTGGACGCCCCGGCCTCCCCCGGCCAGGGCGCCGGCCGCTGGATCGTCGCACCGGACTCCCGAGAGCCCTGGCTGCCGGGCGCCGCCACCGTGCTCTGGGCCTGCGTCCGGGCCTCCCGGGCAAAGGCGCCGGCCGAGCCCACCGAGGCCTGAAACCGATTTTGGTTCCGCCGGATCACGCTGCTAATGTTTTCCACGTCAGACAGGCGCCGCTAGCTCAGTTGGTTAGAGGCAGCTGACTCTTAATCAGCGGGTCCGGGGTTCGAGTCCCTGGCGGCGCACAGACGGTCGGAAGGCCCCCACCTCACGGTGGGGGCCTTCCTTCGTTCCCAGCGCGCCCGGCCGGAGCGGCCCCCCGCCCGAGCGGGGGGCCGCCGTCCGTCAGCGCCCGCGCAGCGAGCGGTAGTTCTGCACCAGCGCGGCGGTCGAGCTGTCCAGCGCCTCGGTACCCTCGCCGGTCAGCAGCACCGGCTCGATCCGCTTGGCCAGCACCTTGCCGAGCTCGACGCCCCACTGGTCGAAGGAGTCGATGTTCCACACCGCGCCCTGGACGAACACCTTGTGCTCGTACAGCGCGACCAGCTGGCCGAGCACCGACGGGGTGAGCTCGGCGGCCAGCACGGTGCTGGTCGGGTGGTTGCCCTTGAAGGTCTTGTGCGGGACCAGCTCGGCGGGCACGCCCTCGGCGGCGACCTCCTCGGCGGTCTTGCCGAAGGCCAGCGCCTGGGTCTGGGCGAAGAAGTTGGCCATCAGCAGGTCGTGCTGGGCGGCCAGCGCCGGGCTCAGCTCGGCGACCGGCTTCGCAAAGCCGATGAAGTCGGCCGGGATCACCTTGGTGCCCTGGTGCAGCAGCTGGTAGTAGGCGTGCTGGCCGTTGGTGCCGGGGGTGCCCCAGACCACCGGGCCGGTCTGCCAGTCCACCGGGTTGCCCTCGCGGTCCACCGACTTGCCGTTGGACTCCATGTCGAGCTGCTGGAGGTAGGCGGTGAAGCGGGCCAGGTAGTGCGAGTACGGGAGCACCGCGTGCGCCTGGGCGTCGAAGAACGCGCCGTACCAGACGCCCAGCAGGCCGAGCAGCAGCGGGACGTTCTGCTCGGCGGGCGCGGTGCGGAAGTGCTCGTCGACCAGGTGGAAGCCGTCCAGCATCTCGCGGAAGTGGTCCGGGCCGATCGCGATCATCAGCGAGAGGCCGATCGCCGAGTCGAAGGAGTAGCGGCCGCCGACCCAGTCCCAGAACTCGAACATGTTGGCCACGTCGATGCCGAAGTCGGCCACCCCGGCCTCGTTGGTGGAGAGCGCCACGAAGTGCTTGGCGACCGCCTCCTGGCCGGCCCCCAGCTCACCGAGCAGCCACTCCCGCGCCGAGGTGGCGTTGGTGATGGTCTCGATCGTGGTGAAGGTCTTGGATGCCACGATGAACAGCGTCTCGGCGGCGTCCAGATCGCGGACCGCCTCGTGCAGGTCCGCGCCGTCCACGTTGGAGACGAAACGCACCGTCAGGTCGCGCTGGGAGTAGGAGCGGAGCACCTCGTACGCCATCGCCGGGCCGAGGTCCGAGCCGCCGATGCCGATGTTGACGATGTTCCTGATCCGCTTGCCGGTCTGCCCGGTCCACTCGCCGGAGCGGACCTTGTCGGCGAAGGCGGCCATCCGGTCCAGCACCGCGTGCACGGCGGGCACCACGTTCTCGCCGTCCACCTCGACCACCGCGCCGCGCGGGGCGCGCAGGGCGGTGTGCAGGACGGCCCGGTCCTCGGTGATGTTGATCTTCTCGCCGCGGAACATCGCGTCGCGCAGCTCGGCGACACCGGTGGCGGCCGCCAACTCCCGCAGCAGGCCCAGGGTCTGGCCGGTCACCAGCTGCTTGGAGTAGTCCACCAGCAGGTCGCCGACCTGCAGCGTGTACTCGGCCCCGCGGCCGGGGTCGGCCGCGAACAGCTCGCGCAGATGGGTGTCACCGAACTCCTCCCGGTGCTTGGCCAGTGCCGTCCACTGCGGCAGCCGGTCCAGGGGGGTACGGTTCAGCGCCGTCATCGGTTGCTCCTCGAAGTCATCCGGTTGTGAGTACCGGCAGGGCCCAGCGGGAGGGTGACGCGAGGTCCGGCGGTAGTACAGGTGTGGTGCGCCGACTCCGTTGACGGCCTGCCCGGGCCAGCCTAACCGTCCTGGTGGACCGTCACCCGCGCCGCCACCTGCGGTCACGGACACTTCGTCGGTTCCACCCCTGCCGGTCACTTGCGCCGGGAGCGCAGGTCGAGCTTGCGCATCACCTGGTCGGCGATCTCCGGGTCGCCGCCCAGCTCGCCCCGGGCGGCGAGCACCTCACGGCGGGAGGCGGCGATCATCTCCTGCTCGATGTCGGCGGCGGCCTGCCACTGGACGAACCGCTCCCTGGCTTCCTGCGCCTCCTCCTCGGCGTACCTCTCCGGGCAGAGCCTGGCCAGCCGGTCGTGCTGACGCTCCCGCAGCCGCTCGACCACCTCGGGCTGCAGGTCGCGCTCGTCCTCCAGCTCGCCGAGCCGGGTCAGCCCGGCCTTGGCGGCCCGCCACCACAGCTGCTTGACCGCCTCCTCGTGCGCGTCCGCCGCGCCGCCGAGGCCGAGCATCCTGACCACCAGAGGCAGCGTCAGACCCTGGACCAGCAGGGTGAACAGCACCACCGCGAAGGCCACCACCATGATCTCGTCCCGCCCGGGGAAGGCCGCGCCGCCGTCGATGGTGAGCGGGATGCCGAGCGCCAGCGCGACGGTGGCGACCCCGCGCATCCCGGACCACCAGAGCACCAGGGTCTCCCGCCAGCTGATCGGGGTGTCCTCGTCCGCCCGGCTGACCCGCTTGGAGATCCAGGCGGCCGGCAACAGCCAGAGCAGCCGGACCAGCACCAGCGCGCCGACCACCCAGGCCGCGTCACCGACCATTCCGTGCCAGCTGTCCCTGACCTCCTCCATCAGCGGGGCCAGCTCCAGCCCGATCAGCCCGAACGCGACGCCGGTGATCAGGATCTCGACGATCTCCCAGAAGGCGTTGCCGACCAGCCGGTACGCCACGTCGTCGGCGTCGGCCGCCCGGTCCGCCAGGTAGAGCGCGCAGACCACCACGGCCAGCACACCTGAGCCGTGGATCTCCTCGGCCAGCACATAGGCGGCGAACGGCACCAGCAGGTTGAGCGCGACCTGCTGGGTCGGGTCCTCGAGCAGACCGGCCAGCTTGGCGTTCAGCCAGCCCAGCGCGATCCCCACCACCACCGCGACCACCGCCGAGAGCACGAACCGCAGCGCCGCGCCGCTCCCCGAGAAGTCCCCGGTCACCACCGCCTCGACGGCCACCGAGTAGATGACGATCGCGGTCACGTCGTTGAACAGGCCCTCGCTCTCCAGCACCGCGACCAGCCGCCGGGGCAGGCCGACGCTGCCCGCCACCGCGACGGCCGCGACCGGGTCGGGCGGCGAGACCAGCGCGCCGAGGGCGACGGCGGCGGCCAGCGGGAGGGTGGGCATCAGCCAGTGGAAGACCCCGGCCACCACCGTGGTGGTGACGATCACCAGGGCGACCGCGAGCAGCAGGATCGAGCGGATGTTGGCCCGGAAGTACCGGACCGAGGAGCGCCGGGCCACCGCGAAGATCAGCGGCGGCAGCACCAGCGGCAGGATCAGCTCGGGGTTGATGGTGATGTCCGGCACCTGCGGAAGCCAGGCGAACAGCAATCCGATCGCGGTCATCAGCACCGGCTGCGGCACCCGGGTGAGCCGGGCCACCGGGATGGTCACCACCGAGGCGAGCAGCACCAGGAAGAGCAGTGACAGCTGACCCACGGAGTACTGTCCTCTCGGTTCTGACGGCCCCTCGGGTCAGGATAAATCTGACAATGCGCCAAGCCGTGCTCCGGCGCGCCGCCGGGTGCTTGACTTCAAGCGCACTTGAACATCGAGAGTGGGCGACAGAAGCCGACGAACCAAGAGGAGCAGCCCCATGCTGGCGTCGATGTTCAACGAGCCCGGTGGCCCCGAGGTGCTGTACGTGGCGGAGCTGCCGGTGCCCGTAGCGGGCCCGGGCGAGGTGCTGGTCCGGGTACTGGCGGCCGGTATCCAGCCGGCCGACACCGCCGTCCGCGCCGGCTGGAGCCCGCCCGGCGCGGAGATCGCGTACCCGGCGATCCCGGGCAACGAGTTCGCCGGAGTGGTCGAGCAGCTCGGCGCGGGCAGCTTCGGCTGGGAGGTGGGCGACGAGGTGCTCGGTTTCCGGCTGCTGAACTGCCACGCCCAGCACGTCGCGGTGGACGGCGCCCAGCTGGTGGCCAAGCCCGCCGCGATGAGCTGGGCCGAGGCCGGTTCGTTCTCCGCCTCCGCGCAGACCGCGCACGTCGCACTGACCGAGCTGAAGGTCGGCCGGGGCGACACGGTGCTGATCCACGGCGCCTCGGGCGGGGTCGGCACGGTCGCCGTCCAGCTGGCCCGGGCCTGGGGCGCCACCGTGATCGGCACCGCGAGCGAGCGCAACCACGCCTACCTGCGCGAGCTCGGCGCGATCCCGGTCACGTACGGCGAGGGCCTGGCCGACCGGGTCCGCGAGCTGGCACCGGACGGCGTGGACGCCGCACTGGACGCGGCCGGCCGGGGCGCCCTGGAAGCCTCGCTCGAGCTGGTCCCCGACCACGCCCGGATCGGCACCATCGTCGACTACCTCGGTGCCCAGCGGCTCGGCCTGACCAGCCTGCGTGGCCCGCGCACGGCCGCCCGGCTGGCCGAGCTGACCGGGCTCTGGGAGTCCGGCGCGCTCCGGCTGGAGATCGCCGCGACCTTCCCGCTGGAGCGGGCGGCCGAGGCCCACCGCCTGGTGGAGGGCGGCCACGTCCGGGGCAAGGCGGTCATCACCCCCTGGGCGGACTGATTTCTGCTTTCCGCTGCTGACCAGGTAATGTTCTCTTCGTCAGCACGCGCCGCTAGCTCAGGCAGCTGACTCTTAATCAGCGGGTCCGGGGTTCGAGTCCCTGGCGGCGCACAGACGGTCGGAAGGCCCCCACCTCACGGTGGGGGCCTTCCTTCGTTCTCGGAGTCGCTCAGCCGAAGTAGCTGTCGAAGTTCTTCGAGAACTCCCGGACCCCGTTGTACTGGTCCCAGTTGATCGACCAGGTCATCAGGCCGCGCAGGTTGGGCTGGGCCCCGCTGCGCGGGACGTACGTGCCGCAGTTGGTGAGCTTGGTCAGGCAGTCCAGGGCCTTGTCGACCTCGGTCGGGCTGACGTAGCCGTTACCGGCGTTGACGGTGGCCGGCATGCCGATGGCGAGCTGCGAGGCGGCCAGCGGGGGGAACATGTTCGCGATGTTGCCCGCCACCGGGAAGCCCTTGAGCAGCATGTCGGTCATCGCGACGTGGAAGTCGGCGCCGCCCATCGAGTGGTACTGGTTGTCCAGGCCCATGATCGAGCCGGAGTTGTAGTCCTGGACGTGCAGCAGGGTGAGGTCGCCCCGCATCGCGTAGATCACCGGCAGGTAGGCGCCCGCGCGCGGGTCCTGGCCGCCCCAGGGGCCGGAGCCGTAGTACTGGTAGCCGAGCTGGACGAAGAAGGTCTCCGGGGCCATCGTCAGCACGAAGTTCTGGCCGTACTTGGCCTTGAGCGTCTTCAGCGCCGAGATCAGGTTGACCACCACCGGCGAGGTGGGGTTCTTGAAGTCGGTGTCACCGGTGTTCAGCGACAGCGAGTGGCCCTCGAAGTCGATGTCCAGGCCGTTCAGGCCCCACTTGTCGATGATCGCGGAGACCGAGCTGACGAAGGTGTCCCGGGCCGCCGTGGTGGTGAGCTGAACCTGGCCGTTCTGGCCGCCGATCGAGATCAGCACCTTCTTGCCCTTGGCCTGCTTGGCCGCGATCGCCGCCTTGAAGTCGGCGTCCGACTCCACCCCGGCGCACTCGGTGGCCGGGCAGCGGTTGAACCTGATGTCGCCCGAGGTCACCGAAGTCGGCTCGCCGAACGAGAGGTTGATGACGTCCCAGGAGTCCGGGATGTCGGCGACCTTGGTGTAGCCGGCGCCGTTGGCGAAGCTGGCGTGCAGGTAGCCGACCAGCGCGTGCGCGGGCAGGCCGTTCGGCGGCGCGGTCGGCGACTGCGAGGTGGAGGGTGACGGCGAGGCCGATACGGAGGCAGAGACGGACGGCGACGGCGGGTCGGTGACCACGGTGCCGCTCGGCGACGGGCTCGGCGCGCCGGGGCCGTCCAGCGAGAGGTCGTCGGCGTAGTAGGTGCCCTGGCCGTACCAGCCGTGGGTGTACACGGTGGCGCTGGTCTGCGAGGCGGTGGTGGTGAAGCTGACGGAGAGCTTCTGGAAGGCCCCGCCGGTGCCCGGGGTCCAGGTGCTGGTGCCGCCGTCCACACCCAGGTAGACGTACGCGCCCTTGACCCAGCCGGTCAGCTGGTACGTGGTGCTGGGCTTGACCGTGACGGTCTGGCTGCACTTGGCCGAGTCGCTCGCCGAGGCGGCCCCGGCCAGCGCGTAACTGCCGGTCCTGGCCTGGCTGGTGACGCTGCCGAGCCCGCCGGTGCAGCTCCACGGGGAGACGCTGCCGGTCTCGAAGCCGCCGTTGCCGAGGAACTCGCCGGCGCTCGCGGTCGGGGCCAGGGTGAAGCTGAGGGCGACGGCACCGGCCGCGGCCGTGCTCCAGGCGGTCGCGGCGGCGACCACTCTTCTGGTGGTTCGGGGAGTTCGCATGTGGGGGATGCTCCTGCCTCGATGTGTGGGGGTCGTCCAACTCGCCTCGGGGAGAGGCTCGGTGTGGGGAGCAAAGATTGGACTGGACCACTGAACCGGCTCCGCCAGGCGAGTGTCAATGGTCTGAACCAATAACCCGAGCCCCGAAACGCCGCGCTCACCCGACCCGTCAGGCACGGTGTTCTGACGGTCCGTCCGAGTTGCGACCCGCCCGGCAGGACCGTTGCATGGAGGGGTGACCGAGCCCGGCTATCTCAGGTACCCGCACCTGCGCGGCGGCCTGCTCACCTTCACCGCCGAGGACGACGTCTGGGCCGCCCCGCTGGCCCCGGACGGCACGGTCGGCCGGGCCTGGCGGGTGAGCTGCGACCGCACCCGGGTCAGCGACCCCCGGCTCTCCCCGGACGGCGCCACCATCGCCTGGACCAGCTGGCTCACCGTCATCCCCGAGGTGTGGACCGCCCCTTCGGACGGCGGCCAGGCCACCCGGCTGACCCACTGGGGCAGCCAGGACACCCGGGTGCGCGGCTGGCTGCCGGACGGCGAACTGCTCGCCCTGACCTCGTACCACGAGCCGTTCGCCCACTACACCTGGGCCTGGGCGCTGCCCCCGGACGGCTCGCCCGGCCGCCGGATGCCCTGGGGTCCGATCAGCGACGCCCAGCAGGACGCCCGGCACACCGTGCTGCTCACCGCCGCCGCCCCGCACGAACCCGCCGCCTGGAAGCGCTACCGGGGCGGCGCCACCGGCCGGCTCTGGCTCGGCACCACCCAGCTGCTCCCCGACCACCCCGGCCACCTGGCCTCCCCGATGCCCATCGGCCCACCCCATGACCCGAGGGTCGCCTTCCTCTCCGACCACGAGGGCGTCGGCAACCTCTACTCCTGCCGCCCCGACGGCACCGGCCTGCGCCGGCACACCGACCACGCCGCGTACTACGCCCGCGAGGCTGCCAGCGACGGTACCCGGATCGTCTACCAGCACGCGGGCGACCTCTGGCTGCTGGACAGCCTGGACCACCCGCACCCGCGCCGACTGGACGTCCCGCTCGGCGGCTCGCGCTCAGGCCGCCGCCCGTACCAGGTGCCGACGGCCAGTCAGGTCAAGGACCTGGCCTGCGACTCCACCGGCCGGGCCAGCGCGATCACGGTGCGCGGCAGCCTGTACTGGCTCACCCACCGGGACGGCCCGGCCCGGGTGCTGGCCGACACCCCTGGGGTACGGACCAGGCTGCCGGTGCTGCTCGGCCACAGCGGGCAGCTCGCCTGGGTCACCGACGCCGAGGGCGCCGACGCGATCGAGCTGGCCCCCGTCCCGAGCCGGGACAGCTCGGAGACCCCGCCGCGCCGGATCGCCGCCGGACAGCTCGGCCGGGTGCTCGAACTGACCGCCGCGCCGGACGGCCAGACCCTCGCGGTGGTCACCTCGGACGGCCGGCTGCTGCTGGTGGCCACCGCCGACGGCACCGTCACCGAGGCGGCCAGCTCCCGGTACGGCCCGGTCGGCAGCGCGGCCTTCTCACCGGACTCGCAGTGGCTGGCCTGGTCCCAGCCGGTGGCCGGCCGCTCGCTGCGCTCGATCCAGCTGGCCCGGGTGGCCGACCCGGCAGAGACCATCGACGTCACCGGCGGCCGGTTCGAGGACGAGCACCCGGTCTTCACCCGGGACGGCCGCTTCCTGGTCTTCCTCTCCTGGCGCGGCTTCGACCCGGTGCACGACGTGCACACCGGCGACATGTCCTTCCCGCTCGGCTGCCGCCCGTACCTGGTGCCGCTGGCGGCCGACACCCCGTCACCTTTCGCCGCCCCGGCCGAGGGCCGGCCCCCGGTCGGCCTGGACCCGGAGCAGACCGGCGGCGACGGCACCGTGACGGTCGACCCGCAGGGCCTGTCCACCCGGCTGGTGCCGTTCCCGGTGATCGCCTCCAAGTACTCCGCCACCGCCGCCGCCCGGGGCGGCCTGCTCTGGCTGCGCTGGCCGATCGCGGGCGCGCTCGGCCAGACCTTCGCCAACCCCGCCGACACCTCGGGCCGCCCGGCGCTGGAGTACTTCGACCTGGCGCAGGGCACCCGCACCACGGTCGCCGAACAGCTGGACGGCTACTCGGTCTCCGGCGACGGCCGCTCGGTCCTGGTGTTCTCCTCCGGCACCCTACGCCTGCTCCAACTACCCTCCGGAAGCCAGCCGTTGACCGTGGACCTGCGCCGGATCACGCACACCGTGCACCCGGCGCAGGAGTGGCGCCAGGCGTACCGGGAGGCGGCCAGGATCGTCCGGGACCAGTTCTGGGACGCCGGGATGTGCGGTCTGGACTGGCCCGAACTGGTCGAGCAGTACGCCCCGTTGGTGGACCGGGTGGCCAGCCCCGACGACTTCGCCGACCTGCTCCGGGAGCTGCTCGGCGAGCTGGGCACCTCGCACGCCTACGTCTCCGCGTCCCGGCGCAGCGAGGGCCCGGCCCCGGCCGGCCAGCCGCTCGGCCTGCTCGGCGCCACCGTCCACCGCGCCCCGGACGGCCGTTGGCTGGTCGAACGGATCCTGCCCGGCGAGTCCTCCGACCCGCGCGCCCGCGCCCCGCTGGCAGGCTACGGGCTGCGCGACGGCGACGAGCTCGTGGCCGTCTCCGGCCGCTCGCCCGACCCGCTGCGCGGCCCCGCCCAACTGCTCGTGGGCACCGGCGGCACCACCGTCGAACTCACCTTCCGTACCGCCGACGGGGGCCCTCTGCGGCGGATCGCGGTCACCCCGCTGACCGACGAGCGGCCGATCCGCTACCAGGACTGGGTGGCCCGACGGCGCCACCTGGTACGGGAGTTGAGCAACGGCCGGTGCGGCTACCTGCACATCCCCGATCTCGGCGGCTCCGGCTGGGCCCAGTTCAACCGCGACCTGCGGCGTGAACTCGACCACCCCGCCCTGGTGTTGGACGTCCGGGGGAACGCCGGCGGCAACGTCTCCGAACTGGTGCTGGAGAAGCTCAGCCGCCGGGTGCTGGCCTGGGACCACAGCCGCGGCCGCCACCCGGTCCGCTATCCGAAGGACGCGCCGCGCGGCCCGGTGGTGGCGCTGGCCGACCATGCCACCAGCTCGGACGGCGACGTGATCATCACCGCCATCAAACTGCTCGGCCTCGGCCCGGTGGTGGGCAGCCGCACCTGGGGCGGCGTGGTCGGCATGACCGGCCGTCACACCCTGGGCGACGGCACCCAGATCTCGGTGCCGAAGAACGCCTCCTGGTTCACCGGCGGCATCGGCTGGTCGGTGGAGAACCACGGGGTGGCGCCGGACGTACAGGTGGTGCGCGGCCCGCACGAGTGGGCGGCCGCGCTGCACACCGAGCTGGAGGCTGCCGTCCGGCTGGCGCTGGAGCTGCTGGCCGAGCACCCGGCGGCCACTCCCCCGCCGCCGGACGCGCCCCGGCCCGACCTGCGCCGCCCACCGCTGCCGCCGCGCTGAGCCGGGCACGACGGGCACGACGAAGGGGCGCATCCACCAGCGGATGCGCCCCTTCATCGTGCGGTAACTCAGTCCCAGGGATCGCCCTCGGCGGTCATCTCCTCGGCCGCCCGACGGTCCTCCTCGGTGGGCTCCGCCTTGTGCATGGCGCTGCGTACGGCGGTGTCGGGGAAGGCGTCGGCCGCCTCGTCGTGGGCGAGCCGCTGCCGCTCGGCCGGGTCCGCAGTCTCGTGGGCCTTGTGCCGGAACCTGTCCAGAATGCCCATGTCTCCTCCTCCGATCGGTCGGATGACGGGCTGCCACCAATCTTTCACCGGCCACGTCGCTCCGCACCCCGGGGCGGGCAGGCCACCCGGACGGCGGAGTGGGCGCGACCACGGCCGCACTTCTCCCAACCCTTACGGCACCCGGCCGTTGGGCCTTTGGTCCCCCTCGACTTCGATCGTAGGGCCGTAGCCGACTCATCCGCCTCAGACGGAGGGTGGAGCTGTCAGCCGCTCCGGCAGCGCCGCCGGAGTTGCCACGCAGCTCCGTTCTCCGAGGTGAGCGATATGACCCGCCAGCAAGCCGCAGCACCCGGGACTCCGGCCCCGTCCGACGCCGCCACAGCGGTGGACATCCTGGTCGGCAACGGACAGAAGGCCCTGCAGGAGTACGCCGGGTTCACCCAGGAGAAGATCGACCACATCGTCAAGAAGGCCTCGCTGGCCGCGCTCGCGGCGCACACCCGGCTGGCCGTGCTGGCGGTCGAGGAGACCGGGCGGGGGGTGTTCGAGGACAAGGCCGTCAAGAACATCTTCGCCTGCGAGCACGTCACGCACTCGATGGCCGACATGAAGACGGTCGGCGTGATCCGCCGGGACGACATCGACGGCATCGTGGAGATCGCCGAGCCGGTCGGTGTGGTCGCGGGCGTCACCCCGGTGACCAACCCGACCTCGACCACCATCTTCAAGGCGCTGATCGCGCTGAAGACCCGCAACCCGATCGTCTTCGGCTTCCACCCCGCCGCACAGCGCTGTTCGGCCGAGGCGGCCCGGATCGTCCGGGACGCGGCGGTCGCGGCCGGCGCTCCGGCGTACTGCGTGCAGTGGATCGAGACACCCTCGATGGAGGCCACCGGGGCGCTGATGAACCACCCGGGCGTGGCCACCATCCTGGCCACCGGCGGCAACGCGATGGTCAAGGCGGCGTACAGCTGCGGCAAGCCGGCGCTGGGGGTCGGCGCGGGGAACGTGCCCGCGTACATCGAGAAGAGCGCGAACCTCAAGCGCGCCGTCAACGACGTGGTGGTCTCCAAGTCCTTCGACAACGGGATGATCTGCGCCTCCGAGCAGGCGGTGATCCTGGATCAGGAGATCTACGGCCCGGCGCTCGGCGAGTTCCGCAAGCTCAAGGCACACCTGGCCAGCAAGGCCGAGAAGGCGCTGCTCGAGCAGTACGTCTTCGGCGTCGGCGAGGACCGGAACTGCGCGGGCGCCAAGCTGAACGCGGCCGTGGTCGGGCAGTCGGCGGTGGCGATCGCCGAGGGGGCCGGCTTCGAGGTCCCGGCGGACACCTCGATCATCCTGGCCGAGGTCGACTTCGTCGGTCCGGACGAGCCGCTGACCCGGGAGAAGCTCTGCCCGGTATTGGCGGTACTCAGGGCGGACACCCGCAAGCAGGGCCTCAAGCTGGCCACCGAGATGGTGGAGTTCCACGGCCTGGGCCACTCGGCCGCCGTGCACACCGAGGACGCGGCCTTCGCCGAGGAGTTCGGCCACGCGGTCAAGGCCTGCCGGATCATCTGGAACGCGCCCAGCTCGCAGGGCGGCATCGGCGACGTCTACAACGCCTTCATGCCCTCGCTGACGCTCGGCTGCGGCTCGTACGGGGCCAACTCGGTCTCCGGCAACGTCAGCGCGCTCAACCTCGTCAACGTCAAGCGGATCGGGCGGCGCAACACCAACATGCAGTGGTTCAAGATCCCGCCGAAGGTGTTCTTCGAGCGCAACTCCATCAAGTACCTGGCCGACATGCGCGGTGCCCGCAGGGTGGTCATCGTCACCGACCGGACCATGGTGGAGATCGGGCACCTGGAGCGGGTCAGGTCGATCCTGAACCGGCGCACCGAGCCGGTCGAGATCCGGGTGCTCGACTTCGTGGAACCGAACCCGAGCATCGACACGGTGGAGAAGGGCGCCGAGCTGATGCGCGGCTTCCAGCCGGACACCATCGTCGCGCTCGGCGGCGGTTCGCCGATGGACGCGGCCAAGGTGATGTGGCTGATGTACGAGCACCCGGAGACCGTGTTCGCGGACCTTAAGGAGAAGTTCTTCGACATCCGCAAGCGCGCCTTCACCTTCCCGGACCTGGGCGAGAAGGCCAAGCTGGTCTGCATCCCGACCACCTCGGGCACCGGCTCGGAGGTCACCCCGTTCGCGGTGATCACCGATTCGGAGACCGGCCAGAAGTACCCGCTGGCGGACTACGCGCTGACCCCGAGCGTGGCGATCTGCGACCCGGCGCTGACCACCGACCTGCCGAGGGCCGTCACCGCCGACTCCGGCTTCGACGCGCTGACGCACTGCATCGAGACCTATGTCTCGGTCTACGCCAACGACTTCACCGACGGTCTTGCGCTGCAGGGCATCCGGCTGATCTTCGAGAACCTCGAGGAGGCCGTCGTCAACGGGCCGGACAACCCGGTGGCCCGGGAGAAGATGCACAACGCCGGAACGATCGCCGGCATGGCCTTCGGCTCGGCCTTCCTGGGCGTGGTGCACGCGATGGCGCACACCCTGGGCGCCACCTTCCACGTCGCGCACGGCCGGACCAACGCGATCCTGCTGCCGCACGTGATCCGCTACAACGGCGCCGCCCCGTCCAAGGTGACCAGCTGGCCCAAGTACCAGAGCTACGTGGCTCCGGAGCGCTTCCAGCAAATCGCCAGGATGCTCGGCCTGGCCGCCGAGACCCCCGAGCAGGGCGTCGAGTCGCTGGCCCTGGCGGTCGAGCAGCTGCGCGACAAGGTGGGCATCCCGCAGTCCTTCAAGAACGCGGGCGTGGACGAGACGGCCTTCCTGACGGCACTGCCGCAGCAGGCGATGTACGCCTACGAGGACCAGTGCGCGCCCGCCAACCCCCGGATGCCGATGCTGGCCGACATGCAGCAGCTGATGCGGCAGGCCTACTACGGGGACCGCATCTGAGCCGGACCAGAAAGGGACCGGGAGCTGATCGTCGGCCTGCAGACCGACGCCCCGCTGAAGCGGGCGATCATGCCCTACGGCGGCTGGCGGATGGTGGCCGGCGCCCTGGAGACGTACGGCTACCCGGTCTCCGCCGAGCTGGAGGCAGACGGTCTCCGGCGGCGAACCCCTGCCGAGCTGGGCCCGTACGGTGCTGCACGGCAACCCGTGGGTGACCGTCCGGCTCGCGCCCGTGCTGGCCGGCTTCGCCCCCGACCGGGTCCGCTGAACCCGGGACGCGTCGGCCGCCCCCGAGTCCTGGGTCCCGGTCTCGCTGCGTGGGCCCGCCTCGACCAGCGGGCCACCGGCTACGCTCCTCGCTCGGCCGTCGCGGTCACCCTCAAGCCCGAGCAACTGCCGGGCCGACTCCCGCAGTTGGACCAGCCCCAGATCTTGCTCCCCGCCCTGGCGGCGCTCCCCGAAGCCGCCGAGGCGGTCGACAGCTACGACCTGAGCCGGAGCCCGATCGGCGCGGTCGGCTGCGAACTCGCCACCAGCGTCCCGGTCACCGCACCGGACAGCCCGCTCCGGCTGCTGCTCCGCAGCCCGCTGCCGTTCAGCCGCCGCGACGCGCTGCTGTTGCGCCGCAAGCTCCGCAAACTCCCGGTCCGGGTCGAAGCCGAGCTGGAGACCCGTCACGGCGCCGTCTCCCTCGCCGAGTACTCCACCTCCCCGCAGTCCCTCACCCTGCACACCCCGGACGGCCCCCGCCTGGTCGGCGACCCCTGGCTCCCCCCGCGCCGCCGGCTCCCCAGCGCTACTCGGCATCCAGCGCCGCCACCAACTGCGGCAGGGCGCCGCCCGCCACGGCGAGGGCCAGATGGTCGTGGAAATCCCGGCTGCTGACGATCAGTCCGTCGCGGACCCGCAGCACCTGAATGTTGGCCGCCTCGAAGTTCCGCCCGGTCACCCGGTGGTGCACCTGGTAGTTCCATTCGGCGACGATCACCTCCGGGTCGTCGGTCTCCCGGATCAGCACATCCTTCGAGGTCAGCTCCACGGGCGAGCTCCCGGAGACCTCCGCGAACCGCTCCTCGAGTACGGCCCGCCCCTCGAACCGGCGGGGCCCGACCGGCGCGAAGACGGTCTCCACCACGGCATCCTCGGCGTAGAGCTCGGCCAGCTCCGCGAACCGCCCCGCGGTGATGCCCTCGAGCAGCTTCCGGAAGACCTCGCGCGGTGACAGCGACTCGGACATGATCAACCCCCGGTCGGATCGGTCACTAGAATCGGACTAGCGACTCAGGTTATCGACGATACGGACTAGCGACTCCGGTTGTCCAGAGTGACTCCGCCTTCGGCGGGGAAGGGTGGGAGGGATGAACGGCGCTCAGGGACGCCCGCTGCGGGCGGACGCGGCCCGCAACCGGGCCAGGCTGCTGGACGTCGCCACGGAGGTGTTCACCACCCGCGGCGTCGGCGTGCCGACCGAGGAGATCGCCCGGGCCGCCGGGGTCGGGGTCGGCACGCTGTTCCGGCACTTCCCGACCAAGGAGGCGCTGCTGGAGGCCGTGATGGTGGGCAGGCTGGAGTCGATCGCCGCCCGGACCGCACGGCTGGCCGCCGAGGCCGGGCCCGCCGAGGCCTTCTTCGGCTGCTTCCGCCTGGTGATCGACCAGTCCGCGGGCAAGAACGAGTTCGCCCGGGCCCTCGCCGCTGCCGGGGTGGACGCGCACGCGGCGCTCCAGGAGTCCAGCCAGGTGATCCAGGCGCAGCTGGCCGAGCTGCTGACCGGAGCGCAACAGGCCGGGGCGGTCCGCCCGGAGCTGGGACTGCCGGAGCTGATCGCCCTGCTGGTCGGCACCAGCACGGCGATGGAGCACCTCGGATCCGACCCGGCGGCCCGGGAGCGGATCTTCGAGGTGGTCTTCGACGGGCTGCGGCCGCGCTGAACCGGTGGTACCACGCCCTACGCGTGGTGGCAGGCGACCCCGTCCTCCAGCGCAGGCGACTCCCCGTCACATCGAGTCTGCCGCGCCGGGTCAAGGGTGGCGTACAGCGGGCAGCGGGTGCGGAAGGCGCAGCCCGTGCGTCGTTCGGTCGGCGAGGGCGGGTCGCCCGGGAGGAGGACTCGGGTGCGGGCCCGTTCGGCCGGCGGGTCGGGGAGGGGTACCGCTGAGAGGAGGGCCTGGGTGTACGGGTGGCGGGGCTGGGCGAAGACTTCGGCTGCGGCGCCGGCTTCGACGGTGCGGCCGAGGTACATCACGCTGACCCGGTCGCAGAGGTGACGGATCACCGAGAGGTCGTGCGAGACGAAGAGGTAGGCCAGGCCCAGCTCGGCCTTGAGCTGTTGCAGCAGGTTGAGTACGCCCGCCTGCACCGAGACGTCCAGCGCGGAGACCGGTTCGTCCAGCACCAGCAGCCGGGGCTGCACCGCCAGGGCCCGGGCGATCGAGATCCGCTGCCGCTGCCCGCCCGAGAACTGGTGCGGGTAGCGCGCGGCGTACGCGGGGTCGAGACCGACCTGCCGGAGCAGTTCGGGGACCCGACGGTTGATCAGCTCCCGGGCTGCGCCCTGGGCGAGCAGCGGTTCGGCGATCACGTCACCGATCGGCAGCCGGGGGTCGAGGCTGGCCATCGGGTCCTGGAAGACGATCTGCACCTCGCCGCGCAGCCGGTGCGCTCCCGCCCGGTCGAGCTTGGCGGTGTCCTGGCCGAGCAGTTCGATCTGCCCGCCCTCCGGCTTGCCGAGGTTCAGCAGCTCGAACAGGGTGGTCGACTTGCCGGAGCCCGACTCCCCCACCAGGCCGAGCGTCTCGCCCCGGCGGATGTCCAGCTCGACCCCGTCGACGGCGTACACCGAGCCGACCCGGCGCTTGAAGACGGTGCCCTTCAGGACGGGGAACGTCTTGGTCAGCCCGGTCACCCGGAGCACCGGCTCCCGCTCCGCACGGGGCGTCAGGTCGGCGGCGGGCAGCGGCGGTACGGGGTAGACCTCCTCCGGCCGGGGGCGGCGCTCGGCCAGTTCGTCGGCCCGGACGCAGGCGGCCAAGTGGTCACCCGCGCCGGTCAGTTCGGGCTCGACGTCCCGGCAGCGGTCCTGCACCAGCGGGCAGCGGTCGGCGAACGGGCAGCCAGGCCCGACCGAGCCGAGCGCGGGCGGCTGACCCGGGATCGGGACCAGCGGGCCGCCCTCGGCGTCCAGCCGGGGGACTGCGCCGATCAGGCCGAGGGTGTACGGGTGCCGGGGGTGGGCGAAGAGTTCGTCCACGGGGGCGGTCTCCACCACCCGGCCCGCGTACATCACCGCGACCCGGTCGGCCATCCCGGCGATCACCCCGAGATCGTGGCTGACCAGCACCAGCGCGGCGCCGGTCTCCCGCTGCGCGGTGCGCAGCACGTCCAGTACCTGGGCCTGGATGGTGACGTCGAGCGCGGTGGTGGGCTCGTCGGCGAGCAGGATGTCGGGGTCGTTGGCGATCGCCATCGCGATCATCGCGCGCTGCCGCATCCCGCCGGAGAACTCGTGCGGAAAGGCGTCCAGCGCCCGCGCCGGATCCGGGATGCCGACCAGGTCGAGCAGTTCGGCCGCGCGCTTGCGGGCGGCCGCCTTGTCCAGCTTCTGGTGGATCCGGATCGCCTCGACGATCTGGTCGCCGATCCGGTAGACGGGGGTGAAGGCGGAGAGCGGGTCCTGGAAGACCATCGCGACCTTGCGTCCGCGCAGTCCGGCCAGCTCCCGGCCCGGCAGGCCGACCAGTTCCCGGCCCTCCAGCTTCACCGAGCCCCGGACCTGTGCGGTACCGGGCAGCAGCCCGAGCACGGCGAGCGCCGTGACCGACTTGCCGGAGCCGGACTCGCCGACGATGCCCAGGGTCTCGCCGCGCCGGAGCGCGAGGTCGACTCCCCGGACGGCCGGCTGGGAGCCGAAGTCCACGGCCAGGTCGGTGACTTCGAGCAGTGCGGGGCTCACGGCCGACTCCCGGAGGTGGGGTCGAGGGCGTCCCGCAGGCCGTCCCCGATCAGGTTGACGGCGAGCACGAACAGCACCAGCAGCCCGGCCGCGAAGTAGAACAGCCAGGGGAAGACCGGTGCCTGGTCCGTCCCGGCGGCGAGCAGGGTGCCGAGCGAGACGTCGGGGGCACGGACGCCGAAGCCGAAGTAGGAGAGTGCGGCCTCGCTCATCACGGCGCCGCCGACCGCGACGGTGGCGTCGGTGATCAGGAAGGAGGCGACGTTGGGCAGGATGTGCCGCAGGATGATCCGCAGCGGGTGGACGCCCATGAACCGTGCGGCACGGACGAATTCACGCTCGCGCAGCGAGCGGGTCATCGAGCGGACCACCCGGGCGGTGATCATCCAGTTGAAGGCGGCCAGCAGCACCACGAAGGCGATCCAGCCCGAGCCCTTGAGCCGGGGCGAGATGATGGTGATGATCAGGAAGCTCGGGAAGACCAGCATCAGGTCGACCAGGAAGGTCAGGCCCCGGTCCGCCCAGCCGCCGAAATACCCGGCGCAGGCGCCGACCAGCCCGGCCAGCACGGTGGAGAACAACGCCACCAGCAGCCCGATCACCAGCGACTTCTGCAGCCCCCGGACGGTCTGCGCGAAGACGTCCTGCCCCAGCCCGTTGGTGCCGAACCAGTGGGTCCCGGAGGGCGGTTGACGCAGCGCCAGATAGTCGGGCGTGGCGTAGTCCCAGGGCGTCAGGAACGGGCCGACGAAGGCCAGCAGGAAGAGCAGCAGCACGGTCACCGCGCCGATCAGCACCCCCTTGGCGGCCAGCAGTCGCCCGGTGACCAGGCGCAACCGCCCGGCGGCGATAGGCAGTTCGGCGGTGGGCAGCGGCAGCACGGCAGTCATCAGGACCTGACCCGGGGATCGAGGGCGGCGGTCAGCAGGTCGGCCAGGAAACCGGACGCCAGCACCACCACCGCGGCGAACAGGTTGACCGCGACCACCGAGTTGATGTCCTGCTCGTTGATCGCCTGGATGAACCACTCCCCCATGCCGTGCCAGCCGAAGATGGTCTCGGTGAAGGCCGCGCCGGTGAAGATTCCCAGGAAGCTGTACGCGAACATGGTGGCCATCGGGATCACCGCGGTACGCAGCCCATGCTTGATCAGCGCCCGGTTCCTGGTCAGGCCCTTGGCCTCGGCGGTCCGCAGGTAGTCGGAGCCGAGCACGTCGAGCATGGTGGCGCGCTGGTAGCGGCTGTAGACCGCGATCCCGCCGAGCGCCAACGACAGGGTGGGCAGCAGCAGATGGAGCCCCCAGTCGCTGAGGTGGGCGCCGAGCCCACCGGCCAGCCCCGGGGTCTCGTAGCCGGTGAACGGGACCACCTCGTGGCCGGCCGCGTCCTTGGCGGCGATCGCGCCGTTCTTCAGCAGCAGCGCGAGCAGGAAGACCGGGGTGGAGAGCAGCACGAAGGAGGCCAGCGTGGTGGCCCGGTCGGAGAAGCGGTACTGCCGCACCGCGCCCCAGGCGCCGACCGCCACCCCGAGCACCATGCCGAGCAGGCTGCCGACCAGCAGCAGCCGGAGCGAGACCCAGATCCGGCGGCCGAAGTCCTCGTTCACCGAGGTGTCGTGGATGGTCCGGCCGAGGTCGCCGTGCAGCACCAGACCCTCGGCCCAGGTGCCGAACCGTTCGACCACCGGCGTGCGGTCGTTGATGTTCAGCGCGGTCAACTGCCGGTCCACCGAGGCGGCGGAGGGCCGGGGCTGCTTGGCCTCGAAGTAGCTCCGGGGCCCGAGCGCGGTGCTGGAGAGGGCGTACGCCAGGAAGACCGCGACGATCAGCAAAATCACGTAGTAACCGAGACGTTTGGCCAGGTACCGGATCACCCCGCGCCCCCGGTCGGGAGGTTCGTATACCTGGTCGACATGACGAATTGCCTTCGCTCTAGGGGGATTTGACGCAGCTTCGCGCGCAGCAGTTCTACGGCATGGCCGGTCGGCCGTCCAGAGTTCTGACACACACCGCTCAACCCGGTCGGTTAAGCAGCAGGTCAGAGTGTTTCAGCGGGTTACTGACAGCGTATTGCCGCAGTGTTGCGGCCCGTTTCGATTCGATCAGGTGTGAACACGACCCCCTGGTACGTGAACTGATCCGCTGTTACGTTCTGCTCGGCCGGACACCGACTTGGCTGCCCATGATCAAGCGTCGCCACACCTGGCGGCCACCAACTCTCTCCGGGGGAACCCCTGATGGACACCTTCACCACCGCCCGCGGCCTGCGCCGCGCCGCTGTCCTCGCCATCGCGCTGGCGCTGGCCGTCACCGGCTGCAGCTCGGCCGGCTCGGGCTCGGGTGACGGGGCCAAGAACGTGGTGCCGACCCAGGACGCCGAGGACAACAACCCGCAACCACTGGACAGAATCAAGGACGGCGGCGAGTTCCGCCCACCGCTCCAGCAGTGGATCACCCAGTGGAACCCGTACCAGGTGGACGGCCGGTACGGCGACGCGGTCGAGATCATGTACTACACCCAGGCCAAGCTGTTCCGCACCGACGCCAAGGGTGTCTTCAACCCGGTACCGGAGTACCTGACCTCGGCCGAGGTGACGTCCAAGTCGCCGCAGGTGATCACCTACAAGATCAACCCGAAGGCCAAGTGGTCGGACGGCAAGCAGCTCGGTGTGCAGGACTTCAAGGCGGTCTGGGAGTCCACCAACGGCAAGAACCCGGCCTACAACATCGCCGACTCCTCCGGCTACGAACAGATCTCCTCGGTCGAGCAGGGCGCCGACGCCCAGGAGGTCAAGGTCACCTTCGACAAGCCGTACGCGGACTGGCAGAACCTGTTCAACCCGCTGATCCCGGCGGCCGGCATCGCCACCCCGGAGGCGTTCAACGAGGGCTGGATCGAGAAGGTGCCGGTCTGGGGCGGGCCGTTCAAGGTCGGCACCATCGACAAGACCGCGCAGACCATCACCCTGGTGCCCAACCCGGAATGGTGGGGTCCGAAGCCCAAGCTGGACAAGATCACCTACCGGGTGCTGGCCAGCCCGGCGATCACCCAGGCGTTCCTCAACAACGAGGTGGACTACGCCTCGGCGGGCACCGCCACCGCGTACGGCCAGCTCAAGGACGCCAAGGACGGCGTGATCAGGACCGGTACGCCGTGGGACGAGGTGCACATCTCCTTCGGCGGCAACGGGCCGCTGGCCGACAAGTCGCTCCGGCAGGCGCTCGGCCTGGCGCTGGACCGGGCCGCGCTGATCAAGATCGTCAACCAGGGCGTGCCGGTGGAGTTCAAGCCGCTCGGCAACCACCTCTTCATGACCAACCAGAGCGGCTACCAGGACAACTCCGGCGACTGGGTCAAGTTCAACGTCCCCGGTGCCAAGGAGCTGCTGGACAAGGCGGGTTGGAAGGAGAGCGCGGCCGGCCAGCCGCGCACCAAGGACGGGCAGCCGCTGGAGCTGCACTACGTGCTCAGCGACGGCGCCGCCCAGGCCCAGATCGACCTGGCCACCGCCGTGCAGAACATGCTCCAGCAGGTCGGGGTGAAGCTCACGGTCGACAAGGTGCCGAGCAAGGAGTACTTCGGCAAGTACGTCAACGAGGGCAAGTTCGACCTGGCGAGCTGGCGAAACACCGGCTCCTTCCCGCTCTCCGCGGGTGTGGGCAACTTCCGTGCCCCGCAGGGCGACAACGTGTTCGGCAACTACTCCAAGCTGGCCACACCGGAGATCGACGAGCTGCTCCGGACCGCCGCCGCCACCCTCGACCCGGCCGAGGCGGCCAAGCTCTACAACAAGGCCGACGCGCAGATCTGGGAGCTGGGCCACACCTACGAGCTGTACCAGCGGCCGAGCATCGTGGCGGTCCGCAAGGGCCTGGCCAACTTCGGGGCGGGCAGCCTGGCGGACACCGACATCACCAAGGTCGGCTGGGAGAAGTGACGTCCTGAACGAAGCGGAGTGACGGACGCCAGACGGCCCTGACGAGCAGCGCGGTGATCACGAGACCGGCGGCACGGGCAAGCGGTTGACCCGCCCCCGTGTACCGCCACCGGCCTTGACCTTCCGCGTTGCTCGCAGACCGCCTGCGTCGTCCATGCACTGCCGAGGAATCTATCCGGTCCAACCGGACACGCCGAACAGCACCAAGAGGGCACGCCCGAGGACCCGCCACTGTCACCCGGTTCGCGCACTGCGTCGTCAACTCTCGCTGACGATGGGACAGAACGGGCGCAAGTCGGGTATAAGACCCTCCGGCAATTGGTGGGCGGATGAAGGAGCGGCGTTGGGGTGCGTGCCTCGGCGGTGCCGAGGAGGGAGTCCATGCGGAGCATCGGCGACCGACGAGAAGCCGGCGAGGTGCGTGCCCCAACGCCGCGACGCCGCCCACCAATTGCCGGAGGGTCTAAGGCGTGCCGCCGTGGTACGTGCGCCACGGGTGACGGGGTGTCAGGATCGACCCATGACCAGCAGCGAGGCCGTCCCGACCGAACCGGCGCCGTTCCGCCGGATGGTGCCCAGGAGCAAGGCCGAGAGTCACCGGGCCGCCACCCCCCTGGAGCTCTTCTTCGACCTCTGCTTCGTGGTGGCGGTCGCCCAGGCCGGCTCCGCGCTGGCCCACGATCTGGCGGCGGGTCACCTCGGCCACGGGCTCTACAGCTACGCGTTCGCGTTCTTCGCGATCTGGTGGGCGTGGATGAACTTCAGCTGGTTCGCCTCCGCGTACGACGTGGACGACGTGCCGTACCGGCTGACCACGCTGGTGCAAATCACCGGGGTGCTGATCCTGGCCGCCGGGGTGCCCCGGATCTTCGCCGACCAGGACCTCACGCTCTCGGTGGTCGGCTACGTGGTGATGCGCCTGGCCATGGTCACCCAGTGGCTGCGCGCGGCCTCCTGCGAGAGCGGCGGCGCGCGCACCATGGCGCTGCGCTACGCGGCGGGCATCACGCTCTGCCAGATCGGCTGGGTCCTGATGCTGCTGGTCCCGGAGAGCGCCCGCAGCTGGGTCCTGCCGCTCGGCATCCTGGCCGAGCTCTCGGTGCCCGCGCTGGCCGAGCTCCACACCCAGAGCACCTGGCACCCGGAACACATCGCCGAGCGGTACGGCCTGTTCACCCTGATCGTGCTCGGTGAGACGGTCTCCGCCGCCACCCTGGCGATGCAGGCCGCGCTCGACGAGCACGAGGCGCTGAGCGAGTTGATCCCGCTCGCGGCCGGCGGCATCCTGATCTGCTTCGCCGCCTGGTGGATCTACTTCGCCCGGCCGGTGCACCACATCCTCACCTCCAACCGGCGGTCCTTCCTCTGGGGTTACGGCCACTACCTGGTGCTCGGCTCGGCCGCCGCGATCGGCGCCGGGCTCGAGGTCGCGATCGAGTACGCGACCGGCGAGGCGCACATCGGCGCGGTGGCGGCCACCGCCGCCGTCACCGTGCCGACCGCGCTCTACCTGTTCACCGTCTGGCTGCTGCACGCCCGGCACTCCAAGCGCGGCCCGGCCCAGCTGCTGCTGCTCCCGGTCGCCGCGGTGGCTGTACTGGCCTGCACGCTGCTCGGCGAATCGGGTGTACTGGCAGCCGGGCTGCTCTGCGCGGCGACGGTGGCGGCGGGCGTCACCCTGCACGCCCGTCAGACCCGGATGTGAGGATGGCCGGACCCGTCACGCTTGGAGACCCATATGCCGTCCGTCCCCGACCAGCTCGCCGACCTGCCGTACGCGCACCTGCTCACCCCGCACAGCGGGCCGCTCCGGCGGGACGAGCGGTACGACACCGTGCACTTCGAGGGCCCGGAGCTGGACGGCCCGGCGAACGGCGCGACCTTCCTGGAGTGCGCCTTCACCGGCGTGCAGCTGAGCGGCAGCAAGCTCCGCCAGGCGCGGTTCAACGAGGTCTGGGTGCAGGGCAGCCGCTGGGTCGCGGTGGACTGCGCCGAGACCGAGTGGCAGGACGCCGGCTTCGTCGGCACCGTACTGGCCGGGCTGACCTGCTACGGCTCGGCGCTGCGCCGGGTGGTGTTCCGGCAGTGCAAGCTGGAGGCGGTCAACCTGCGCGGCGCGACCCTGCGCGACGTGGTGTTCGAGGACTGCCTGCTGCGTGACGTGGACTTCGGCGACGCCCGGCTGACCGAGCTCTCCTTCCCCGGCTCCACCCTGGAGGAGGTCCGCCTCGGCGGGGCCACCCTGCGTCAGGTCGACCTGCGCGGCGCCGCCAGGCTCGGTCTGGCCGACGGCCCGCACGGTCTGCGTGGCGCGATTCTCGGCAGCAGCCAACTCTTCGAGCTGGCACCACAGTTCGCCCAGGCCCTGGGGATCATCGTGCGGGACTGATCCCCGGCCGTTCATTCGGCCTTCGTTCCGCGAACCCGCGTTGAACAATCCAACAAGCCTTGATGGAAAGTCCTGGCCCCACGCCGCGACCTGCACAAAGATGCCGCCTGAACGATGTCGTGGACACAACGTGTGTGCACAACATCGCTACCGAAGGGACGGGCAGGCGGGATGTCCGAGCTGAGTCGTAGGAAGTTCATGGCACTGTCGGCGAGCGCGGCGGCCGGGGCGGCGGTGGCGGGTTCGGCCACCGTGGCCGGAGGTACGGCCGAGGCGGTCACGCTCGGTCTGGACGCGACCGGGACGATCACCGACGCGAAGCACATCGTCGTGCTGATGCAGGAGAACCGCAGCTTCGACCACTACTTCGGCATGCTCAAGGGCGTCCGTGGCTTCGCCGACCGGGCCGCGATCCAGATCCCCGGCGGGCACAGCGTCTTCAACCAGCCGAACGGCGCCGGCCGCCAGTACCCGTGGGCGTTCAGCGCCACCAGCCCGGCCGGCGGCCAGACCCCGGAGCGGCTGGCCCAGTGCAGCGGCGACCTGGCGCACTCCTGGAACGACCAGCACAGCGCCTGGAACACCGGCAGGATGGACAACTGGGTGGCCGCCAAGTCCAGTGTCCGCGCGCTCGGTTACCTGAACCGCAAGGACATCCCGTTCCACTACGCGCTGGCCGACAACTGGACGGTCTGCGACGCCTACTTCAGCTCCACGCTGAGCGCCACCGGACCGAACCGGACCTTCCACTGGAGCGGCCAGATCGACCCGGAGGGCAAGGCGGGCGGCCCGGCCTACAACGGCGGTGACGAGTCCGGCCTGCGCTGGCAGACCTACGCCGAGGCGCTGGAGAACGCCGGGGTGAGCTGGAAGCTCTACCAGAACGCTGCCGACAACTACGGCGACAACGCCCTGGCCTACTTCAAGCAGTTCACCGACGCCCCGGCCGGCAGCCCGCTCAAGGTCAAGGGCATGGGCTCGGTGCCCAGGGTCACCGGGAAGACCCCGGAGGACATCGCCGCCGCGATCCGCGCCGACGTGCTGAACGGCACGCTGCCGCAGGTCTCCTGGATCGTCGCCGACGAAGCCTCCTCCGAGCACCCGTACGCGCCGCCGAACGACGGCGCGCACTTCGTGCACCTGGTGATGGACGCGCTGAACGCCGACCCGGCGGTCTTCAACTCCACCGTGATGTTCCTGAACTACGACGAGAACGACGGCTTCTTCGACCACGTCCCGCCGCCGGTGCCGGTGACCGGCACCGCCGGGGAGTTCTACAACGGCCAGCCGATCGGCCTCGGCTTCCGGGTCCCGATGGTGGCCATCTCGCCCTGGAGCCGCGGTGGTTGGGTGAGCTCCGAGGTCTTCGACCACACCTCGGTGCTGCGCTTCCTGGAGACCTGGACGGCCGCCCTGGGCAAGCCCGCCAGCTGTCCGAACATCAGCGCCTGGCGGCGCAAGGTCACCGGCGACCTGACCGGCGCCTTCGACTTCGCCCACCCGGTGTACGGGATGCCCGCGCTGCCGGACACCTCCTTCGTGATCGGCCAGTCCACCTGCGGCCCGCTGCCCAACCCCGCGCCGGCCAACAACGCCCTGCCGCTGCAGGAGGCCGGCACCCGCCCGGCCCGCGCGCTGCCGTACCAGCCGAACGCCAACCTGGACCACCTGGAGTTCGGCTCGGGCGGCGTGATGAAGGTCTGGATCAAGATGGCCAACGAGGGTGCTACTGCCCGTAGTTCGGCGCACTTTGCGGCCTACGCGAACGCGTATCGCAGCGGCGGGCCGTGGCAGTACACCATCGACCCGGGCGGCAGCAGCAGCGACTTCTTCAACTGCGGCACCAACTTCGGCAACGGCCCGTACGACCTGAGCGTGACCGGCCCGAACCGCTTCCTGCGCCGCTTCAAGGGCGACGCCACCAAGGCCGGCAAGACGGTCACCGTGACCGCCTCGTACGCCAACGCGCCGGACACCGGCAAGGCCGCACTCTGGTTCCGGCTGGCCAACGCGGGCACCGCCGCGGTGACCTTCACCGTCACCCCGAACAACTACCGGGCGGACGGCCCCTGGACGTACACCGTGCAGCCCGGCGGCAACACCAGCGACTACTTCAACGCCGTGGCGTACCAGAACGGTTGGTACGACTTCACGGTCACGGTCAGCTCCGACCCGAGCTGGTCGCAGCGGTTCACCGGGCACATCGAGACCGGTGCGCCGAGCATCTCCGGCTGAGACTAGGGCCGGGCCAGTTGGAGCTGGCCCAGCGCGTAACGGCGGAGCACGATCCTGGCCACCAGCGGGTGGTCGGCGAGCGGAGCGGACACGGCCAGCGCACCCAGCCTGGCCCGGAGCCGGCCGACTCGAACCCGCCTGCGGGTGGCCACACTCCTGCTCGGGCGCGCAGGCGGCGGGTGATCGGCGCAGGCTGGAGGTATCCAGCCGGTCGGTCACCCGCCGCCCGGCCTTTCCCGGAGGTGAGTGGGATGGTGATGGAACCCGAAATGGAAGCCGAGGCGGAGTTCGGCCCGGAGCGGTACGCCAAGCCCCGTCGGGTCGGCGGGCCGCGCGGCGCCTGGCACCTGCTGGAGCAGGTCCGGCCGATGACCATCGCGCTGCTGCTGTCACTGTCGATCGGCCTGGTCCTGGTGGCCGTGCAGACCGACAACGCGATCGCCCTGTCGCTGTTCAGCCTGGTCTGGGCCACCACCCTGTTCGCCCTGATGGGCTGGCTGGGCCGCCGGCACGACGCGCAGGTGGCAGGACGGCACCACCAGACCGCCTGACCGAGCCCGGGGAGGGTCACCGGCCGGGGCGTACTCGTCCCGGCCGGAGCAGTCCGCCGATGGTGCTGATGGCCTTCGGCCTGTACCTGACCCACCGGCTGGTCCCGAACGGGCGGCGGATGCCGTACCACGAGGTCGGCGAGCTGTTCTCAATGGTCGGCGTGCTCTACGCGGTGCTGCTGGCGTTCGCGCTCTTCCCGGTGACCAGCTCACTCTGGGTCTTCGTCGGCTTCTACGCCGTCTGCCTGATGGTCTGCTGGTGGTTCTACGCCCGCAAGGGCGCCGAGGCCCTGAGCTGACCGTGACCGGACGGTCACGATTTCGGAGATCCTGCTGATGTCGCGTACAGTCTTCGACGTCAGACAGGCGCCGCTAGCTCAGTTGGTTAGAGCAGCTGACTCTTAATCAGCGGGTCCGGGGTTCGAGTCCCTGGCGGCGCACAGACACAAGGAAGGCCCCCACCTCACGGTGGGGGCCTTCCTTCGTTCTCAGCCCTGGCGGCGGCCGAAGACGCGGCGCCACCAGCTGCGGCGCGGGGCCGGGGCGGCCGGAGCGGCGGCCACGACGGGCTCTGCGGCCAGGGTGACCGGGGCGGGTGCCTGGGCCGGGACGACCGGGGCGGCGGGCGGCGGGGTGGGCTTCGGGCGGCCCGGGGTGAAGCGGACCGGGAGGCCGGTCAGGTGGCGGGCCAGCCAGGCGCCGCTCCAGCGGAGGTCTTCCTCGGCGACCGCGAGCTGGAGGTCGGGCAGGCGGGTGAGCAGGATGTCGATGCCGGTCTCGGCGATCGCGCGGCCGACGTCCTGGCCGGGGCACTCGTGCGGGCCGCCGCTGAACGCCAGGTGCGAGCGGTTGCCGTAGAGCGGGGTGTCCAGGTCGGGGCGGACCTCGGGGTCGACGTTGCCGGCCGCCAGGCCGAGCAGCAGCATGTCGCCGGCCTTGATCTGCTGGCCGCCGAGCTCGGTGTCGATGGTGGCCCAGCGGCCCGGGATCATCGACAGCGGCGGGCTGTCCCAGAGCACCTGGTCCAGCGCGTCCGGCAGGGTCATGTGACCGCCGGAGAGGTTGGCGCGGAACCGGCTGTCGGTGAGCACCATCCGCAGGGTGTCCGCGATCAGGTTCACGGTGGACTCGTTGGCCATCAGCAGCACCAGCCGCAGGTGCTCCATCAGCTCGTCGTCGGAGAGCTCGGCCTCGTGCTGGATCAGCCAGCTGGCCAGGTCGTTGCCCGGCTCGGTCCGCTTGCGGGCGACCAGCTGACGGAGCGTGGTGGCCACGTACTCGTTGCTGGCGATCGCGGTCTCGGTGCCGAGCATCATGTCCCGGGCGGCGACCACGAGTTGGGGGCCGTACTCGTCCGGTGCACCGAGCAGCTGGGTCATCACCAGCATCGGCAGGTGCTCGGCGAACTCGCCGACCAGGTCGACCGTGCCGCGGCCGGTGAAGCCGTCCACCAGCTGGTCGGCGAACCGGGTGACGTACCGTCGCATGCCCCGGCGGTCGAACCGGTTCAGCGCGTCGGTGACCGCGCCGCGCAGCCGGCGGTGCTCGGCACCGTCCGCGAACAGGCAGAGCGGCTGCCAGGCCAGCACCGGCATCAGCGGCGAGTCCATCGCCACCTGGTTCTGCTGGAACGCCGTCCAGCGCCGGGAGTCCCGGGAGAACCGGGACGGGTTGCGCATCACGGTCAGGTTGGCCGAGTGGCCGACCACCAGCCAGGCCGGCAGGTCGCCGTGCAGCAGCACCGGCGCCACCGAGCCGTGCTCGGCGCGGAGCTTCTCGTACAGGCCGCTCGGGTCCGCCTCGGCCTCCGGGCCGTACAGCCGCCGTATCTGGTCGGTGCCGAGGCCGTGGGCCGGGCAACCGGGCGGCGGGGTGAGCTGGCCGTCGGGGGTGGTCACGGGTTGTCTCCGGGAGTGAGTGTGAGCAGACGTCAGGAGGTGAGGGTTCAGGAGCTGAGCGTGTACAGGTAGCGCATCAGGGCGAGCAGCACGTCGCGGCTGGCCTCCCGGCTGCGGGCGTCGCAGGCCACGATCGGCACCTCGTCCGGCAGGTCGAGCGCCGCCCGCAGTTCGTCGATCGGGTGACTCGGCGACTCCGGGAAGGTGTTGACGGCCACCACGAAGGGCACGCCGCGCTCCTCCAGCCGCCCGATCACGTCGAAGCTGACCTCGAGGCGGCGGGTGTCGACCAGCACCACCGCACCCAACGCACCTTCGAACAGACCGTTCCAGAGGAACCAGAACCGCTGCTGGCCCGGAGTGCCGAAGAGGTAGAGCACGAGTTCGTCGGAGATGGTGATCCGGCCGAAGTCCATCGCGACGGTGGTGGAGGTCTTCCGCTCCACGCCGGTGACGTCGTCCACCTCGACCCCGGCCCGGGTCATGGTCTCCTCGGTGGTCAGCGGACGGATCTCGCTGACCGAGCCGACCAGGGTGGTCTTGCCCACCCCGAAACCACCGACGATCACCACCTTGACGGCGCTGGCGGCGGTGGCGGGCAGCAGATCGGTCCCGCTCGGGCCGCCCGGCTCAGAGCTTCTGAAGTCCATTCATCACCGCTTCGATCAGGGCACGGTCGGGGAGTTCGGCCTTGGGGACGGGGGCCCGGGCCTCGACCCTGTCCTCCGTCAGCAGGTCGGCGATCAGCACGGTGACCACGCTCATCGGCAGGTTGAGGTGGGCGGAGACCTCCGCCACCGAGAGCGGCGACTCGCAGATCCGCAGAATCGCCGCCTGTTCCGGCTGCATCGCGGGCTGCGGGCGGGACTTGGCGACGACCAGGGTGACCAGGTCGAGCACGACCCGCTCGGTCAGCCCGCTGCGTCCGCGCGTGATCACGTACAGCCGCTCGGGATTACCCGCCTCCCAGTCCGCGCCGGGGTCGGTCATGCGACCTGCTCACCATGGCGCGGGGCTGTGCTCAGATGCTCGCCGATCCGGGCCACCAGGTCGCGCATCCGCTGGCCCATCAATCCGGCGTCCACGCCCTGGTCGGCCAGTACCGCGAGGTAGGCCCGGGCGCCGGCCGCCATCAGGTAGAAGAAACCGCCGGAGGTCTCGATCACCACCAGCCGCATCCGCCCGTCCCCGTGCGGGAACTCGGAGCCGATCGCGGTGGCCAGACTCTGCAGTCCGGCGCAGGCGGCGGACAGCCGGTCCGCGGTGTCGGTGTCCGTGCCGTACTGCGCCATCCGCAGTCCGTCCGAGGACAGCACCACCACGTGCCGGGTCTGCGGTACGCCCTCGGCCAGTTCCTTGAGCATCCAGTCCATGTTGGCCCGCTGCTGAATCACTGCTCACCCTTACCTGAGGACTCGTCACTGTGGTGGTCCGGCCGGCCGTTCACACCGTTGGCGAACGCCGCCAGCCACATCCCGGGCTGCTCCGGTGCCGGCGCCGGGGCGGCCTGCGGGATCGGCACCGGTCGGCTCGTCGCGGCGGCGTGCCGACGACGCTGCGGCAGGCCGTTGGCGGCCCGCTCGGTCACTGCCGGGTTCTGCTCGTTCTCCCAGGGCTGCGGTCCCGACGGCTCCCAGGGCTGCGGTCCCGACGGCTGCCGGGCCGCCGGGGCGGTCACCGCGTGCCGGGCCACCAGGGCCGGACGGGCCGACGCCGGCGCCGCCCGGCGCGGGCCGGAGGCCACGCCGATGCCGTGCGCCCGATCGGTGGTCGCCGGGGTGGCGGTGAGCAGGTCCTGCGGGACGATCAGCACCGCGCGCACGCCACCGTAGGCGGACGGGCGGAGCGAGACCTGGAAGCCGTACGCCTGGGCCAGCCGGCCGACCACGGCGAGGCCGAGGCGGGGGGTCTCGCCGAGGTCGTTGAGGTCGATGCCCTCCTGCGCCTCGCGGAGCATCCGCTCGGCCCGGGCCCGGCCCTCCTCGCTCAGGCTCAGGCCGCCGTCCTCGATCTCGATCGCGATGCCGGTCTGCACCTCGACGGCGGTCAGGTGCACGTTGGTGTGCGGCGGGGAGTAGCGGGTGGCGTTGTCCAGCAGCTCGGCCAGCGCGTGGATCAGCGGCTCGACCGCGGGGCCGACCACCGCGACCTCGGAGACCGGGTGCAGTTCGACCCGCTGGTAGTCCAGGATTCGGGAGACCGCGCCGCGCAGCACGCTGTAGAGCGGAACTCCCTTGCTCCACTGACGTCCTGGCCGCGCTCCACCGAGCACCGCGATCGAGTCGGCCAGCCGGCCGACCAGGGCGTTGCCGTGGTCCAGCCGGAGCAGGTCGTCGAAGACGGCCGGGTCGGTGCCGTGCCGGTCCTCCATCTCGCGCAGGTCCTGGGCCTGCCGGTGCACGATCGCCTGCACCCGGCGGGCGATGTTCACGAACGCCCGCTGGGCCGACTCGCGCAGCCCCTCCTCGGCGTCGACCGCTTCGAGCACCGTCCGCAGCACGGCCTGCCTGGCCTGCTGGAAGCCGGGCGAGTCGGCGCTGCTGGGGGACAGCTCGCGCAGCACGTCGTCCAGGAACTCGCCGGCCTGCAGCCGGGCCACTGCCAGCGGCAGCACCTCGGCGAGCTGGACGGTCTCTGCCTCCTGGGCGGCCAACTGGCCTCTGAGCTCCGCCTCCTGGCGGGCCGAGCGTTCGCGCAGGGCGGTCAGCGCGCGGCCTCGGCGGGCCGCCTCGGCCGCCACCAGGGCAACCGCCAGGGTGGCCACCGCACCGCACCAACCAACGGCCGGCCGGGCCTCCTTGGCGATCAGGAAGGTGGCGACGACGGCCGCGGCCGCGGTCAACACCGTGGGCAGGAGCCATCCCAGCGTGCGCGCGGGGCGCAGATCTCCGGGCGTCTCTCCAGCACCAAGCATCAGCGTCCTCAACTGTCGGAAGGTGTACGGACATACGAGCCGCGTACCGGCCTGGGAAGGGCCTTTCCGGTCCTCGCCCACCTTGATGGACATGGGGTGGGCGCGGCTGGGCGGGAGTAGCATAGCCGGTTTTTCGGATCACCCTGACGGGTCCTCAACATACTGATCGGCTACCATATTTGGGCCTTTCACGTGGCCTTTTGGGCGCAGATCACATGCAGATCACACCGGACCACACGACGACGGCCCGCCGTCGGGGACGGCGGGCCGCGCATTCGGGTGTTGGGTCAGGGGGTCTGACCGCCCGAGGCGGGCTTCAGCTGGACCCAGCCCGCGGTGCTCGGTGCACCCTCCTCGTTCAGCAGGAAGATCATGTAGTAGCCGGGCGGCGCGGCGGCCGCCGAGGGCGGTGCCTGCAGCTCCAGGAAGCTGCCCCCGCGGCTCTTGATCCTCAACTCCAGGTGGCGCTGGCTGGTGTTGACCGAGTGGGTCGCGGTGGTCGGGGCGAGCAGCACCGCGCGGGTCACGTCGTTGGGGGTGCTGCTGCTGACGGTGATCTTCTCGTTGTAGGCGACCGAGGGGTTGAACACCATGCCGAGGTTGGGCCGGCTGCCCTGGTGCAGGTAGGCCGGTTCGTAGATCTCGATGCTGCCGTTCATGTCGTCGTTGATGTCCGGGTCGTTGGCCAGCTGCTGGAGCTCGTCACCGGTCACCATCACCCGGCCGTCCGGCAGCACCACCGCGTTGGAGTGGTAGCCGCGCGGCAGCCGCTGGGCCGGGCCGAGCTTCCAGTTGCCGTTCTCGTCCCGGAGTTCGGTCTGCCGGTACTTCAGGTCGGCGTTCGGGTTGTACGTGCCGTTGCCGTAGTCCCGGATGTCGAAGGCGCCGTTGACGGTGAGCAGGGTGGCGTCCGGGAGCAGCAGGGTGTCGTCCTGGGTACGGCCGAAGGCCCGCGGCTGCTGCTTGCTCCACTGGCCGCCGACCAGCTGGTAGGTGTTCGGGTCGTCGCGGTCACCGCCGAGCACCAGCACCGAGTCCGGGCCGCGGAAGCCGGCCGGCAGCGGGACGGCAGAGCCGTAGTTGCGGCCGAAGCCCTGCGGCGGGGCCATCGCGCCCGGCGCCGGCGGGTTGTCCGGTCGGGCCGGCAGGGCGGTCCTGGTCTCGGAGTTGATGTCGAAGGTCCACTGCTGGTCGGGGCTGCGGCCGAGCCCGTAGATCTTGCCGTCGCGCAGCGAGAACAGGTGGGGGTAGTCCCGCTTGAACGGGGCGTCCGCCTTGAACTTCCCGATCGACCAGCCCTCCGGCTTGTCGGTCTTCGCCACCGGCACCGCCTTGTCGAGGGCCGGGAAGCGCTCCACGATCGCGGTCGGGGTGCCCCAACCCAGCTCGGACTGGCCGGACATGATGAGCTGTCGGCCGTCCATGCCGGTCACCACGCTCGGGTACCAGCGACCGACCGCCATGTCCTTGTTCTGGTACCAGACCTCCTGCCAGGGGTCGAAGACCAGCGAGAGCTTGGCACCGGAGCCGCCGTTGCCGCCCAGGTTGCCGCCGAAGACGCCGAGCATGCCGTTGGGCAGGAAGGAGTGCCCGGCGCAGAAGAACGGCGCGGGTCGCGGCTGGTTGAGCCCGTCCGGCATGTTCACCACCGGCGGGGTGACCTTGGTGAAGGCGTCGGTGCCGGTGCCCTTGGCCGGGTCCCAGAGGTACGCCCGGCCGGCGTTCTCCTTGCCGATCGTGTCGGTCGGCGCGGGCTCCTTCTGCGGGTTCTTCTCGATCCGCTCGAAGGAGAACAGCAGCACCTTGCCGGTGGGCAGTTGGGCGATGTGCGCGGCGAAGTCGGGGGACGGGAAGTACTCCCGGAACCGCCCGGACTCACTGGGGTCGAAGCCCAGGTTGGCGGCGGCCTGGGACTCCCCCAGCGCCTTCAGCCGTTCGGTCCGGGTGGACTGCGGGTACTCGCCGACCGCGGCCAGCATCTGCCTGGTCAGGGCGTGTTCCTGGGCGTGCTCCTCGCCGAGCACCGCCGCCTCGTCCGGATCGGCCTTGGCCTTGGCCTTGCCGTCGGCCTGACCGTCGGCCGGGGCGGCAGCCGGGGCCCCGGCCGGGGTGTCGGCGCGGGTGCCGGCGGTCGGGTCGCTGCCATGGGCGGCGACCGGACCGGCCACCGAGACGGTCAGCGCGGTGGCGGCACAGACCGCCACCGCAGCCGCGAGCAGCCGCCGGGGGACGGGCGGATTCCTGCGGGACATGGGACTCCTAGCGCAGCTGGGACAGATGAGCCGGGGCGCCGGCGGGAGCGGACGCACCGTCACTCAGTGTTGCTTCGTTCACGACTGACTGTCACTCCGGAGCGGGCACCTGGGTGAGCCGGTCCGACCATTCGGCCGGTCGAGTCATTCCGGACCGGAGCCCTGTTGCCGTTCGCATGCATACCGTAGCGTCACCGTTGCTCCGTGTAACCAACGACCCACCGGGAGGCACCATGCCGACTGAGCTGAAGCTGCGTGAGAGCGAAGACATCCAGGGCGACGTGATCGCCGGTTTCAAGAAGGACCAGATGACCCTGCTGTTCCTCAAGTTCGAGGACGCGGCCAGGGCCCGGACGTGGGTGCGGCAGCTGGAGCCGCAGATCTCCACCACCAAACAGGTCGCCGCCTTCAACGCGGCATTCCGCAGCGCCCGACAGGCTTCGGGCGGCGACGACCCGCAGAAGCTCAAGGCGACCTGGATGAACGTCAGTTTCACCTACGAGGGCCTCAAGCAGCTCACCGGAAAGGAGCCGCTGCCCTCGGTCCCCGCGGGCGGCACCCTCGAGGCCTTCAAGCAGGGTTCGGACAAGCGCACGCTGGGCGACGTCGGCGACAGCTCCCCGGCCAACTGGCTGTTCGGCGACGGCAAGGGCCAGACCGTGCACGCGGTGCTGACCATCGCCTCGGACACCCTGCAGGACTTGCAGGCCGCCGTCACCGCGCAGCGGGAGGCGACCGCCCAGGCCAAGATCGTGATCGTCTTCCAGCAGAACGGCGCGACCCTGACCGGCACCCGCCGGGGCAAGGAGCACTTCGGCTTCAAGGACGGCGTGAGCGAGCCCGCCGTCCAGGGCTTCGACGAACCCGACCCGGAGAGGCCCGAGTACGAGAAGGGCAAGCCGGGCACCCGGCTGATCCCGGCGGGTGAGTTCGTGGTCGGGCACCCCCGGATCGGCGGCATCCCGTACGACCCGATGCCGGACTGGGCCGAGAACGGCAGCTTCCACGTGGTCCGCCGGCTGGCCCAGGACGTCCCCGGCTGGTGGGCCCAGATCTCCGCCCAGCTCAAGGTGCTGAAGAAGGCCAAGGTGGTGCCGGACGAGGCCACCCCCGAGTGGCTGGCCGCCCGGGTGGTCGGCCGCTGGCGTTCGGGCACGCCGGTGGCCAAGTGCCCGAACGCCGACCGGCCGTTCAACTCGATGTCCGGCGGGGACAACGACTTCGGCTTCCGGAACGACCCGGAGGGCTTCACCACCCCGCTCTTCTCCCACCTGCGCAAGACCAACCCCCGGGACGGTCTGCAGGAGCGCCCGGGCGCCGAGCCGTTCCCGGAGAACCCGGTGATGGACCGTCGGCGGATCATGCGCCGGGGCTCCCCGTACGGCGCGCCCTTCGACCCGGCCTCCGAGGGGCCCGGCGGCCCCGACGACCCGCGCGGGCTGCTGTTCGTCAGTTACCAGTCCGACCTGGTCGAGCAGTTCGAGTTCATCCAGAAGGCCTGGATCAACAACGTGGACTTCCCGCCGAACCGGCCCAACAAGCCGGGCCCCGACCCGGACGTCGGCCCGACCGGGACGGTCAGCTGGGAGTCGCCCGGCGCCTCCACCAAGCTGACGTTCAACCAGTTCGTCACCACCGAGGGCTCGGTGTACGGCTTCGCGCCCTCGCTGACCACGCTGCGGCTGCTCGGCGAGGGGCGGCTGACCGACAAGCTGCCCATCACCGTCCGGCCGACCGACGCCTTCCTGGCTGTTCCCGACCTCTACCGGCAGGGCGGCAAGAGCTGGTTCTGGGCCTACGGGACGGGCAGTTCGGGCCCGGTCGCCCGGACCATCTCGATCGCCGACGGCGCCGAGCACCACGACAAGGTGGAGCGGCCCGACCGGCCGCTCTCCACCTGGCCGCAGATCTACACCGGGGTCGACCGGGTGGACGCGGTGCTCCCGGTGCCGGACGAGCAGCGGAAGAACGGGCGCAGCCGGTTCTGGCTGTTCCACACCACCGAGGGCCGCCAGGTCTACCGGCTGATCTCGATCGCCGACCGGGCCGAGTCCGGCCTGCCGCCGGACCAGGCGGGCACGGTCGACCGGGGCGACCGGCCGATCACGGCCTGGGCCTCGTTCGACGGTATCCAGCAGGTGGACGCCTTCCTCCCGGTGCCCGACCAGCAGCGGGAGAACGGCAAGAGCTGGTACTGGGTCTTCCACACCTTCATGGGCCAGCAGGTCTACCGGCTGATCTCGATCGCCGACGGCAGTGCGCACACCGACCTGATCGAGCGTGGTGACCGCTCGATCTCGCTCTGGCAGTCGCTGGCCGGGATCAGCCGGGTGGACGAGTTCCTGGCCCTGCCGGACATGCAACTGGTCAACGGGTTCAGCCTGTTCTGGGTGTTCCACCAGGACAGGTACCGGATCATCTCGATCAAGAGCGGCGCCGGGCACCCGGACCAGGAGTCGGTCGCCGACCGGGCGCTGACGCTCTGGACCTCGCTCACCAGCTGACGTGGACTCATCCCGTACGACCCTTCGTGGTCGTACGGGATGTTTCAATCTCTTGAACTGATGTGAAATATGCCTTGGATTTGAAGGTCATCAGATTTTCCCATGCTTGGATCAAAGGCATGGAACACCCCTCCTTCTCTGTCCGGCTCGCGGCCACCGCCGCTGCCATCGCCCTCTCCACCACCCTGCTGACCGCCTGCTCCAGCGACAGCGCGGGCTCGGGCAAGGTCAGGATCGGCATCTCGGGGGCCAGCTCCGACTGGGACGTGCTCAAGCAGAAGGCCAAGGCCGAGGGCATCGAGATCGAGCTGGTCACCTTCGACGACTACGCCCTGCCGAACAAGGCGCTGGCGGCCGGCGACATCGAGCTGAACGCCTTCCAGCACCTGGCCTTCCTCAGTCAGTTCAACGCCAACAACAGCACCAACATCGTGCCGATCGGTGCCACCTCGGTCTCCCCGCTCGGGCTGTACTCGCTCAAGCACAAGGCCGTCGACCAGATCCCGGACGGCGCGAAGATCGCCGTCCCGAACGACCCGTCCAACCAGGGCCGGGCACTGCGGGTGCTGGAGCAGGCCAAGCTGATCGAGCTCAGGGCCGACACCGGCCTGTACGGCACCCCGGAGTCGATCTCGGCCAACCCGAAGCACCTGAGCATCGTGCCGGTGGACGCCCAGCAGACCCCGCGCAGCCTGCAGGACACCGCCGCCGCCGTGATCAACTCCGGGGTGGCGGGCCAGGCCGGGTACGAGGTCAAGCAGGCGATCTTCCGGGACGACCCGAAGAACCCGGGCACCCGCCCGTACGTCAACGTGATCGCGGCCCGCGCCACCGACCGGGACAACCCCATCTACCTGAAGATCGCCGAGCTCTACCACTCCCCCGAGGTGCAGGCCGCCGCGGCCGAGGAGTCCAAGGGCGCCAGCGTCCCCAGCGACCTCGACCGGCCCGCCCTGCAGGCCGAGTTGGACCGGCTGGCCAAGCAGGTGAGGAGCAGGTGATCGAGCTGGTCGAGGTCAGCAAGGAGTACGGGGACTTCCGCGCCCTGGACCGGGTCAGCCTGACCGTGCCGGACGGCGGGATCTTCGGCGTGATCGGCCACAGTGGCGCGGGCAAGAGCACCCTGCTCAGGCTGATCAACCAGCTGGAACGGCCGACGGGCGGTTCGGTCCGGCTGAACGGGACCGAGCTGACCGGCCTGAGCGAGCGACAACTGCGCGCGCACCGGCGGGAGATCGGCATGGTGTTCCAGCAGTTCAACCTGTTCAGGTCGCGTACCGTGCTCGGCAATGTGGCCTACCCGCTCGGGCTGGCCGGACTGCCCCGCCCGGTGGTCCGGCAACGGGCCCTGGAGGCGCTCGAGTTCGTCGGCCTCGGCGAGTACGCCAAGCGCCACCCCGAGCAGCTCTCCGGCGGACAGCGCCAACGGGTCGGCATCGCCCGGGCGTTGGCCAACTCACCCAAGGTGCTGCTGAGCGACGAGGCCACCTCCGCGCTCGACCCGGAGACCACCCTCGAGGTACTCGACCTGTTCCGGCGGATCAACACCGAACTGGGCGTCACCATCGTGCTGATCACCCACGAGATGGACGTGCTGCGGCGGATCTGCGACCGGGTCGCGGTGCTCGACAGCGGGCGGCTGGTGGAGACCGGCGACGCCTACCGGGTCTTCGCCCGGCCCCGGCACCCCACCACCGCCGCGTTCGTCCGCTCCGTACTGCCCGACCGCCCGGCCGGCGCCACCCTGGAGCGGCTGCGCGGGCGGAACAGCGGCCGACTGCTCACCGTGCCGTTCACCCACGACGGCGACCTCGGCCGCGGCCTCTCCCGGCTGCTCCGGGAACACCGGCTGGACTTCTCCCTGGTGCACGGCGGGATCAGCGAGGTCGGCGCGCTCCCGCTGGGCAGCCTGACCATCGAACTACACGGCGAGGAAGCCGATCTGACGGCCTTTCTGGCCGCCTGGGCGAGCCGCTCGGAGGTGCCGGCCGCATGAAGGTCGACTGGAACGTCTTCTGGCCCAAACTCGCCGACGCGACCGGGCAGACCGTCTACATGGTGTTGGTCACCCTGCTGCTCTCCTCGGCCCTCGGACTCGTGTTCGGCCTGCTGCTGTACGCGACCCGGAAAGGCAACCTGCTGCAGAACCGGGCGGTCTTCTCACTGCTCAACCTGCTGATCAACCTGGTCCGGCCGGTGCCGTTCATCATCGCGATCGTGGCGATGGCCCCGCTCACCCGCGCGGTCACCGGCTCCATGATCGGGACCGAGGCGGCGATCTTCCCGATGGTGGTGGTCGCCACCTTCGGGGTGGCCCGGATCGTCGAGAACAACTTGGTCGCGGTCGAGCCCGGGGTGATCGAGGCGGCCCGGGCGATGGGGGCGGGACCGGTCCGGATCATCCTGACCGTGTTGGTGCCCGAGGCGCTCGGCCCGCTGATCCTGGGACTGACCTTCATCCTGGTAGCGCTGATCGACTTCTCGGCGGTGGCCGGGACGGTGGGCGGCGGCGGGGTGGGCAACCTGGCCATGACGTACGGCTACCTGCGCTTCGACACCTCGGTGATGGTGGTGACGGTGGCCGTGCTGATCGCGCTGGTGCAGATCGCCCAGCTGACCGGGAACCTGCTGGCCCGCAAGGTGCTGCGGCGCTGATCCGGGGTCAGACAGGCGCCGCTAGCTCAGTTGGTTAGAGCAGCTGACTCTTAATCAGCGGGTCCGGGGTTCGAGTCCCTGGCGGCGCACAGACGGTCGGAAGGCCCTTCACTTCGGTGAGGGGCCTTCCGGCGTTTCCGCTCCGGAGCGGGCGGTCGGCCTGTCCAATGGACGACAGAGGCCACGCCAGCAGAGGAGCACACCCATGCCGAACCCCGCCCAGGGCCACCGGATCGACCTGGTCCACCCCGAGCAGACCGTGACGGTACGGATCGACGGCACCCAGGTCGCCAAGTCGAGCCGCCCGCTGGCGCTGTTCGAGACCGGCCTGCCGGTCCGTTACTACCTGCCGCCGCAGGACGTCGATCTGACGCTGTTCCAGCCGAGCGTGACGCACACCACCTGCCCGTTCAAGGGCGAGGCCTCCTACTGGTCGTACGGCGACCGGACCGACGTGGCCTGGTACTACCCGGAGCCACTGGACTCGGTGGCGGCGATCGCCGGGTACGTCTGCTTCTACGACACCGTCGCCGAGCTGAGCGTGGAGGGCGAGCTCCCCGGCCAGTAAGCCCGGCGTAAGAAAAAACGGGACAAAGGTCCCTAACATCTCCCATACCGTTCGGGGCAGGCTGGGACGGATCGTCTGAATCCGACCGCGTGAGCAACCGTCACAGGTCTCGCAGGAAAGGCCTCCCGTTGCCCCGCACTGCCCCGAACGGTCCCCGTCCGCGCCCCCGGAAGCCCGGTGGCTCCCGTCCCCGCCGGACCGGTTGGCGTCGGCTGATACCGACCTGGCGGTTCACCCTGGTCGGCACGCTGGTCTGCACGGTGCTCGGGGTCGGCCTGTTCGCGCTCGGGCTGACGTTGGTGAAGGTGCCGGACGCGCACGCGCAGGCCACCGCGCAGAGCAACACCTGGCTCTACCAGGACGGCACCCTGCTGGCACGGACCGGGCAGACCAACCGGCAGAACGTCGGCCTGGACAAGATCTCCCAGGACGCCCAGCACGCCGCGCTCGCCGCCGAGGACCGGAACTTCTACCACGAGGGCGCGGTCAACCTGAAGGGCCTGACCCGGGCGGCGTTCACCACCGCCACCGGCGGAAGCACCCAGGGCGGCTCGACGATCACCCAGCAGTACGTCAAGAACACCTACCTGAACCAGAAGCAGACCGTCACCCGCAAGGTGAAGGAGCTGTTCATCGCGCTCAAGGTGGACGCCACCGAGACCAAGGACGAGGTGCTGGCCGGCTACCTCAACACCTCCTACTACGGACGCGGCGCGTACGGCATCCAGGCCGCCGCCCAGGCGTACTACGGCATCGACGCCGCCCAGCTGAACCCCGCGCAGGGCGCCTACCTGGCCGCCCTGCTCAACGCGCCCAGCGCGTACGACGTCTCGACCGCCACCCCCACCGGCAAGCAGAACGCCACCAACCGGTGGAACTACGTGCTCGACGCGATGGTGCAGGAGAGCTGGCTCTCCGCCACCGACCGCGCCGCGATCACCTTCCCCGAGGTGAAGGAGCCGAAGAGCGCCCCCGGTCTGGCCGGCCAGGCCGGCTACCTGGTGACCGCCGCGACCGAGTACCTCACCGCGCACAACGTGCTCACCGACGCCCAGCTCGCCCAGGGCGGCTACACCATCAAGCTGACCGTGGACCCGAAGCGGCAGCAGGACCTGGACGCCGCCGTCCGCAGCCAGCTCACCGACCGGCTCAAGCCGGACAGCCGGCCGGTGGACGCCGCCGCGCAGGCCGGCGCGGTCTCGCTGGACCCGAAGACCGGGGCGGTGGTCGCGCTGTACGGCGGCCAGGACGCCACCAAGCACTGGATCGACAACGCCACCCGGCAGGACTACCAGGCCGGTTCGACCTTCAAGGCGATCGCGCTGGCCGCCGCGCTGGACTCCGGCGCGGAGACCCAGTCCGGACAGACCGTCACCCCGCAGACCGTGTACGACGGCCGGAGCAAGCGGCCGGTGGTGGGCGGTCGCGGCACGCCGTACGCACCGCCGAACGAGGGCAACAAGAGCTACGGACAGATCTCCCTGCAGCAGGCCACCGACTGGTCGGTGAACTCGGCCTTCGCCCAACTCGCCCAGGACACCGGGCTGGAGAAGGTCCGGGAGACCGCCGTCGCGCTCGGCCTGCCCGCCGACACCCCTGGTCTGGAGGCGGTCGCCTCGATCGCGCTCGGCTCCTCCACGCCGAGCGTGCTGGACATGGCCGGCGTGTACGCCACCCTGGACAACGGCGGCAAGCAGACCACCCCCTGGCTGGTGAAGTCGCTGGAGCACGAGGGCGAGAACGTCGCGCTGCCTGCGCCCAAGACCAACCAGGTGATCAGCGAGGAGACCGCCAGGACCGTCACCTCGATGCTCCAGGGAGTGGTGAGTGATCCGGGCGGCACCGGGTACCGAGCAAAGGAACTCGACCGACCGGCGGCCGGCAAGACCGGCACCACCGACGACCTCAAGTCGGTCTGGTTCGCCGGCTACACCCCTGAACTGGTCACCACCGTCGCCCTGTTCGGCCAGGACCCGGTCAGCGGCAAGCAGGTCTCGCTGGACGGGACCGGTGGCGCGGCCGGTGCGGCGGGCGGCAACTTCCCGGCCCGGATCTGGACCGCCTACATGACGGCGGCGCTGGACGGACAGCCCGTCACCGAGTTCCCCGAGCCGACGGGCGGCCGGAGCTGGTCCACCGAGCCCTCCTCGACCCCGTCCTCGACGCCGTCCAGCACCCCGAGCACCGCGTCCTCGAGCCCGGCCGAGCAGCCGTCGACCCCGGTCGACCCCGACCGGTCCAGCCCGACACCGACGCCCACCCCCACCCCCACGCCGAAACCGAAGCCCACGCCGACGCCCACACCCACCCCGACCCGGTCGCCCTCCCCGACTCCGCCGGACCCGACCCGGGAGCCGACGAACGACGGGGCGGCCTCGCCCAAGGCGGTGCAGACGGGCTGACCGTCGCTCCACAGCTGGCAGGACCGTCAGGCATGGACACCCCTTACCCGACAGCGGGTCGGACTGGCACAATGCGTCGGTGCACAGCTCCTCATCGCCACTCCCTCAGGTCTCCTGGCTCTCCCCCCGGTCGCTCGGCCTCTCGCTCGCCCTGATCTCGGCGCTCGCCTTCGGGGGCTCCGGCACGGCGGCCAAACCGCTGATCGAAGCGGGGCTCTCCCCGCTGCACGTGGTCTGGCTCCGGGTCACCGGTGCGGCGGTGGTGTTGCTCCCGCTCGCGTACAGGCACCGGGACGCGGTGCGGCGCCGGCCCCGGCTGATGATCGGCTTCGGGCTGCTCGCGGTGGCCGGGGTGCAGGCCTGCTACTTCGCCTCGATCTCCCGGATCCCGGTCGGGGTGGCGCTACTGATCGAGTACCTCGGGCCGCTGCTGCTACTCGGCTACCTCAAGTTCGTCCAGCGCAAGCCGGTCTCCCGGGCCGCCACCATCGGCGCCGGGGTCGCGGTGGCGGGCCTGGCCTGCGTGGTCGAGGTCTGGCACGGGCTGGCGTTCGACGCGCTCGGCGTCCTGTTCGGGCTCGGCGCCGCCTGCTGCCAGGTCGGCTACTTCCTGCTCGCCGACGCCGGCCGGCAGGGCGACAGCCCGGTCGACCCGATGGCGATCAGCGCGTACGGCCTGCTGATCGGTGCCGTCGCACTGACCGCGTTCACCCAGCCGTGGACGGCGGACTGGAGCGTGCTCGGCGGTGACGTGGTGATGAACGGGCGGGTGCTGCCCGCCGCCCTGGCCGCCGGCTGGATGGTGCTGATCGCCACCGTGCTCGCGTACCTGACCGGCGTGGTCTCGGTGCAGTTCCTCTCACCGGCGGTGGCCGCCGTGGTGGCCAACCTGGAGGCCGTGGTCGCCACCGTGGCCGCCTGGTTCCTGCTCGGCGAACGGCTCGGCGGCTGGCAGCTGGTCGGCGGCGTGCTGGTGCTGATCGGCGCCTTCACCGCCCAGACCAGCCGGCCCGCCGAGCTCACCCCGGAGACGGCACAGCCGCCCGCCGAGCGCAGCGTGGCGGGCCGCCGGGGCTGACGCCGACTCGGGACCGGGGACCGGGGCTTGGGCTTGGGCTTCGGGGGCTGATCAGGCGGCGGCTACCGGACGAGGGTCACTTTCCGGCCCAGCCGAACCAGTCCAGGTGACCCAGCGGCCAGACGACCGCCGACGCCGGGCCGACCACGTCGGACACCGGGACGGCTCCGGCCCCCGGGCCGCCTTGGTGGTAGCGGGAGTCGGCCGAGTCGCTGCGGTGGTCGCCCTCCACCCAGACGTACCCCTTCGGAACGGTGACCGGGCCGAAGTCCAGACCCGAGCAGGAGTCGTTGCCCGGGTGCAGGTACGGCTCGGACACCGGTGCACCGTTCACCGTGAGGGTCTTGTCGGTGCACCGGACGGTCTCACCACCGGTCGCGATCACCCGCTTGACCAGGTAGTTGTCGTCCTTCGGCGGCAGCAGGCCGACAAAGCTGAGCGTGCTGCCGACCGCGTCCGAGAACGCGTTGCCGGCGGTCGGCTGCCGAGGCAGCCAGCCGCCCGGGTCCTTGAACACCACCGGTTCGCCGGGCTTGGGCTCCCAGCCCAGCAGGGGTGCCATCTTGTTGACGGCCACCCGGTCACCGATCCGCAGGGTGTTCTCCATCGAACCGGACGGGATGCTGAACACCTGGAACAGGCAGGTCTTGATGGCCAGCGCGATCACCAGGCCGAGCACGATCATCGCGGGGAACTCGACCCACCAGGGCAGCCTGCGGCGACGTCCGTCGACCTTGGCCTTGGCTCGGGTCTTGGCTTTGGCCTTGCCGCCGGTCCCGGTGAGGTGGTGCTGTGCGCTGTGCTCGGCGGCAGGGGGCGACGTCTCCACCACTGGGCCGGACTGAGGAAGGGTCACGGATCAGGCCGCCTGCGGGCCGAAGCCCGGTGCGGACTCGGCGGAACGTCGCCGGAACACCACGACCGCCCCGACACCCGTGGCCGGCGCGGCCGACGCCGCTCGCCTGGTGCCGTCCTGCTTCTTGGACTGGGGCTTTTGGGGCTGGGACTTCCTGGCCATCGCGCTGTCCTTGCCTTTCCGGGGGTCCGGGGAGAACAGCACGCTAACGCCGCACAGGAACTGTCGCGAAATCAGACATTTAGCCACCACTGACAGATTAGGGTGGCTCGCGGGTTTTGTCGGGCCGCAGCAACGGGCCCGGGTCGCCTCAGGACTGGGCGATCGCCTCGTGGTGCCTGATCACCTCGGCGATGATGAAGTTCAGGAACTTCTCCGCGAACACCGGATCCAGGTGCGCGCCGGCGGCGAGTTCCCGCAGCCGGGCGATCTGCGCCCGCTCCCTGGCCGGATCGGCGGGCGGCAGCTTGTGCTCGGCCTTGAGCCGGCCGACCCGCTGGGTCGCCTTGAACCGCTCGGCCAGCATGTGGACCACGGCGGCGTCGATGTTGTCGATGCTCTCGCGCAGGCTGACCAGCTCGGCCCGGACCGACTCGGCGATCCCACCGTTCCCGTCGGCGGCGGCGCCGGTGGCGGCCGTGGAACTGGCCTTGGAACTGGCCGAGGAACCGGCGGTGGTGGCGGCGGAGTTCGTGGGCTGATCCGTCATCGGGGTGGCTCCGGAGCTAGCTGACTGGGCTCTCGCAATCTAACAGTGCAGCCACCTGGCCAGCCCGGAGTGTGTCACCTTCGTCCGCCATGTGGACACGACGGCGGACCGGCAACCGGCTTTCGGGCCTTCGTGTGGTGTTCGACACGTAGGCTGAACGCGGCATGACCGGAACTGACGGACCAGCAGTCCCCCAAGCACAGGAGGTACCTGATCATGGCAGCCACCCGTACCGCGCGCACCGCCTGGCAAGGCAATCTGCTCGAAGGCAAGGGCGAGGTCACCTTCTCCTCCTCCGGCCTCGGCCAGTTCCCGGTCTCATGGCCTGCCCGCACGGATGAGGCGGCGAACGGGAGGACCAGCCCCGAGGAGCTCATCGCGGCCGCGCACTCGGCCTGCTTCTCGATGGGCCTCTCGCACGCGCTGGCAGGCGCGGGCACCCCGCCCACCGCTCTGGACACCCAGGCCGATGTCACCTTCCAGCCGGGCGCCGGGATCACCGGCATCCACCTGACCGTCGTCGGCCAGGTCCCCGGCATCGACGAGGCTGCCTTCGTGAAGGCAGCCGAGGACGCCAAGGTCAACTGCCCGGTGAGCAAGGCGATGACCGGCACCACCATCACGCTGACCGCGAAGCTCGCCTGACGCTGCTCGCCGTCACACCGCTCCCTGACTCTCCGTCCGACAAGTAATGCTGTCCGACAAGAGGGGCGGAAGGGGGCGCGTGCGCCCCCGGTATGCATCTCACGATGCGTACCGGGGGCGCCGTCACGTACCGGCACGGTTGCCGCGAAACCTGACGAATCACCCTGGCGGCGGTCGCCGTTGCAACTGCGCGCGTCCTATGATCACGGCAGCGCCCTGCTTCCTTGCCGAACGCCATCCACCCGCGTTCTCCGCACCGAACGTCGACCGAACGTCGAGGGCCTCACAGAGCGGTGAGCCGGCCACTGCGGTGCGGTCGGCGGGAGCAGCATCAGCAGCGGACGGGAGCATGCCGTGCCGGGTCGGAACGAGGGGACCGACCGTTTCTGCCCGGTCTGCTCCGGACCACTGGGCCTGGGCGACAGCGGCCCGGACTCACTTGTCGACGCACTCCAGGCCAGCGAATCCCGTTTCCGTGCGGCCTTCGCCGACGCCGGGATCGGCATGGCCCTGATCGGCTCCGACGACCGGATCATCGAGGCCAACCCGGCCTTCGCCGCCATGATCGGCCGTGAGGCGCCGAACCTGGTGCGGACGCACATCCACGAGATCATCGACCCCGAGGACACCCCCCGGCGGCTCTATCTGGAGCTGCTCCGCGGCGAGCGTGACCGACTGCGGGTGGAGAAGAAGCTCAAGCACCGCGAAGGTCACGCGGTCTGGAGCAACGTGACCATCTCGCTGATCCGGGACGGCGCCGGGCACCCGATGTACACCCTCGCCATGGTCGAGGACGTGACCGAGCAGCGACTGCTCGGCGACCAGCTCGCCTACCAGGCGATGCACGACCCCCTGACCAGACTGCCGAACCGCACCCTCTTCTTCGAGCGGCTCAACGCGCTCTTCGGGCCCGGCCAGCTCGCCGAAGCCACCGAGGCCCCCGACGCCGCTGATGCCGCCGATGCCCCCGTGCCCGATCCGGTCGATCCCGTCGGTCCCGGCGAACTGGACAGCTCGGCGAGGCCGGACGGTCCGGACAGGCTCCCCCAGCTGACCGAGCTCGCCGGTCAGGGCAAGCGGGTCGGTCTCTGTTACGTCGACCTGGACGGCTTCGCAGCGATCAACGAGACCCTCGGACACCATGTCGGCGACGAGCTCCTGGTGGCGGTGGCCGCCCGGCTGGAACACGGCTTCGCCCGGGGCGACGGCCGGCTGGTGGCCCGGCTGGGCGGCGACGAGTTCGCCGTGCTGGTCTGCGACAGCGACGGGAGCGAGCAGCTGACCTCGCTCGCCGCCGAGCTGATCAAGATGCTGGAGGAGCCGTTCGACGTGGCCGGCCAGCAGCTGGTGGTGACCGCGAGCGTCGGAGTGGTCGAGCGTCGGATCGTCGAGACCACCCCCACCGACCTGCTGAAGGACGCCGACGCCACGCTCTACTGGTCCAAGGCGGACGGCCGGGCCCGCTGGACGCTCTACGACCCGGACCGCGGCGCCCACCAGCTGACCAGGCAGCGGCTGGCCACCGCGCTGCGACCGGCACTGGAGCGCGGCGAGTTCACCGTCGAGTACCAGCCGCTGGTGGGACTGGCCGACGGCACCGTGCACGGCGCCGAGGCGCTGGTCCGCTGGCGGCATCCCCGATACGGGACGCTCTCCCCCGACCGTTTCATCCCGCTCGCCGAGGAGTCCGGCGCCATCGTGCCGCTGGGCAAGTGGGTGTTGGAGGAGTCCTGCCGGCAGGCCAAGCGCTGGCTGCTGGAGTTCCCCGACGCCGAGACCTTCGTCAGCGTCAACCTGGCGGCCCGTCAGATCTGGGACTCCGACGTGGTGGCCGACGTCGCCCAGGCGCTGAAGCTCACCGGCCTGCCCGCCCGGCTGCTCCAGCTGGAGATCACCGAGAGCGCGGTGCTCGGCCCCGGCGGCCGCCCGGTCCAGGCTCTCCAGGCGCTGGCGGACATGGGCATCCGGATCGCCATCGACGACTTCGGCACCGGGTACTCCAACCTCGCCTACCTGTCCCGGCTGCCGGTGCACGTGCTCAAGTTGGACGGCAGCTTCATCGAAGGCTTCCGCGACCCGGCTCCGGGCGGGCGCCCGGACAGTCGCTTCCGGCGCACCGACGCGGACGAGCAGATCGTCGGCGCGATGGTCCAGCTGGCACACGCGCTCGGCCTGACCGTGACGGCCGAGGGCATCGAGAACGCCTCCCAGGCCGAACGCCTGCGGCTCACCGGCTGCGACACCGCCCAGGGCTGGTACTTCGCCCGGCCGGGCGAGGCCGAGCGGATCGCGGCCATACTGCGCGAGGGTCGCGTCCGCTCGGCCTGACGGGCCGTCGTGGCTACCGACCGTCAGCTCTCACTCAACCCGTATGCCTCCGCGATCAGCCCGTACGAGCGCTGCCGCGCCTCGTGACCGTGGATGTGCGAGGTCACCATCAGCTCCTGGGCACCCGTCCGCTTGCGCAGTGCCTCCAACCCGTCGGCCACCTCGCCCGGGGCACCGAGTACGACGTTGGCGAGCCAAGCATCCAGGAAGTCGGCCTCGGCCGGGCTGTACGGGTACTGCTCCGCCTCGTCCGGGGTCGGGATCAGCCCCGGTGTGCCGCGGCGCAGCCGGAGCATGGCCAACCCCGCCGACCGGGCCAGCCGCCTGGCCTGCCGCTCGTCGTCGGCCGCCACCGCGCTCACCCCGATCAGCGCGTACGGCTCGTCCAGGACGGCCGAGGGGCGGAAGGACGAGCGGTAGAGGTCGAGCGCGGGGACGGTGTTGGCCGCGCTGAAGTGGTGCGCGAAGGCGAACGGCAGGCCGAGCCGCCCCGCCAGCTGGGCGCTGAAGCCGGACGAGCCGAGCAGCCAGACCGGCGGCCGCCCGTCCCCCTGGGGTACGGCGCTGAGCCTGGCGTACGGGTGCCCGTCCGGGAAGTCACCGTCCATGAAGTGCAGCAGCTCCGAGAGCTGCTGCGGGAAGTCGTCCGGACTGTCCGCCACACCCCGGCGCAGCGCGCGGGCGGTGGCCGGGTCGGTGCCGGGCGCCCGGCCGAGGCCGAGGTCGATCCGGCCCGGGTGCAGCGACTCCAGCAGGCCGAACTGCTCCGCGATGGCCAGCGGCGCGTGGTTGGGCAGCATCACTCCGCCGGAACCGAGCCGAAGGGTGCGGGTGTGCGCGCCGAGGTGGGCCAGCAGCACGGCCGGGGTGGAGCTGGCGACTCCGGGCATCCCGTGGTGCTCGGCGACCCAGAAGCGGTGGTAGCCCCAGCGCTCGGCGTTGCGGGCCAGCTCGGTGGTGGCCCCCAGCGCCTCGCTGGACGAGTAGCCGACGCCGATCGTCGCGAGGTCGAGGATGGAGAGCGGGGCCGGGGCGGTGCCCCGGGCCACGCCACGGATGGGGTCGGCGGGCGGGGCCGGCGGTGTGCTCGCCTGCGGCTCGTCCTCGGAGGTCATGCCGGGGTTCTCCCTTCTGACAGGTGCGGGGTGTCCGTTCCTGCCGTCGGGACTCAACCAACCGAGCCGGGTGGTCTCCTGTTCCCGGTGGGCGGGCTCGACCGCCGTCGGCCGGGCGGCACCGGGTGTCACCGATCCCCCGGCCTACCACCCGTTGGTGAGCTGACGATCCGACAGCACCCTTCACCAGGAGGTGAATTAGGGGGTGGCGAATTGACGCCAGCGCGAGAAGTCGCCAGCCGTAGGACTCGCGCCGCCGCAATCCTTTCGGGCAGGCTTTCCGATCAGTAGGGCAGTGCATCAGCACGCCCACTCCCACCTGCAAGGTCGGCGGGCTGGACCAGTTCCGCTGGACCCCTGTGAGCCCCTGGAGCGGCACCCCGCCTCAGGGGCTCACGCCAATCCGGCCACCCTCCCCGAGCGGCTGCCGACTCGCCCGGGGTCATATCGTGACACCCGACACACGGGGGTGCTTCAGGGCATGAAACGTCAACCCGCTAGCGTTTACCCCCGTAGTCACTGGGACACCTCCCGGAGACTTGTTGAGGGAGCATCGCCTTGGACGCCGCAGCGCTGGTAGGGCCGGTATGGATCTGCGTACTCGCGCTCTTTGCCGTACTCGGTGACGCCTTCCTGCCCTTCCTGCCGAGCGGCACCCTGGTGATCCTGGCCGTCCTGAACACCGCCGAGGTGGACGGTGCGCCGCTGCTGCTCGCGGCCGGTGTCGCGGTGGCTTCCTTCCTGGGTGACTTCGTTCTGCTGAATCTCGCCCGCCGTGGTTCGCCCCGGGTGCAACGTCGGCTCGACGACCGCCCCGAACTGGCGGCCAGTGTCGAACGGCTGCAGCAGTACTTCAGCGGGCAGACCAGTCGGACGGCCGCCGCCGTGGTGATCGTGGCCCGCTTCGTCCCGGCCGGGCGGACCGTCCTCAACCTGGCCGTCGGCCACTCCGCCTCCTCCTCACGCCGCTTCCTCCGGATGTCGGCGCTGGCCGCGCTGATCTGGGCCTCGTACATCGTGAGTCTGGGCTGGCTGAACAGCCACTGGTTCAACACCGACTGGCTGAGCCTGGCGGTCTCCTGCGTCGCGGCGACCGCGATCAGCACCACGGTGGCCCGGCTGGTACGCCGTCGGCGCCGCGAGCTCGCGCTCACCTGACGCTCCCCCAGTTCGACGCTCCGGGCGGGCTTCCAGCCGGCCGGGCTTCCACCGACCGTCTCCCCTCGAGTGGTCTTCCGGAGAACTGTCCCAAGACTGCAACAGTGCTCCTATCGTGGAGCCGGACGCCCCTTTACTGCGTGTTGTCCCGCAGTGGAGGGGCTTTGAAGTGCTCTCATCCCACATGGCATGCTGGCGATGAAATATCCATCAATATCCGATTTCTCCGCATGGACTGTCGGATGCACTACGGCTGGGGAGACCATGGGCAGCATCTCGCGCAGGACCGTGCTCAGCGCCACCGCGGCCACCGCCGCACTCGGAGCGGTGGCCGCCTGTGGTGACAGCGGCTCCGGGACCGGTGGTTCGGGAGCCGACACGTCCAAGCCGGGAAGCGCGGCGGCGAGCGGCGGTTCGAGCACCGCGCCGGTGAAGGGCAAGCCGATCGGGGACGGCTCCGCATCGGACACCGGGGCTCAGCCCAACCAACCGAAGCCCGAGAAGCTCAAGCCCGGTGAGCGTCCGCCGCAGTTCGTGGTCTTCTCCTGGGACGGTGCCGGCGGCACCGACGACAACCAGTTCCCGAGGTTCCTCAAGCTGGCCGAGCAGTACAAGGCCACCATGACCTTCTTCCTCTCCGGCATCTACACGCTGCCGAAGAGCAAGTCGAACCTCTACCACCCGCCGCAGCACTCGGTCGGCGCGTCCGACATCCCGTTCCTCTCCGACAACGCGGTGAAGAGCACCATCAAGCTGATCAGCCAGGCCTGGTTGGCCGGGCACGAGATCGGCACGCACTTCAACGGACACTTCTGCTCCACCCGCTCCGACGGCAACGGCGTCAACAAGTGGAGCCCCGAGGACTGGCAGAGCGAGATCGACCAGGCCGTCTCCTTCGTCACCCAGTGGAAGACCAACACCGGCTTCACCGACGTCGACCCGCTCCCCTTCGACTACAAGAAGGAGCTGATCGGCGCTCGGACCCCGTGTCTGGAGGGCCAGAAGACGCTGCTGCCGACGGCGGTCAAGCTGGGCTGGAAGTACGACGCCAGCTCGCCGGGCGGCCTGCAGATCTGGCCGCAGAAGGTACAGGACGGGAAGATCTGGGACTTCCCGCTGCAGTCCATCCCCTTTCCCGGGCACGGCTTCCAGGTGCTCTCGATGGACTACAACATCCTGGCCAACCAGTCCGCGGGCAGCACGAAGGGTGACCCGGCCAAGTACGACGCCTGGCGCACCCAGGCCAAGGACGCCTACCTGGCCGGCTTCGACCGCGCCTACAACTCCAACCGCGCGCCGCTGTTCATCGGCAACCACTTCGAGCAGTGGAACGGCGGCATCTACATGGACGCCGTCGAGGAGGCGCTCAAGGTGATCGCGGGCAAGCCCGAGGTCCGGCTGGTGTCGTTCCGTCAGTTGGTCGAGTGGCTGGAGGTCCAGGACCAGTCGACGCTGCGGAAGCTGCGGACCCTCGGTGTGGGGAAGGCGCCCGCAGAGGGCTGGCCCGCCTTCCTCGGCTCGGCAGGCTGACACCCCGGGATTGCTGCTCCCGGCGGGCGCCGCCGCAGTGAAGACGGACAGTTGACGGCGAGTCAGACCATGACATCCGTCATCCGGATGTCATCACCGGCGGCACTGCCGGGCGGTACCCCTGTCGCGGGATTCTCATGGAGGCAGCAGACAGCCGCCGGGGGAATCATCGGACAGGGGAGACAGCGATGGCACTGACAACCAGCACTCGGATCGACGGCGGCGCCCGTACCGGCGGCGGCACTCGGACCGACTCCGCGGCCACTGACGCACGCGGTACCGGAGTGGACCCGAGGATCGCCGGGCTCGCACCGCTCGCCCTCGACGTGGCGCTGCCGCTCGCCGTGTACTTCACGGCCCACTCGCTGCTCGGGCTCTCGCTGGTCACCGCACTCGGCCTCGGCAGTGCGGTGCCGGCTGTCCGGACGGTGGCGAGCCTGGTGCGGCGGCGTCCGGTGAACGCGCTCGCGCTGCTGATGCTGACCGTCAACGTGGCGGGAATCGCCCTGTCCGCCGTGGCGGGTGACGCCCGACTGATGATCGCCAAGGACGGTGCAGTCTCCAGCGTGATCGGCGGCGCCATCATGATCTCGGCGCTGCTCGGCCGGCCCGCGATGAGCGCCGGACTGCGACCCTTCCTGGTCAAGAACAGGGCCGACCGGGAGGCGGCCTGGCTGCGGCTCTCCGCAGGGGACGACGTCTTCCGCCGCAACGAGCGGAACTTCTCCCTCGCCTGGGGCACCGTCCTGCTCATCGAGTGCGCGGCCAAGATCGTCGGTGCCTATGTCTTCCCCGTCGAGACCATGGTCTGGCTGGGGCCGGTGATGCTCTCCGCCGCCATCACGGTCGGTATCGCGGTCGGCAATGTCTTCGCCGGACGGATGGCCGAGCGCCTCGGCGCCGAGACGCTCTGAACCTGACGCGGACCTGACGCTTCCCCGCCCCCTGCTGGCTCGGGCCTCTCCGGACTTCCTCCGGAGGGGCCCGAGGCGTTGCTCGGGCGGAGCTGATGCCTCGTCACGACAGGGACCCGGGCTCCGGCCCGGGCTCCGGCCCGGGCTCCGGCCCGGGCTCCGGCCCGGGCTCCGACCGGGTCAGCCCGCGAGCAGCCGCAGCACGATCTGCTCGGCTCCGACCGGGCCGGCCACGATCGTGTAGTGGTTGGTGTCCGGCACCAGGGTTGCTCTGACCCGCTCCAGGTCGAGCCCCGCGAGCGCGATCCGCTCCACGTCGTACAGCCCCTGCGGCTCGTCCATCAGGCCGCGCTCGGCCCACAGCAGTTCCGCGGGCAGCGGCAGGCGGTGGACGGCGCCGGCGGCGTCCTTGTCGAGCAGGACCTCGCCGCCGTCCTGCCGAATCGCCTCCGGCACGCAGGAGGACCGGAGTTCGGGCTCGGTGCCGACCAGGTCCCGCTGGATGTAGGTCTCGAGCTCGGCCGTCCACGTTCCGGCGAAGGACGGATGCTGCTGCCAGAACGCCCGGTAGGCGTCCCGGCTCGGGAAGGTCATCGAGAGCCGGGCCAGCGCCGGGCCGAGCACGGCGGCCAGCGCGGCATCCTCGGTCACCCCGACCGGCAGCGGGAAGCTGACCGCCCCGTCCACGAGGAGCAGCGAGGACGCCAACTCGGGGTGCCGGACGGTGGCGAGCGCGGCGATCCAGGCGCCCATCGAGTGCCCGGTGAGCCGGACCGGGCCGAGGTCGAGCGCGGCCACCAGGGCGGCCACATCGTCGGCGTGCCGGGCCAGGCCGTACGGCCCGGTGACCGTCCGGCTGGCTGCCCGGCCGCGCAGGTCGGGAGCTATCAGGGTGGCCCGGCCGGCCAGGCAGCGGGCCACCTCGCTCCAGGCCAGGGCGTTCGCGGTGATGCCGTGCAGAGCCACCACGGTGGGCGCGCCGGGGTCGGTGGCCGGCCACCGAAGCACCGTCAGATCGCCGCCCGGGACGGGGACGGTCAGCTCTTCGTACTGGGCGGGTCCGGAGCTCACGTGGTGCCACCTTCCAGGGAGTGGGCCGGGCCGGGAACTCCGACCGTGTCGGTCTTGGAACGGCCGGCCCGGATACGAGCTGGCAGCTTAGCCAGGCCGCCCGGGAGCAGATAGACCACCGCGACGAACAGTGCACCGAGCAAAAAGAGCGGCTGCGACAGCGGTACTCGGAGCACAGCCGGGAGGTCCGCGATGGCCGAGGAGTTCGCCAGATCACCCAGTCGGTGACCCGCCCAGGTGTAGAGGACACCGCCGAGCAACGGGCCCCACCGAGTGCCCGAACCGCCGAGCACGACCATCACCAGCAGCGCGAGGGTCGCGTCCGAGGTGGCTGCCTGCGGCGTCGCGCCGCCGGTCAGCAGCAGGTAGACGACCCCGCCGGCGCCGGCCAGGCCGCCGGCGATGACGAAGGCCACCAACTTGAAGCCGTAGGGGCGCAGGCCGAGCACCTCGACCCGGCGCTCGTTCTCCTTGATGCCCTCCCAGATCCGGCCGGTGGGCGAGCTGACGGTCCACTGGACGACGGCCAGGGTCAGCACCAGGTAGCCGAGTGCGATCCAGTAGAGGTTGGCGGTGTTCTCGATCCCGACCAGGCTGTCGGGCAGCATCTCGACCGGCGCGGCTCGCCCCTCTTCCCCGCCGGTCACCCCGCCGGGGTTGCGCTGGACCAGGATCGAACCGGCCTGGGCGAACGCGAGCGTCACCATGGAGAACCCGATCCCGGTCACCCGCAGGCTGACCGAGCCGAGCAGCAGCGCGAGGCTGATGGAGCAGCCGATGCCGAACAGTGCGGCGGCGGCGAACGGGAGTTGGAGTTCGAGCATCGCGAGGTCGGTCGCGTAGAGACCGGTGGCGAAGTAGAGCGCGTGCCCGAACGAGAGCAGACCGGTGCGGCCGAGCAGAAGGTCGTAACCGGTGGCGAGCGCCCCGTAGACCAGGCAGAGGGCGATGAGTTGCAGGCTTCCCGGACTGCCGAGCGGGCCGTCGAGCAGTCCCGGGAGCGGAAGCGCACTGTATGGGGCGACAAGGAACAGGATCAGCAGAGCGATCGGCCACCAGCGTAGCGCTCTGTATATGAGTGTCGAGCGTTCCGTGATTGATTCACCTGTTCGAGGGATGGCGCGATCTGCCCTCCCTGGAGCAGACTTGCCGTCAGCGGCGCTGCCGGTGCTCGTGGTTGAGGTGTCTGTGCTCACGCGAGCCTCCCGGTGAGTCCGCGCGGTCGTACCAGGAGCAGTACGGCCAGCAGCACGACGACCGAGAGGTCGCCGAGCCCGGCAGCGGTGTAGTAGTTGGCGAACTGCTGGACAAGGCCCACCGCGACGGAGGCCACTGCCGCTCCGGTGACGGAGCCCATGCCTCCCATCACGACCACGACGAAGGCGAAGATGAGCAGGCTGGTCCCCTGGCCGGGGTGGACCGAGCCGAAGTAGAGGCCGCTCAGCGCCCCGCCGAGTGCGGCGGCCGCGCCGCCGATCGCGAAGACCAGCGTGAACGCCTTGCGGACGTCGATGCCCAGGGCCGTGACCATCGCGCGGTCCTCGACGCCGGCCCGGACCACCAGGCCGTACCGGGTCCGGCTCAGGAAGAGCCGCAGCGCCACCAGGACGAGGGCCGCTGCCGCGAGCAGGACGAAGCGATTGACCGGGACGATCGCGCCGAACAACCCCACCGTGCCGGAGAGCGCGGCGGGTTGGGGGAAGGGACGGGAGTCCGCCCCCCAGATCCCCATCAGGAGCGCGGGCACCGCGAGACCGACACCGACCGTGGCCAGGATCTGGTCCCGGGGCCGGTTGTAGAGAGGACGGATCAACACCAGTTCGAGCAGGACGGCCGCGACCGTCCCGACAGCCGTGCCGAAGACCACCGCCAACCAGAAGCCCATCCCGCCCTCGGTGCCCGCCCACCAGGTGGCGTAGGCGCCGACCGAGAGCAGCGCCCCGTGGGCGAAGTTGAGCACATCCATCAGACCGAAGATGAGCGAGAGCCCGGAGGCGACCAGAAAGTACAGCGCACCCAGTCCGAGACCGGTGCAGGTGAGGAGGACGACAGTGTCCATCAGGGAGCCACCTCCTTGGTGACAGTGGCAGTCGGAACGACGGGAGGAGGTACGGCAACGGTCGGCGTGGGCGCCGGGCCGGGGACAGAGGTAGCGGCAGGCGCCGGGCGGCCGACGCCGAGCAGCCGGCGGGCGGCCTCCTCGTCGGCGAGCAGCTCGGCCGTGCCACCACGGTGGGCGGTCCGGCCGTCGGCCAGCACGGCACAGGTGCCGGCCAGTCGGCGGACCAGGGCGAGGTTCTGCTCGACCAGCAGGACGGGCACCGTCGCGGCGGCCCGCTCCAGCACGTCGGCGACCTCGGCCACGATCTTCGGCGCCAGGCCCTTGGTGGGCTCGTCGGCGATGATCAGGCGATTGCCGTTGAGCAGGGTCCGCCCGATCGCCACCATCTGCTGCTGACCGCCGGACAGCGTCCCGGCCAACTGCCCGGCCCGCTGCTTGAGTTCTGGGAAGAGCTCGTGGACCAGGTCGTACGCCGGGGAGCCGTCCCGTTCGGCCAGCCGGAGGTTCTCGGCCACGGTCAGGCCGGCGAAGATCCCCCGGTCCTCCGGCGCATAGCCGATGCCCTGACGGACCACCAGATGGGTCGGCAGCTTGACCAGTTCGGTGCCCGCGAATCGCAGGCTCCCGGTTCGCGGCACAAGCCCCATGATCGCTTTGACCGTGGTGGTCTTCCCCGCGCCGTTGCGCCCGAGCAGGGCGGTGACCCCGCTCGGCGCGACGTCCAGGTCCACCCCGTGCAGGATGTGCAACCCGTCGATCACCACCCGCAGGTCACGCACGCTCAGCAGCGCCGCTCTGTCAGCAGCGGCAGCCGAAGTAGCAGAGGAAGCGCCCACGGCAGGGTCGGTCTGACCGGAGGTCAGGAAGGAGGAGTCCGTCACAGTCCCTCTCCCAGGTAGGCCTGCTGCACGGTGGCGTCCGCCATCACCGCAGCAGGGGTGTCGAGCGCGAGCAGCGTGCCGTGGTGCATCACGGCGAGCCGGTCCGCGAGTCCGAGCAGGACGTCCATGTGGTGCTCCACCATCAGCACGGTGCGGCCGAGGTCCCGGTGCACCGAGCGGATCAGCGCGGTCAGGGCCGGGACCTCCTCCGCGCTGACTCCGGCCATCGGCTCGTCCAGCAGGATCAGCCGGGGGTCGGAGACCAGCAGGACGGCCAGCTCGAGCTTGCGCTTCTCGCCGTGCGACAACGCACTTGCCAAAGTGTCGGCCCGGTGGGCGAGTTCGGTCCGCTCCAAGGTCTCGGCGACCTGCCCGGCGTACCGGCCGGCCCGGCGCCAGATCCGGTACGAGGCGCCCGGCCCGGCCGCCGCCTGAGCGGCCAGCCGGACGTGGTCTGCCACCGTCATCCCGCTCCACAGGGAGGAGGTCTGGAAGGTGCGGCCCAGACCACGGCGGGCCCGGCCGTGTACCGACTCGGTGGTGATGTCCGCTCCGTCGAGCTCGATGGCCCCGTGCGTCACCGGGTAGATCCCGGAGATCAGATTGAACAAGGAGGTCTTACCCGCACCGTTCGGGCCGATGAAAGCGATGAACTCGCCCTCGTGCACGTCGAAGGAGACGTCCTCGACGATCGGCACCCCACGGACGGACCAGCCCACCCCGCGCAGCCGCAGCACCGAATCGACCGAGGCTTCCGCCGACGCTCCCACCACACCCACTGAGGCTCCCGCCGCGGCGGACGAGGCAGCTGCGGCTGCACGGTTCGGCATGTGGATCAGCCCGCGATCGGGGTGACCGGGGGTGCCACCTGGTCAGCGGGAAGGCTCTTCTCCACCGTCGGCTTCGCATCCGCGCCGGTCCCGGTGAGCTTCACCTGGAACATCGGCTGCAGCAGCGCGTGGTCCTCGGCCCGGACGGTCAGCTTGCCCTTGACCCCCTCGAAGCTCCACCCCTCCAGCGCCTTCACCAGAGCGTCGGCGTCATCGGCCGAACCCTTGTTGGCCTCGATCGCGTGCACCACCATCTGCGCGGCGGTGAAGCCGTCGGGAGTGAAGATGTCCGGCTTGGCACCGGCCTTGCCGACGGCGGCAGCCATCGCCTTCTCGGCCTCCGTGCCGGCCGCGCCGTCGAAGTAGTGGTTCAGGAAGGAGATCTTCTCGGCCGCCGGACCGAAGAGCGGGTAGGAGGCCGCCAGATCGAGGCCGGTCACCACCTTGGTCGAGGCGAAGACGTCCTGCTGACTGAGCGAGGTCCAGAGCGCGGAGGCGGTCTCCCCCGCCCAGGCGACGTACAGCAGATCGGGCTTGGCGGACTTCGCCTGGGTGGCGAACGGGGTGAGGTCGGTCGCACTCGGCGGCGCGAGCACCGACTCCACCGTCGCGCCCTGACCGCCCAGCACCGCCTTGACGGCCGCCACGTTGCCCTGCCCGAAGGCGTTGTCCTGGGCCAGCACCGTGACCTTCTTGCCCTTGGCGTCCCCGATGAACGAGGCCGCCGTTCGGATGTCCTGGTACGACTGCCGGCCCGAGCGGAAGGTGTACCTGTTCAGCCCGGTGACCTTGTCGGTGGCGGCCGGGCCGCTGATGAAGAGCACCTTGTTCTGCGCCGCGATCGGGCCCACCTGAAGCGCCACGCCCGAGGCGGTCGACCCCGCCAGGATCTTGTGCCCCTTGCCGATCAGGTCCTTGGCGGCGGAGACGGCCTTGGCCGGGTCGCCCGCGTCGTCCTGCTCGGCGATCTCGATCTTGTGGCCGTCCACCGCGCCGGTGCCCTTGGTCGCGTAGTCGAGACCGGCTTTGAAGCCCTCCAGGTACTGCTTGCCGTAGGCCGCCAGCGGACCGGTCTTCGAGTACACCAGGCCGACCTTCACCGGGGCCTTGCTGCCGCCCGCGTCGGCCGCCGTGGTGCCCGACGAGGTGCCCGCCGTGCCGGCCTTGGCGCAGCCGACCACGGATACCGCGAGCAGGCCACCCAGCGCAGCGGCGAGCAGGCGCCGGCTCCCTCGGCGAACGGTCGGTCGTGCGGCCTGAGCTGCGGGTCTGGGGGTGTTGGTCGAACTGCGCATGATGGCCGACTCCTGACGACACGGCGGTGGTGGATTCCGGAACCGTAGGTGCGGCACCGGGCGGGCGACATGTGACGGGACGACGCAGCGTCAGCTGTCGATATGTGCCGGACAGCCATATCCCCGGCCATCGCCCCGGCTCATGTGCCTGATCGACATGAGACCGGCCACCCTCATGGCCACAGTCGCCATGGAAAGCCCTGGTCGGCTGCGGAGAAGGTGGTGGGCGCAGCAAGGTCCCGACCTCCTGCGGCACCGTCCCAACCCCCTCATGAGGTGACTGACTTGGACAAGGTCCTGGACTCCCCCGCCCGCGCGGTCGAGGACATCCCCGACGGCGCGACACTCGCCGTCGGCGGTTTCGGTCTCTGCGGCATTCCGAGCACGCTGATCGGCGCCCTGGTCAGTGCCGGCACCTCCGGCCTGCGGGTGGTGTCCAACAACTGCGGGGTGGACGACTGGGGTCTCGGCCTGCTCCTGCGGGCCGGCCGGATCGCCCGGATGACCTCCTCGTACGTGGGGGAGAACAAGGAGTTCGCCCGGCAGTACCTGTCCGGCGAACTGGAGGTCGAGCTCACCCCGCAGGGCACGCTGGCCGAGCGCCTGCGGGCGGGCGGCGCGGGCATCCCCGCCTTCTTCACCCCGGCGGGCGTCGGCACCCAGGTCGAGGAGGGCGGCCTGCCCTGGCGGTACGCCGCCGACGGGGGTGTCGCGCTGGCCTCACCGCCCAAGGAGGTCCGGGAGTTCGGCGGCCGGCGGTACCTGCTGGAGGAGGCGATCACCGCCGACTTCGCGCTGGTCCGCGCCGAGGTGGCGGACCGGCACGGCAACTGCGTCTTCAACGCCGCCGCCCGCAACTTCAACCCGCTCTGCGCCACCGCCGGCCGGATCACCGTGGTCGAGGCGGACCGGATCGTCGAGCCCGGCGAGCTCCCGCCGGACGCGATCCACCTGCCCGGCGTCTACGTCGACCGGGTGGTCGCCGCCGACCCCGCCGACCGCCGGATCGAGCGCCGCACCGTCCAGGCCCTGCCCGCCAACTCCACCACCCCCCAGGGGAGCTGAGCCATGACCGCCGCCACGCCCACCACCGCCACCACCACCCGCGCCACCACCCCCGCCCGCGCCCTCGACCCGCGCGACGCCCTGGCCGCCCGGGCGGCCCGCGAGCTCCGCGACGGCCAGTACGTCAACCTGGGCATCGGCCTGCCCACCCTGATCCCCGGTCACCTGCCGCCCGGCGTGCACGTGGTGCTGCACTCGGAGAACGGCATCCTCGGCGTCGGCCCCTACCCGTACGACGGCGCGGAGCACCCCGATCTGATCAACGCGGGCAAGGAGACGGTCACCGTCGCCGACGGCGCCGCGTACTTCGACTCGGCGTTCTCCTTCGGCATGATCCGGGCCGGCCGGATAGACGTCTCGGTGCTCGGCGCGATGCAGGTCTCCGCCGCCGGTGACCTGGCCAACTGGATGATCCCCGGCAAGATGGTCAAGGGGATGGGCGGTGCGATGGATCTGGTGCACGGCGCCCGTCGGCTGATCGTGGTGATGGAACACACCGCCAGGGACGGCTCCCCGAAGATCGTTGACGAGCTGTCACTGCCCGCCACCGGCCGGGGCGTGGTGCACCGCATCGTCACCGACCTGGCCGTCATCGACGTCACCCCCGAGGGCCTCCGGCTGGTCGAGGTCGCCCCCGGTCACACCTTCGACGAGGTGCAGGCCGCCACCGGCCCGAAGCTGCTCTGACCCACCCTCAGTCGGGCCCGGCCGCATCCCTCACGGAAGACGCCGGGCCCGGCCCGCCTCAGTGAGCCAACCGACGCCCCGTCAGCCCTGCTCGGCCAAGTCCGGCACCCGCCAGTCGATCGGCTCGCTGCCGAACCCGGTCAGCGCCTCGTTGATCTGCGAGAACGGGCGGCTGCCGAAGAACAGCCGGGCCGACAGCGGCGAGGGGTGCGCCCCCTGCACCACCACGTGCCGGGAGGTGTCGATCAGCGGCAGCTTCTTCTTCGCGTAGTTGCCCCAGAGCACGAAGACGCAGGGCTCCGGCCGGTCGCTGACCGCCGTGATCACCGCGTCGGTGAACTTCTCCCAGCCCTTGCCCTTGTGCGAGTTGGCCTCGTGCGCCCGCACGGTGAGCACCGCGTTGAGCAGCAGCACGCCCTGCTCGGCCCAGTGCATCAGGTAACCGTTGTCGGGGGCGGGGATGCCGAGGTCGGCGTCCAGCTCCTTGAACATGTTCCGCAGCGAGGGCGGGATCTTCACGCCGGGCTGCACCGAGAAGCTCATCCCGTGCGCCTGGTTGTCGTCGTGGTACGGGTCCTGGCCGAGCACCAGCACCCGGACCTTGTCGTACGGCGTGGCCGCCAGCGCCGCGAACTCCTGCCCGCTGGGCGGGAAGACCTGGTGCTCGGCCCGCTGCTCGGCCACGAAGGCCGCCAGCTCGCCGAAGTACGGCTTGGCCAACTCCCCCGCCAGCGCCCCGCGCCAGGACTCCGGCACCTCGAACCCGGCCACCGTCTCCACCAGCTCAGTCACAGCCCCACTGCCTTTCACCGCACAACACCTCTGGCACCCGAATGGCACCCGAAATGACACCCCGAACGCTACACACCCGGACCGACACGCCAGTGCCCCTCCGGCCGCTGGAAGCCCAGCCGACCGAAGGGGCACCGAGAGCGAACAGCGGTCAGACCAGCTCGATCAGGTCGGCGATCGACTTGACCACCCGGGTCGGCCGGTACGGGAAGCGCTCCACGTCCGCCTCGGCGGTCAGACCGGTGAGCACCAGGATGGTCTCCATGCCGGCCTCCATGCCCGCGACGATGTCGGTGTCCATCCGGTCGCCGATCATCACGGCGGTCTCGGAGTGGGCGCCCGCGCTGTTCAGCGCCTCGCGCATCATCAGCGGGTTGGGCTTGCCGACGAAGTACGGGTCGACACCGGTCGCCTTGGTGATCAGCGCCGCGACCGAGCCGGTGGCCGGCAGCACGCCCTCGGGGGACGGGCCGGTCTCGTCCGGGTTGGTGCAGATGAACCGCGCCCCGGCGTTGATCAGGCGGATCGCCTTGGTCAGCGCCTCGAAGCTGTAGGTGCGGGTCTCGCCGAGGACCACGTAGTCCGGGTCCTTGTCGGTCAGCACGTAGCCGGCCTGGTACAGCGCGGTGGTCAGGCCGGACTCGCCGATCACGTACGCGGTGCCGCCCGGGCGCTGGCCCTTGAGGAACTTGGCGGTGGCCAGGGCCGAGGTCCAGATGCACTCCTCCGGCACCTCCAGGCCCATGCCGGCCAGTCGGGCGCTGAGGTCCCGGGGGGTGTAGATGGAGTTGTTGGTCAGCACCAGGAACGGCTTGCCGGACTCCCGCAGGCGGCGGAGGAACTCCTCCGCGCCCGGGATCGGCGTGCCCTCGTGAATGAGGACGCCGTCCATGTCGGTCAGCCAGGACTCGATGGGCTTGCGCTCTGCCACGTGCGTGTCTCCCGAAGTCGTGCGAGGTCGTGCGGATAGCGGTGACGGTGGTGCCCCGGAGAGCCCCACCAGGGATACTGCGCTGCCCCAACGGGGCACAGCCTAATCCGCACGCCTGCCCGACGGGAGTACGTCCCGCCCACCGGACGGCCCGCTCCGCCCCTCGGATCGATCCTCATGGCCACCTCAAGACAGTCTTAAAGGTTTCCTAACAGACCTGAGGGCCCGTCAACTACCAAGCGGCGCCTGGCTAGCGTACTTCTCAGCGACCCCCACCGCTGAAGGAGTACCCCCACCATGTCCGTTCGTCGCACCGCCGTCGTCGTCGCTCTCGCCGGCACCGCCCTGGCCACCACCGCGCTCGGCGCCGGCACCGCCACCGCCCACGGCTCCCTGCAGAACCCGCTCAGCCGGGTGTACGGCTGTTACCTGGAGAACCCCGAGCAGCCCAAGTCGGCTGCCTGCAAGGCCGCCATCGCCTACGGCGGCACCCAGGCCATGTACGACTGGAACGGCATCCGGATCGGCGACGCCGCCGGCCGCCACCGCCAGCTGATCCCGGACGGCCGCCTGTGCAGCGCCAACGCCACCGAGTTCGTCGGCCTCGACCTGGCCCGCAACGACTGGCCGGCCACCAACCTGACCGCCGGTGCGAGCACCACGTTCAAGTTCCGGGCCACCGCGCCGCACCGGGGCACCTTCCAGCTCTTCATGACCAACAGCAGCTACAACCCGAACCTCCCGCTGAGCTGGTCCAACCTGGACACCACGCCGTTCGCCAGCATCACCGACCCGGTGGTGGTGAACGGGTACTACTCGTTCCCGGTGACCGTCCCGACCGGTAAGACCGGCCGTCAGATGATCTACGCGATCTGGCAGCGCTCGGACAGCCCGGAGGCGTTCTACACCTGCTCCGACGTGACCTTCGACGGCACCGGTACGGCCGCCGCACCGGCCGCCGTGGTCCCCGCCTCTGACACCTCCGCGCACCACGACCACGCGGCCGCACCGGCCGTCGCACCCGTTGCTGCCGCCGCCGTACCCGCCGCCGCGCCGGCCACCAGCAAGCAGCTGGCCGAAACCGGCACCGACCGCTCCACCGGCCTGATGACCGCCGTCGGCACCTCGTTCGTGCTGGCCGGTGGCGCCGTCGCCGTCCTGCACCGCCGTCGCCGGATCGAGGGCCGGTCCGCCCGCTGACCTGGGCCGCCACCTCGTACGCGCCGTACCCGCCCGGGGCGGGGGTCGTGGTTGAGTAAGGGCATGAGCAGCACGCCCCGACCCCCGTTCCGTGTCGGCCTCGTCGGCTTTGGCCTGGCGGGCTCCGCCTTCCATGCCCCGCTGATCGCCACCACCCCCGGACTGCAGCTGGACGCGGTGGTCACCGCCAACCCCGACCGCCGCGCCCAGCTGCACCGCGAACACCCCGGCGCCCGCCCGCTGGACACTCCTGAGCAGCTGTTCGACGAGGCTGCCGAGGGCCGGCTCGACCTGGTGGTGATCGCCTCCCCCAACCGCACCCACGTGCCGCTGGCCCGCACCGCGCTGACCGCCGGACTGCCCACCGTGGTGGACAAGCCGCTGGCCGCCACCGCCGCCGAGGCGGCGGAGCTGTGCCGGCTCGCCGAGCGCACCGGCACCCTGCTGTCGGTCTTCCAGAACCGCCGCTGGGACGGCGACTTCCTGACCGCCCGTCGGCTGGTCGAGGACGGCTCGCTCGGCCGGGTGCACCGGTTCGAGTCCAGGTTCGAGCGGTTCCGGCCCAAGCCCAAGGCGGGCTGGCGCGAGCTGGCCGACCCGGCCGAGGTCGGCGGTACCCTCTACGACTTGGGCAGTCACCTGGTGGACCAGGCCCTGACGCTGTTCGGCCCGGTCGAGTCGGTCTACGCCGAGATCGACGTCCGCCGGGACGGCGCGGCGGTGGACGACGACGCCTTCCTCGCCCTCACTCACACCTCGGGCGTCCGCTCGCACCTGTGGACCAGCGCGATCGCCGCCCTCGGCGGCCCCCGTCTGCGGGTGCTCGGCGACACCGCCGGGTACGTGAAGTTCGGCATGGACCCGCAGGAGGCCGACCTGAGGGCCGGCCACCGCCCGCACGACGGCGCCCCCTGGGGCACGGACAGCACGCAGGGCACGCTCGGCACCGACGAGTCGTCAGCTCCGTACCCCACCGCCCCCGGCGACTACCCGGCCTACTACGCGGGCATCGCCGCCTCACTCGCCGACGGCACCCCGCCGCCGGTCGACCCGCGCGACGCCGTCGCCACCCTCGCCGTACTGGAGGCCGCCCGGAACTCGGCAGCCCTCGGCAGCACCGTGCAGCTGCCCGGCCAGGGCTACTGATCGGCGACCGGTCTGCGTAGGATGACCCCGAAGCTCTCGCCCCGCACCGAAGGAGGTCCGGCCATGACACTGCTCGCCGTACTTCTCGGGCTGGTCCGGGTGTTGACGGGTGATCAGCTGACCGGTTCCGGCGGCCTCGGTGTCGTCGCAGCCGCCGCCACCCTGGTCCTGTTGGCCGGGGTGGCGGCGGCTGCGCTGTCGACCGCCCGGCTGCTCGGGGCGCAGGCTCCACGGGCGGTACGGGACCAGGCGCTGCGCAGGCGCGCGTTCCGGTCCGCCTTCCTGCCCCAGCGTGATCCGGACGCCCGGGGCCGTCGTCGCCCCAGGGCACCGGGCGCGGCCCCGACGGCCGCCTGAGCCCGCCGCACCACTCCACAGCACACCGGCTCACCGGCCGTCCTCCGCCGACCTCTCGTACCCGAGTACTCGAGACCCCCGGAGGGCTCGCCCCGTCATGTCCGTCTTCACCCTGCTCGACCCCGCCGTCACCCTGGCGCACGACGCCGTCGCCGCCCTGGCCCAGCCGCTGCCGACCGCCCTGGCGATCGTGCTGTTCACCGTCTGCGTCCGCCTGTTGCTGCACCCGCTGGCCCGCGCCGCCGCGCGTGGCGAACGGGCCAGGCTCCGGCTGGCACCCCAGCTCGCCGAGCTGGGCCGCAAGCACCGCGACAAGCCGGAGAAGCTGCGCGCCGCAGCCGCCGAGCTGTACCGCACCGAGGGCGCGTCACCGTTCGCGGGCTGCCTTCCGATGCTGGCCCAGGCGCCGTTCTTCATGGTGATGTACCGGCTCTTCACCACGCCGAACGACCTGCTCGGCGCGACCCTGTTCGGCGTCCCGCTCGGCCTGCACCCGACCGCCGCGAGCGGTCCGGCCGAACTGATCGCGTTCGCCGCCCTGTTCGCGGCACTCGCGGGCCTCGGCTGGCTCGGCTTCCGCCGGGCCCGCCGGAACATCACCGACCCGACCGCCCCGGGCGCCGTGCTGATGCCGTACCTCTCGTACGGCACGGCGCTGTTCGCGGTCCTGCTGCCGCTGGCCGGCGCCCTCTACCTGCTCACCACCACCGCCTGGACGCTGGCCGAACGGGCCTGGCTGCTCCGGCCGGTCCCGGTCGGAAAGTCCTAGCCCTGGTCCCACCCGGCAAGGTACTGGTCGATCTCACCGATGATCCGGGCCTTGCCGGGTGCGTCCAGGAAGGACGCCTCGACGGCGTTCCGCGCCAGCGCGGCGACGCCGGACTCGTCCAGGTCGAGCAGCCGGGCAGCGACCGCGTACTCGGTGTTCAGGTCGGTGCCGAACATCGGCGGGTCGTCGCTGTTGACCGTCACCAGCAGGCCCGCGTCGACCATCTGACGGATCGGGTGCTCCTCCATCCGCTCCACCGCGCGGGTGGCGATGTTGGAGGTCGGGCAGACCTCCAGCGGGATGCGGTGCTCGCCGAGCCAGTCCAGCAGCGAGGGGTCCTTGACCGCCTGGGTACCGTGGCCGATCCGCTCGGCGCCGAGCACCCGCAGGGCGTCCCAGACCGTCTCGGGTCCGGTGGTCTCACCGGCGTGCGGGACGCTGTGCAGGCCGATCGCGCGGGCCCGGTCGAAGTACGGCTTGAACTGCGGGCGCGGCACGCCGATCTCGGGACCGCCGAGCCCGAAGCTGACCAGGCCCTCGGGCGCCAGGTCGACGGCCAGCCGGGCGGTCTCCTCGGCGGCGGCCAGACCGGCCTCGCCGGGGATGTCGAAGCACCAGCGCAGCACCACGCCGAGTTCCTTCTCGGCCCGCAGCCGGGCGTCCTCGATCGCCTCCATGAAGGCCACGTCCGGGATGCCCCGGCTGACCGAGGAGTACGGGGTGACGGTCAGTTCGGCGTACCGGATGTTCTGCCTGGCCATGTCCTCGGCCACCCCGTAGGTGAGCGAGCGGACGTCCTCGGCGTCGCGGATCAGGTCCACCACGCTCAGGTAGACCTCGATGAAGTGCCCGAAGTCGGTGAAGGTGAAGTACTCGGCCAGCGCGGCCGGGTCGAGCGGCACCTTGCTCTGCCCGGCGTGCCGGGCGGCCAGTTCGGCGACCACCCGCGGCGAGGCGGAACCGACGTGGTGGACGTGCAGTTCGGCCTTGGGCATCCCCGCGATGAACGCCTCGATGCCACGCTTGCCCTGAGCCACCACTTCGTTCTCCTTCGTACGACGCAGACGCGCCATGCTAACCCGCTCTCAACCACCCAGCGCCACGGCCACGGTGTGGATCAGCAGCCCCGCCAGCGCACCCACCACGGTGCCGTTGATCCGGATGAACTGCAGGTCACGGCCGACGTTGGCCTCGATCTTGCGGGAGGCGTCGTCGGCGTCCCAGCCCGCCACGGTCTCCGAGATCAGCGCGGTGATCTCGGCCCGGTAGGTCTTCACCACGTACCCGGCGGCGTCCTGCAGCCAGCCGTCGGTCTTCGCCTGCAGCCGGTCGTCGGTGGCCAGCCGTCGGCCGAACGAGCGCAGCCCGTCCCGGATCCGGCGGCGCAGCTCGCTCTGCTCGTCCTCGGCGGCGGTCAGCACCAGCGTGCGGACGGCCGCCCAGGAGGAGGCGATCAGCTCCTGCACCTCGGGCCTGGCCAGCAGCTCGGCCTTGGCCCGCTCGACCCGGTCGATGGTGGCCGGGTCCTGCTGGAGCTCGGTGGCGAAGTCGGCCAGGAAGTTGTCGACCGCGCCCCTGGCCGGGTGCTGCGGATCGTCCCGGATGTCGGTGACGAAGCGCATCAGCTCCTTGTAGACCCGCTCGCCGACCTGGTGGTCGATGAACTTCGGCGTCCAGCCCGGGGTCTTCTGGGTGACCCGCTGGACCACGTCCACATGATGCTCCGTCAGCCAGTCGTGCACCCGGACGGCGATCAGGTCCACCACCCCGTGGTGCCCGCCGTCGGCGACCACCTTGCCGAGCAGCCGCCCGGCCGGTTCGGCCACCGAGGTGGCCGCCGCCCGCCGGGTGACCGCCTCGGCCACCACGGCCTGCACGTCGTCGTCGTTGAGCACCGCGAGCACCCCGCGCAGCGCGGCCGCCGCCTCGCTGGTGACCCGCTCGGCACTGCCCGGCGCGGCCAGCCACTCGCCGAGCCTGCGGGCGATGCCGATCCGGGCCAGCCGGTCCCGGACCACGGGGGCGGAGAGGAAGTTGTCGCCGACGAAGTCGCCCAGCGACTGGCCGAAGGCGTCCTTCTTGGTCGGGATGATCGCGGTGTGCGGGATCGGCAGTCCGAACGGGCGGCGGAACAGCGCGGTGACGGCGAACCAGTCCGCCAGCGCACCCACCATGCCCGCCTCGGCCGCCGCCGCGACATACCCGGCCCACGGCCCGGCCCCGGCCGCGTCGGCCCAGGTGGCAAGACCGAACACCACGGTGGCCAGCCCGAGCAGGCCGGTGGCGAACAGCTTCATCCGCCGGACGCCCAGGCGTTTCTCCTCGTCGGCCGCCGTGAAGCTGACTCCCAAGCCGACCCCGGGCCGGACCTTCTGATCGACGCTCACTCCGACAGTCTGCCCCGACCGGCCAGATCATCCGACGAAGCCACGTGCTTCTCCGGGACAGATCAGGGACAGTGCAGGAATCCGTTGAAAGGTGTCACGCACGATGACCAGCTCCGACCGACCGACCCGCTGGGGCATCCTCGCCACCGGCGGGATAGCCGCCGCCTTCACCGAGGACCTGCTCGCCGTTCCCGGCGCCGAGGTGGCCGCCGTGGCCTCCCGGACCGAGAGCTCGGCGCAGGCCTTCGCCGACCGCTTCGGCATCCCCCGGGCGTACGGCTCCTGGGCGGAGCTGGCCGCCGACCCCGGGATCGACGTGGTGTACGTGGCCACCCCGCACGCCGCCCACCTGGCCGCCACCACGCTGATGCTCGAGTCGGGGAAGGCGGTGCTGTGCGAGAAGCCGTTCACCCTGAACGCCCGTCAGGCCGAGCAGCTGGTCGCCACCGCCCGGGCGCAGCGGAGCTTCCTGATGGAAGCGATGTGGATGTACCTCAACCCGGCGGTCCGCCGGATCGTCGAGCTGGTCCGGGACGGCGCGATCGGCGAGGTGCGGGCCGTGCACGCCGACTTCGGCTTCCCAGCCGTCGCCGACCCCGCCCACCGGCTCTGGGATCTGGCGGCGGGCGGCGGCGCCCTGCTGGACCTGGGCGTCTACCCCGTCTCCTTCGCCCACCTGCTGCTGGGCGAGCCCGAGCAGGTCAAGGCGGTGGCCACCCTGACGCCCGAGGGCGTGGACGAGCACACCGCCATCGTGCTGGGCCACGCGGGCGGTGCGCTGTCGCTGCTCAGCTGCTCGCTGGTGGCCGGATACGGTCAGCGGGCCTCGGTGCACGGCAGCACCGGCCGGATCGAGCTGCCCGCCGACTTCTTCCAGGCCAACGGCTTCGTGCTGCACCGCGACGGGAAGCCGGCCGAGGAGTACGTGCTCGACCGGGGCCCTGGCCACGGGCTCGGGCTGGAGGCCGCCGAGGTGGTCCGCTGCCTGCGGGCGGGGCTGACCGAGTCGCCGCTGGTGCCGCTGGACGGCACGCTCGCGGTGATGCGGACCCTGGACGCCGTCCGGGCCCAGATCGGGGTGCGGTACCCCGACGAGTGAGCAGCCGTCAGGCGCCGAGCACGATCCGCTGCACACCCGCCCAGCGCGCCGGGTCGGTGACCCTGCGGCCGTCGAGCAGCGCCCGGACGCCCGGCAGGTCGGCCGCCCCCAGGGTGCGGTACTCGGGGTGGTCGGCCTGCACCACCGCCGCCTCGACCGGTTCGCCCCGGTGCGGCGGCAGGCCGAGCCCGGTCAACTCCTCGGCCCCGTACAGCGGATCGGCCACGTACGGCCGCGCCCCGGCCGCCCGGAGCGCGGCCACCAGCGGGAAGACGCCGGAGTACGCGGTCTCCTTGACCCCGCCCCGGTAGGCGGCGCCGAGCACCAGCACGCCTCGACCGGCCAGCCCGCCGAGCGCCGCCGCCAGCCGCCCGACCGCGTACTCGGGCATCGCCAGGTTGGCCGCCCGGCCGGCCTCGACCACCGTCGCGGTCGGGTCGCCGGACAGGTAGAGCCTCGGGTAGACCGGGATGCAGTGGCCGCCGACCGCGACGCCGGGCTGGTGCAGGTGGCTGTACGGCTGCGAGTTGCAGGCTTCGATCACCTCGGCGAGATCCACCCCGATCCGGTCGGCGTACCGGGCGAACTGGTTGGCCAAGCCGATGTTGACGTCCCGGTAGGTGGTCTCGGCCAGTTTGGCGAACTCGGCCGCCTCGGCCGAGCCGAGCGCCCAGACGCCGTTCGGGCGGGGCAGGTCGGGGCGGGGGTCGAAGTCCAGCACCTCGCGGTAGAACTCGACGCCCTGCCGGGTGGAGCGCTCGTCGATCCCGCCGACCAGCTTCGGGTAGCGGCGCAGATCGGCGAAGACCCGTCCGGAGGAGACCCGTTCGGGGCTGAACACCAACCCGAAGTCCGCGCCGGGCTGCAGGCCCGAGCCCTCGGCCAGCAGGGTGGCCAGGCGTCCGGCGGTGGTGCCGACCGGCAGGGTGGTCTCGTAGCTGACCAGCGTGCCGGGGCGCAGACCCGCCGCCACGGCAGCGGTGGCGGCGTCCAGCAGGGTGAAGTCGGGCCGGTCGTCGGGACCGGTCAGCAGCGGCACCGCGACCAGCACGGCCGCCGCCTCGGCGACCGCCGCCGAGGTGTCCGCCATTGCCGTCAACTGCCCTGCGGCAACGGCGAGTTTCAGCCGCTCGGGCAGGCCCGCCTCGCCGGGGAACGGCGCCTGGCCGTCGTTCACCTGCCAGACCACCGAGGGCGCGGTGTCTGCACCCAGCACCCGGTGTCCCTTCCCGGCGCACTGCACCGCGAGCGGCAGCCCGATCTTGCCGAGACCGACCACACAGATCGTCCGTCCCACCGTCAACATCAACTCCCGGTCATCCGGTTGGCGAACCTGCGCCAGCTCTGCCGTCGGCGCAGCTCGCGCCTGGTCCGTTCCGGGACGATGTCGCGCCAGAGCTGCCGGGGCAGCCCCAACCGTGGCGTGCCCCGGCCGAGTTCGTCCTCGATCAACCCCCGGACCGCCCGGTACCGGTCACTCCGGGCCAGCTCCAGCCGGAGCCGCTCGGGCTCGGCCAGCTCGGCCAGTACGTCGCAGTGCTCGCGGACCAGCCGGCCCACCTCCGCCACCACGTGACGCTGCTCGGCCTCGGGCTGCCCGAGCAGCTCGGCCTGGAGCAACTGCGGTACGTCCCAGCCGAAATGACGCCGGTGCAGGGCCCGGCGCACCTCACCGCCGGGCTCGGTGAGCCGGTCGATCACCGCAAGGTTCTCCGCCAAGCCGCGCAGCCGGTCCCAGGGGCTCGAGCGTACGGTCGTGTTCGCCCGGTCCGCTCGCAGGACCGCGTGGTAGCAGTCGTAGTCGGCCAGCACCGAGATCCGCCGGGCGTGCAGACAAGCCTGCAAGGTGAAGGACATGTCCGAGTAGACCGGCAGGTCCTCCCGGCGGCGCAGCCCGTGCCGGATCAGCGGCTCGCGGCGGAACAGCTTGGTGTCCGAAAGCGCCCAGGCCAGCGCGGAGTCGGTGAAGTCGACCGAGGGCTCGGTGCGGTCGAAGATGCCCTGCGGGACCTGCCGGCCGCCGACCCCGACCATCCGGCCGAGCACCACGTCCGACTGGTAGCGGTCGGCCATCGCGACCAGCCGCTCCAGCGCCTGTGGGCCGAGCCAGTCGTCCGCGCCGAGGAAGAACACGTAGCGCCCCCTGGCCAGTTCCATCGCCCGGTTGGTGGGCGCGGCCGGGCCGCCGGAGTTGGCCTGCCGCTCCACCCGGAACAGCCCCGGATGCTCCCGGGCGAACCGGGCCAGCTCGGCGCCGCTGTCGTCGGTGGAGCCGTCGTCGACCGCGACCACCTCCAACCGGTCCCGGCCGATGGACTGTTCGACCAGCGAGGTCAGACAGGCCGTCAGGTACGGCATGGTGTTGTAGACCGCGATCACCACGGTGACGTCGGGGGTGCTCATCGGGCCACCGCCCCCAGCAGGCTCTGCCGCCCGGCGGCGGCCAGCACCGACTCGGCCACCTCGACCGTGTGCAGGCCCTCGGTCAGCGCGACGGTCTCGGCCGGGCGCCCGGCCACCGCCTCGCGGAACTGTTCGTGCTCGCTCATCAGCGGCTCCCGTTTCGGGAAGGCGTACCGGATCACGTCGCCCTCGGTCACTCCCCGGAAGGTGCGGACGGTGTCCCACTCGGTGGCCACCGCGCCGTTCACCTGGAGGGTCAGGTCGGCGGTCAGCGTGTCGGCGACCAGGCAGCCGCGCTCGCCGGTCACCGCGACGTACCGCTCCTTCTGCGGGCTGAGCCAGTTCACCAGGTGGCTGACCATGGTGCCGTCGGCCAGCGTGCCGACGACGGCCACCATGTCCTCGTACGGGCGGCCGCTCTTGCGCACCGTCCTGGCCGCCACCGAGGCGTACGCCTGGCCGGTGATCCAGCCGGTCAGGTCGATGTCGTGGGTGGCCAGGTCCTTGACCACGCCGACATCGGCGATCCGGCGGGGGAACGGGCCCTGACGGCGGGTCGACACCTGGTACACCTCGCCGAGTTCGCCGCTCGCCAGCCTGGCCCTGAGCTGCTGGAGGGCCGGGTTGTAGCGCTCGACGTGGCCGACCCCGGCGACCTGGCCCCGGAAGGCGTCCACCAGCCGGCGGGCGGCCCGGGCGTCGTGCGCGAGTGGCTTCTCGATCAGCGCGGGCACCCCGGCGACGGCCAGCCGGAGGCCGATGCTCTCGTGCTGAGCGGTCGGGCAGGCCACCACCGCGTAGTCGACGCCCAGCGCGAGCAGGTCGTTGAGGTCGGCCAGCACCGGGACGCCACCCGGCGCCATGCCGCCCGCCGGGTCCACCACGCCGACCAGTTCGACCCCCGCCAGCTCGCCCAGCACCCGGGCGTGGTTGCGTCCCATCGCGCCGAGGCCGATCAGCCCCGCCCGCAGCGGCCTCCCCCGCCCGGTGCCTCTGCCGTCAGACCGCACGCCGCACCGCCCGGACCACCAGGGCCAGTTCGGCCTCCGACAGGGTGGGGTGCACCGGCAACGCGACCACCTCGGCGGCCGCCCGTTCGGTCTCGGGCAGCTCCCACCGCCCCGGGTAGGGCGGCAGCCGGTGGATCGGCACCGGGTAGTACACCTCGGACCCCACCCCGGCCTCGGCCAACTCCCGGCGGAACCGGTCCCGTTCGGCGCGCACCCGGACGGTGTACTGGTGGTAGACGTGCCGGGCCCCGGCCGCCACCGGCGGGAGGCCGAGACCGGTGGCGGCCAACTCCCAATCCAGCATGGCGGCGTTGGCCCGGCGGCGCTCGGTCGCCTCGGGCAGCCGGCCGAGCTGCACCCGGCCGACCGCCGCCGAGACGTCGGTCATCCGGAGGTTGGCCCCGACGATCTCGTTCCGGTAGGGCTGCTCCATCCCCTGGTTGCGCAGCAGCCGCAGCTTCCGCGCCAGCGCCGGGTCTGCGACGGTGACCATGCCGCCCTCCAGGGCGTGCATGTTCTTGGTCGGGTAGAAGCTGAAACACCCGGCGGCGCCGAACGATCCCACCGGCCGGCCGTCCAGGGTGGCACCGTGCGCCTGGCAGGCGTCCTCGACCACGGCCAGACCGTTCCTGACGGCCAGTCGGGTCAGCTCGGCCATCGACGCCGGGTGCCCGTAGAGGTGGACCGGGAGCAGGGCGGCGGTCCGCGGGCCGATCGCGGCCAGCACCGCCGCCGGGTCGAGGCAGAAGCTGTCGGGGTCGATGTCGGCGAAGACCGGCTCGGCGCCGACCAGCCGGACGGCGTTGGCGGTGGCAGCGAACGAGAAGGACGGCACCACCACCTCGTCGCCGGGCCCGATTCCGAGCGCCGTCAGCGCCAACTGCAGGGCGGAGGTGCCCGAGTTGACCGCCACGCAGTGCCTGCCGTCCACCAGCTCGGCGAACTCCCGCTCGAAGGCGGCCACTTCCGGGCCCTGGACGACCGACCCGCTGCGCAGCACCCGGACCGCGGCGGCGATCTCCGCCTCCCCGATCACCGGCCGCGCCACCGGCACCACCCCGGCACCCGCCACCCCGGCACCGGAGCGGGCCGTCGGCACCGACTCCCCGACCAGCTGAGCCATCCGCGCGCACTCCTCACAAGCCTGTCCGGTGATCCGGAGTGTCAACGGTCCACGACACCCCGGAGTCACCGGGTCCACCCGGGCGAGTGACGGCTGTCGAACCCCTGGCCGACCGGCTCAGCCGATCGCCACCTCCGCGTACATCCGGGCGATCACGTCCTCGATGGCCGGTTCCCGGACCGACAGGTCGACCAGTGGGTAGCGCTCGGCCACCGCCGCGACCAGCGGGGCGGCGCTCTGCTCGGCCGGGAAGGCCAGCCACTGCCGGGGGCCCTCGACCCGGACCACCCGGGCGCCCGGCACGGTGATCGCGGGGCGGGGCTCGGCCAGGTCGACCACCAGGGTGCGTTCGCTGCAGCCCGCCGTGTGCAGCCCGTCCAGGCTGCCGTCGTAGACCACCCGGCCGTGGTCGATCACCATCACCCGGCCGCAGAGCTGCTCGATGTCGGTCAGGTCGTGGGTGGTGAGCAGCACCGTGGTGCCCTCCGCCCGGTTCACCTCGCGCAGGAACTCCCGGACCCTGGCCTTGCTCACCACGTCCAGCCCGATGGTGGGTTCGTCCAGGTAGAGCACCTGCGGGTCGTGCAGCAGGGCGGCCGCCAGGTCCCCCCGCATCCGCTGGCCGAGCGAGAGCTGCCGGACCGGGGTGTCCAACAGGGCGCCCAGGTCCAGCAGTTCGACACAGCGCGCCAGGTTGGCCCGGTACCGGTCGGGCGGGATGCGGTAGATCCTGCGCGCCAGTTCGTAGCTGTCGCGCAGCGGCAGGTCCCACCACAGGGTGGTGCGCTGGCCGAACACCACGCCGATCCGCCGGGCCAGCCCGACCCGCTCCCTGGCCGGTTCGACCCCGGCCACCCGGAGCCGGCCCGCGGTGGGCACCAGGATGCCGGTGAGCATCTTGATCGTGGTGGACTTGCCCGCGCCGTTCGGGCCGATGTAGCCGACGCACTCGCCCGCGCCGACGGTGAAGCTCAGCCCGTCCACCGCGTGCACCACCCGCTTCTCCCGGCGCAGCCGTCCGGTCCGGGTCCGGATGGTGAAGTCCCGGCGGACGTCCTCGAGTTCGATCAGTGCCATGTCCAACTCCTTCTCTGGAAGCTCTAGTTGCCGGTGCCCCGGTACGCCCGCAGCCCGGCCCTCCAGGCCAGGCCGGCGGCCAGCACGCAGAGCAGGGCGGCCAGCGGGGAGGCGAACCGGAACGCCACCGGCAGGCCGAGCGGATCGGGTTTGCCGAGGATGTGCAGCGCGGGCAGCCAGTTGACGAAGGCGATCGGCAGCCCGAAGACCGTCCCGGCCACCAGCTCCTTGGCGAAGACGGTCGGCGGGTACTGGAGCATGGTGGCGCCGCCGTAGGTGAAGGAGTTCTGGAACTCACCCGCCTCGCCCCACCAGAACTGCACGGTGGCGAAGCCGATGAAGATCGCGCCGAAGATGACGCTGCCGGAGACCAGCAGCACGGCCAGCAGCAGCACCCGGTCGGCCGTCCAGTACACGTCGACCCGGGTCAGCGACCAGGCCAGGATCGCCGCCGCCTGTACGGGGCGGCCGACCCGGCGCAGCGAGAAGCGTTCGGCACAGACCTGGGCGAGCGCCGGGGCGGGCCGGATCAGCATGGTGTCCAGGGTGCCGGTGCGGATCCGCTCGCCGAGCGCGTCCACACTGCCGACCAGCATGTTGGCCATCCCGAGCGCGAAGCTCGACGTCCCGTACAGGAAGCCGAGTTCGCCCAGCGACCAGCCGCCGAGCTGCTCGGTGTGCTGGAACATCAGCAGCAGCACCACGAAGTCGAGCGCGGTCACCGTGGTGCTGGCGGCCAGCATCAGGACGAACGAGGCCCGGTAGGCCATCGTCGAGCGGGTCCACATCCCGGCCATCAGCCACCACGAGCGCAGCGCCCAGGCCGCCCGGACCGTCAAGGTGTCAGCCACCGTGCACCACCACCTTGCGGGTGGCCAGCAGTTGGACCAGTCGGCCGGCCGCGAGCAGCAGCACCGCCCAGGCCGCCTGGAAGCCCAGCGCACCGAGCAGGGCCGTGCCGGAGCGGCGCTCCAGGAAGACGTCGGTGGGGACCTGGATCAGCGCCGACCAGGGCAGCAGCCGCGCCAACTCGCCCAGCCCGCCCGGGAAGAGGGTGAGCGGCAGGAGCGCCCCGGAGAAGAACAGCGCGACCACCACCATCACCGAGCGCACCCCCTCGGAGTCGTGCAGCCAGAATCCGGTCAGCGAGACCAGGAACCGCAGCCCGAAGCTGACCAGCACGGCGAGCAGCACCGAGACCAGGAAGGCCGCCCAGGTGTACGGGTGGCCGGGCAGCCGGATGCCGAAGGCCAGCACCCCGACCAGCGTGGGCGCCACACCTCGCCCGATCAGGTGGAACGCGGCCCGGCCCAGATCGGCGGCCAGCCACCAGCCCATGAAGTCCACCGGCCGGTACAGGTCGACGGCGATGTCCCCGTTCCTGAACCGCTCCTGGACGTCGTCCTGGAAGCCGCCGCCCCAGACCGCGACGGTGATCAACAGCGCCTGGCTGACCCAGATGTAGGTCACCGCCTGGTTGCTGTCGTAGCCGCCGACCCCCGGCCTCGCCTGCCAGAGCGCGAGGAAGGTGTACGCCAGGATGCAGCCGAAGACGGTGTTGGTGAAGGCCCCGGCCAGGGTGGCGGCCCGGTAGGTGGAGTAGCGGCGGAACGAGCCGGCGGCGACCGCGAGGTAGAGCCGTACCGAGCCGGTCCCGGCCTTCCGTTCTGGTGGCCGGAGCCGCTGGGCGAGCTGCATTGTGTCTCCTTGTCGACTTTTGGGCAGGCAGGAGAGCACAGCCGAAGAGACCTGGGCAGCCCCCTGGGGGCAGCCCTCAACGGCCCCGACCGGCTGACCCCCGGGGGTGCCGGGGACTGCGGGCGGAGCTGCGTCTGTCCTGCTGCGCTATGTGGTTGTCACCTTTCAAAGTACCGCCGGTCCGGTTCCGGCGCAGCCGAATTACCGGTGGCCACGCCTCGTCAAACCCATCTGATGGCGGATCAGATCCCACATAATTCCCCCATGAGCCAGCAGCTGGACCTGCCGCCCGCACCCGACAGCCTCGAGTGGGAGGACCGCGCCGAGGGCTCCCGACGCGACCGCCGCTGGGCCCGGCGGACCGCCCGCAAGGCCCGGCGTCGGTCACTGCCCTGGTGGCGGCGGGTGGTGCCGACCTGGCGGATGGTGGTCGGCGGACTGCTCGGTCTTGTGCTGCTCGGACTGGCGGGCTTCGTCGCGCTCTACCTGATCGTCCCGGTGCCCGGCCCCAACACCCAGGCGGTGGCGCAGAGCAACGTCTACTACTACGCCGACGGCAGCACCGAACTGGCCCGCACCGGCTCGGTCAACCGGCAGGACGTGACGATCCGGCAGGTCCCGCTGGACACCCAGCACGCGGTGGTCTCCGCCGAGGACCGCACCTTCTACCGGAACAAGGGCATCGACCTGCGCGGCATGGTCCGGGCAGCCTGGAACACTGCCGCGGGCAAGGGCACCCAGGGCGGCTCCACCATCACCCAGCAGTACGTGAAGAACTACTACCTGACCCAGGACCAGACCGTGGCCCGCAAGGTCAGGGAGCTGTTCATCTCCCTCAAGGTGGACCAGCAGCAGAGCAAGGACGAGATCCTGGCCGGCTACCTCAACACCAGCTACTTCGGCCGCAACGCGTACGGCATCCAGACCGCCGCCAAGGCCTACTACGGCGTCGACGTCTCTCGGCTGACCACCGCTCAGGGTGCCTACCTGGCCGCCCTGTTGCAGGCGCCGAGCGCCTACGACGTGAAGAACAGCACCCCGGCCAACCAGGCCAAGGCGCTGGCCCGCTGGAACTACGTCCTGGACGGCATGGTCCAACTCGGCTTCCTGGACGCCGCCACCCGGGCCGCCACCACCTTCCCCGAGCCGATCGACCCGCAGCCCGTCACCGGCCTGAGCGGCCAGGCGGGCTACCTGGTGGACATCGCCGACGACTACCTGACCAGCAGCAACGTACTGGACGCCGCCACCCTGAAGGCCGGCGGCTGGAAGATCACCACCACCTTCGACAAGCCCAGGCAGGACGCCTTCGTAGCGGCCGTCCAGGAGGAGCTGACCGCCGAACTCGACCCCGCCGCCCGGCCGGAGACCGATACCGCGGTGCGGGTCTCCGGCGCCTCGGTCGAACCGGGCACCGGGCGGATCGTCGCGGTCTACGGCGGCCCGGACTACGCCAAGCAGCAGTACAACGACGCGCTCCGGCAGGACAACCAGGTCGGCTCCACCTTCAAGCCGATCGACCTGGCGGCCGGCCTGGACGGCGAGCACACCACCCGGGACGGCCGCCCGATCACCACCCAGACCGTGTACGACGGCAGCAGCCGCCGCCCGGTGGTCGGCGGGCCCACCGCCTACGCGCCGCCCAACGAGGACGACGTCGACTACGGCTCGGTGACCCTGCGGTTCGCCATGATGAAGTCGGTCAACTCGGTCTACGCCCAGGAGGGCGTGGACGCCGGTCTCGGCCACGTCCGGCAGACCGCGATCCGGCTCGGCCTCCCCGACACCGTGCCGGGCATGGACCCGGCCAACACCTCGATGACCCTGGGCACCGCCACCCCGAGCGCGATCGACCTGGCCTCGGCGTACGCCACCCTGGCCAACCACGGCCAGGCGTTCACCCCGTGGGCCGTGCTCAAGCTGGAACGCTCCGGCGGCTACTCCGACCTGCCCGAACTCCCCGCCCACCCGGCCCGCGCCGCCGTCGGCCGGGGCACCGCGGATGCCGTCACCGACGTGCTGGAGGACGTGATCAGCCCCGCCGGCACCGGCGCCCGGGCTCTCGGCCTGGGCCGCCCTGCGGCCGGCAAGACCGGCACCACCGACAGCAACCGCTCCGCCTGGTTCGCCGGGTACACCCCCGAACTGACCACCGTGGTGGGCCTGTTCCGCGAGGACCCGAAGACCCACGCCAAGCTCTCACTGGCCGGCACCGCCGGCTACAGCCGGATCAACGGCGGCGCCTTCCCGACCGAGATCTGGACCAGCTACATGACCACCGCCCTCCGCGGCACCCCGGTCCAGCAGTTCGACCTCAGCCCCAGCCGGGGCAACACCCAACCCAGCGCCCCCGCCTCACCCACCGTCAGCCCCACCCCAACTCCGACGCCGACGCCGACGCCCACCCCGAGCCCGACACCGAGCCCCACCCCGCTCCGGACCCCCTCCCCCACTCCCTCACCTACTCCCAGCAGCTCCCCCTCCTCCGACCGGAGCCCGAGCCCGGGCAGCTCCCCGCTGCCGAGCCCGTAGCACCGGTGGGACAATGGCGACAATCGTCACGCCATGGACCTGGAGGTGTGGATCATGGGACAGGCACGTGAGGTCATGGACCGGTACACCGAGGCGGTCACCAAATCCGACCTGACGACGGTCGCCGACTGCTTCGCCGAGGACGCCGTCGCCTACACCCCGGACCACGGGGAGATCCACGGCCGCGAGAACATCGTCGCGTACTTCCGGGAGATGACCGACGCCCTTCCGGCCGCGGAATTCGATCCCCTGTTCAAGTACGAGATCGACGACACCGCCATCGACGAGGGGTTCTTCAGCGGCAAGAACACCGGGCCGCTGACCCTGCCCACCGGCGAGACCCTGCCCGCCACCCAGCGCGAGGTCAGGCTCAGGGGGTGCGACCTCGCCACGGTCCGGGACGGGCGGATCGTCAGCTACCGGCTCTACTTCGACCAGATGGAGTTCCTCGAGCAGGTGGGGCTGCTCCCGGAAGAAGCCTGAGCCTCACAGGTAGAGGCCGGTCGAACCCTCCGCGTCACCGAACCGCATCGCCGCCACCGCGTGCAGGTCCCGCTCGCGCAGCAGCACGTACGTCGCGCCCCGGACCTCGACCTCCAGCTTGTCCTCCGGGTCGTACAGCACCCGATCGCCGGGCTCCACGGACCGGACGCTCTGGCCCACCGCAACAGCTTCCGCCCACGTGCATCTTTTACTTAGCTCAGCGGTGGCCGGGATCAGGATGCCGCCGGTCGAACGGCGCTCGCCCTCGCTGCCCTCGGTCTTCACCAGCACCCGGTCGTGCAGCATCTTGATCGGCAGCTTCGCGCCCAGCCGGTCGTGCCGGGTCACCTCGTGCTGTTCGTTCCGCTCTTCGTTCACGCCTCCGACCGTACCCGCCCGGCCCCGGCAGCGTGACGCTGCCCCGGCATACGGAAGGGCCGGACCCACCGGCCCGGCCCCTGCCCGTACAACCCGCTCAGCCGCGCCGGCGCCTGCGCACCGAGGCCACCAGCAGCAGCACCCCGACGCCGACCAGCGCGGCCGGGACGATCCGCTCCTTGCGCGGCTGCCCCTTCTCGTCGGTGAACTGCGCCTTCAGCTGCTCCACCGCACCGCTCGCGGTGACGTACGCCCGCCCGGCCTTCTCCTCGACCGAGCCGAGCAGCTTCGCCCTGGTCTGGGCCGCGATGGTGCTCGGGTGCACCCGGACCGCGAGCTCGTCCAGGGTCGTCGCGAGCTGGGTGCGGGTCCGCGTGATGTCCGCCTCGATCTGGGCGGTCGTCCGCGCCGCCTTGTCTGTCCCGGCCTTGCCCACTCGGGCCACCCCTTCACTGGTTGCGTCCGTCTGCGTCCGTTACGACAGGTGTCAGTCTGTCAGCTCGCCGCCCCGCCCGCGCAGCACCACCCACCAACGGGAGTAGGTTGGCCGCTGGTACGACCAACGAGTCCGCACGAGGAGAAGCCCCACCATGAGCGAGCGCCTTCAGCCCGGCGACACCGCCCCCGCCTTCACCCTGCCCGACGCCGACGGCAACCAGGTCTCCCTCGCCGACCACCTCGGCCGCAAGGTGATCGTGTACTTCTACCCCGCCGCGCTCACCGCCGGCTGCACCAAGCAGGCCTGCGACTTCACCGACAACCTGGAGGTCTTCGCGGGCGCCGGGTACGACGTGCTCGGCATCTCCCCCGACAAGCCGGCCAAGCTGGAGAAGTTCCGCGAGGCCGAAAACCTCAAGGTCACCCTGCTCGCCGACGAGGACCACGCGACGCTGGAGGCGTACGGCGCCTACGGCGAGAAGCAGAACTACGGCCGCACCTACGTCGGCGTGATCCGCTCCACCGTGATCGTCGACGAAGAGGGCAAGGTCGAGCGCGCCCTCTACAACGTCAAGGCCACCGGCCACGTCGCCAAGCTCCTCCGCGACCTCAAGGTCGAGACCGCCTGACGCACGGGCACAACGAAGCGGTGGCGGTGCACCCCCCGACCGGGTGCACCGCCACCGCCGTCTCTCACCTCGTCAGGTCAGCAGACCCCGAGGTCGTTCCAGACGCCCCACTGGCCGGTGGTCGAGGGGTCCTCACCGGTGGTCCACCACTTGTTCGTGTAGTGGTGGCCCTTCCAGGACACCTTGGTGCCGGTGGTGGCGTAGATGGCGCCCGCGCTCCAGCTCGGAGCGGTGCAGGTGCCGGTCGACGGGCTGGCACTCGCGCTCGGGCTGGCGCTGGTGCTGGGCGAGCTGCTCGGGCTCGACGACGGGCTGCTCGACGGGGAGCTGCTCGGCGAGGAGGACGGGCTGCTGGACGGGCTGCTGCTCGGGGAGGAGGACGGCGAGGAGGTCGCGCCGCTGGTGCCCCGGGTCAGGTCGCCGGTCAGGCCGTACAGGGTGCCGCCGACGTTGACCGTCCAGTTGGCGGGGGTCGAGACCGGCAGGTAGTAGGTGAAGTCCATGGTCAGGGACGCGCCCGGGGCCAGCGACTGCCAGCTCGGCAGCTTGACCGAGGCCCGGTTGTAGATGCCCTTCAGGCCGCCGACGTTGTTGCCGGTGTGGTCCTGACGGATCGTCGTGAGACCGAAGCCCGAGGAGTCCTTGGCGTTGCCCGGGGCCGAGCTCGAGTAGTCGAACTGGAACTCGGTACCGCCCGGCAGGGTCACCGTGGAGTTGTTGGTGATCTGCAGCTTCGGGCTGATCGGGTAGTTCGAGTCACCCAGCGCGAAGCTGTTGAACTGCACGTCGATCGGCAGGGTCTGGGTCGGCAGCGCGATGGTGGAGCGCTTCGCGCCGTACGCCGAGGCGGCCTTGAACTTGTCGTACATCAGCGAGGTCAGGGTCGAACCGGGGACGTACTGGTTCTTGGCGGCGTCCCACTTGTAGTCGCCGGCCAGCTCCCAGATCATCGCGCCGCCAATGCCGTTGTTCACGACGTAGTCGGCCTTGGCGCCGACCGACTGCTCGTCCTCGGTGGAGAGGAAGACCTTCTTGGTGGCGTTCCACAGCCACGGCGCGACCAGGGTCGAGTCGTAGTTGCGGGTGTAGGTGCCCTGGAGCGCGGTGTCGGTCACGCCGTACTTGGAGAGGTAGTCCGGGACGATGCCCTTCTCCAGGTTCTTCGCGTGCCACATCGGGTTGGAGCCCGCCGGGGACTCGACCCCGTTGGTGTCCTTGTCGTTCCAGATGTTGTCGATGCCGACCGCACCGTCACCACAGGTGGTCAGACCGGCGCCGGCCGGGCAGGTGTTGGTCGAGGCGGTGCCCCAGAGACCGTTGGTGCCACCGGTGACGTTCTTGAACCCGCGGGTGTAGTACGGCAGACCGACGTTGATCCGGCCGGCCGTCATCGCGCCACGGAAGTAGTGGTAGGCCCAGTCGGTGTTCAGATAGCCGATGCCGCCGTACTGCGTGGTGCCGTACACGTTGGCGGCCGCCAGCTCGGCGTCCTTGCCGTCGTCGAACAGCGAGGCGTTCGGGCCGACGTACTTGTTCCAGGCGCCGTGCAGGTCGTACGACATGATGTTGACGTAGTCCAGGTACTTCGCCATCTGGTACGTCTCCATGCCACGGAGCAGGTACCCGGAGGACGGAGCGGCGACGGTCACCATGTAGTGCTTGCCGTCGGCCGCGCCGGCCCGGTCCATCTTCTCGCGCAGGGTCTTCAGCAGGACGTCGAACGCCTTGACCAGCGAGCCGCGCTTGGCGTTCGCGGTGGTCCAGTCGAGCGGGTTGCCCGCGTCCTTCATCGAGGTGGCGTACTCGTAGTCGATGTCGACGCCGTTGAAGCCGTACTTCTTGATGAAGTCGACGGCCGAGTCCGCGAAGGTGTTGATGCCGGCCTGGTTGACCGAACCGTCCGCGTTGACCGTGGTGGAGTAGAAGCCGCCGGAGTTGACACGGTTGCCGTCGGCACCGAAGTAGCCGCCGGTCTCGGCCCAACCACCCACCGAGATCAGGGTCTTGACGTTCGGGTACTGCTTCTTGTACTTGGTCAGCAGGTTGAAGTGACCCTTGTACGGAAGCGTCGGGTCCATCTCCGCGCCGGCCACGCCCGGGAAGGTGATCCCGGTGGCCTCGTTGGTCGCGGTGTCGTCGCCGACCGAGAGCTTGTTGTTGCCGTCGATGTGCCCGAACGCGTAGTTCAGGTGGGTGACCTTGTCCCAGGGGATGTTGTTCACCAGGTAGGCGGGGGTGCCGTCCTTGCCGGTACGCCAGCCGGTGAAGTACCCGATGATGCGGCGCTGGTGGTCGGCGCCCATCTTCTCGCGGCCCTCGGCGTCGTACACGCTGCAGTAGGGCACGTCCACGCCTGGCGTGGTGTACATGCCGTCGGGGCGACAGGACTGATTGTCGACAGCCGCGGCAGCCTGCGAAGGCGCCGTGCCGAGCGTGGCGACCAGCAGACCGGCCATCACGGCGGCGGCAGCGGTGGCGAACGCCACCCGCTTGCCGGACGTCTGACGGCCCGCAGCGGTGGGACGCTGCTCCGTCGTGGATCGGATCAACACTCGGTCCTCCAGGGGAGAGTGCCGGCGCGCGCTGTGGGGGCGCGCAGTGGGGGAGGTAGGACACCCGCAGCCGACGACCGGTCAGAACCCCGGCTGCCGCGCTGCAGATTGGCGCGAAGCTATGTGGTCTGAACCACATAGGTCAATAGGTCTGTACCAATCGGTAGCCATCCGAGACCGCCCGCGACCCGTGACCCTCGTCACATGTTCATCTCCCGGGCCACCCGTGCCCTTTCACCCCAACGCTCGTTCGTATCCATGGGGGACGGGCGCACAACTGAGCCCGGAAGGCGTGAACATGACGGTCCGATACACCCGCGAAATTCTGACGGACACTGCGGCCAGGGTCGCGTCGATCGACCAGCTCCTGCTGGCACTCGGGCGTGAACCCGAGCCGGGCACCCGCAAGTACCTCCGCCGTCGGCTAACCACCTACGGGATCGACGTCTCGCATTTCAGCCCGAGGGGCACCGTCTACACCAGAGAGCTGCTGGAGGAGGCCGTGGCCGCCTGCCACAGCGTGGCCGGGGTCGTACGCCACCTTCACCAGCGACAGGCGGGCGGGACGCAGGCCCACATCGGGCGGCGCATCAAGGCGTTCGGGATCGACACGTCGCACTTCACCGGGCAGGCGCACAACCGGGGACAGCGGTCTGCGCGGCGGCTGCGCCCCGACCAGGTGCTCGTACAGCGGCCCGCCGACGCCAAACGCCTGCCTGGCTCCCGGATCCGCAAGGCCCTGCTCGAACTCGGCCACCCGGACGCCTGCCAGGACTGCGGGACCGGGCCCGTCTGGCAGGGTAGACCGCTCACCCTTGAGGTCGACCACATCAACGGGGACTGGTCGGACAACCGGCCTGACAACATCCGGCTGCTCTGCCCGAACTGCCATGCCACTACCGACACCTACTGCGGCCGGAACAAGAACCGTCGACGGGTCGGCCGACACTGAAGGCACTGCTGCTCCGCGCCCACCTGTAGCATGATGGCTGCTGTACAGGCGGCCTTGGCGTAATGGCAGCCGCGCGGGTTTTAGGTGCCCGTGAGGGAAACCTCGTGAGGGTTCGAGTCCCTCAGGCCGCACAGACGAAGGCCCCCGCCGAGGCGGGGGCCTTCGCCGTGGCCGACCAGCCGTCAGCCGAGCAGCTCGCGGACCACCGGGGCGAGGCCGCGGAAGGCCTGGCCGCGGTGGCTGATGGCGTTCTTCTCCGCAGGGGTCAGTTCGGCGCAGGTGCGGGTCTCGCCGAGCGGCTGGAGGATCGGGTCGTAGCCGAAGCCGCCGTCGCCCGAGGGGGCGGTGCGCAGGGTGCCGAGCAGCCGGCCCTCGACCACCCGCTCGGTGCCGTCCGGCAGGGCGAGTGCGGCGGCGCAGGCGAAGTGCGCGCCCCGGTGGGGGGCGTCGATGTCGCCGAGCTGGGCCAGCAGCAGCTCGAGGTTGGCGCGGTCGTCGCCGTGCTTGCCGGCCCAGCGGGCGGAGAAGATGCCGGGCGCACCGTTCAGCACGTCCACGCAGAGACCGGAGTCGTCGGCGACGGCGGGCAGGCCGGTGGCGCGCGCCAGCGCGTGTGCCTTCAGCAGGGCGTTCTCGGCGAAGGTCACGCCGGTCTCGGGCACGTCCGGGATCTCCGGGTAGGCGTCGGCACCGACCAGCTCCACGTCGAGTCCGGCCGCGCCGAGGATGGCGCGCAGCTCCGCGACCTTGTGCTGGTTCCGGGTGGCGAGGACGAGGCGTCGGGTAGTCATGCGCCTCAGCCTATGCGTCGTCAGCCGGTGCAGGCCTTGGACAGGTTGGAGGCGGCGTCGCCGAGCGGCTTGAGGTCGGGGACCTGCTTGGCGTTGATCGCCTGCTGGGTCTTCTCGACCTGGGTCTGCAGGTCGGTGATCGCCTTGCTGACGTCGGTGTCGCTGGAGTTGCGGCCCAGCTCGTCGAGGTCGTTCTTGAGCGTCTGCAGCGCCTGCCCGGCGGCCTGCGGGTCGTTGCCCGCGTTGCCCCAGGCCTGGCTCACCGCGGCGAAGTCGCTGCTGATCTTCACCGCCGTGTTGCCGCAGTCGAGTGCCTTCTGGGCCGCCGAGCAGCCCACGCCGAGCGGCAGCAGGAGCGCGAGCGCGGCCACCGACAGGGTGGCGGAACGGTTGATGCTGAGGGGCATCGAAAGGTCCTCCGTTGTGAAGACGCTGGGGCAGGTCCGACGGTCAGGAGGACGACGGCGTGGCCGCCGCCGGTTCCCGTACCGGGCTGACGGCCCGAACCGTACGGGCTCCGGGCCCCGCCTGTACAGCGGCCGGCCCCGGAGCCCGTACGGTCTGACGACCGGTCAGCCCTCGAGCACCTTGCGCTGGATCTCGTCCAGCTCGGCGCATCCCAGCGTGCCCAGGTCGAGCAGCTGGTCGAGCAGCGCGCGGTCGAACGGCGCGCCCTCGGCGGTGCCCTGCACCTCGACGAAGCGGCCGTCGGCGGTGCAGACGATGTTCATGTCGGTCTCGGCCCGGACGTCCTCCTCGTAGCGGAGGTCGAGCATCGGGACGCCGTCGATGATGCCGACGCTGACCGCGCTGACGCCGCCGGTGATCGGCTGGCCCTTTGCTCGGAGCAGCTTCTTGTCGCGAGCCCAGGAGACCGCGTCCACCAGCGCCACGTACGCGCCGGTGATGGCCGCGGTGCGCGTGCCGCCGTCGGCCTGGAGCACGTCGCAGTCGAGCACGATGGTGTTCTCGGCGAGCGCCCGGTGGTCGATCACCGCGCGCAGCGAACGGCCGATCAGGCGGCTGATCTCGTGGGTGCGGCCGCCGATCTTGCCGCGGACCGACTCGCGGTCGCCGCGGGTGTTGGTGGCGCGCGGGAGCATGGAGTACTCGGCGGTGACCCAGCCCTCGCCAGTGCCCTTGCGCCAGCGGGGGACGCCCTCGGTGACGCTGGCGGTGCAGAGCACCTTGGTGTCGCCGTAGGAGACCAGGACGGAGCCTTCGGCGTGCTTGCTCCAGCCTCGTTCGATGGTGATCGGGCGGAGCTGATCGGGGGTGCGGCCGTCGATGCGTGACATAGGCACCGAGCCTAGCCGCTCCCGCCGAAGCCTCGGAAAACACTGCGGCCCGTCCACCCCTCGCAGGGTGACGGGCCGTCGCGGGTGAGACCGGAAGGTCTCAACTCACATCATGTCCTCGATGTCCGCGGCGATCGGGTCGGCGTCGGTGCCGATCACGACCTGGATCGCGGTGCCCATCTTGACGACGCCGTGGGCGCCGGCGGCCTTCAGTGCGGCTTCGTTGACCAGGGAGGCGTCCTTGACCTCGGTACGCAGGCGGGTGATGCAGCCCTCGACCTCTTCGATGTTCTCGATGCCGCCGAGACCGGCGACGATCTTCTCAGCCTTGCTGGCCATGTCTTTCTCCCTCTGTCTCGGCTCCCGGCAGCTCTGCCCGGTGCCGTACCGCTCGGTGCTGGTGGCTGTCGTCGGAAGGTGACGCGGACTCAGTTGCCGCGCCCACGACGGCGCGCGACCAGCATCGCCCGAGTTCGACCGACTTGCCACGTTAGTCCACTTTTGGCCCAGCAGGACGCGCGCGCTGCCGATCTTCATCACAGGATGACGATCAGCAGGACCTTGGACCCGGCGCGCCCACTCTGCTCGTAAGTGGTCTACACCAATATTAGGTGCACTTCGGACAACGCGGAAACGCCCGTCGGTGTTCCGGGCCCGGACACATCCGGCACTCGGAGGACGATGATGAGTTCGGCAGGCGCCACAGCCCCACAGGCGCAGTGGTGGCACGGCTTCTACGGCGGCCTCCAGAAGATGGGCCGCAGTCTCCAGCTCCCGGTGGCGGTACTGCCGGCCGCCGGCATCCTGAACCGGCTCGGCCAGCCCGACGTCTTCGGCTCGGACGGTCTCGGCTGGGACAACGTGGCGAAGGTCTTCGCCGCCGCCGGTGGCGCTCTGCTCGACTCCAGTCTCGGTCTGCCCCTGCTGTTCTGCATCGGGGTCGCGATCGGCATGGCCAAGAAGGCCGACGGCTCGACCGCACTCGCGGCGGTCGTCGGCTTCCTCGTCTACTACAGCGTGCTCCATGCCTTCCCGGAGGACTGCACGGGCACCACCGTTCTGGTCGGGAACAAGTGCGTGGACTTCAGTTCGCGGAATGCGGCGAGCGCCGTCTACCAGAACCCCGGCGTACTCGGCGGCATCCTGATCGGCTTGGCGTCGGCCTGGCTCTGGGTCCGCTACCACCGCAAGCAGCTGGTCGACTGGCTCGGATTCTTCAACGGCCGCCGCCTGGTCCCGATGATCACGGCCCTGTTCGGCCTGGCGTTCGCCTGCCTCTCCGTCTGGATCTGGCCGCCGATCGGCGACGCGATGACCGACTTCAGCCAGTGGCTGGCCGACCTGGACGCCTGGGGTGCCGGCCTGTTCGGTCTCGCCAACCGCGTCCTGCTGCTGATCGGCATGCACCAGCTGCTGAACACCTTCGTCTGGTTCCAGTTCGGCGACTACACCAAGCCGGACGGCTCGGAGGTCCACGGCGACATCCCGCGCTTCCTGGCGGGCGACCCGACGGCCGGTCAGTTCACCACCGGCTTCTTCCCGATCATGATGTTCGCGCTTCCCGCCGCTGCGCTGGCCATCGCGCACTGCGCCAAGCCGCACCGCCGCAAGGAGATCACCGGCCTGATGCTCTCGGTCGGCCTGACCTCCTTCGTCACCGGCGTCACCGAGCCGATCGAGTACTCCTTCGCCTACATCGCCCCCGCGCTGTACGCCGTGCACGCCCTGCTCACCGGTGCCTCGATGGCGGTCTCCTGGGCACTCGGCGTGAAGGACGGCTTCAGCTTCTCGGCCGGTCTGATCGACTACTGCATCAACTGGACCCTGGCCACCAAGCCCTGGCTGATCATCCCGATCGGACTCTGTTTCGCGGTGGTCTACTACACGCTCTTCCGCTTCATCATCACCAAGTTCAACCTCAAGACTCCCGGCCGCGAGGACGACGACGAGGTCGAGGACGTCACCAAGGCCTGACGCTCCGCCAATTCCCAGGAAAGGCCCTCGGACCACCGGCCCGGGGGCCTTTCGGCATGCCCGGAACGGGACCAACGACCCTATCGGAATTACGCCGGTCAATCGCCGGGTATTCGGTTTCGGACTTTTTTCAGTTCCTTGTCAGCGGCGTGTTAGAAAAGCTCTGCACCTCGAACTGGTGTAGACCAATCGGCGCCCTGCCGATCGGTGCGCAGAGTCGCCCACCGCCGAAGGACAGCCCATGAGTTCGACCACCGCCCCCGCCAGGAAGCCAGGCGCCGGGCTCCTCCAAGGACTGCAGAAGGTCGGCCGCAGCCTCCAGCTCCCGGTCGCCGTGCTCCCGGCCGCCGGCCTGCTGGTCAGCCTCGGCAACCTGATCGCCTCGTACCTGCACGGTGACTTCTGGGACAAGGTCTCGGCGGTCCTGCTGGCCGGCGGCACGTCGATTCTGGACGGGGCCTTCGGTCTGCCGCTGCTGTTCTGCATCGGTATCGCGATCGGCTTCGCCAAGAAGGCCGACGGCTCCACCGCGCTGGCCGCGGTGGTGGGTTACCTGACCTTCTCCAAGGTGCTCCAGGCATTCCCGGTCACCGAGGGCCACATCGAGGGCGATAAGTGGGTCGCCGCGACCTACCAGAACCCCGGCGTACTCGGCGGCATCATCATCGGTCTGCTGACCGCCGTGCTGTGGCAGACGTACCACCGCACCAAGCTGGTCGACTGGCTCGGCTTCTTCAACGGCCGCCGCCTGGTCCCGATCATCATGGCCTTCGTCGGCACCGCCCTCGGCGTGCTGGTGGCGCTCTGCTGGGGCCCGATCGGCGACGGGATCAACGCGTTCAGCGACTGGCTGATCGGGCTCGGCTCGTTCGGCTCGGCGATATTCGGTGTGGTCAACCGCGGCCTGCTGCCGGTCGGCATGCACCAGTTCGTGAACACCTTCTTCTGGTTCCAGGCCGGCGACTTCACCGACCCGGCCGGCCAGGTGCTGCACGGCGACATCACCCGCTTCCTGGGCGGCGACCCGACGGCCGGCCAGTTCACCTCCGGCTTCTTCCCGATCATGATGTTCGGCCTCCCGGCCGCCGCCCTGGCCATCGCGCACACCGCCAAGCCGCACCGCCGCAAGGAGATCACCGGCCTGATGATGTCGCTGGCGGCGACCAGCTTCATCACCGGCGTGACCGAGCCGATCGAGTTCTCCTTCATGTTCCTGGCGCCGCTGCTCTACGTGGCGCACGCGATCCTGACCGGCATCTCGATGTTCGTCACCTGGGCGCTCGGGGTGCACGCGGGCTTCAGCTTCTCGGCCGGACTGATCGACTACGTCACGCTCTGGCACCTGGACACCAAGCCCTGGCTGGTGATCCCGATCGGGCTCTGCTTCGCGGTGGTCTACTACGTGCTCTTCCGCTTCGTGATCACCAAGTTCAACCTCAAGACCCCCGGCCGCGAGGACGACGAGGAGATCGAGGACGTCACCAAGGACTGACCCCTCGTCAATCCGAAACCCGCTCCCGACGGCCCCGCCGCCGGGAGCGGGTCGTTTTGTTGCGCAACTCGCCAAAATGGCGATTACAGCGGGTAGTCATGATCATTAATCCAAAAGAAGGTTTCGATTTCATAGCACTTCCCACCTGCACGGCTTCCAGGGGTTACGGCCCCCCTCCATGCGTGCTAGAAAACTGGTCTACACCACTAGTGGTGTAGACCAGTTCGCGGTTCGGCCCCCGATGCTCCTCCCCCGACCGATCCGCCCTGCCGTTAGGAACCACCCCCATGACTACGACTGCGCAGGCACCGGCGCCCGCCGCGGCACCGGTCCCCTCGCCCGGCAAGAAGTTCGGGCAGAGCGTGCTCCAGGGCCTCCAGAAGATCGGCCGGAGCCTCCAGCTCCCGATCGCCGTCCTCCCGGCGGCCGGTCTGCTGCTCCGCCTCGGTCAGGACGACGTCTTCGGCAAGGACGGCCTCGGCTGGGACAAGGTCGCCGCGGTGTTCGCCACCGCCGGTGACGCCGTCTTCTCCAATCTGCCGCTGCTCTTCGCGGTGGGCATCGCGATCGGCTTCGCCAAGAAGGCGGACGGCTCCACCGCGCTCGCCGCCCTGGTCGGCTTCCTGGTCTACAAGAACGTGCTGACCGCGTTCCCGATCACCGAAGGCGCGATCAAGGACGGCAAGTGGGTCGCCGCGACCTACGAGAACCCGGGCGTGCTCGGCGGCATCGTGATCGGTCTGCTGAGCGCCGTGTTGTGGCAGAAGTACCACCGCACCAAGTTGGTCGACTGGCTCGGCTTCTTCAACGGCCGCCGCCTGGTCCCGATCATCATGGCCTTCGTCGGCACCGCCGTCGGCGTCGTGTTCGCGCTCTGCTGGGGCCCGGTCGGCGACGCCATCAGCAGCCTGAACGACTCGCTGATCGGTGCCGGGGCCTTCGGTGCCGGTGCGTTCGGTCTGGTCAACCGTGGCCTGCTGCCGGTCGGCATGCACCAGTTCGTGAACTCCTACGCCTGGTTCCAGACCGGTGACTTCACCAAGGCCGACGGCACCGTGGTGCACGGCGACCTGACCCGCTACTTCGCCGGTGACCCGACGGCCGGTCAGTTCATGGCCGGGTTCTTCCCGATCATGATGTTCGCGCTCCCCGCCGCCGCCCTGGCCATCGCGCACGCCGCCCGCCCCGAGCGCCGCGCCGCCGTGATGGGCATGATGATGTCGCTCGCGCTGACCTCCTTCGTCACCGGTGTCACCGAGCCGATCGAGTTCGCCTTCGTCTTCATCGCCCCGGCCCTGTACGTGATCCACGCGGTGCTCACCGCCATCTCGATGGCCGTCACCTGGGCCCTCGGCGTGCACGCCGGCTTCACCTTCTCGGCCGGACTGATCGATTACCTACTCGGCTGGAGCAAGTCCACCAACGCCTGGATGATCATCCCGATCGGTCTGGTCTTCGCCGCCCTGTACTACGTGCTGTTCCGCTGGGCGATCGCCAAGTTCAACCTGCCGACTCCCGGTCGCGAGAGCGACGAGGAGCTCGAGGAGCTCACCAAGGCCTGACCGCCCTTACCGCTTCAACGGACGGACCCCGCTCGGCAACTGCCGGGCGGGGTCCGTCCGTTGTCCTGAGGGTCAGAGCTGATAGACCGCGCCGGGGCGGGCCAGTTCGACCGGGCCGCCGTACACCGCTGCGGCGTCACGGCGGTTGGTCTCGGGGTCGGTCCACGGCGGGATGTGGGTGAGCACCAGGCGGCCGACCCCGGCCGCGGCGGCGTGCTCGCCCGCCTCCCGGCCGTTCAGGTGGACGTCCGCGAAGGTCTCCTTGCCGTGGGTGTAGGCCGCCTCGCAGAGGAACAGGTCGGCGCCCCGGGCGAGTTCGACCAGCTCGGCGCACGCGCCGGTGTCGCCGGAGTACACCAGGCTGCGGCCGCCGTGCTCGATCCGGAAGGCGAAGGTCTCCACCGGGTGGCTGACCCGGGCCGTCGTGACGGTCAGCGGGCCGAGCCGAAAGCTGCCCTCGGTGAGGGTGTGGAAGTCGAAGACCTCGGTCATGCCCGGCTGCTCGGGCATGTCGTACGCCCGGGCCAGCCGGTCGGCGGTGCCCGCGGGCCCGTACACCGGGACGGACTCTGGGCAGCCCTCCAGCCGGTAGTTCCGGGCGACCCAGTAGGCGCAGAGGTCGATGCAGTGGTCCGCGTGCAGGTGACTGAGCATCACCGCGTCGATGTCGTACAGGCCGCAGTACTTCTGCAGGGCGCCGAGCGCGCCGTTGCCGAGGTCGAGCACCAGCCGGAAGCCGTCGGCCTCGATCAGGTAGCTGGAGCAGGGCGACTCGGCGGACGGGAAGCTTCCCGAGCACCCCACCACGGTCAGTCTCATGCCGAGCCCCTCCACCCCGATGGGTCATGGTCCGTGCCTGCGGAGCTACCTGGTGGTAGCGGCCGGCTGCCAGACGAGAGTAAGGGCCGGGAGGCACTTTGCCCCCGTCTCCGTGCCGTGCTGTGGCTGATGTCACCAGAACGGGCCGCGCCGGGCGCGGGGCGGGGACGGGGGCGGGACGAGGCGCCTCAGCGGTTGCCGGGGCGGTTCCGGGCCCAGGCGCGGATGGTGCCCGCGAACCAGCGGGGGTGGCCGCTGCCGTCGATCATGTCCGGATCGGGCAGCAGGCCGTGCCGACGGTAGTTGCGGACGGTGTCCGACTGGACGTTGATATGCCTGGCGATCTCGGTGTACGACCACAACTCATCGCTGTGTGAGGACATCTGGGCCACCTTCAGGGAGGGTTCCGAGGGTTGCTGTCGGGAGGTCGCGATCAGCTTTTCCGGCCCAACGAGGATCTTTAGCCCAGAAGGGACTCTGTAGTCGTTCCGTGACAAATCAGCAGCACCAAACGGATAAATGCTCAACTGTCACAGTCGGCCCGAGACGTGGTTGTACGGTCTGCGGATGGAGAAATGGCTGATAGCCGCGTTGGTCGTGCTGGTCCTGCTCGCGGTGCTGGTGGCCGTCCGCCGACGGCGGCCCTCCGCCCCGGCCGGTGGTGGTCCTGCACCTCGCGAGGTGTGGTGGGCCGAGGTGCCGTTCGAGGACGGGCCCGGCACCAAGGACCGGCCGTGCCTGGTGCTGCGGGTGAACCGGCGGACCGCCACCGTCGCGAAGATCACCAGCAAGCGGCACGACGACCGTCCGGGCGTGCTGGCCCTGCCGCCGGGCGCGGTCGGCGACCGGCAGGGCCGGTCCAGCTGGCTGGAGACGGACGAGCTGCGCGAGGTACCGCTGCGCGCCTTCCGCCGCCGGGTCGGACCGCTGGACGGGCCGACCTGGACGAAGGCCCAGCGGGCGCTGCGCTGAACGACGGACGGCGCGGCCCCCGCCCAGCGGGGACCGCGCCGTACCGCATCCGACTGACGGGCCGTCAGGCCCAGAGCTGGCCCTGCAGCGCCTCGACGGCGGCCTCGGTCGACTCGGCCGTGTAGATGCCGGTGGAGAGGTACTTCCAGCCGCCGTCGGCGACCACGAAGACGATCTCCGCCCGCTCGCCGGCCTGGGCGGCCTTGCGGCCGACCCCGATCGCGGCGTGCAGGATGGCGCCGGTCGACACGCCCGCGAAGATGCCCTCCTGCTGGAGCAGGTCGCGGGTGCGGCGGACGGCGTCGGCCGAGCCGACCGAGAACCGGGTGGTGAGCACCTGGGCGTCGTACAGCTCGGGGACGAAGCCCTCGTCCAGGTTGCGCAGCCCGTACACCAGGTCGTCGTAGCGCGGCTCGGCCGCGACGATCCGGACGCCGGGGACCTTCTCCCGCAGGTAGCGGCCGACGCCCATCAGGGTGCCGGTGGTGCCCAGGCCGGCCACGAAGTGGGTGATGTCGGGGAGGTCGGCGAGGATCTCCGGGCCGGTGCCCGCGTAGTGCGCGCCGGCGTTGTCCGGGTTGCCGTACTGGTAGAGCATCACCCAGTCCGGGTGCTCGGCGGCGATCTCCTTGGCGATCCGGACGGCGGTGTTGGAGCCGCCTGCCGCGGGCGAGGGGATGATCTCCGCGCCCCACATCCGGAGCAGCTCGCGGCGCTCCTCGCTGGTGTTCTCCGGCATCACGCAGACCATCCGGTAGCCCTTGAGCTTGGCCGCCATGGCGAGTGAGATGCCGGTGTTGCCGCTGGTCGGCTCCAGGATGGTGCAGCCGGGGGTGAGCAGCCCCGCCGCCTCGGCCCGCTCGATCATGTGCAGGGCCGGCCGGTCCTTGATCGAACCGGTCGGGTTGCGGTCCTCCAGCTTGGCCCAGAGGGTCACCAGACCGTCCCCGTTGCCGGGCACGGCGGCGGAGATCCGGGGCAGCCGGACCAGCGGAGTGTTGCCGACGGCTTCGAGCGGGCTGTCGTACTTCATCTGACGGAGCCTCCGGCAGTCGAGGAGCGGATCGGGGCGGCGGGGCCGCGGACCCTCCGGCGGTTGGGGGGTCCTAGCCGCCGGCGACGGCGGGGAGGATGGTGACGCTGTCGCCGTCCGTCAGGCCGGTGCCGATGCCCTCCAGGAAGCGGACGTCCTCGTCGTTCAGGTAGACGTTGACGAAGCGGCGCAGCTCGCCGCCGTCCAGCAGTCGGGCGGCGATGCCCGGGTGCCGGGCGTCCAGGTCGGCGAACAGCTCGCCGAGGTTGGCGCCGGCGCCCTCGACGGCCTTCTGGCCGTCGGTGTACGTGCGGAGGATGGTCGGGATGCGGACCTCGATGGCCATGGCTGCGCTCCTGATCGGGTGTGAGTTCGGGTGGCCGCGGGCGCGGCAGGGGAGGGTGGCCCCGGGGGCCGGGAAAAGCGGTTGGTGCCGAGGTCAGCAGGCGTCGGCGGGGCCGGGACAGATCGCGCTGGCGAGCCGGCACAGGTCGACGTGCAGGCGCGCCACGAGGCGGATGCCCGGGGCCTGGTTGCTCACATCGACGGAACGCATGGGCTCATCGTATAGATTCCCGCCCCTGCTCCGACATCTCCGTCTCGGTATCCGGATGTTTCCGTATCTACAGGTGAGATTGCGGGGTTTGGACACGGCGCGGTCCGCCGTATCGGCCTGGTCAGGCGGGTACGGCGGGCCGGGAGTCGGTCAGGCTGCGTACGTCTCGACGATCTCGACGTCTTCCTCCGTGATCACACCGTCCACGATCCGGAACGAGCGGAACTGGAACGGGTCGCCGGGCTCGGTGCCCTCCGCGGTGGAGACCAGCACGTAGTGGGCCTCCGGCTCGGAGGCGTAGCTGACGTCGGTCCGCGACGGGTAGGCCTCGGTGGCGGTGTGCGAGTGGTAGACGATCACGGGCACCTCGTCCCGGTCGTCCATCTCGCGGTAGAGCTTGAACAGGTCGCCGGAGTCGAACTCGTAGAAGGTGGGCGAGCGGGCCGCGTTGAGCATCGGGATGAACCGCTCGGGGCGGTCGCTGCCGGCCGGGCCCGCGACCACGCCGCAGGCCTCGTCCGGGTGGTCGGCACGGGCGTGGGCGACGATCGCGTCGTGCAGCTCTCGGGTGATGGTCAGCATGCGGTCAGGATAGCCAGCCGTCCGAGCGGTCCCCATCGACTGTCTCAGTCACCGGACTTGGCGTGGACGTGGTCGTGCCCGTGCGGCACCACGGCCTCCGGCTTACGGCTCTTGAGCACCTGGTAGCCGATCACCAGCAGCAGGGCCCAGACCGGGAAGACGTACAGCGAGATCCGGCTGTCCTCGTCGATCGCGATCAGCACGATCACCATCACCAGGAAGGCCAGCGAGGCCCAGCTGGCCGCCGGTCCACCCGGCGCCTTGAAGGTCGGCGCGGGCAGGTGGCCACCCTTCCAGGCGGTCCGGTAGCGGATCTGGCAGATCAGGATCATCGCCCAGGTCCACAGGCCGCAGACGGTGGCGACCGAGGTGATGTACTCGAACGCCTTTGCGGGGGCGAGGTAGTTGAGCACCACGCCGAGGCCCATCAGCAGGCAGGAGACGGTGATCGCGGCGGCCGGGGTCTTCTGCCGGTTGAGCGCGGTGAGCTGCCCCGGCGCCTGGCCACGGATCGCGAGGTCGCGCAGCATCCGGCCGGTGGAGTACATCCCGGAGTTGCAGGAGGAGAGCGCGGCGGTGAGCACCACGAAGTTGATGATCCCGGCCGCCGCCGGGATGCCCATCTTCTCGAACGCGGCCACGAACGGGCTGACGCCCGGGGCGAACTCCCGCCACGGCACCACGGCCAGGATGACCACCAGCGCGCCGATGTAGAACAGTGCGATCCGCCAGGGCAGCGTGTTGATCGCGCGCGGCAGGGTCTTCTGCGGGTTCTCGCTCTCCCCCGCCGTGACGCCGACCAGCTCGACCCCGAGGTAGGCGAACATGACGATCTGCAGGGTCATCACGGTGGCGCCGATGCCCTTGGGGAAGAAGCCGCCGTCCGACCAGAGGTTGCTGAGCGCGGCGGTGTCACCGGCGTCGCTGAAGCCGAGGGTGAGCACCCCGATGCCGATCAGGATCATGCCGATGATCGCGGTCACCTTGATCATCGAGAACCAGAACTCGATCTCGCCGAACAGCTTCACCGAGATCAGGTTGGCGCCGTACAGGATCACCAGGAAGACCAGCGCGGAGATCCACTGCGGGATGCCGGGCGCCCAGAACTTCACGTACACGGCGGCGGCGGTGGTCTCCGCCATGCCGGTGACCACCCAGAACAGCCAGTACGTCCAGCCGGTCACGTAGCCCGCGAACGGGCCGAGGAACTCCCGGGCGTACTCGGCGAAGCTGCCGGAGACCGGACGGTACGTCAGCAGCTCGCCGAGTGCGCGCATGATCACGAAGATCACCAGACCGGCCACCGCGTAGCTGAGGATCAGGCTCGGGCCCGCCTTGGAGATGGCGGTGCCGGCGCCGAGGAAGAGGCCGGTGCCGATCGCGCCGCCGATCGCGATCATCTGGATCTGACGGCTCCCCAGACCGCGGGCGTAGCCCTCCTCGTCCGGTACCGGATCGGTCACCTCGTCGAACTGCTGCTGGGTCATCGGGCACCGTCCTTGACTCGTGGGGAGTGGCAGTCGTACCACGGTTCGCCCGGATAACGGTGCATATCTGAGCGATATTTGAGCATGTGATGTCAGGTTTGGTGGCGCTGTGCCGGAAATGCCGGAGCCCCTGTCCCAGGGTGTGGGACAGGGGCTCCGGGGCCGCCTCGATCAGTCGGCCATCGCCTCCAGCAGCGACTCCTGCAGAGCGCCGAGCCACAGGTACGCCATCGCCAGCGGCTTGGCCGGGTCCTCGTCCGGCAGTGCGAAGAAGTCGTCGTCCTCGCTGACCTCCAGCCGGGTGCCGAGGATCAGTCGCAGGTCGTTGGTGGCGCCGAGCCAGCGCGGGCACTCCTCGGCCGGCAGTACCAGCTCCTCGCCCGCACCGAGGCCGTCCAGGGCCCGGATCACCGCCAGCACGTCGTCCCGCTTCCGGGTCCGCAGGTCGGGCTCGGTGTAGCGGCGGAACTCGGCCGAGGCCGCCTCCGCCTCCTGGTCGTCCGGCTTCCCGGGGTCGCCGTAGGCGTCCGGGAACAGCCGGGCCAGCGCCGGGTCGGCGGGCGGCCTGCTCGGCCCCTCGGCGAACAGCGCGGCCAGCGGGTCGGCATTCGCGGCCGGCCCGGGGCCGATCATCTCCAGCACCTGCATGAACAGCGAGCGCAGCAGTGCGGCGTCACCCTCGTCCAGCGCGGCCCGCGCGCCGCCGTCGCCCGTGCTCTCGAACAGCCGAACCATGATTAGTCGTCAACCCGTCGTCGTGGTGGGGTGGTTGGTCAGTCGTGCTGGAGCGTGGCCCACAGACCGTAGCCGTGCATCGCCTGGACGTCCCGCTCCATCTCCTCGCGGGAGCCGCTGGAGACCACGGCGCGACCCTTCTGGTGGACCTCCATCATCAGCGTCCTGGCCTTCTCCTTCGGGAAGCCGAAGTAGGCCTGAAAGACGTACTGGACGTAACTCATCAGATTGACCGGGTCATTGTGGACGATCGTGACCCAGGGGGTGTCGGGCTCCACCGCTGGAATGCCTTCGACCTCCGGGCGCTCGATCTCCACGGGCGCGACACTCACGGCTGCACTCCTCGTCGGGACACGGTTTACCGTCTCTCATGCTTCCATCCGGGGGACGCACGAGCGAATCCGGGTCGATCGGTGAGAGAAATCGTCAAACTGACGCTAAGTCCAGTAGCATCATCCCCATGGATGCCGACACCGTGCGCCGCTCCACGGCGCTGCTCACCGACCGCTACGAGCTGACCATGCTGCAGGCCGCCCTGCGCAGCGGCGCCGCCCACCGGCGCTCGGTCTTCGAGGTGTTCACCCGCCGACTGCCCAACGGCCGCCGCTACGGCGTGCTGGCCGGAGTCGGCCGGGTGCTGGACGCGGTCGAGGACTTCCGCTTCACCGCCCCGCAGTTGGACTGGCTGGCCGACCAGAAGGTGGTCGACGAGACCACCCTGCGGTTCCTGGCCGACTACCGGTTCTCCGGCGACATCCACGGCTACCCCGAGGGCGAGGTCTACTTCCCCGGCTCGCCGCTGCTCACCGTGGAGGGCAGCTTCGCCGAGGCGGTGATCCTGGAGACGCTGATCCTGTCGATCCTCAACCACGACTCGGCGATCGCCGCCGCGGCCTCCCGGATGACCAGCGCGGCGGGCGGGCGGCCGTGCATCGAGATGGGCGCCCGCCGGGCGCACGAGGACGCCGCCGTGTCGGCCGCCCGGGCCGCGTACGTGGCCGGCTTCGGTGCCACCTCGGACCTGGCCGCGGGCTTCACCTACGGCATCCCGACCACCGGCACCGCCGCCCACGCCTTCACCCTGCTGCACGACAGCGAGCGGGACGCCTTCACCGCGCAGATCGACTCGATGGGCCGGGGCACCACCCTGCTGATCGACACCTACGACCTGAACGAGGCGGTCCGCACCGCCGTCGAGGTGGCCGGGCCCGGGCTGGGCGCGGTCCGGATCGACTCCGGCGACCTCACCCTGCTGGCCCACCGGGTCCGCCGCCAACTGGACGAACTCGGCGCCACCGGCACCCGGATCATCGTCACCTCCGACCTGGACGAGTACGCCATCGCCGCGCTGGCCGCCGCCCCGGTGGACGGCTACGGCGTCGGCACCAGCCTGGTCACCGGCAGCGGGGAGCCGACCTGCGCGATGGTCTACAAGCTGGTCGCCCGGGCCACCGGCCCCGACGGGCCGCTGGTCTCGGTCGCCAAGCGCTCCTCCGGCGCCAAGTCCAGCGTGGGTGGCCGCAAGTGGGCCGCCAGGCAGCCCGACGCCGAAGGCGTGGCGATGACCGAGGTGGTCGGCACCGGTCCGGTGCCGGCCGAGCTGGAGCCGCACCTGCTGCACGTGCCGCTGATCCGCGACGGCAAGGTGGTCGGCCGCGAACCGCTCACCGCCGCCCGGGACCGGCACCTCCGGGTCCGGGACTCGCTGCCGCTCTCGGCCACCCAGCTCTCCAAGGGCGAGCCGGTACTGCCCACCGAGCTGCGGCTAGGGGCTGTCTGACGATTCGCGTCGGATCAGGCCAGGTCGTTCGGTGCGTGCGATCGGCGTGCGGCCGGGACGCCCTCGTAGCGGAGCTACTTGGGCGTTGCGGCCGTGCGGCGATCGTGCGTGCCGGGCGGGCCGGACCCGACGGGAATCGTCAGACAGCCCCTGTCTGACGGGGCGTCGCCCCTTCCGCCTACGCGCGTAACTGCCTACAGTGGCCACCATCGAGGCCCACCACACCGCCCCTGGTGGCGGAGAAGGAAGCAATCCCATGCATCGGGCACTGATCGTCGTGGACGTGCAGAACGACTTCTGCGAGGGCGGCAGCCTGGCGGTGGCCGGTGGTGCCGAGGTGGCCGCCTCGATCACCGATCTGATCGCCGAGTCGACTCCCGGCTACGCGCACATCTGCGCCACCCGGGACCACCACATCGACCCGGGGTCGCACTTCTCCACCGAGCCGGACTACGTGGACTCCTGGCCGGTGCACTGCCTCGCCGGGACGGAGGGGGTGGGCTTCCACCCGAACTTCTCACCCGCGGTGATCTCGGGCGCGATCGAGGCGGTCTTCGACAAGGGCGCGCACGCGGCGGCCTACAGCGGCTTCGAGGGCTTCGACGAGAACGGGGCGACGCTGGCCGACTGGCTGCGCGAGCGGGACGTCACCGAGGTGGACGTGGTGGGGATCGCCACCGACCACTGCGTCCGGGCCACCGCGCTGGACGCCCGGCGGGAGGGCTTCACCACCCGGGTACTGCTCGACCTCACCGCAGGTGTCGCGGCCCCCACCACCGAGGCCGCGCTGACCGAACTCCGGGAAGCCGGAGTCGAGTTGACCGGGACGCCGATCGTCCGCAGCTGATCTTCCGTCCGTCCGCGCCCCCGCTGCCGCCACTGCCGCGCCGGGGGCGCGGCCGTTCACTCATGACCGGTCACCAGCAGCTCGACCACGTCGGTACCGCCCGCCAGGAACGCCTCCCGCAGCTCGTCGCCGACCACGTCCGGCTCGGCGGCGAGCCGGGACCCCGACACGTACACCACCCGGATCCCGAGGTACTCCATCCGGTGCTGGCCGCCGCGCACCCAGGCCGCCTCGCCCTCGCTGACGCAGCGCAGCTCCGAGTCCACCTCCACCGCGACCGCGGCGGCCGGCCAGTACAGGTCGGGTACGGCCACGAAGGTGCCACCGCGCATCCGCAGCTCAGGACCGGTCAGCGGGGTCGGCAGCAGCCACTCGTCCACCAGCTCGCCGATCCGGCCGAGCACCGACTCCCGCTCCGCCGCCAGCAGTTCGTCCACCGCGGCCCGGACCCGCTCCTCGCCGAGCAGGTCGGCCTCCCGCAGCTCGGCCAGCAACTCCCGTAGCGTGCAACCCGGTTCGGCCTTCGCCAGCGCCTCCCGGAGCACCGCCCTGAGCTGCCCGGCCGGCACCTCGCCGGTGTCGAAGGCACCCGCGTCGGTCCACTCCCGCAGCGTGTCGGCCACCGCCCTGGCCACCGGAGCGCAAGCCAGCCCGTGCACCGAACGGGCCACCAACTCCCGCTCCGTACGCCGGATCCGGACCTCCCCCGCATCCTTCAGCCGACGCTGCCGGGGCACCAGCACCTCCACCCCGGTCACCGCGGGCAGGCGCGGCGCGGAGCTGAATCCGTACAGCGCTAGCGCCGCCGCACCGGTGATGACCGCACCGTCCCGGCCGCCCTCCTCGCGCCCGTTCTGCGCGGCGTACAGCAACGCGGCCCACATCCGCTGCTCCGGCGTCGGCTCGCCGCCCTGCAGCAGGTAGACCCTGGGCAGCAGCCGCTGCCACGGGCCACCCTCGCGACAGTGGCCGCTGACCACCCTGGTCGGCACCCCACGGGCACGGAGCTGGCTGGCGGTGATCACGTTCTGCTGGCGGCGGGCCAGCTCCTCGAGGGAGGGCGACTGCGACGGAATCTGGTAGCTGCTCATGCCGACAACCCTCCCCACCCACCCCCGCTCCGCATCCACGACCTGACGCACCGTTACCCAACCGTCGCGAAACCGGGACTCACCCGCACTAAAGTCCCCATACCCTCACCCATTTGGACCAATGGATGTTCAGCCGTATGCCGGTATGGATCGAAGTTGGCCTGTACCATCCGATTTTCCGCACGGCGGTTGTACGGCCATCCCACCCCGCCGAACACCCTTCCACCTGCAGCGGCTGACCCAGAGTGACGAGCGCCATACGCCTCCCCGCCGTCCGGGGGTCACGGCAGCCCCTCAGGATTGCCTAACATCGCTTCATGCCACGTGACGAATCCGCCACCCTGCGCGCTGCCCAACTGCGCCTCGGTCGCCTGCCCGGCTACGTCCGCCAGCCGGACCTGGCCCGGCGCAGCGGCGACGACGGCCACATGTACAAGAAGGGCTGGGAGGTCCGTTTCACCGCACGGACCGAGGAGGAGATAGCCGAGATCCGAGATCTGGTGATCGCGGCGGGCTTCGCCCCGGCCCGGCCGTTCTTCAAGGGCAACCAGCTCATCCAGCCGGTCTACGGCATCGCCGCCGTGCACGCCTACCTCGAGGCGCGGGAGGCCGCCGAGGCCACCGGCATCCCGGAGCAGCCGAACCGGCGCGCCGCCGCCACGGCAGCAGCCGCGGCCGCAGCCACCGCAGCCGGCGCCGCCGCCAAGCGCGCCCGCCACAAACCTGAGGAACCCAACCGCACCTGCTGACCCTTCCGCAGCTGCCCAGCCAGGTGAGACCAGGGGCTCGGGGCTCCGCTGATGTGCGGCTCCGCCGCGTGGGCGACGCCGGCCTCGGAAGGTCACACGTGCGTATGTGGTCAGGCACTTTCGCGGTTCCCCTGGACAGTCCAACCTCGAGCCCTGCAAAAGGCCTCAGGCGTACGGGTCCAGGTGGACAGTGGCCGCGCGCAGGCGGGGGACGGCCCGGATCAGAGCGTATTCGGCGGCTTCGGCGGGGTTGTGCACGTGCCAACGAGCAGCGCGACCGCACCGGAGAGCGCCACCACCACCGCCTGCGCGCCCGCCGTGAGCGCCAGTACCACCAGCGAGATCCAGAGCGTGCGCAGACCCTCGGCGGGGGACTCCAGGGTGCTGTCGAGCCGGTCGGCGGCGTCGTGCGAGTGCGGCCGGAGCAGATGCGAGGGCCCGTGCCGGTGCGAAGGTCCGTGGGAGTGGTCGTGGTGGTGCTCATTCCGGTGCTCGTGCGGGTGTCCATGCGGCCTTATGGAGGTACGGTGGCACATCAACTCCCTTGCAGCCGCTGCCGTTCTACCCACCCTGACCAGGTGTGTAGCGCTCGCAACTGACAGACCGTCATACAACGGCTCAATCCCACCCCTCCCCGAGTATCTGATGGGACTTGTCACTCAAAGCAGCCGCCCGAGGCCCTAGAGTGAGCATGGGCACCCGTCAACCGTCGCCCGTCACCCGCCACCCCGTCCGGATCGAGAGGCTGATGTGACCAACCGTCATGACCCGGCCTCCTCCGTGGAGTTCATCGCCTTCCGGGAGCTGCACCACCCCCGGTACCTGAGTTATGCCCGGGTCTGGTTCCGCGAGGGCGGTCTGGCCGCGTCGGTGGTGGAGGACGCCTTCGCGGCGATGGCGGCGGGCTGGGCGGAGATCCTGGGCAGCCCCAACCCGACGGCCGCCGCCTGGCGGATCCTGCGGGCCACCGTCGCCGCCCGGTTCGACCCCACCCGGGCGCCGGCTCAGCCCCAGCGGGTCAGCGCCGCCGACGAGGACCTCGCCATCCTGCACTACGTGGTCGGCCTGGCCACCCCGGAGATCGCCGACGTGGTCGGCACCGACACGGCGAACGTGGCCAGCCAGCTCCGGCACGCGCTACGGGCGGCAGCCGACTGGTGACGGCGGCCACCGGCCGAGCCCGCGACCGCGGCTGCCCGCCGGTGATCGTCGTCACCCCGGTGGAGCCTTCACCCCGGCCGCACGCAGGCCAATGATGGGAGACACCGCCCCTGACGGGCGGTCACTCGACCGAGGAGCCCGCCGGTGCCACTCCCCCACGCCGCCGCCGTGATCGACCGGCAGGCCACCGCATGCGGTGAACTCGGCTCCCCGCTCTACGAGTTCCTGCTCCGCCGGGCCGCACTGGACGTGGCGGCGGGCGGCCCGTGCGCGGCGGCGATCGCCGGGTACGAGCAGGCTCCCGAGCCGGACGCGATCGCACTGCGGCTGCTCGGCGGGGTGCACGCGCTGGTGCTGACCGGCCGGGCCCCGGCCCTGGCGGCGTACTACCCGAGCGCGGGCGGACAGTTCGCCCTGCCCGTCCCGGAGGCCGCCTGGACGGCCTTCCGGGCCACCGTCGCCGAGCACCTGGACCGGGTCAGGGGCTGGCTCACCAGGCCCCCGCAGACCAACGAGACCGGCCGGGCCAACCTGCTGATCGCCGGGCTGCTGCACGTCCTGGCGGACGCCCCGTTGCCGGTCCGGCTGTTCGAACTCGGCGCCAGCGCCGGGCTCAACCTGCTCGCCGACCGGTTCCGCTGCGAGTGGTCCGGCGGTGCCCACGGCCCGGCCGACTCGCCCGTCAGGCTGACCGACGCCTGGCGCGGCGACCCGGTCTTCCCGCTCGACCGCCCGCTGCCCGACCTCGAGTTCACCGAGCGGCGCGGGTGCGACCTGACCCCGATCGACCCGCTCTCGCCGGAGGGCGCGCTCGCGCTGCGCTCGTACGTCTGGGCCGACCGCCCCGAGCGGGCCGCCCGGCTGAACGGTGCGCTGGCGCTGGCCGCCAAGCACCCGGTGGAGGTCGAGCGGCTCGGCGCCGCCGACTTCCTCGGCGGGGTCTCGGTGGCCGAGGGCGCGCTCACCGTGGTCTGGCACTCGATCATGCAGCAGTACGTCCCGGCCGCCGAATGGGCCCTGGTGGAGAACGAGTTGGCGCGTCTTGCGGCCGCCGCCACCCCGACCGCCCCGTTCGCGCACGTGGCCTTCGAGCCCAGCCGGGTGGCCGGTTCGGACCAGCGCCGGTTCGTGCTCACCGTCCGGACCGGGCCGGGCCCGGAGCAGGTGCTCGCCGAGGCCGTACCGCACGGGCTGCCCGCCTGGGCCTGCTAGGGCAGGCTGCTACCCCTTGGCGGCGGTGACGTCGTACAGGTGGTGCACCGGGTCGTGGATCAGGTACCGGGCGAACGACTCGACAGTGAACCTGGCACCGTCGCTGCGGTCACCGGTGCGCTGCCACTGCTCCGCGCTCACCGACTCGAACCCCTGCGCCAACTGCTCGGCGGCGGGCAGCAGTTCGGCCGCCACCAGGGCCGGGTCCTGCTCGCCGTAGCGTTCGGCGACCGCGGTCTCGTCCTGGTTCCAGTTCGGAAAGAGCGGGCCGTCCTGGTCCAGCATCAGCCGCAGCCGGACGTGGAACAGCCGGAAGACGTCCCGGACATGGCAGGCGTACTCGAGGTCCGACCACACCTCGGGTGCGGGCCGACGACGCAGCTCAGCTTCCGGGCGCTCGCTCAACAGGGTCACCCAGGCGGCGGCGTTGGCCCGGACCAGTCCCGCGACCTCCTCGCGCACGACCGCCGGCGTGTCGAAGCCGCAGTCGGGGCAGGGGCGGTGCAGGACCCAGGTCCAGTCCTTGGTGTCAGGAGTGATCATGCCTCCAGGATGCTGGCCGGACACTGCCCCGGCCAGGGCCTTGATCGCCAGGCAGCGCCGAAATACCGCCAGCTACCGCCAGACAGCCGTTACTTCAGCCGACGGGCGGCTCGGCCCCGGTCAGCGGGAGGTGCATCACCAGCAGGTCGACGTAACCGAGCTCCGGGTGCAGGAACCCCTCCGGCACGGCCGCCAGCACCGTGAACCCGAACGACTTCCACAGCGCCACCGCCCGGGTGTTGCTCGACGCCACCGCGTTGTACTGGATCGCCCGGTAGCCGTCCGCACGGGCCTGCTCGATCACGTGCGCGCAGAGCGCCCGGCCGACCCCCCGGCCCGCGTGCGCCTCGTCCACCATGAAACCGGCGTTGGCGATGTGCGACCCCGGCCCCATCTGGTTGGGGTGCGTCTCGGCGCTGCCCAGCACCGTGCCGTCCGCCGCCACCGCGACCACCGTCCGGCCCGGCAGCCGCTTCATCCAGATCTCCCGGGCGAACTCCTCGGAGATGTCCCGGGGCCAGGTGAAGGTGTCGCCGGCCGCGACGATCCGGTGCAGGAAGGGCCAGATGGCGGGCCAGTCGGCCGCGGTCGCCTCACGAATGATCACCCTGGCAGTCTGCCCCGCGCGGAGCCCCGGGGCGAGCGGATTTCCCAGCGGTACTGCTCTGCTCCGTCTGCTCTGCTCTGTCTGGTCTGTCTGCTCTGCTCAACCGAGGGGCTTTGCGAACCAGACCTCCGCATACGGGTCGTCCCCGTACGGATCGACCGGCCGGTAGCCGAGGCTGCGGTACAGCCCGATCGCCTCGACCAGGTCCTTCCTGGTGTTCAGCCGGATCAGCCCCGCCCCGCGCGCCCGGGCCAACTCCTCGGCCGCGCCCACCAGTCGGGCCCCTGCCCCGCCCCGCCGGGCCGCCTTCCGGACGTACATCCGGGTCAGCTCCGCGTCACTGTCCGCCAGCCCCACACCCTGCCAGCGCAACCCCACACAGCCCACCGGCACCGCCCCGTCCCTGGCCACCAGCAAGGTCCCCTTCGGCTCCCGCAGATCCGCCCCGTCCCCCAACGCCTCCGTGATCTCCTCCGGGGTCGCCGGACGCCCGTAGTAGCGGCTGGCGAGCTCGTCGATGTACTCGTGCAGCACCGTGGCCGCATCCGGGTGGTCCACGGCGATCGGGGAGACGGTCCAGCTCAGGGGTGTTGCGTTCATACCGCCATTCTCGCGGCAGCGCTGCCTCGGGCGGCAACGCATTTTCCGGTGGCGTCAGCGGCCGCCCGCCGCTAGAACTGCTGGGTGATCAACAACGCGGCCCTCCTCCGCAAACCCACCCTGACCGGCGAAAACCTCCGCCTGGTCCCGCTCTCGCCTCGCCACGCCGAGTCCTTCTGGCGCGCCACCCAGGACCCCGAAAGCCGCCGGCTGACCGGCTCCCGACGAGACTTCACCCTCGCCGACATCGAACACTGGTGCGCTACCCGCGCCGACCAGCCCGAACGCCTCGACCTCGCCATCGAGGACCTCGACGGCCGCTACCTGGGCGAGCTCGCCCTGATCGACCTCGACCGCGACAGCCGGTCCGCCGCCTTCCGAATCGCGCTCGCCCCGACCGCCGCCGGCCGAGGACTCGGCACCGAAGCCACCCGCCTGCTGCTCGACCACGCCTTCACCGCCGTCGGCCTGCACCGCGTCCACCTGGAGGTCTTCGACTACAACCCCCGGGCCCAACGCGCCTACCAGAAAGCCGGCTTCACCCTCGAAGGCCGCCTCCGCCAAGCCCACCACTGGGACGGCCAGTGGCACGACACCCTGCTGATGGCCGCCCTGGCCACCGAATGGCGGGCGGCCACCCCGACACCCGCTGCTACCTGACCGTGCAACTCGAGTCGACCGACGTGGCCGGCAGCCCGACGATCGACTGCGCCCAGCCCAGCAACTCCGAACAGACCTTCGCCTCCTCGGCATTGGCCGGCGGATGCCCCTCACTGCCACCGGCCACCGCCGGAGAAGCAAGGCTCAGCGCAAGCAGAAGCACGGGCAGAATGGACTTCAAACGACGACTGCGCATAACAGAACGGCCCTTCGGGATGATGGCTTACTGACGGGCCATCAGTACCCGAAGGGCCGCCCCCACAGCGGGGATTATGCGCCGTTCGTGGGCGTGTCAGCGGTACGGGTTGCCGCCGCCGGCGCCGCCGGGCTGGGGCGGGTACTGCTGCGGGGGGTACTGCTGCGGATTGCCGCCGTACGGCTGCTGGGGCGGCTGCGGTGCACCGTACGGCTGCTGCGGCGGGTACTGCGGCTGCGGTGCACCCCCACCACCCCCGTACGGAGGCTGGCCACCGCCACCGCCCCCCTTGTTACGTCGGGCCAGCACAATCACGCCGCCGACCACCACAACGGCCAACAGACCGACGATGGCCCAGACATACACCGGGACCCCGCTGTCGCTGTCACTCTTCGGCGCTGCGGCCTGGTCATTCCCACCGACCGTGCTCCCATTGGCCGGAGCGGACGGCTGCGGCGAGGCCGAGGATCCCTCGGGCTGACGCTGCGACTCCGGCCGCGTCAGCAGCGGGTTCTCCTTCGGGCCGTTGTCCACGGCGGGGTTGGCGGCCAGCGCCTTCTGCGGCGAGGCAATTCCATAGCCGTAGCTGTCGTTCGGCAGCTTCTGCCCATCGGGCACCACCGCCGACTTGATCAGCCGGTTGATGACCTGACCGGCCGACAGGTCCGGGTACTTCGAGCGCACCAGCGCCGCGATCGCGGAAACATAGGCGGTCGCATCAGAAGTTCCGCTCCCGGAGTGATATCCGGTCGGCGAGGCATAGTCGGCGGAATAGATCTCCACCCCGGGTGCTACGAGCGTCAGCTCTGGGCCCTTATTCGACTTCTCCCAAAGCTTCCCGAATCTGTCGACAGCACCTACGGCGACAACACCGGGGACAGCTGCCGGATAGCTTACCGGCGTGTCGTGGTTCCCAAGGTTTCCAGCTCCGCCTACCAGTACGACATCCTTGTCGATGGCGTACTTGATGGCCTGCCGCACATCATCGAGCGCCCCGCCGGTAAATGACATGTTGATGACCTTGGCGCCTTTGTCGACAGCGTAACGAATTCCCTCGGCCAGACGGTCCTTCTCCCCCTGGCCGGTGTCCCCGGAAGCCGTGACCGCGATTTTGACGGGCAGGATTTTGGCCTTAGGCGCAAGGCCGATGACACCTTCCCGATTCCCATGCCCTCGGGCGGCGATCAGGCTTGCCATGGCCGTTCCGTGGCCATTCGTGTCAACTCGCCCGTCACTCTGCCCGCCGGAGAGGTCGATGCCTGGCAGGATCTGCCCGGTGAGGTCTTGATGGCCCGCTGCAACGCCACTGTCGATAACCGCCACGATGACGTTCTCGCCCTGGCTGACCGGCCACACCTTCGCCTCGGCATCGAACTTGTCGATGGCCCACTGCCCGGTGCGAACATTGTCAGCAGCAGCTGGGCCGATGACGGCACCCCATAGGAGTGAGCCCAGAACGAGTACTGCTGCTCCCCGAATCTGCCGACTGGACATCAACCCTCGCCACTCCACTCGCTGGAAACGTTGCACTACTTCGACGGATGGGCAGGGTGCCGTACCCCTGCCCATCCGGTCATCCTCTTGTTACTCGACCACGTTCGGATTGGTCGGCTGCCCAACTGCCCAGGTGTCCTCGTCCTCGACGAGATAGTCCGGGCGGCTCTTACCGTTCTTGTCCTTGTCCTTCTTGCCTGGCTGAGCGGCACCGGGCATACCGCCTCCTGCAGCTCCGCCAGTCTGACCCGCCTGCGCGCGGCCACGGCCGAGCCCCGATCCGCCCTCGGTGAAGGACCCACGACCGGTGCCCCCCGAACCGACTGCACCTGCTGTACCACCGGCACGCCGGGCCGCACTCGAGCCTGCTCCACCTGTGGCCCCGCCAGCGGCAGATCCCCCTGCACCCGCGCCTGGCATCCCAGACGCGCCGAAGGCGCCACTCCCTCGACCCGCCGATCCTGCAGGTGCCCGCCTAAGGTCGGAGTCGGCGGCACTCCTCGCCCCGCTGAACCCGCCTGATCCCTTCGGGGTTCCGCCCGAGGAACCGCCGATGACTCCAGTACCACCAAGGTTGCTGCCGGACCCAGCCCCCGTCCCCGGCCCGCCGTTGTAGCCTCCGGACGACCTAGGGGCATTACCTGTCGGCTTCGTCCCAGCTACGACACCATCAATACCGGTGCCCGGTCCGAACGACCCCGGAGACTGCGGCTTGGGGAGCGGGTTTGCAGTACCACCCTTAATCCCAGGATCCGTAGGACCGCTGGGCTGGAACTTCTTCGGCGGCTGAGATCCGGTCGCACCCACCGAACTGGTGGACCGGGACTGGACCGCGGCTCCGCTCGAGCTGTTTGCTCCGGCGAAACCCACACCTGCACCCATGATCAGGCTGCTGAATGCCGCTGGGCCCGAAGAGTCCGGAGCCGGGATGGAATCCCAGTCCTCAATCCGCCCCCGGGAAGGCGGTTTCAGGTAGTCGGTTGCCGTGCGGTACCGAGTGGCCAGAAGGTTCATGACTGCAACTGCCTGAGCCTTCTTCTCATCCGTGACGGCAGTCCTGGTGTCCTCATTGTCGGTACCGGCGGCGGACGCAGCAGTGTCGCCAACGGCGTCGGCAGCCTTGGACCAGAAGCCGGGCTCCTCCGGCATCGTGCGCTTGGCTTCGTCGATGGCTCCCGACATCAGCTCAAGAGTGACGGCAGCGTCATTGGCGTAGGCAGCGACATTGTTGATGCTGGTGGCCAGCTTGGTCATCTTGGTGTGAAACGCCTCGCTGGTGGCACCTTCCCAGGTCGTGACAGCATCCGACGACGCAGTGGTCAGGGCGGTCCGGATCTGCTTGAGGGTGTCACTGGCACGCCGCCAGGGGTCGGCTGCGGACATGATGCCGCCAGAGTCCATGCCACCGACCATGCGCCGAAGATCGCCATGGCTGTAGCCATTGAAGTTGGTGTATTCGCTCACGAGCGGGTGCCTCCTGTCCGCCGGAAAATCCTGGATGCTGGGGTGCTCACCATGTTGACTGGGGCTCGCCGCTGCCGGCCGGGGTCGCTCCGGCGGGCGGGTTGGGGCTCGACTGCGGGACGCCGGGGCGCGAGGACGAAGAGCTGTAACCGACCTGCGTGGCGATCGTGGTGCCACCGACCGACCAACCATCGGAGTTGACCTTGAGACCGCGGGTGGTCTCTGTCTCCTGCTCCTCGTAGTTGCCAGCAGTGAGGTCCGCCTTGCGTTGGGCCTCGTCGATGGTGTCCTGGAGATAGTTCATGACGTCCCGAAGGCTGTCCCGCATGACCTCGTACTTGTCGAACAGCGCCTGCGCCTCAGGAAACGTCCCGAAGGCGGACCGCCCGACCCCGCTCTGCCCGTGCGTCCGGCTGCCGTCCGCACGTGCCTGGAACTCGTCTAGCAGCCCCCGTACCTGCGACGCGAACGCCCGTAGGTTGTCGACCTCGACGCGGTAGCCGGCACCGCCGCCGTTCCCCGTGCTCACGACTGTCCTCCCCCATGGAGCCAGGGCTGGACTGGTATGCCCTGGTATCAACTGTTCCGGTACGACCCGGTCTTGAGAACACGGGCCTACAACCCTCATGTCTAACACATACGGCCGTCGGCCTGAACGGCGACGTGACACCGTGCGAGCGATTGGTACCGAATCAGGACACGGCCGCCGCCAGCGCCCGACGGCAGAGCGAGTCGGCCCGGCGGGTCGTCTCGGGTTGGCGGTAACCGGCCGTCAGGCTCAGGGTGGTGGCCACCGATTCGGCCAGGCCGATGCGGTGGCCGACCGAGACGAAGACCGGCTTGGTGCCCGCTCGGGTGCGGAGGACGGCGCCGACCTGTTCTCCGGTTTCGGGGTCGAGCAGCGGCGCGGTGGCGCCACGTTCGGGACCGGGCTGGGTGAACGTGAAGGTGAACGGCGTCTTGGCGACACCGAGGGTGCGCAGGCCGGTGAGCACGCCCAGGTGACTGGCGAGCCCGAGGCGGCGCGGGTGGGCGAGGCCGTAGCCGTCGCAGACCACCAGGTCGGGGGTGTGCCGGAGGCCGGCCAAGGCGTCCAGCACGGTGGGGAGTTCACGGAAGGCGAGCAGACCGGGGACGTACGGGAAGCTGATCCGCCCGGTCGCGGTGGTCTCCTCCACCACGGCCAGGGTGGGCAGCGAGAGCAGGACCGCCGCCGCGACCACCACGTCCCGGTCGTCGTCGTAGGCCACGTCCACACCGGCGACCAGCGCATCGGCGGCCGGGCCGGGACCGGACGGTTCGACCAGGCCTCGCAGGCGTTGCTGCACGGCGAGAGCCTCGGCCTCGGTGGTGGGCCAATCGGCGGGCTCGGGCATGGACTTCCCCCAGATCACTACGGCTGTTCGATGCCACCGTACCGAGCGCGCGAGTGAGCCTGTGCGCCCCCGGCATCGGCCGAAGGCGTACTTGTCCCGGGCGAGCGCTGGGTACACCTTGGTAAGGCAAGGCTTCTCCCGGCAGCGCAAGGCTCATGCGAAGGACGGTCCCGTCATGTCGCGTCCCACCATCGCCCAACTCACCACCGGCACCCTGACCGTGGTGGCCGCGGCCGCGGTGCTGCTCGCCGTCTCCGGGTCGCGGGGGGTGTTCGAGATCGCGGTACTGGTGGCCTTCGCCGTGGCACTCGGCACCCTGGCCACCGCGCTGCTGGTGACCGTCGCGGCGCAGCGGCCGGCGGCCGGTTCGCACCGGCTGCAGCCCGGTCGGACCAGCACCCCGGAGTACGCGGCACATCGCTGACGAAACGCGGTGCGGGCCGACGCACCAGGGCCCGCGAGCCGACCTGCTGCTCACGGGCCCTGAGGTGCGGTCAGACGGTGGAGACGACCACGGTCTTGGCGGCCTTGTCGTGGATGCACTGGCGGTACGGTTTGTCGAAGACGCCGAACAGGCCGTCCACCGGCCACCACAGCGCGCCGCAGCAGATCACCGCCGGGAGTACGAAGGTCGCTGCCCGGGTCCAGGCTGCCGCACTGGTCGGGGCGCTGCCGTCGACCAGCATCGCGACCCGAACCTTCATCAGCTTCTTGCCGAAGGTCTGGCCGTCCCGGCTGAGCATGACGCCGTCGTAGACCAGATAAAGGGCGTAGCCGAGCCAGGCCGCGCCGACCCAGCCGCCCTGGTCGCCGAGGTTGGCGAACGGGAGCACCACCACGATCGCGACCGCCTGCACCAGCAGGAAGTCGACCAGGCGGGCCAGGATCCGGGCACCCCAGCCACCGAGCGGCGGCATCCCGGGGACCGGCCCGGGACCCGTCTGGTACGGGGCACCGTAGGCGGGCGGCGGCGGCGCGCCGTACGGGCTCCCGTCGTAGCCGCCGGGCGCACCGTAGGAGCCGCTGGGGGGCGGCGTGCCGTAGGGGTCGGCCGCCGACGGGGGCGGGGGCGGTGCGCCGTACGGATCGGGCGGCACACCCTGCGGCCCACCCGGTTGCGGGGGCTGCTTGTCGAAGGAGGGCTTGTCGCCCCCCTCCGGCGCGGGGTCTGACGAAGGGTCATGGGTGCTCATGACCCGAGTAGAACATCACGGATACTACGATGTTGGGATATTTAGTCCGTTTTGACCCATTGGACCACCCGCAGCGGCGTACTGAAGACCCGTCAGGAGCGCACCACCCGGGTCCGCGCCGCCCGGTCCGGCCAACCCCGCCGGGCCGGACGGTCCCACAGTGGCGCCAACAGGCCGACCAGCGAGAGCAGCGCCACCTGCCGGACCAGCCACCGCACCGCCGAACGGCCGAAGGTCGGCGCCAGGGCCGCACGGGTCGTGTCGGCGACCCGGATGCCGACCAGGCGCTTGCCGAAGGTCTGACCGGTCCGGGCGACCGGCAGCACCTCGTAGAGCAGCGCGGCCAGCACCAGGATGCCGAGCAGCGCTCCGACCCGGCCGAGCACCAGGCCGTCCACCAGCCAGACCCGCACCTGGCCGTCCTGCCCGACGCTCGCCGCCTTGGCCTGGTCGACCTTTGTCTCGATGTGGGCGATCACCGAGCCGATCATCGGTACGCCCGCCGCGACGGCGACGACGACGAGTGCAAACGTGTCGACCAGCCGGGCCACCGCGCGGCGGCCGAGACCGGCGGGGAGCGGGGCCGGCGGCTTGCGGGCGGCACTCCGACGCGGCGCGGGCGTCCGTGCGACGGCGGCGAGCGTCCGTGCGGAAGCTGCCGACTTCTGCACGGTCGGCTTCAGCACGGCGGGCTTCACCGCGGCCGACGGCTGCACGGCGACCGGCGGCACCGCCACGGGCTCCGGCGCCACTGCGGGCACCGGCACCGCTACGGGCGTCGCCTGCGCGGCGGGCTGCGGCGAGGTCGCCGGCTCCGCGACCGGCGTCGGCTCAGGGAGGGTCGCAGTAGGTGCACCCCAGGAGACCACCTCGGGCTGCGGGGTCGGCATGGCCTGCCACCCGGTGGCCGCCGGGGGCTCCTGAACGTTCAGCAACTCCCGCTCCGCAAAAGGCGCCAGCACGAAGGACGCACCACCCGTGGTCTGGTCGAAGAAGACCGGTCCGGTCTCCTCGACCGCCAGGACGGGCTGCGGGAACGGAGCGGACGGAGCCGACTGCAGTGGCTCCGTCCGAGCGGGCGGTCCGACGACCGGCCGGGGCGGCGGCGCAGCCGGGGCGAACGTGGTGGCCGCCCGATGAGTGACCCCCCGGGGTGGCGCCGGCGATTCACCGGCGGGTGGGGCCGGGCGGCTGGTGCCTGGCACCCAGGCGGAGCCACCCCAGTAGCGGACGAAGCCGGGGACGGACGGGTCGGGGTAGTAGCCCGGCGCCGGGTCGAGGGCTGTGTCCAGGTCACCGGCGAGGGGCCGTTCCGTCATGGGGGTCTCTTTCCTGGCAGCACCGTGGAGCGGACGACCCGTCAGCACCCGTACGCGGGCGGACAGTCGTCGAGCAGTCACAAAGGGTAGTGCCTCGGGGGCGCGGCAGCGGGCAGTTGGTCAATTCCAGGACGTTGGGCGAATGCGTGTAAGAGCTTCGCCGGAGCTCACTCTCTCCTGATGCAGGGGCTCGGAGGCGGGCCCCACGACATCGAGAGGAATCCCGTCATGGAGCGGTCCACGAGCGTCATCGAGCACGAACTCGAACTCAACCTGGTGCTGTCCCCCGAGCGCAGCGTCCCGGTCCCGGCCCGGCTGTCCTACGGCAGCCACGACCCGTTCGCCGTGCACATCACCTTCCACCTGGACACCGGCACCCCAGTGACCTGGGTGTTCGCCCGCGAGCTGCTGGTCGAGGGGACCTTCAGGCCGTGCGGCCAGGGGGACGTGCGAATCTGGCCGACCCGGTCGGGGCGGCGCAGCGTGCTCTGCATGGCACTCAGTTCGCCGGCCGGGGACGCCCTCCTGGAGGCGCCGCTGCCCGCTGTCGCGGCCTGGCTGGAGCGGGCGCACCGCCTGGTGCCGCCGGGCGCCGAGCTGGCCGCCCTGGACCTCGACCACTCGCTGGCCGAACTGCTCGCGTGAACATAAACGCCGACGTGAACGCCTACTCAGGCGCGAACCTCCACACAGACGTGAACGCCGGTGTGCCCCCCGGCGCCGACCCTCAGCGCTGCCGCAGCGACTCAGCCGCCCCCGCCGCCCCCGCGGAAGTGCGCTGCCGAGGCAGCCGGATCAGCGGCGCCCCCGCCGCCCGCCGCCGCGAACGGATTCGCAGTGCGGCGACCAGCAGGAAGCACAGACCGGTGAGCGGGTAGACCGCCGCCGGGAGCTGGGCCAGCGGCGAGAGGTGCAGGTCGAGATCGCCCTTGTGCGGAACGACCCACATGCCGAACGAGAGGAAGGCGAGCAGCGTGGCAGCGAAGATCAGCCGCCACCGCAGCCGCCGGATCGCCGCCGGCCGGGAGCGCTCGTGCGCAGCCTCCGCGGCCAGCAGCACCAGCACCGGCACGCACCAGACCCAGTGGTGGGTCCAGCTGATCGGTGAGATCAGCACCGCCGTGACGGCCGCGCAGCAGACGCCCCAGGCCTCGGCCCGGGGCAGCCAGCGGGCGCTGCGGACCACCCAGGCCGCAGTGGCCAGCCCGGCGATCGCGACCAGCGCCGCGACCGCGGTGGCGACGGCCCCCGGGTGGGCGGTGTGCAGCAGCCGGGCGACCGCGCCGCTGATCGACTGGTTGTCGACGATCTCGGTCTTGCCGACCCGCGAGGAGTCGTAGAGGTACTTGGTCCAGAAGCCCCAGGTCGCGTCGGGGAGGATCAGCGCGCCGAGCAGGAAGGTGCCGAGGAAGGTGGCCCCCGCCACGAAGGCGGCCTTGGTCCGGCCGGTGATCAGCAGGTAGACCGCGAACAGGCCGGGGGTGAGCTTTATCCCGGCCGCGATGCCGATCGCCACGCCCTTGGACCGGCGCGAGTCCGGGCGGGTCAGGTCCCAGAGGACCAGGCAGGCCAACGCCAGGTTGATCTGCCCGTACCGGAGCGTGGTGAAGACCGGTTCCAGCCAGACTCCGAGCCCGGCCACCAGCACCACGCCGACCGCGCGCAGGTCCCTGCGCGGCCAGCCGACCAGCCTGAAGCAGAGGTGCGCGAACAGGGCCAGCAGCGCGACGTTGCCGCCCGTGATCGCCACCCGCAGGAAGCCGACGCCGAACCAGGTGGTCGGCACGAACAGCATCGCGGCGAACGGCGGGTAGGTGGCGGGCAGGCCCCACTCCGTCACCCGGAGCCCGTACAGGTCCTGGCCGTTCGCGACGGCAGCGCCCTCGGCCCGGTAGACGATCATGTCGACCATCGAGGTGCCGACGAAGTGCCGCACCGTCGCGTACGTCAGCAGCGAGAACAGCGCCACCGCCGTGGCGATCGCCAGCGGGCGGCGCGGAGCCTCCCGAAGCGCCCGGACGGGGGCGCCGAGGGCGGCGGTGACCCGCCGTCCGGGCGTGACAGGGGCAGCTGGGGCAGGCTCCTGGGGGGCCCTGCGCTGCTCTTGCGCCGTTGTCACGTGTTAGCTCCGTCCGCCGGTAGACCAGCTAGCGACCTTACCGGACCACCGGAAACCCGCGACTTGGCGCCGTCCCCGCAGTCCGGGCCCGGGCGCCAGGTACGGAAAAGAAAAGGGGGTGCCCCTGACCCCCCGTGGGTCAGGGGCACCCCGACGGATCGTCAGCCGGTGTAGGCGCCGAACGCCCGGGTGAAGTCCAGCGGCTGCTGGGCGATGCTGCTGCAGCTGGCGTCGGCGTACGGCTTGGCGCCGCCCGCGCAGGCCTTGTCGCGGGTGCCGGACCACATCGCCAGCCAGGCCAGGTGCTTGGTCTTGGCGAACTCGGCGAGCTGGGTGGCGTCGGCGACCGTGAAGATCTCACTCGCCACGTCGTTCACGCCGATCATCGGGGTGACCGCGACCTTGGCCCAGGCTGCTGCGTCGGCCAGGCCGAGCACGCTCTTCAGCTGCGCCTGGGTCGCGGTGGCCGCGTCGATCGCGTACTTGCCCATCCGGCCCTGCGGGTTGGGGGCGGCGCCGTCGCCGTAGTCCATCGCCATGATGTTCACCGCGCCGATCGCGACACCGTTGCTCTTGGCGTTGGCGACCAGGTTCACGCCGTCCTGGGTCAGCCCGCTGGGCAGCGCCGGCAGGGTGTAGGAGACGTCCAGGGTCTTCCCCTTGGAAGCGGCATTCTTCTGCAGCTGGACGATGGCCTGGGCGCGACGGGTGTTGGCGGCGACGTCGCCGAGTGCACCGCCCTCGACGTCGAAGTCCACCTTGGTCGCACCGTACGCGTCCACGGTCTTCTGGTAGGCGGCCGTCAGCTCGGCCACCGAGGAGCAGGCGGTGGCCAGTTCGCTGCCGTTGGCGCCGCCGAACGAGACCCGGACGTCGCCACCGATCGCCCGCAGGGCACCGATCTGCGAGGCCACCGCGTCGGCACCGAGGTCACTGACGCCGCCCCACTTCGGGGTGCAGCCACCGCCGGAGACCACGAAGGCGAGGGTGTAGTTCTTCACGCCGGTCGCCTTGGCGGTGGCCACCAGGTCGAACGGCGGGTAGAGCGAGGTGTCCACGTACGGCGCGAAGTGACCGTTCGTCACCACCGGCGGCGGGGTGCTGGCCGACGCGGTGGGGGTGGGCGAAACGGTCGGGGTCGGGGTGGGCTTCGCCGAGGTGGGAGCCACGGTGGGGGTGGGCGAAGCGGTCGGGGTCGGGGTCGCCGTGGTCGGGCGGCCCGAGGGGGTGGGCGGAGTGGTGGAGCCCGCCGTGCACGGGGCGTCGTTGATCAGACAGTTGGCGGGCTCGGCCTGGGCGGCGCCGCTGCCCTGCACCACGAAGCCGACGTCCAGGGACTTGCCCGGCTCGATCCGCTTGCCCCAGTCCTGCGGCTTCACGGTGACGTGCTGGCCGGTGGCGGTGAAGGTGGCGTTCCAGAGCGAGTCGATCCGGGCGCCGGCCGGGAGGTCGAAGCTGAGGGTCCAGCCGTCGATGGCCTTGCTGTCCGGGTTGGTCACCAGGTACTGGCCGGTGTAGCCGATCTCCCAGGCGCTGGTCCGGCTGTAGACCGCACCCGGGGACGCAGCGCTGGCGGAGGCGGCGAAGGTCACCACGACGCCGGCGACGATCGCGGTGGCGACGGCGGAGGCGCCGATCACCGTGCCCTTGCGGCTGCGGCGGCGGTGCCCGGCGCGGCGGGTGGGCTGGTTCGTCATGGGCTGAGACCTCCGGCTGAGTGACCGTCAACCGGGGCTCCACGCCACCGGCCCGCCCGACGCTAGCGCCGCCCCACCGGCCTCAGGTCCCGCCTCAGCCAGCCGAACGCCTCTGTTAGGGATCACTTAAGGCAGGGGGCTCGAAGCTGCACCTTTTGGCAGGCGCTCCAGTGCTACGGCCCAGGGGCTCGGGGAACTGCGAGGAGATCTGGCGCCGGGGTCACAGGCGAAAGTGCCTGACCACCTACGCACGGATCACCTTGCACGAGGTCGGCGTCGCAGTTCCCCGAGCCCCTGGGCCGTAGCTGCCTGAGCAGTTGCCGACAGCACACCGACGGTGCGTCAGCTGCGGCGCTTGCGCGACAGCCGGGGCAGGGCCGGGCGGGTCTCCAGGCGGAGCCGGAGTTCGGCGCCGCCGAGGACGGCGGAGCGGCCGAGGGCGAGGTCGCCGCCGGTGGTTTCGGCGAGCTTGCGGACGATGTCCAGGCCCAGGCCGGTGGAGCCCTCGCCGCCCTGGCCCTCGCCGCGGCGGAGGGCGGCGTCGGGGTCGGCGAAGCCGGGGCCCGCGTCGCCGACCAGGACGATCACCGATCCTTCGGTGACCAGGACGTCGACCGAGAAGGCGGTGCCGATGGCGGTGTGCCGGAAGACGTTGCCGAGCAGGGCGTCCACGGCGGCGGCCAGGTCGCCGCGCTGGACGGGTACGGGCGCGGTGCCCTCGGCGCCGGCCAGCTGCCAGCGGCGGCCCTCGTCCTCGGCGAGGGCGGACCAGAAGCCGACCCGTTCCCGGATCACCTCGGCGGCGTCGCAGCCGAACGCCACCGAGGGGACGTCCTCGGGTGCGCGGCGAGCGGTACGGATGATCAGGTCGACCTCGCGCTCGAGTTGGGCGACGGCGTGCCGGGTGGCGTCGGCGGCGTCGCCGGTGCCGAGCGAGGCGGTGTTCAGTCGAAGGACCGTCAGGGGGGTGCGCAGGCGGTGCGAGAGGTCGGCGGCGAGCTCGCGTTCGGCGGCCAGCAGGTGGACCACCCGGTCGGCCATTGCGTTGAAGGCGAGGGCGGCCTCCTGGAGTTCCTCGGGGGCGCCGTCGGCCTGCCGTCCTTCCACCGGGACCCGGACGGCGAGGTTGCCGCTGCCGAGCGAACGGGCGGCGGCGGCCAGCCGACGGGCGGATCCGACGATCCGGGCGCCCATCCGGTCGGCCACCAGGACCGAGATGGCGACCAGTGCCAGCGCGACCAGCGAGAGCACCAGCCAGGCGGTGCCGACGCCCCGGGTGAGGTCTCCCCCGGCGACGTACACCTCGACCACGGCGACCCGGTCGGCGTCCACCGCGACGGGCTGGAGCAGGACGAAACCGCCGGGTGCCTTGTCGATGAAGGACTGGCCCTGGCCGGCCGCGGTGGCGACCGCGAGCTGGGAGGCCCGGCCGTTGCCGACCACGGTGCCGGGGCCGAAGCCGGTGATCGGGAGGTGGACGGCCATCTTCTCCTGGGCGCCCGCGTCGGTGCTGGCCAGCGCGCGGGCGATGGCGTCCTGTTCGGTGGTGATCGCCAGGGCCGGGCCGAGCGCGGCGGCCTGGCGTTCGGCGGAGGTGAAGGCGCGGTCCCTCGCGGTCTGCTGGACCATCAGGCCGAGCGGGATCAGGAAGGCCAGTGCGACCATCGTGGTCCCCGCCACCGCCGCCTTGATCAGCGCCCAGCGCAGCGAGTGCCCACTCCGCGCGGCCCGCGCGGAGACGCTGCTCCGGCTCACGTCGGCTCCCCGCCGTCGAGCCCGGTCACCGGCGCCTCCAGCCGGACCCCGACGCCCCGGACGGTGTGCAGGTAACGCGGCTTGGAGGCGGTCTCGCCGAGCTTGCGGCGCAGCCAGGACAGGTGCACGTCGATGGTCTGGTCCCCGCCGTAGGTCTGCCGCCAGACCTCGGCCAGGATCTCCTTGCGCGGCACCACGACACCGGGCCTGGCCGCCAGGAAGGCGAGCAGGTCGAACTCACGCCGGGTCAGATCCAGCGGCCGGTCGTCCAGTACGGCCTCGCGGCGCTGGGCGTCGATCGAAAGTCCGCCGACCCGGAGCACCTGGGCGACCGGAGGGGTGCCGCCGCTGAACCGGCGCAGCACGGCCGTCATCCGGGCCGTCAGATGCTCGACGGAGAAAGGTTTCACCAGGTAGTCGTCCGCGCCGTCGTTGAGCAGTCGGACGATCTCGGCCTCGTCATCCCGGGCGGTGGAGATGATCACCGGGACGTTGGTCAGCCCCCGGATCATCTTGAGCGCCTCACTGCCGTCCAGGTCCGGCAGACCGAGGTCGAGGATCACCAGGTCGCAGCCGACCTGGGCGACCTCACGAAGGGCTTCCAACGCAGTGCCGACACTGCGGACCGCATGACCGGACTCGGCCAGGTGCCGGATGAGGGCGGAGCGTACGAAAGGGTCGTCCTCGACCACGAGCACTGTTGCCATGGGGCCGCAGGGTACGCCATTCGGGTCCAGTGGTCTGTACCTCGGGGCGGTTCCGAGACGTTCGACGACCGTCCCGGTGTCATTTGTGCAACTTCCCTGCCGATTCGCTGACCTGCACTCCTACCGATCCCGGCGGTACGGCAGGATGTGCACGCGATGCGGAACGGACTGGTACAGCTCGGCGCCTGGACGGCGGCCACGGGGGCAGCGGTGGCGCTGTCCTGGCTCGGCGTGCACGCGGTGCTGACCGACGCCGCGTTCGAGCAGCCCTCGGCCCTGCCGCTGCCTTCGGCGGCGGTACGGACCTCCGACACACCGTCAGTCCCGGTGCCGCCGCCCGCGAGCACGGCCACCCCGACGCCCGGTTCGGCCAGCCCGACGCCGGCGGCCGCGACCACGCCGGTGGCCAGGGCGAGCAAGAAGCCCACCACCGCCCCCGCCAGTCCCACGGCCTCGGTGAAGAGCTACCGGGTCCCGGGCGGGCGGGTCGCCCTGGACATGCAGCCGACCACCGCCGAGCTGGTCTCCGCGACGCCCGACCAGGGCTGGCAGATGCAGCTCTGGCAGGGCGACCAGTGGCTCCGGGTGGACTTCTCCAAGGACGGCAGCACCAACTCGGTCTTCGCCACCTGGAACGGCCACCACCCCGACGTGCAGACCGTGGTGCGCTGACCCGCGAGCGAGCAGACCCCGGCTCAGCCCAGGATGCCCGGCGGCGGCGCGAGGTACCCCGGCAGGTACGGCCCCGGGTACGCGGTCCGCTCGACCAGCAGGTGGTGGGCCGGCCCGGGAGTGCCCAGGGTGGCCAGCACGACGGTGCCGTAGCGGTCGGAGAGCTCGGCCGGTTCGGCCACCGAGAGGGCGCCCCGGTCCACCGCGTAGTCGTACGCGGCGTAGGCGTCGGGCACTTCGATGACCAGGTCGAGGATGGTGTCGCCGTACCGGGAGACGTGCCGGGCGATCCGTTCGGCTCGCTCGGTGAAGGGGTGCAGCGCGGAACTGACGATCAGTCGGGTCGCCCCGGACTCCAGCACGAAGGAGAGGGTGTCAGGCCGGCCGGTCTCGGGTCCCGCGTACGCGGTGCAGCGCATGGCCAGCGCGGCGCAGTAGTAGCGCGCGGTGCGGCGGGCGTCCCGGACGGCGAGCACCGCATCGGTGCGCAGGGCCGGCAGCGGACCGGTCTCGTCCGGGTGGAGGGCGAGCTGTGCAGTGGAGACGTCGGTCAACGAGAACCTCCCCGGTTGGCCTCGTGGCGCGGTGTGGGGGCCCGCACCACGAGGCGGTGGAGGGAGCGTGCCGCCCGGACCGGCGTTGCGCAACTGTTCCGTTTTCCGCTGGGCAAGCTGTGCGACCGGGCCGGACAATGACAGGCGCAGCTGGACACATTGCCCACCGGAAGGAGTGGCCGTGCACACCCCGAACGACGCGATCGACGCGCTGGACGGCAAGTTGATCAGACTTCTCAGCGAGGAGCCCCGGATCGGGGTGCTGGAGTGCTCCCGCCGGCTCCAGGTCGCCCGGGGCACCGTGCAGGCCAGGCTGGACCGGCTGCAGGCCCGGGGCGTGATCGGCGGTTTCGGCCCCCAGGTGGATCCGGCCGCGATCGGCTACCCGGTCACGGCCTTCGCCACCCTGGAGATCTCGCAGGGTCAAGGGGTGGACGTCCGGGCCCATCTGACGTCCGTGCCCGAGGTGCTGGAGCTGCACACCATCACCGGGCACGGGGACATGCTGGTACGGATCGTGGCCAGGTCGAACGCCGATCTCCAGCGGGTGATCGACCGGGTGGTGGGTTTCGACGGGATCGTCCGGGCCTCGACCGCGATCGCGCTGGAGAACCCGGTGCCGTTCCGCGTCCTGCCGCTGGTGGATCAGGCCGCCCGGGAGTGAACTCGCACGGGTGTGCGCGACACAGGCCGGAATGGCATATGCCAACGGTCTGTGCGCGTAAAGATCACAGCTATGAGACCCGTACCTGATCAGGCGTCATGCCCCGTCAACCACCGCTCCCCGTCCGGCCGGAGGGCTGCGGTGAGCCCCGTCGTCGGCGCTCCGCCGACCCTGATCGCCTCCGCCCAGCGTGCCCTGCGACTGCTGGAGGCGGCCGCCCGCTACCCGCGCGGCGCCACCGCCAAGCAGCTCGCCCGGGACACCGGGCTGGCCCTGGGCACCGCCTACCACCTGCTCCGCACCCTGGTGCACGACTGCTACCTCGAACGCCGGGAGGGCCGCTACCTGACCGGCCCCGCGGTCGCCGGGCTCAGCCGGGAGGAGAGCCCGGCCGCCGGACAGCGGCGGCTGGACCGGCTGCTGCGGCGGCTCAGCGACGAACTGGCCGCCGCCGTCTACCTGTCCAGGTACTGCCAGGGCGAGGTGGTGATGGTCGGGGCCCAGGCCGCGCCCGGCGCACCCACCGTCGACGTCCGGGACTTCCCGGCCGGCGCGCACGCCACCTCGGCGGGCAAGACCCTGCTGGCGCTGATGTCCGCCGAGGAGCGCCGGTCCTATCTGGCCAGATACCCGATGGTCGCCTTCACCCCGTACACCCTGCGCGACCCGGCCCAGCTGCCGCTGCTTCCCCGGCAGGGGCCGCAGCGGGCCGCACCGATCACCCAGTACCAGGAGTTCGTGCTCGGCACCGCGGCGGCGGCGGTGCCGATCGTGGCCGGCAGCGGGCTGGCCGCGGTCTCGGTCTCGCTGCCGATGACCCAGGCACACCGGTTACCGCAGATCGCCGCACAGTTGCGGACCAGGCTGAGCGACGATTTCGCGTCCGTCGCCTTCGGGCTGTGACCCGACGGGTCTGAGCCGAACCGGCCACCGGAACAGCGCGCCGACGGAGCGTCAGCAGGCGGAGCATCAGCAGGCGGGCACCGAACCACCGGTGTTCAGCGCGGTCAGAGCAGCGACCGCGTCCGCCAGGGTCTCCACCGGCACCAGCCGCAGTCCGGCCGGGGTGTTCACCTCGGCCGACGAGCACTCACTCCTCGGCACCAGGAAGACGGTCGCGCCGTCCCGGGCGGCCGCCTGGGTCTTCAGCGGTACACCGCCGACCGCACCGATGTTGCCCTGGTCGTCGATGGTGCCGGTACCCGCGATCACCCGGCCGCCGGACAGGTCACCGCCCTTGCCGTCGCCCGCCAGCTTGTCGATGATGCCCAGCGCCAACAGCTGGCCCGCGCTCGGGCCGCCGATCGAGCCCAGATCGACCTTCACCTTCACCTGGTCCGGTGAGAGCTTCAGGTAGTTCAAGGCCGCCACGGTGGCGCTGTCCTGGGACTCCGTCATCTGCTCCGCCGTCACCTGCTCGGCCTTGACCGGGTCCCGCTGCGGGTAGACCGCCTCGGAAGGCAGCACCGCCTCGTCCGGGTCCAGCCAGGCGCCCAGCGCGGTGAACAGGCTGGTCCGCTCGCCCGGGTTGGTCGCCGAGATGGTCACCATCCGCAGCTGCCCGGCGGTCTGCCGGACCGGCGCCCCGGTGACGGTCAGCACCGGCTGTCCCTCGTACGAACCGAGCACGTCCGCGGTGGTCCCCGGCAGGGTCAGCGTGAACGGCAGCGGCACGAAGGCCGCCGTCCCGAACAGCGCCGCGACCAGCACCCCGCACAGGGTCAGCGCGCGGGTCTTCGGACGGGTCAGCACCGGGGGCAGCTTCGCATCGGACACACCGGAATCGTACGGGGCATCCCCGCCGGGCGGAGGCACCGACCACCGGGCCTGTCAGCGCAGCGCGTCGGCCACCTCGGTCGCGGCCTCCACCACCCGCGGGCCGACCCGCTCGGGCACCAGCCCGTTCAGCATCACCACGCCGACGCTGCCCTCGATCCCGCTCAGCCCGAGCAGGGCCGCCGCCGCACCGCTGGCGCCGGACTGCTCCTCCGCCCGGGTGATCACGAAGCCCTGCTCGGGCCGCCGCTGACCGGGGAAGTTGCGGGCCTCCAGGATCGCCCGGCCGGCCGCGCTCTCGTCCAGCGGGTGCCGCAGGCCGGTCCGGTACGCGACGTGGAAGTCGGTCCAGCTCGGCTCCACCACGGCCACCGCGAGCGCCTCGGCGCCGTCGACCAGGGTCAGGTGGGCGGTGGCGCCGAGATCCTCGGCCAGGCTGCGCAGCGCGGGCAGCGCGGCCTCCCGGAGCAGCGGGTGGACCCGGTGGGCCAGCCGCAGCACGCCGAGGCCGACCCGGGCCCGGCCGCCGATGTCGCGGCGGACCAGCCCGTGCTGCTCCAGGGTGGCCAGCAGTCGGTAGACGACCGTCCGGTTGACGGCGAGGCGGGCCGCCAGCTCGGTGACGGTCAGGCCGCGCTCGGAGTCGGCCAGCAGTTTGAGGACCCGGACACCACGGTCCAGGGTCTGGGAGGTCTCGGCAGTCACGACGCGCATTCCTTTCTGCGGCGGTCACCGGGCTTCGGGCAGGCCGGGGCCTGACCCGGAGTCCGGGTTGTACGCGCAGGTGGGGTTTCCGCCCTGGAGCTGTCCGTCGGCGTCGTCGACGAACGGACAGCCCTGCGGTGCCCGTCTCGGGTTGGGGTGGGGCGTTCGAGAGAGCGTGTGGAGAAAGTAGTGAAGGAGGGGCACGCTGCGGAAGGGTCTGTCCAAAATTCGGGCAAGATCTGTTATCGAACGGAACGCAAATCCGGACAACAGGGCCATTTAACCGGGCCTTTTCCGCCCATCTGTTCGAACAGAGTCCGGAGTCCGGACAGTCACCAGAGGTTTCGGCCGACCGTCCAGAGCACTGCGGCGGTCAGTACGGCGGCCGTCCCGCGCGTGCCGAGCCGGACCCGGAAGCGCCGTCCGGCCAGTCCGTGCCGGAGCCAGTTCCCGTAGAGCACCGCGAGCAGCGGGAGGGTGAGCAGCAGCGCCGCGTTGTCCGCCCAGGCGGCGGCGAGGTCACCGTGCAGCAGGTCGTACGCCATCCTGGTGCCGCCGCAGCCGGGGCAGGACAGGCCGGTCAGCCGGCGCCACGGGCAGAACGGCAGCAGCTGCCCGGACAGGTGCGGATCGCGCGACCAGAGGTACCAGGCGCCCAGCGCCCCGGCAGCCGGCAGAGCCAGCGGCAGGGCGGCGGTGCGCAGCCGGGCGGCCGTGCTCAGCCGACCGGCCCCGGGCATACCGGAACCCCCGGCCCGGGTGAACTCACCGGACCGGGGGTCGGGACGCCGACGGCGTACCTGGGGCATCGTCAGCCGGCGAGCTTGCGGCCCTGGGCGTCGGTGCGGTCGTTGCTGGTCAGGAAGATGATGCCGTCGATCAGCGCCCAGATCCCGAGGCCACCGCAGGTGAAGAGCTGGGCGAGGGCCATACCGGTGTGACCGGTGTAGAAACGGCCGGCGCCGAAGCCGCCGAGGAAGATCTGGAGAATGCCGGCGACGACCTTCGACTTGTCGGACAGCTCGGGGTTGGCGGTGTTGGCCACTGTGGGTCTTCTCCTTCATGGCGGCCCGCCCGGAAAATGGCATGGTGAGGCCGCGTCAAATCAATGGGAACGCCGAAGGATCGCGTAGGAATCTCGCCGTGCGACCTGGCATCCGGAACGCTAGCGGACCCGCGCATCCCATGTCTCGGTAAAATCTGACCAGGAAACGACATTGTCATAACATTTCCACAACGGACCGTCAGAGCGCCTGGAGCAGCCCGTCCCTGAGGGCCGCCGCGACCGCCGCGACCCGGCTCTCCACTCCGAGTTTTTGCGTAGATATTGGTGAGATGGCTTTTCGCCGTCGCTTCACCGATGAATAGCCGGGCCGATATCTGACGATTCGACAGACCCTCCGCCAACAGCTGGAGTACCTCGACCTCCCGACGGGACAGCCCGGGTCTGCCGCCGCGCATCCGGCGCACCAGCCGGCCGAGCCCCCACCCGGTACGGACCGCACCGAGAGGGCGCCACCGAACCGCCGGACCCGCTGACTCGCTCCGGCCGGCCGGGACCGATCAGTTGGCCCACTCGCGGACCTTGGCGATCCTGGCCTTCAGCTGGTTGGCCGTCGCCTGGGCCGTGAGGGGCCCGCCGCACTGCCGGCGCAGCTCGTTGTGGATGGTGCCGTGCGGCTGGTTGGTCCGGTGGTGCCAGGCGGCGACCAGCCCGTTCAGCTCCTTGCGCAGCTCGCGCAGCTCCTGATGGGTCACCACCGGGCGCTGCTCGGCCGGGAGTTCCAGCAGGTCGGCCTCGTCGGCCGGCTTGCCCTTGGAGCGCTGGATCTGCCGGGTCTGACGTTTCTGCAGCAGCATCTGCACCTGGTCCGGCTCCAGCAGACCCGGGATACCGAGGTAGTCGTCCTCCTCCTCGCTGCCCGGGTGCGCCTGCATCCCGAACTCCATGGAGTTGTAGAGCACCCGGTCGAAGACCGCGTCGGAGCCGATCGCCTCGTAGCTGAACTCGTCCCCGCCGCCGTCCGGGCCGTCGTTGGCCCGCTCGGCCTCGGCGAGCAGCCGGTCCTCCTCGTCGAAGAGACCGTCACCCTCCTTCTTCGGCCGGTCCAGCACGTGGTCGCGCTGCAGCTCCATCTCGTTGGCGAAGCCGAGCAGGGTGGGCACCGTGGGCAGGAAGACCGAGGCGGTCTCGCCGCGCTTGCGGGCCCGGACGAAACGGCCGACCGCCTGGGCGAAGAACAGCGGGGTGGAGATCGAGGTGGCGTACACCCCGACGCAGAGCCGGGGCACGTCGACGCCCTCGGACACCATCCGGACCGCGACCATCCAGCGGGAGTCCCCCGCCGCGTAGTCGGAGATCCGCTGGGACGACTCGTTCTCGTCGGAGAGCACCACGGTGGCCTTCTCGCCGCTGATCTCGCGCAGGATCTTGGCGTAGGCGCGGGCCACGTTCTGGTCGGTGGCGATCACCAGGCCGCCGGCGTCCGGGATCGCCTTGCGGACCTCGGTGAGCCGCTTGTCGGCGGCCTGCAGCACGCTCGGGATCCACTCGCCCTGCGGGGCCAGCGCGGTCCGCCAGGCCTGCGCGATCAGGTCCTTGGTCATCGGTTCGCCGAGCCGGGCCTCCAGCTCGTCGCCGGACTTGGTCCGCCAGCGCATGTTGCCGCTGTACGAGAGGAAGATCACCGGGCGGACCACGTGGTCCGCCAGCGCGTGCCCGTAGCCGTAGGTGTAGTCGGCGACCGACTTCCGCAGCCCGTCGGTGTCCTGCGCGTACTGGACGAACGGGATCGGGTTGGTGTCCGAGCGGAACGGCGTACCGGTCAGCGCGAGTCGCCGGGTGGCCGGCTCGAAGGCCTCGAAGCAGGCCTCGCCCCAGGACTTGGAGTCACCGGCGTGGTGGATCTCGTCCATCACCACCAGGGTCTTCCGCGCCTCGGTGCGGTTGCGGTGCAGCATCGGGTTGACCCCGACGCCCGCGTAGGTGACCACGATGCCGTGGTACTCCTTCGACAGCGGCCCCGAGGAGTAGGCCGGGTCGAGCTTGATCCCTATCCGGGCGGCGGCCTCGGCCCACTGCTTCTTCAGGTGCTCGGTCGGGGCGACCACGGTGATCTGCTGCACCAGGTGGTTGTGCAGCAGGTACGAGGCCAGGGTGAGCGCGAAGGTGGTCTTACCGGCGCCGGGGGTGGCGACCGCGAGGAAGTCCCGCGGCTGCTTCTCGACGTACGTGTCCAGCGCACCCTGCTGCCAGGCCCGGAGCTTGCCCGCCGTGCCGTACGCGGCGCGGCTCGGGAAGGCCGGGGACAGGTGGTGGGAGCCCGCGCCGACAGCGCGGACCGGCGCATGCGGGTCGGCATCCGAGAACAGCGGGGCCATGGCGGAGGAAGCGGCAGTACTCACGGTCTCCGAAGGGGGATCATCGCAGGTCAGGGCCTGTGCGGCAGGCCCGCCCCGCAGTCGGACAGCGGTCGGACAACCCGCCTAGCCTACCGGCACCCGCCCCGGCCGACCGCCCGACACGAGATCCGCAGGACCGCCCGGAGGTGCACGGCGTACTCCCGCCGAAGCCCGGGTCTACCGACCGGTTTCGACGGAAGGATCACGGGCAGTGTGACGTGGATCACGTCATTTGGTGGCAGAAGTGACGTAAGACCCCACGGGTCCCCCGGCTCTCACTGGTGTGGGCCCAAACAACCGGGCCCACGCCCGATCGGGAGGAACCCATGTCCGCCGCCGTAGTCGAGCAGGTCGCCCAGGCCCGGCTCATCGTCAGCACCCACCGCTCCGCCCTGCTCCGCGTCACGCTGCGGTACCGGTCCGACGACCCGCTGGCGGTGCGGATGGGCTTCCCGGCCGAGTACTCGCTGGACACCGAACCCGAGCTGCCGGACACCCCGCAGCCGCCCGAGATCGAGTGGGTGTTCGCCCGTCAGCTGCTGGCGGCCGGTCTCGACCTGCCGACCGGCGACGGCGACGTGCACATCCGCCCCGCGCTCGGCCGGCGGGCCATGGTCGAGCTGCGGGCCCCCGAGGGCGTCGCGCTGCTCCAGTTCGACGCACCCGAGCTGCGCCGCTTCCTCTGGCGCAGCTACCTCGCGGTGGCCGAGGGCGAGGAGCACACCTTCCTGGACGCGGACCAGGCGCTGGCCGAGCTGCTCGGCTGAGGGGGACGTCAGCCGGACAGCTTGCGCATCAGCCGGACTCCCTGGGCGGGCGTCAGATGCGGCAGGTACGCCTTGCCGATCGCCCGGCTGATGCTGCCCAGCGCGGCCGGGTCCGGGTAGACCATGTACATCGGCCGGTACTCGGGCTGGAACTTGGCCTTGAAGGCGAGCAGCGAGCGGAAGCCGTAGACCGGCTCCATGCTCCGGCCCAGCCAGTCCATGGTGCGGTCCAGCGTGCTCAGTTCGGCGCCGCGTTCGGCCCGGGCCAGCGGTGCGCCGGAGAGGCTGAGGAACTCGGCACCCTCCTCCTTGAAGCCGAGCGCGGCGGAGGCGATCAGGAACTCCATCACACCCCGGAAGCCCTCCGAGCGGCGCCGCATGAAGTCCAGCGTCCAGCCCACCGGGGCGCCGTCCCGGTAGACCGGCATCCAGCTGGTCAGCCCGTGGACGGTGCGGTCGGCGTCCACCGCGACCAGCACCCGGACCGCCGGGTCGGCCAGCTCCGCCAGGCCGCCGAGGGTGAAGCCCATCTCGGGCAGGCCCTTGTCGGAGACCCACTCCTCCGAGATCGAGCGGATCTGGTCCCGGATCGCGATCGGGGCGTCCTGCCAGCTCCACCACTCGGCGGTGATGCCCTGCTTGCCGGCCTTGTTCAGCGAGGTCCTGATGTCCTGCCACTTCTTACCCGTGAAGGCCAGGTCGGGCAGCGGCACCACGGTGTCCTCGGCGACCTGGAGCGAGCGCCAGCCGAGCTGCTCGGCGGCCTGCCGGGTGTCGGCGGTGACCGAGTAGAAGCACGGCGTCCAGCCGCGCTCGTCGCAGTACTCGGCGAACCCGGCCACCGCCCGCCGCCGGGCGGCCGGTTCGCCGAACGGGTCGCCGGTGGTCAGCGCCACGGTGGCGAGCACCCGGTACGGGACGGCTGCCTCGCCCCGCTCGTCGAACCAGTAGTGGTTGCCGTCCCAGGTGGAGATGAAGGAGAGCGTCGAGCCGCCGTACCGGGTCAGCAGCTCCCTGGCCCGGGCCGCGTCCTCGGCGTCCACGTGCACCACCGGACGGCGGAACGCCAGCAGCAGCGCGACCAGGGCGACCGCCCAGAACAGCACCCCGCACCAGATCTCGAGTGCCTGCGCGGTGCCGCCGACCGCGATCGGGTAGTCCGGCACCAGGTCGTTGTAGGCGGGCGGCAGCAGCTCCGAGGGCAGCCCGGCGAACAGCCCGCCGAGGGTGGCGTCCGGCTCGTACTGGTCCCGGACCAGCCAACCGATCCCGACGTACGCCCCGCAGCTCAGCACCAGGGCGGAGCCGATCACCAGCGCCAGCCGGCGCAGGTCCCGTCCTGGCAGCCGCTGGTCGAAGCGCTGACGGGTGATCAGCAGCAGCACCAGCATCGCCACCGGCAGCAGCATCGCCTCACCCATCAGCTGGAACAGGTAGCCGGCGCCGCCGCTGTCGGCGAAGTCGTCGTAGTTGTCCACCAGCACCCAGGCCAGCACCCCGGTCCAGAGCAGTTCGGTGCAGGCGGTGATCCACCAGGCCGCCCGCAGCCCCCGGCGCAGGCCCTCGGCCAGCACCACCAGCAGGGCGGGCACCAGGGCCGCCATCAGCCGCCCGGGCGAGTCGAAGAACCGCTGGGTGGAGTGTGCACGGGCGCAGGCCTTGGCCGACTCCTCGCAGGCCTCGGTGACCTCCTCGGCCGAGGGCACGTGCGAGAAGTACAGCTCGCTCATGGTGTTGAAAGGCCCGATCGCGTCCTGGTAGAGCGAGGCGACCAGCGGGCCGAGCGCGGTGGCCAGCAGGCAGAGCGCGACCAGCACCCGGGCCTCGGTGTGCGAGATCCCCCGTGGCAGAGCCGGCCTGCGGTGGTGCAGCAGCGCGCCCAGCAGCAGGCCGACCAGCACACCCGCGAACCGCTGAACGCTCTCCAGATGGCCGATGTAGAGCATCGCCACCAGGGGCACCAGCACCACCAGCAGCCGCACCCGGCGCCGCCAGAGTGCGGTCAGCCGGTAGCTGAGCACCGCCGCCAGGCCGAGCAGGCCGACGCCGGGGCCGACGGCGATCTGGTCCTGGATCGAGTTCAGCCAGTCCAGGTCGGCCGCCACCCCGAGCCGGACCAGACCGGTGCCGAGCAGCGTGCCGAGCACCTGACAGCCGATCAGCACCCCGGCGGTCAGCGGAGTCCCGAGCCGCTGCTCGGCGACCGGGCCGAGCACCAGCAGCAGCAGGCTGGTGGACACGTAAGCGCCGATGCCCGGACACCAGAACAGCGAACTGACCACGGTCCACCAGTGACCGTCCGTCAGGGTCGGGATGCCGACCCCGACCTGTTCGAGCAGCGACTGCCCCGGCCCGTCACCGAGGCTGCCGGTGGCCGCGCCGACCACCCAGAGCGCGGCGAACAGGGCCACCGTGAGCGGCGCGGTGCGCAGCCGCCCGGCCAGCAGGCCGAGAAGCCGCAGCCAGCGGTGCCAGCCGCGCTCGGGCTCGGGGGCGATCGGGGCGGCCTCGGCCACCGGGAGGGTTTCGGTCATCGGATCAGTCCCGCCTGCTGTGCCAGCCAAGGGATGTTGACGCCCAGTCCGGCCCGGAAGGTGTTCCAGTCGTGGCCGCCGGGGACGGTCTGGAAGTGGGCCTGCATCCCGGCCGCCAGCGCGGCCTGGTAGACCTTCTGCTGCTGCGGCCCGAACTCGCCGTCACCGGCGCCGACCACGAAGGCCGCAGCGGTGTCGGGGAACCTCTTCCGGGCCATCACGTGCAACGGGTCGACCGCGTCGAAGGCCGCCTCGTCCCCGCCGAACGCCTGCTGCACGGTCTCCTGACGGGTACCCAGGGTGGGCTCGTCCTGTCCGGAGATGTCCAGGAAGATGCCGTAGACCTCCGGGGCGTTCACGGCCAGCTGCAGTGAACAGGTGCCGCCCTGGGACAGCCCGCCGATCGCGGTGGACTTCCGGCCGGTGGCGGTCTGCAGATGGGTGTGCGCCCAGTCCGGCACGTCCTGGGCCAGATAGGTCTGGGCCTGGGCGATCTTCGAGTTCATGCAGAGCGAGTTGCCCCACTCCGAGCCGTTCTGGCCGATCGCCACCACGATCGGGGCCAGGCCCTGGTGCGCGGCGGCGAAGGCGTCCATCTGCTGCGGCATCTCTCCGGTGCCGACCCACTGCGCCGGGGTGCCGGGCTGGCCGGTCAGCAGCACCAGTACCGGCAGCAGCGGCCGGGGGTTCGCCTGGTAGGCGGGCGGCAGGTAGACGTACGCGTCCGGGGTGCTGAAGCCGGACTTGACGCCGGGGATCGGGGTGGTCGAAACGGTGCCCTTGGCGGGCAGCCCGGCGGGGGCGTGCCAGACCTCGGCGAGCGTCTTGCCCTCCGGTACGTGCAACGGCGTGACCTGACCGGTGGTCAGCGCGTCGGTCTTGCCGAGCCACGGCTCCAGCATCACCCGCAGGGTGGGGTACTCGTCGAACTGTCGGTTGATCTGCGAGGAGGCCATCAGCACCACCAGCGCGGCCCCCAGCACCGCCACCCCTCGCCCGCGCCAGGGCAGCGGCGGCATCCGCAGCGCGGCCAGGCAGAGCCCGAGCACCGCCATCCCGATCCAGAACAGGGTCGGCCTGGGCAGTCCGTCGGGGAACGGCACCCACCAGTCGTCCACCACGAACCGCAGCAGCACGGTGAGCGCGGCGGCCAGCACCACGGCGCACACCAGCCGCCTGCTCCACCAGTGCCGGCTCCTGGAGTACGCCAGCACGAGCAGCGCGGCCCAGCCGACCGCCAGCACCAGGTACGGGATCACCCCGGTGGTCAGCGACCAGTCCAGCGGGTTCCAACCGGCCAGCTCGGCGTGACGGCCCATCAGGTGACGCTCCGCACCAGGTGGGCGAAGACCACCACGTTGGCGTCCCAGCCGTGCGCCGCCGAGAACCCGCCGCCGCAGGTGATCAGCCGCAGCTGGGAGTCGGCCCGCTGGCCGTACACCCGGGTGTCGGGGAAGTCCGTCTTGGCGAAGCTCTCCACGCCGTCCACGGTGAAGTACCCGGTGCCCTTGTCTGCGCCGTCCACCTCCACCTGGTCGCCCTTGTGCAGGGTGCCGAGACCGTAGAAGACCGCGGGCCCGGACGCGATGTCGACGTGCCCGGCCATGATCGCGGTACCGCGCTGGCCCGGGGTGACACCGTCCCGGTACCAGCCCGTGAGGTTGCGGTCGTGCTCCGCCGGAGTCTCCAGCCGGCCGCCGACATCCAGCCCGAGCGCGGCCACCGGGGCGTCCACCCCGAGCGCCGGGATCCTGATCCGGGTCGGCACCGCGTACGGCCTGGGCGGCACCAGCAGGGCCGCCGTGGTGGCGTCGTCCATCGCCTGGCTGCCGTCCGGACCGAGCGGGCCGCCGTGCCCGCCGCCTGCCAGCAGCCAGGCCCCGACCAGCAGGGCACCACCCGCAGCGAGCGAGCCCGGCCACGGGCTCCTGGAGACCTGCCCGGTCACTCCCGACTCCCCTCGTCCGTCCGACCCTGATCCGTGCCAGTCAACCGCCGCCGGCGCCGCACCGCGCGGCGACCGCGCCCTCGCGGCGACCGCTGCAAGGAACATGACCGCAGGTCAACGCCCTGACGATGGGTCAGCACCGACGCCGGCCATGACCTGCCCCGAACGAGTGACCGCACCGCCCGGCAGTCGGCGCCTGGACAGCAGCCCCTGGGTGCTCACGCCGGCCAGCACGATCGCGGGCAGCTCGGCGGACTTCTCGTACAGCAGGAACCTCGGCACCCAGTGCGGGCCGTACCTGGCGTTCGCCCGGTAGCGCTCCTCCAGCCGCCACCAGCGGGCCAGCGAGTTCAGCACCGCCCTGGCCAGCCGGAGGACGGGCCCGGCGCCGACCCGTGCGCCGCGCTCGAAGACGTGGCGGAACATCGCGAAGTTCAGTGAGACCCTGACCACCCCGAACTCCCCGGCCCGCAACAGCAGTTCGGTGAGCAGGAAGTCGACCAGCCCGTCGTCGGACTCGCGGTCCCGGCGGACCAGGTCGAGGGTCAGGCCGTCGCCGCCCCACGGCACCAGGTTGACCAGCGCGCAGACCCGGCCGTACTCGTCCCGGCACTCGGCCAGCAGGCAGTCGCCGTCCGCCGGGTCGCCGAGCCGTCCCAGCGTCATGGTGAGGCCGCGATCGCCCCGCCCGTGCCGCCAGGCGTCGGCGAGCCGGACCAGCTCGGCCGACTCGGCCGCCGGGACGTCCCGGTGACGGCGCAGCAGCACCCGGTACCCGGCCGCGGTGACCCGCTCCCAGACCTCTCGCAGCTCCGCCGACGGCTCGAAGCCCACCGCCTCGACCACCGCCTCGTCGCCGAACTCCAGCGCCCGCAGCCCCGACCGCTGGTACGCCGTCCCGGCCCGCTCCCCCGCGCCCAGCACCGCCGGGATCCAGGCGTACTGCCTGGCCTGCTGCCGCCAGACCTCGATCGCCTGCGGCCAGGCCTCCGGGTCGCCGATCGGATCGCCGGTGGCGAAGGTGACGCCGTTGACCACCCGGTGCAGCACCGCCGCCTTGCCCGACGGCGACCAGCAGACCGCCCGGTCCCGACGGAGCGCCAGATAGCCGAGCGAGTCCCGCTCGCCGTGCCGGGCCAGCAGCGCGCGCAACCGCTCCTCGTCCTCGGGCTCCAGCCTGACCAGCCCGCGCGGGGAGCGGAACAGCAGCCGGACGGTGACCAGCAGCAGCGCCGCACCCAGCACGTTCAGCAGCAGGTCGAACCAGCCGGGCACCGCCAGATCGGCGTACTCGCCGATGCCGGAGAGGGTGACCAGCCGGAGCGCCACGTAGGTCGCGCTCTCGCCCCAGCCCGGTGAACTGCCCTGGTCGGCCACCCGGAGCAGGACGGCGCCCAGGGCGGTGAGCAGCCCGCCGCCGCAGACCAGGAAGGCCAGCGCGAGCGGCAGGTTGCCCGGCTCGCCCCGGGCCCGGAAGGCCGGGCGGCCGAGCAGCAGGGCCACCAGCACGGCCAGGGTCAGCCCGGCCGAGACCCAGTTGAAGGGGTGCACGCGGTCCTCCGGCAGCGCCGCGAGAGCGACCGAGAACAGCACCGCGTACAGCGCCACCACCGTGGTGGCCACCACCCAGGCGGCCCGCTTGCGGCGGCGCAGCATCACCGCGAGCAGCGCGGCGAACAGCGCCGCGGTGAAGCCCGCGGTCATCAGCACCGGGGTGAAGAACTCACCGCTGTTGGCCCGGTGCACCTGATCGCGGAACGGCGCGATCAGCCCGGCCAGCAGGTTGAGCGCCGCCGCGACCCGCAGGTACCACTCGGCCCCGGTGGCGCACCGGCCGCGCCAGCGCGGCAGCGCCACCGGCGGGGCCTCCACCGGCCGGGGTGACGGGGGCTCAGGCACCGGCTCCGGGTGCGGGCTCGGGTCGGGGGCACCGGCCAGCACGTCGTACACCGAGGTCTTCGCCGCCACCAGCCGCCGGTGGATCCGCTCCTCCCGGCGTTCCGCCCTGGCCAGCCGCCGGGGCCGGGCGTGGTAGCGCCAGCGGGCCCACGGGCTGCGCGGCCTGGCCAGCCGGAGCATCCCGACGACCGCCAGCGGCGCCAGCATCACGCCCAGCAGCCCGGTCCAGAGCTTGCCCTTGAGCAGACAGACCAGCACCGGCACCAGCAGCAGGCCTGCACCCAGCAGCTGACTGCCGGTCACCCCGCCGACGAAGCCGCCCAGCGGCACCTCGCCGATCAGCAGCAGCCCGATCAGCGAGACGGTCAGGATCACCGCGTCCACCGAGGTCCGGCCCTGTTCGCTCCAGTACACGTCCTCCAGGTGCAGCACCAGCGCGAACTCGTCCAGCACCAGTCCGCAGCCGATCCCGAACCCGATCGCCAGCACCTCGCGCAGCGCCCCGCCGTCGCCCCGGACCGCGACGGCGCCGACGCCGCAGATCACCATCAGCCCCTGGCCGAACACCACGTGATGGATGTGCAGGCCGCCGGGCGTCACGTTGCCCGGCCACCAGGAGGTGCCGCGGCGGATCATCCGGACACTGAACCGGATGAACAGGAAGGAGCCGATCAGTCCGAGCAGCAGCAGGAAGAGCGGCTGCCGACCGGTGTCGACGATCCGCTCGTGGTAGGCATCGAGCACCGACTGCCACATGGACGGATCTGCCTCCGTGAGTCCCGGGCTCCCATCTGACGCCGGGTCAGGGACGGTCGCCAGCCGGGTACTCCGAACGGGCGAGCGTCGTCCTCGCGCCCTGAGGATCACCCCCGCCACCGCCCCGCCTTACCCGGCGGACGGCGCCCGCCGTGGCAGGCTGTGGCCCATTAGCCACATCCGTGCACTTATCGGACTATTCATCGGCCGACTCCCGAGGGCCTCGGCTCAAGTCACCCCGCACGGCCTCCAGGAACGGACGTGACCATGGACGCACTCTCCCGCCGCACACTGCTGGCCGCCGGGGCCGCCACCGCCGCCACACTGGCGGCCGGCTGCGCCAGTTCGACCGGCAGCGACGGCGAGCAGGCCGCCGCCGCCCCGCCCGCCGTCGGCAGCCCGGGAGCCCACGCCAGCGTCCCGGCCAAGCCCCCGGCCATCGTGATCGGTGACGGCTCCACCTCGGACACCGGCCCGCAGCCCCACCAGCCCACGCCCGAGCAGCTCAAGCCCGGCGAGCGGCCGCCGCAGTTCGTGGTCTTCTCCTGGGACGGCGCGGGCGAGCTGGACAACCGCCTGTTCACCCGGTTCCGGCAGCTGGCCAAGGACAACAACGCCTCGATGACCTTCTTCCTGTCCGGCATCTACACCCTGCCGGAGGCCAAGAAGGACCTCTACCACCCGCCGCAGCACCGGGTCGGCGCGAGCGACATCGGCTACCTGACGGACCAGCACATCCACGACACCATCGAGCAGATCGGCGCCTCCTGGCTGGAGGGCCACGAGATCGGCACCCACTTCAACGGCCACTTCTGCGGCGCCAACGGCGGCGGCCGGTGGTCGCCCGAGGAGTGGGACAGCGAGATCGAGCAGGCGATGTCCTTCGTGATGAGCTGGAAGACCAACACCGGCTTCACCGACCTGCCCGCACTGCCCTTCGACTACCGCAAGGAGCTGATCGGCGGCCGCACCCCCTGCCTGGAAGGCCAGCGCGGCCTGCTGCCGACCGCGGTCAAGCGGAACTGGAAGTACGACAGCAGCGGCCCCGGCGGCACCCAGGTCTGGCCGCAGAAGTTCCAGGGCGGGGCGCTCTGGGACATGCCGCTGCAGTCCGTCCCGTTCCCCGGGCACAGCTTCCAGGTGCTCTCGATGGACTACAACATCATGTACAACCAGTCCGGCAACAACACCAAGGGCAGCGCGGGTTCGTACGACGCCTGGCGCACCCAGGCCGCCGGGTCGTACCTGGCCGGCTTCGAGCGGGCGTACAACTCCAACCGGGCACCGCTCTACATCGGCAACCACTTCGAGCAGTGGAACGGCGGCATCTACATGGACGCCGTCGAGCAGACCATCAAGACCATCGCGGGCAAGCCCGAGGTCCGGCTGGTGTCGTTCCGTCAGCTGGTCGAGTGGCTGGAGGTGCAGGACCCGGCGGTGCTCCGCAAGCTGCAGACCCTCAACCCGGGCCAGGCACCGACCGGCGGCTGGGAGACCTTCCTCGGCACCCCGGCGGCGGCCGTGAGCCCGGCGGCGGGCTGACCCACCGCCCACCTCCCGTCGACAGCGCGGCCCTGTCCGGTCCGGCCGCGCTGTCGGTGCGTCAGACCGTCTTCACCCGGCTGGTGAGGGCGGCACCCAGCAGGGCCACACCCGTCATCACCGCGAAGATCACCGCGAACGGCGCGACCGGCACTCCCGCCGCATCCGCCGCGCCTGCCGCGCCCGCCGCCGAGTCCGCCACCGTCAGGGAGCCGCCGCCGAGCGCGGCGAACAGCACGCCCGCCAGACCGGCCAGCGCCACGTTCCCGAGCGCGTCACTGAGCTGGAGCGAGGCCGAGTTGACCCCCGCCTCCTCCGGCGCCGAGAGCTTCATCATCAGCACGCTGATACTGGCCACCGCCAGCCCCATCCCGACCCCGCCGACCGCCCAGGCCACCGCCGTCACCCAGACCGGCACCGCCGGTATCAGCACCAGCGCCGCCCCCGCGATCGACACCGCCGTCAGCACGAATCCCAGCCGGATCAGCGCCTCTCGGTGCCGGTCCGCCGCCGGCCGCCCCTGCAGCCAGGAGCCCAGCGCCCAGGACAGCCCGCCACTGGTCAGGGTCAGCCCCGCCATGGTCAGCGACAGGTGCCGCTGAGTGACCATCATCAGCGGGATGAACAGCTCGGCCGTGAAGAACGCCCCCGCCGCCACCCCACGCAGCACGATCACCGTCGGGAGCCCCCTGGCCGCCCGCAGCGCCCCGGCCGGCAGCAGCCGCAGCACGGCCGGCGCCAGCAGCGCCACCCCCGCCACCGCCGGGATCAGCCCCAGCAGGTCGCGGCGCTGTCCCGCGTACTGCAACAGCGCCGCACCGACCGCGGCCATCGCCGCAAGACCGGTCCGCCGCAGGTCGAACTCCGCGCCCTGCTGCTGCGGCTGGGCCCGCTCGGCCCGCCGCAGGGCCGGGCCCATCACCGCCAGCGGCAGCAGGATCAGCACCGGCACCGCCAGGAACACCCAGCGCCAGCCCAGGTGCTGGGTCACCGCACCCGAGATCAGCGGCCCGAGGATCGAGGGCAGCACCCAGGCCGCCGAGAAGGCCGCGAACACGGCCGGCCGCAGCCGCTCCGGAAAGGCCCGCCCGACCACCACGTACAACGCCACGATCACCAGCCCGCCCCCGAGCCCCTGCACCGCCCGGCCCGCCACGAACATCCACATGTTCGCCGCCGCACCGGCCACCACCAGGCCCACCCCGAACACGGCGATCCCGGTGAACAGCGGCCCCATCGGCCCCCGCCGGTCCGACCACTGCCCCGAGACCACCAGCGCGAACAGCGTCGTGGTGAAGTACCCCGAGAAGGCGAAGGCGTACAGCCCGAGCCCGTGCAGCTGCCTGGCCGCCTCCGGCATCGCGGTGTTCACCGCCGTCGCCTCGAAGGCGAGCAGCAGGACGACCGAGACGATCCCGAGGGTGAGCGCGCGGTACGGGCCGCTCAGCACGCCGCCGCTCTCCTCTTCCGGGAGCGGGTCTTCCGGGCTGACGGCGTCGACCGAGGTGGGGGAGGCTGTGGTCATGAGTGCCATCGTAAGTGCCGTGGCCGCCTTTTACTCCTGACCTGCGACCCAGGCCCGCTCAGCCCCTGGACCTAGGACCGCCCCTGTTGGGTCAGTGCAGAACCTTGAGCCCGACCACTCCGCCGAGGATCAGCACCAGACAGGTGATCCGGGCCGCCGTCACCGCGTCCCCCATGACTGCCATGCCATATAGCGCCGTACCGATCGCACCGATCCCGACCCAGATCGCGTACCCCGTGCCGAGCGGGATCGACTTCATCGCGTACGCCAGCCCGCCCATGCTGAGCACCAGCGCGACCCCGAACACCACGCTCGGCACCAGCCGCGAGAACCCCTTGGACGCCTCCAGGGCAACCGCCCACACCGTCTCCAGCACACCGGCGATGATCAGAACAACCCAGGCCATGACGAGCACTCCCTCGCAGTAGGTGTCAGTTCACTACTGCGCCGTCTTGTCAGACCGGGTACGACGCGCTCGTCCGGGGCGATCAACTCGCCTGCCATCGAGGCTAGCACGGCCGACACACGGAATTCATATACGGATATTGACGCGGGCCCGCGCATTCGGGCACTATGAATTCACGAACAGCGCGCCCGGTCGATCCGGGCCACGACGACAGGAGCAGGCCATGAGCAGGGAGACGGTGGCGATCTCGATGCCCCTCACCTGTGCCGCTTCGTGTTGTCGGTCCTGTCGCTGACGTTCTCCTCCCTTGCCGACGGCGGTCCCTGACCTGACGTCACACCTTCTGCCTCACCTTCTGTTCCACCTTCACGGCCGTGTGCCCGAGTGGTTTAGGGAACCGCCTGCAAAGCGGTTTACACGGGTTCGATTCCCGTCATGGCCTCTTTGCCGGATGCGTCGAATTCCCCTGCGCGGGGGGAATTCGGCGCATTCTTTTTCGGCATTCTCTCGGCCCTGTCCCCGCCCCCACAAAGCGAACGGCCCGGCCACGGGGTCTCCCCCGTGGCCGGGCCGTCAGTCCGACCGGACCACCCGCTACTCGATCACCGGCGGGTTGGCCTTGCCGCCGGAACGCCAGGTGTCCTCGTCCTCGACCAGGTAGTCGGGACGGTTGCCGTTCTTGTCCTTCTTCTTCCCGCCGGCACCGGCCCCGGGCATACCGCCCGCACCCGGCGCACCACCACGGGCCTGGCCACCCTGGCCGAGACCGGAACCGCCCTGGGTGAAGGCCCGGCCGCTCGCGCCGCCCGCCTTCGCACCGCCGACCGCACCGCCCTCACGCCGGACCAGGCTCGGCTTACCGCCACCGGCCTTGCCGCCGCCGGCCGCACCACCACCGGGCATTCCACCCATACCGGGCGTACCACCACGGCCCTGACCCGCAGCGCCGCCAGCCGCACCAGCACCGGCCCCGGCACCCGCGCCACCGGCCCGGCCACCCGCACCGGAACCCGCACCGCCACCGGCCAGACCGCCGCCACGGCCACCGCCGGTCCCGATACCGCCACCACGACCGCCACCGCCAGGCAGCCCGCCGACACCACCGGGGAAGCCCCCGCCGATGCCGCCACCGCCACCACCGCCGCCGCCACCGGTCCCGATGCCGCCACCACCCGGAAGATCAATCCCGGGCCGGGGCAACGTCGTCCCCGGCGTCGGCACATGCACCCCACCATCGATCCCGGTACCGGGCACCCAGCCCGGCAGCTTGCCCTCCCCGGTCCCACCGGGCACCGGCGGAGTCCACGGCGTCGGCGGCACGACGGGCCTGCCGTCGTCGCCCGGGCCGGGCAGGTGCTTGGGGGGCGTCGGCGACTTGGGGTCGCTGTTGTCGGGGCCGGACGGGCCGACCGGCGGCGCGATCTTCGGCTGCGGCTTGGGCGGCGTAACCGGCGGCGGCTCGACCGGAGTCGGCGGGTAGGGCTTGCTGGGGTCACTGATGTCGTCAATCGGCGGCTTCCCCAGGAACTCGACTGCCGAGTCGTACTGCGGCGCCAGGTGCTCCATCACCACGATCGCCCGCTGATGAGCGATCTCGGTGGCCGACAGTTCGTCATAGTTCTTGTTGACAGCAGTGGCCCGATCCATGCCGCCTGCCAGGTCCGCCTTGAACTGCGCGTCGGAGCGCTGTCCGAGGTCGCCGACCAACTTCACGCCACTCTCGAACCGGCTGGGGACATCGATGTCCTCCATGACCCCCTTGCTCTGCTCCAGCGCCTGCCCGGCGTAGTTCATGGCAGTGGAGGTCCGTACCGCATACGAGGCCGTGTTGGTCATGCTGGTCTGGATGCGAGTGGCCGCAGTGACGAAACTCTGCGAGGCAGTGCCCTGCCAGGTCTGCGTGGCGTGCTCGACCGCCTTCTGCAAGTCCTCTGCAGCGGCCCGTAGTTCGGCGTCGACGTTCTTCCAGTGGTCGGCCACCTCCTTCAGCCGACCAGGGTTGGACACGTTCAACATCCGCTGGAGCGGGATCAGGGATTGACCCTCGAAGTAGGACCTCGCCATGTCAGTTCCCCTTCCGCTGGGAGTCCATGGCGGACTTCTGGTCTTCGTCGACGCCCCGGTAGTTCTGGTTGACCTGATGGGTCTTGTCACCGAAGTCGTTGATCAGCTGGTTCAGGTTGGCGATGGTGGTGCTGAGGAAGGTCTGCATGTTCCCGTGCGCGGAGCGGAGCGTCTCCGCTTCCTTGAAACCGCTGCCCCCGAAGTCGTTCGGTCCGACCACGGTGTTGTACTTGCTGCTGTTCGCGGTCTGACCGAGGTTCTGCTGGAGGGCGCGCAGTCGTCTGACTACCGCCTCCAGTTCGTCGGTGTTGACCTGGTATCCGTCCGACATTCGGCTCCTCCCCCTGGAGTGTCGATGCTTCCCCGTCTGGCTCTGGCGGGTGCTGAAGTCGCCTCGTCCGACCGGTTGCTGTCATCCGGTCAAGGCGTTCGATCGTATCGCTTAAGCAGAGGGTGCTGACACACCCTCAGCGTCACTGGTTCTGACCGGAACCGTAAGGATTCGGGTACGGCGGCTGCTGCGGCGGCTGGTTGCCGTACGGGGGCTGACCCGGCGGCGGAGGCTGGCTGCCGTACGGCTGGTTCGGGTACGGCGGCTGGGCCTGCGGGTATCCGTACGGAGCCGGTCCCGGCGGGACCGAGGCAGCGGCCCGACGGCGCTTCGCGGCTCGCACGATCAACACGATCACACCGATGAAGAGCAGCACAAGGACCAGTAGGATGCCGCCCGCGATGGCAAGACCCTTGCCCACGAAGGAGAATCCATCCGACTCGACCTCCTCAGCGGCTGATCCCCCGGACGCGGCCCCACCCGGTGCCGGAACAGCAGCGCTGGGCGCACTACTCGAACCGTCCGACGCGGCGGTTTTGGCCAGCGGCCCCTGGGCCGGGCCCGCCGGGATGTCCTGGGTGAGCGCCTCGTACGGGCGGATGATGCCGTAGCCGTAGCGCTCATCCGGGAGCTTTCCGCCTCCCGAGGCCGGTGCCTGCGCCGACTTGACCAGCCGGTTGGCGATCTGACCTGCCGATAGGTTGGGGTACTTGGCCCGCAGCAACGCGGCAGCACCGGATACATGGGCTGTGGCGGCCGAAGTCCCGTTGGCCATGCAGTACCGGCTCCCGCTACAGACCCCGGCAGAGACGACTTCCACTCCCGGCGCGGTCAGCAGTACCCCTGGACCGTAGTTGGACTTCGCCCAGACCTTCCCGCCCTTGTCGACGGCACCCACGGCCAGAACGCCCGGCGTGTTGGCCGGGCTGCTGATCGGGGTCTGTCCGTCATTCCCCGTACCAGCCACGATCAGGACGTCTTTCGAGAGTGCGTAGGCAACGGCCTCGGCAACCTCCTTGTCCGCCGCACTCCGTGAGCCCTGGGAGATGTTGATGACCTTGGCGTCGTGGTCGACCGCCCAGCGGATGCCCTCAGGGATCGCGTCCGAGTTGTCGGCGGAGGACTTGAAGATCGGCAGGATCTTTGCCCCCGGTGCCACTCCGATTGCACCCTCGCCGTTCCCGTGGCCCTTCCCCGCGATGATGGCAGCCATCGCGGTGCCGTGATCGGCGGTCGAACTCTTCTCCCGCCCCTGACCACCGGGGTCGAAGCCCGGAAGTGTCTGCCCTGCCAGATCGGGGTGGGTGACATCAATCCCTGAGTCGATGACCGCGACAGTGACGCCGGTGCCCTTGCTCACCGACCAGGCCTTCGCCAGCTCCAGCGTCTGGATGGCCCACTGCCCATCCCGGACCTGGTCCGCCGAGGCCAACGGCGCAGTGGTCAGCAGCAGACCGGCGGCCAACGTCGTGGCACCCAGTGCGCGCATGGTCCTGGTGAGCGTCATCCCTACCCCGTTACCCCGTCAATTGGAGACCGTGGTCCGCGCCTTGGAGGCACGCACCGTCCGATCGTATCTCCCGACCGGCTGACATGGGCAGGACCCCACGCCTCTGCACGTGTTCCGCACAGCCGCCTTGGCTCGATTCGTCACTTCACCGTCGGGATCTTGTCGAAGATCATCTGCGTGATCTTCCGAGCGACTCCGCAGACATCGGGCTGCGACTCCTTGTCGTAGTTCGCGATGTTGACGTTCAGCGCGTTGTCGCCGAACTCGTTGATGCTGTTGAGCTGCACGACGATGTCGCACTCATCAAGCCTTTTGCCGCTCGCCTTGGTCAGCTTCTGCGAAGCCTGGTTGCCACCGAACCGAAGCTTGGTGCCATCCGGATGAGGGTCGTAACGCTCGGCCATCACCGAGATCGCCAGCATCGACTGCTTCGTGGAGACGACGCAGTAGTTGCCGGGGTCGATGATGCCCTCCATCTCGTCGTTGGTGGCCTTGTTGATGTCCGCGGCGGTGAACACCGTGCAGACGTCAATCGTCTGCGTCTTCTTCTGCACGGTCACCGGCCCGGCGGCCGCGCCCGTGTCCGGGGTCTCGGACTCCACCGGCAGGTTGACCGTACTGCCGGAGTCACCAGTCACGGCACTGATGGCTGAACAGGAGACGAGCGTGAGCGGGAGCACCGCCAACGCCACTGTGCCGACGAGTCGTCGAGTGCGCATGTCGTGAGACCTCATTCCGAATTCTGATGTGCGCGGGCGTCAAAGCTCAGCGGCGCAGCGCCGGAGCACAGCCGCCGCCCCGTCCCCAGGTCGAGCGTGTCGGCGACCAGGAAGACGCCCGTACCCACCAGCGCCACACCGGCCACCATCGCGAGGACCGCCAGGACCCCCAGCCGCACCCGTCCCAGCAGGCGCAGCCCCAACGGCACCAGCACCGCCAGCAGCCCGAAGCCGAGCACACCCCAAGCCCCCACCCGCATACCGGTGTTGGCCGGCAGGTCCAGACAGCTGGCCAGCACCGCACGGTGCCGCTCCTCGTACGCGACGCTGAACCACCACGCGGCCGCGCCACCCAGCACGGCCGCCAGCACACCGAGGAGACCGGAAAGACGCGTCGTCATCAGTACCAACTCGGGGAGACGCGCACGATGCGGACCTTCTGTTCGCCCTCGGCCTTCTCGGTGGCGTGAACCCGCCCGTCCAGGCTGACGTTCTGTCGGGAGGTGGTGTGCTGGGTGTACTTGACGTCGCCGTCGGGGGTGACGGCGGTGACCACGGCGGCGTGGTGGGTGTTGCCCTTCTCGATGTGCTCGTTGTCGCCGGACTGCTCGTAGAAGATCAGGTCGCCGGGCATCGCCTGGGAGGCCGGGACCTCGTAACCGCCGTTCTCCAGCATGAAGTTCTGCAGGTTCTCGGCGGCGCCCCAGCTCTTCGAGTAGTCCATCCGCTCGTCGTACCAGCCGGAGTCGGCGTCGTCGTCGCGTCCCCAGCTGTCGTCCGACCAGCCGGGGCCCCAGCCGCTGTCCGGCTTCTCCTTGACGCCGCCCTGCCGCAGCGACTCCGAGGCGAAGTTGGTGCAGTTGTTGTCCAGCTTGTCGATCGACTGATCGTCCCAGTGATCCAGCGCCCACTGCACCTGCTTGACCCGGTCGTACTTGCCGTCCCGGCCGTGCAGGTCGAGCTTGACGTCCTCCGGGATGCCGTCCAGGTTGGCGAGCTTCACGGGCTCGGCCCGCATCAGTTCGCGCTGCTCCTGCACCGTCAGACCGGCCCACCAGTCCCGGACCACCTGCTGGTCGGTGCCGTCGGGGATGCTGCTGGAGAGGATGTTCATCTGGGTGTGCGAGGCGGCGGTCTGCGCCTCGTCCAGCGCCTTGGACGGGTCCGACTCGTACGTCTTGCCCATCAGGGTGCGCAGTTCGGGCTCGGCGAGCGCGTCGGCCTCGCGGGCCTGGCGCAGCGCCTCCTTGATGAGGTCGGAGACGTCGTTGAGGTTGTTGAGCTTCTCGCTGGTGACGCCCTCGCCCTGGGTGGAGGTGTTGCCGTTCTCGTCCACCGTGATCTGGTAGGCCTCGGCGAGTTCGAGGGCGTGCTGCAGGGTGCGCTGGGCGTACTCCATGGACGAGGCGAGCCCGTCCAGCACCATGGTGATGCCGCGCATGATGTCCGCGCCGGCCTCCAGCCGGTCGGCGATGTCCTTCAGGTCGGCGGCGGCCTGCTGCCCGACCGCGTCGGTCCAGTTCTCCGCCAGCGGGCGGCTGCCCTGGCCCCGGACGTCATCGGCGGCCTGCAACGCGTGCTTGGAGAGCGAGAGCCAGTCCTCGGCGGCGGTCTGCCACTGCGTCGGGTGGGCGTTCTTCAGATCGGCGAAGGTGATCACGGCGCTCACACCCGCCCGAGGTCGGTCATCGCCGCCCGCATCCGGGCGTCCGCCTCGGCGTCGGCCGCGTCGTACGAGTTGGCCGAGCTGTGCAGCTGCTCGGAGAGCTGCTGCATCCGGTCGGCCAGCACCACCATGTGGCGCTCCCAGTCCCCGGCGCACTCCCGCAGGGTCGCCGCGGAGGACCAGCCCGCGTCCAGCGAACCCGCGGTCTCACTGCTGTCCAGCGCACCGGAGAGCCGGCTCTTGGTCTGGCCGCTCAGCTCCCCCATGCTGTCGCCCGCCCTGCGTACCCCGCTGGTGGTGATGTTCATGTCCTGCACTCGGACCCCCGCCCGTTCCCCGCTCAAAAATCAGCTTTACCGGGGAACACCCTAACCAGACGGTCCGACGGTCCGTCAGCCGCCCACCGGCCGGACGTCAGCAAGACGTCAGCCGACCGTCGCGTCCTCGGGCAGGATCGGCAGCCGCCCGACCGCCAGCCCCGTGGCGGCCCGGACGGCGGCGGCCACGGCGGCCGGGGCCACCACGGCCGGGACGGCGCTGACCGCCTTGGCGCCGAAGGTCGCGACCACGTCGCGGTCCTCGATCAGGGCGGCGATCCGGACCTCGGGGGCGTCCAGGGCGGTGGGGAGCCGGTAGCCGGTGAGCGAGGGGTTGACCAGGCGGCCGCCCTCGGTGCGGAGGTCCTCCAGCAGGGCGAGACCGACGCCCTGGGCGACTGCCGCCTCGATCCGGTCCTCGATCTGACGGGGGTTCAGAGCCCGCCCGACGTCCTGGGCGACCGTCATCTCGACCACCCGGACGGCGCCGAGCTCGATGTCGACGTCGACCACCGCCCGCATCGCGCAGAACGCGATCGAGACAAAGGCGTCGCCCTGCCCGGCCTCGTCCAGCGGCTCGGTGGGGTGCGGCCGGCACTGGGCGGTGGCCCAGAGCTCCTTGCCCTCCAGTGCCTCGGTGACCGGCATGCCGAGCACGCCGTCGTACGAGGTGATCTTGCCGTCGGCGATCGAGAGCAGCTCGACGGACATCCCGAAGTTGGCCGCGATCGGCTGCAGCAGCTGGTGCCGGACCATCAGTGCGGCCCGCTCCACCGCTCCGCCGGAGACCCAGGTGTGCCGACCCCGAGCGGACGGTCCGGCCGAGGACTGGTCGCTGTCGGCGGGGGCGATGTAGACCTCGGAGACACCCAGCACGGACTGCACGATCTGCCGGGCCAGGGTGGCGAAGCCCTGCCCCGAGTCGACCGCCGCGCAGATCACGGTGGCGTGGTCGCCGCTGACCCGGACGGTGGCGGTGGAGACCTCGTCCTCGCCCTCCGCGCCGAGCATGTGCACCATGCCGACCGCGTAGCCGATCCCGCGGCGGACGGCGGCCGGATCACCGGCGCCGCCCGGGCCGCCAGGCAGCAGCCACTCGCTGTCCGGGTCGTCCAGCGGGAGTGGTGGCAGCGGTGCGGTGGAGACCGCGTCGAGCAGTGCGGCGACCGGGGCGGGGCAGGTGACGGCCTGTCCGGTCGGCATCAGGTCACCGGTGGCGAGCGCGTTGCGGCGTCGGATCTCCAACGGGTCGAGCCCCAACTGGACGGCCAGCTGGTCGAGTTGGGACTCGTACGCGAAACAGGTCTGCAGTGCGCCCTCGCCCCGCATCCGTCCGGCTGGCGGGTTGTTGGTGCGCACCGCCCAGGCGTCGACGAAGACGTTCGGGCAGACGTAGGGGCCGACCGAGAAGGCCGCGGCGGCGGCCAGCGCCTCGGCCGAGACCTCGGCGTAGGCCCCGCCGTCCAGCAGGATCTGCGCCTCGACCTTGACCAACCGGCCCTCGGCGTCGGCGTGGTGGCGGTAGCGCAGCAGCGCGGGGTGCCGGCTGGTGTGGGTCTGGAAGGACTCCTCGCGGGTGAGGGTCATCTTCACCGGGCGGCCGGTGCGCAGCGCGAGCAGCGCCAGGGTGACCTGGAACGAACGGTCCTCGCGGTCGGCGGTGGCGCCGGGCACGCCGGTGACCACCAGGCGGACCCGGTCCGGGTCCAGGCCGAGACCGGCCGCGGTGCGGTCCCGGTCGCCGTGCGGGTCGGTGGAGGAGAGGTGCAGTTCGACGCCGCCGTCGGGGCGCGGGACGGCCAGTCCGGCCTCGGCGCCGATCGGCGCCGGGTCCTGCCGGCCGACCTGGTACAGGCCCTCGACGATCACCTCGCCGACCGCCTCCGGGTCGCCGCTGCGCAGCGGCAGGTGGCGGAACAGGTTGCCGTCGGGGTGCAGCGGCGGGGCGTTGAAGGACTGCTCGGGGTCGGTGACCGGCTCCAGCGGCTCGTACTCGACCACGATCGAGGCGGCGGCCAGCCGGGCGGTGTCCGGGTGGTCGGCGGCGACGGCGGCGACCGGCTCGCCGTGGTGGCGGACCACGCCGGAGGCCAGCACCGGCCGGTCGGCGGAACCGCGGCCGTCCGGGGCGACGTCCGGCGTGCCCTCGGGGCCCGGCGGCAGGTCGGCGGCGGTGATCACGGCGTGCACGCCGGGCACCGCCAGCGCGGCGCTGGTGTCGATCGAGACGATCCGGGCGTACGGGTAAGGCGAGCGCAGCACCGCGCCCCAGAGCAGCCCCTCGGCCCACAGGTCGGCGGCGTACGGGTAGATGCCGAGCGCCTTGGGCAGCGCGTCGGTCCGCGGGGCGGAGCTGCCGAGGCCGAACGGCTCGGCGCCGTCCGGCAGTTCCTCGGCCGAGGCCGACGGCGCGAGCGGGGCGGTGAGGTCGGTGGGCGAGCTCATGCGCGATCGTCCTCGGGGAGCCGGATGCCGTGGGGCGGGGTGTTGCCGTCGTAGCCCGGCTGCACGCCGGGGGCCGTACCGCCGTGGACCGGCCCGTCGAAGGGCGTGCCGTGTGCAGGGGTCGGGTAGTACGGGGTGCCGTGCGCGGGGGTGCCGACCGGGCCGTCCGCGGCGGTGCCGTGGGCCGGGGTCGCCTCGTGCCGGCCGGTTTCGTACGGGGCTTCGAAGCCCGGGTCGTACGGCGCCGGGTCGTAGTACGGGGGTGGTGGCCGCGTACTCGCGGGCCGCAGGCTGCGGCTCGGCCTCGACCCAGACCTCGGAGTCGGCGTACAGCGGGTGCTCACCGGCCAGCGGCAGGTCGGCGGCGGACTGGGTGGGCAGCACCGGGACCTGCGGGGCCGGCGGGGCGGCGGCCGGCTCGGCGGCGGGCTCCTCGACCACCCCACGCGCCTCGGCGACGGCCTGTACGGCGGCCAGCACGCCCTGGTAGCCGGTGCAGCGACAGAGGTTGCCGCAGAGCGCCTGCCTGGCCTCCACCTCGCTGGGCCGGTGGTTGCGCTGGAGCAGGTCGTGGACCGCCATCGCCATCCCGGGAGTGCAGTAACCGCACTGCACGGCACCGGAGTCGGCGAGTGCCTGCTGCACGTCGCTGGCCGCGCCGCCGGCCGACAGGCCCTCGACGGTGGCGATCTCGCTGTCCGAGGCGAGCGCGGCGGGCACCAGGCAGCCGGCCACCAACTGGCCGTCCACCTGCACCGAGCAGGCCCCGCACTCGCCCTGCTCGCAGCCGTCCTTGGCACCGGCCAGGCCGAGCCGCTCGCGCAGCACGTAGAGCAGGCTCTCGCCGATCCACGCGTCGTTGACCGGCCGTTCGAAGCCGTTGACCCGCAGGGTGTACGAGGCGGTCGGACGCACGTCGGCGCCCATGAGGTCGTCCGTCACTTCAGCGCCCTTCCCAGTGCCCGGCGGGCCAGCACGGATACCGTACGCCGCAGCCTCAGCGCGGCCGCGTGCGCCCCCCCGGGGCCGCTCTCCGTCATGCCGTCGGGCACGCAGGCGGCGGCCACGTAGTCGCCGAACGCGGCGGCCGCGGCCGGGTCGATGGCGCTGGCGGCCTGGTCGCCGCGGGCGTCCCAGTCGATGCAGCCGGCCACCCAGGACTCGGCCTCCAGCGGGCGCAGCGGTACGGGGGCGACGGCACCGACGGCGCACCGGACGGCCCGCCGGGCCGGGTCCAGCACCAGGGCGACCGAGGCGGTGGCGCGGGACGGGCCGCTGCGACCGGTGGCCTTCAGGAAGACCTGCGGGGCGTGCAGCAGCGGGACCCGCACCCAGGTGAGCAACTCGCCCGGGCGGACCGGGTCCAGGCCGGTGAGCAGGTGACTGACCGGCACCTCGCGGGTGGCGCCGGCCCGGGCCAGCGTGACGGTGGCCTCCAGCGCGGCGAGCACCGGCAGGGTGTCCCCGGCGGGTGCGGCGGTGGCGATGTTGCCGCCGAGCGTGCCGACGTTGCGGATCTGCGGCGGCCCGGCGGTCCGGGCGGCGTCCGCCAGCGCCGGGATCAGCGCGGCGAAGTCCGGGCGGTCCATCCGGGCGTGGGTCAGCCCGGCGCCGAGGACCGCGGTGCCGCCGTCCTCGTAGCGCCAGCCGCGCAGTTCGGTGATCCGGCCGAGGCCGATCAGCGCGGCCGGGCGGAGGCGGCCCGCGTTGACCGCTTCCATCAGGTCGGTGGCACCGGCCACCGGCACCGCGCCAGGAGTGGCGGCGAGCGCCTCGACGGCCTCGTCGAGCGAGGCCGGCAGCATGATCGTCCGGTTCACCAGGAATCCACCGTGCTCCACTTGCTCATCAACTGCCCGCCGTCTCCCGGCGGTGCGGCCTGGCCCGTAGGGTACGGGCGATCGGGGCGGGTTGGGCAACTCTGGCACACAAAGCTTGGTGATCATTTCCCGGGGGACGGACAGGCGGGGAGAATCCCGGACGAATCCAGGCGGCAAACGATCCGATCCGGTCGGACCAGATCGGATCTTCACCTGTTGTTGACGTACGGGCCGGGTTCAGGAGTTCCCGGGACCCTCCGACGGACGTCCCAGCACCCCGGGGCGGCGCTGCCAGGGGTGCGGCCCGGCGGCCGGCCGGTACTCCACGCCGAGCGCGTCCAGGCGGGCGTAGTGGGTGGTCATCCGGCGCTCGAAGTCCGCCCAGTCCCGGGCGGCCGGCTCCCGCGGCAGGTCCGACCAGGCCACCTCGGCGAACGCGGCCAGCCGGGGGAAGGCCCGGTAGTCGACGTCCCGGGCGTCGTTCATGAACTCGGTCCACAGGTTGGCCTGGGTGCCGATCACCCGGGCGGCCGCAGCCCCGCCGTCGTCCAGAGCCGTCAGCTCGGCCGGGACCGGCTCGAACCGGTAGACGTCCTCCAGCGTGCGCACGAAGCCGACCGGGATCGGCTCGTCCTCCCCGGCCGCCTGCCGGTGGTCCAGGTAGACGTGCTGCTCAGGGCACATCACCACGTCGTGGCCCGCCTTCGCGGCCGCCACCCCGCCCTCGTAGCCGCGCCAGGACGAGACCGCGGCACCGGGCGCGAGACCGCCCTCCAGGATCTCGTCCCAGCCGATCAGCCGCCGGCCCCGGTCGGCCAGCCAGCTGTCGAAGTGCCCGATGAACCAGCTCTGCAGCCCGTCCTCGTCCGCCAGCCCCAGCTCCTTGATCCGGTTCTGCGCGGCCTGGCTGAGCTTCCACTGCTCCTTGCGGCACTCGTCACCGCCGAGGTGGACGAACCGGGACGGGAAGATCTCGAGCACCTCCTCGAGCACCCCCTCGAAGAACCGCAGGGTCTGCTCGGACACGTTCAGCACGTTCTCGCTGATCCCCCAGTCCGTCCAGACCGACAGCCCGGCGGTGTCCACCACATCGGTGTTGCCGAGCTCGGGGTAGGCCGTGATGGCGGCCTGCGAGTGACCCGGCAGGTCGATCTCCGGGACCACGGTGATGTGCCTGGCGTCCGCGTACGCGACGATCTCGCGCAGGTCGTCCTGGGTGTAGAAGCCGCCGTGCGGCTCGTCGTTGCGGCGCTCGGCGGCCCGGAAGCCGACCATCGAGCGGTCCCGCCAGCTGGCCACCTCGGTGAGCCGGGGGTAGCGCTTGATCTCGATCCGCCAGCCCTGATCGTCAGTCAGGTGCAGGTGCAGCACGTTCAGCTTGTGCGCGGCCATCAGGTCCAGGAAGCGCAGCACGTCCGCCTTGGGCAGGAAGTGCCGGGAGACGTCCAGCAGCACCCCGCGCCAGCCGAACCGGGGCGCGTCCTCGATCTCGGTGTACGGCAGCGCCCAGCCGGTACGGCGCAGCGGAGCGCGGCGGTAGGCGTCGGGGCCGAGCAGCTGACGGAGCGTCTGGGCGCCGAGGAAGGCACCGGCCGGGCTGCCCGCTGCCAGCCGGGCGCCGCCGGAGCCGACCGAGAGCCGGTACGCCTCCGGGGCCAGCGACTCGTCGAGGCACAGTCCGATACCACCCGTGCCCGGGCGCAGCGGGAGGCCGGTGGCGGCATTGAGAGCGGCGCGGAGCCAGGACTCGACGCCCTCCAGGCCTGGTTCGGCGGTCAGCGTCGTGCCGGCGTCCAGCACGTACTCGCCGGTCTCGGGACGGGTGACACTCAGCGGGGCCGGGATGAGATCCATGACCTCATCCTGCCCCGCCGGAGCACCAGTGGCATAGACCAATCGGCCTGCCTACTTCTTGTCGTCGTCCCCGCCCTGCGGCTTGCCGATGCCCTCGAAGATCTCCTTGCACATCGGGCAGACCGGGTACTTCTTCGGGTCGCGCCCGGGCACCCAGACCTTGCCGCAGAGCGCGACCACCGGGGAGCCGGAGAGCGCGCTCTCCATGATCTTGTCCTTCTGGACGTAGTGCGCGAAGCGCTCGTGGTCGCCGTCGCCGTGGGACACCTGGGGGACGGGCTCGACCAGGGTTCCGGTACCGAGACCGCGCTCGGGCTCAAGAGTGCTCATAGGCGCCAAGTCTATGGGGCCCGGAGCCCGTACGGGAGCGGGCCTCAGGCCCTCGGGCGGCCTCAGTTCAGCGTCGGGTCGTCCGGGTACGTCGCCAGCACCGCGAGCGGGCCGCGCTGGCGGCGCAGCACCGCGCGCCAGAGCCGTTCCGGGTCCGGGCAGAAAATGTCACCTGGCTCACAGTCCACCAGGTACCAGGCACCCTCGGCCAACTCGGCCTCCAGCTGGCCGGGCGACCAGCCGGCGTACCCGGCGAAGACCCGCAGCCCGCCCAGCTCGCCGGCCAGCACCTCCGGCGGAGCCTCCAGGTCGACCAGCCCGATCGCGCCGTGCAGGCGCCGCCAGCCGAGCGGCTCCGCCTGGCCCGGCTCGCCGGGGACCACCGCCACCGCGAGCGCCGAGTCCAGGCCGACCGGGCCGCCCTGGAACAGCACGGCCGGTCGGCCGGCCAGCTCTGACCAGCCGTCCAGCACCGCCGCCACCTCGATCGGGGTCGGGTGGTTGAGCACCACGCCGAGTGCGCCCTGCGCGTCGTGGTCCAGCAGCAGCACCACGGAGCGGGCGAAGTTCGGGTCGGTGAGCATCGGCGTGGCGACCAGGAGTCGGCCGGTGTGCGAGGAGGCCGGGGTCATGCCTCATATGATCCCGCAGTCCGGCCCCGGCCGGGCGTCCAACACGAAAGCCGTCCCGGTTCTGGCACCACCCGAACGGGCGTACCGGCCCGCCGTGTCGGCTCCAGGGCGAGCATGATCACCAATAGGGCGCAAGGGAACCAATCGTCCTCCCCTTACCATCTATAGGTGGTGGAAGGGCCTTCTACTCCGGTGGAAGATCCTTCCACTTGCGTCTGCCCTGCTCCGCAGCCGATTCACCCCCCTTTGGCATCCCGGATTGCGAGAACGATGACCGACGACGTCCTGCTGGTCCACGGCGGAAACCCGCTCGAAGGCGAGATCCGGGTCCGTGGTGCGAAGAACCTGGTCCCCAAGGCCATGGTCGCCGCCCTGCTCGGCACGGGCCCCAGCAGACTGCGCAACGTCCCGGACATCCGTGACGTCAAGGTGGTCCGCGGGCTGCTGCAGCTGCACGGCGTGACGGTGCGCACCGGCGACGAGGAGGGCGAGCTGATCCTCGACCCCTCGCACGTGGAGAGCGCCAACGTCGCCGACATCGACGCGCACGCGGGCTCCTCGCGGATCCCGATCCTGTTCTGCGGCCCGCTGCTGCACCGCCTCGGGCACGCCTTCATCCCGGGCCTGGGCGGCTGCGACATCGGCGGCCGGCCGGTGGACTTCCACTTCGAGGTGCTCCGCCAGTTCGGCGCCACCATCGAGAAGCACCCGCAGGGCACCTACCTGGTGGCGGCCCAGCGACTGCAGGGCACCAAGATCGAGCTGCCCTACCCCTCGGTCGGCGCGACCGAGCAGGTGCTGCTCACCGCGGTGCTCGCCGAGGGCGTCACCGAGCTGCGCAACGCGGCCGTCGAGCCGGAGATCGTCGACCTGATCTGCGTGCTGCAGAAGATGGGCGCGATCATCTCGCTGGGCACCGACCGGACCATCCTGATCACCGGCGTGGACGAGCTCTCCGGCTACAACCACCGCGCCCTGCCGGACCGCCTCGAGGCGGCCTCCTGGGCCTGCGCGGCGCTGGCCACCAAGGGCGACATCTACGTCCGCGGCGCCGACCAGATCCCGATGATGACCTTCCTGAACACCTTCCGGAAGGTCGGCGGCGCCTTCGAGATCGACGACGAGGGCATCCGGTTCTGGCACCCGGGCGGCGAGCTCAAGGCGATCGCCCTGGAGACCGACGTGCACCCCGGCTTCCAGACCGACTGGCAGCAGCCGCTGGTGGTCGCGCTGACCCAGGCCGACGGCCTCTCCATCGTGCACGAGACGGTGTACGAGTCCCGGCTCGGCTTCACCGGCGCGCTGAACCAGATGGGCGCGCACATCCAGCTGTACAGCGAGTGCCTGGGCGGCACCCCGTGCCGCTTCGGCGCCCGCAACTTCCAGCACTCCGCGGTGGTCTCGGGCCCGTCCAAGCTGATCGGCGGCGAGCTGGTCATCCCCGACCTGCGCGGCGGCTTCTCGTACCTGATCGCGGCGCTGGCCGCCGAGGGCACCTCGACCGTGCACGGCATCGACCTGATCAACCGGGGCTACGAGAACTTCATGGAGAAGCTCCGCGACCTCGGCGCCCAGGTCGAGCTGCCCAGCGAGGAGCTCGTCACCGTCTGATCGACCTGTTGAAACGACCGTGGCCGGTCTCCCCAAGGGGAGACCGGCCACGGTCGTTGGTGCTGCTTCGGGTTACTTACCCTTGGCGGCTTCCTTCAGCTTCGAACCGGCGCTGACCTTGGCGCTGAAGCCGGCCGGGATCTGGATCGGGTCGCCGGTCTGCGGGTTACGGGCCGTACGAGCGGCACGGTGGGTGCGCTCGAAGGTCAGAAAGCCGGGGATGGTGACCTTCTCGTCGCCCTTGGCGACGACCTCGCCGACAACCTCGGCGAAGGCGGCCAGAACAGCGTCGGCGTCCTTGCGGGTCACCTCGGCGCGCTCCGACAGAGCGGCCACCAGCTCACTGCGGTTCATGTGTACTCCTGTGGTCTGTTCGCGTTGCGGTGTGCGGGGGCCCATCGGTCGTCCCTCCCGGGCCCCCCAATTTCTGGAGGATGGCCGGACGGGCCGCTGGTCCGCACACTGTGCTCATTCAGGCGAGGGTTGGTCAGGGGTCGGGCTTGCACCCCGAAGCGCCTCAAACCGCACTGCCTGGGTACGAATCCTGCCCCGACCGGCACTGAGAAAGCCAATCGGACCCCGGCGCGGTTGACCCGAACAGTGCCCGCCCACCGGAGTTGTGACGCTCCGTCGGCTCCGGCGGACCGGATCGGGCGACGGTCCAATGGACACGCCGGGAGCCCAGGGGGACGTTCCGTACTTGTCGGACACGCCTGCCCCGTGCAGGGCTACCGTACGCCCTGGCACCGACAAGCCCAAACACGCCCCTTCCCCTTGTGTCGCAAGGGTTCGGGGCGTGTGTGACTGAGTAAGGCCGCCGACCGGTCATTTGTCCGAGCGCACGGCCACTCCCGAGCGCCCGTACGACCTAGAGCCGAACGGCCGGGAAAGCCGCGGTGTCGAGCGTCCCGACGATGCCGGGGGTGGGCCTCCCCGGGGCGGGCTCCGCGCCGCCACGGGCCGCCAGGGCGGCCTCCCGGACGGCTGCGGCCACGGTCTTGGCCACGTCGGGGTGGAAAACGCTCGGGATGATGTAGTTGGCGTTCAGCTGGTCGTCGGCGACCGTGGTGGCCAGTGCCCGGGCGGCGGCGATCATCATCTCGGTGTTGACGGTGTGGCTCTGCGCGTCCAGCAGGCCGCGGAACACGCCGGGGAAGACCAGCACGTTGTTGATCTGGTTCGGGAAGTCGCTGCGGCCGGTGGCCACCACGGCGGCGGTCTGCCGGGCCACCGCCGGGTCGACCTCCGGGTCCGGGTTGGCCAGCGCGAAGACGATCGAGTTCTCGGCCATGGTGGCCAGGTCGTCGCCGTCCAGCAGGTTCGGGGCCGAGACGCCGATGAAGACGTCGGCGCCCGCCACCGCCTCCTTGAGGGTGCCGGTACGGCCCGAGCGGTTGGTGTGCTCGGCGATCCAGCGCAGCGAGTCGTTCAGGTCGTCCCGGCCGCTGTGCACCACGCCGCGGACGTCCGCGACGGTGGCGTGCTCGACGCCGGCGGCCAGCAGCAGCTTGAGGATCGCGGTACCGGCGGCGCCGGCGCCCGACATCACGATCCGGACCTCGGAGATCTCCTTGCCGACCACCCGCAGCGCGTTGGTCAGCGCGGCCAGCACCACGATCGCGGTGCCGTGCTGGTCGTCGTGGAAGACCGGGATGTCCAGCGCCTCGCGCAGCCGGGCCTCGATCTCGAAGCAGCGCGGCGCGGAGATGTCCTCCAGGTTGATGCCCGCGAAGCCGGGGGCGATCGCCTTCACGATCGCGACGATCTCGTCGGCGTCCTGGGTGTCCAGGCAGATCGGCCAGGCGTCGATGTTGGCGAACCGCTTGAACAGCGCGGCCTTGCCCTCCATCACCGGCAGCGCGGCCATCGGGCCGATGTTGCCCAGGCCCAGCACGGCCGAGCCGTCGGTGACCACGGCGACGCTGTTGCGCTTGATGGTCAGGCGGCGGGCGTCCTCGGGGTTCTCGGCGATCGCCATGCAGACCCGGGCCACACCGGGGGTGTAGATCATCGAGAGGTCGTCACGGTTGCGGATCGGCAGCTTCGAGGACATCTCGATCTTGCCGCCGAGGTGCATCAGGAAGGTACGGTCCGAGACCTTGCCGATGGCCACGCCGTCGATCGCGCGCAGCTTCTCGACGATCTCCTCGCCGTGCGCCACCGAGGAGGCCGCCACCGTCACGTCGATCCGGAGCGCCTCCAGGCCCGAGGCGGTGACGTCGAGACCGGTGACCGAGCCGCCGGAGGACTCGACCGCGGTGGTGATCGAGCTCACCGCGTTTCCGGTGGCCGGGACCTCCAGCCGCACCGTGATCGAGTTCGAGACACTGGGCACCGTCGCCATCGACGTCCTTCTTCCTGGATCAACACGTCTTTAGATCAACACTTTGTTGAAAATCTCACGCCTTGGGCATGCTAGACCTCGATCGTCGCACCTACCAAGGGCCTGCCAGAAATAACGTTCATTGAGTGTCCGGAGTCGACAAGGCTTCTTGCCCTCCACGGGCGATGCGTTACATTGGACAAGGCACCGACTCGATCCAAGCCCCCGGGCCCAACCTTCGTCGCTACGAGCGACCACTTGCCGCGAGGCGAGCATGGCGGGTCGGTGTCACCAACGTCGGAAGGCCCCTCACCACTGGTGAGGGGCCTTCTTCGTGTCGGACCGTCAGCGCAGCAGCGCCGGCACCCCGTCCGCGTCCGGCAGGTCGTCCGGGCCCGAGAGCACGGTCAGCCGCTGGGTCGCCCGGGTCAGCGCCACGTACAGCACCCGCAGCCCGGCCTCCGACTCCCCCGCGATGCCGACCGGGTCGGCCACCACCGTGGCGTCGTACTCCAGACCCTTGGCCTCCAGGCTGCCGAGCGCCACCGCCCGCTCGCCCAGACCGTCGATCCAGCCGGCCGCCTCGGCCCGGCGGTCCATCGGGACCACCACCGCGACGGTGCCGTCCACCTCGGCCAGCAGCCGGGTCAGCTCGGCCCGGGCGGCCGCCGCGAAGACCGCGGGCTCGGCCGAGGCCGCCGCCGCGAAGCGCGGCGCCAGACCGGTCGAGCGGACCGCCGTCGGGGACGGCGTACCGGGCGCGGCCAGCGCCAGCACCTTGGCCGCCACCTCGGCGATCTCGGACGGGTTGCGGTAGTTCACGGTCAGCGTGTGCCGACGGCGCGGCTTGCCCGCCAGCACCTCGTCCATCGCCGCCTGCGCCTCCTGCGGGAACGGCCAGGAGGACTGCGCCGGGTCGCCGACGATGGTCCAGGTGGCCATCCGGGAGCGCCGGCCGACCATCCGCCACTGCATCGGGGTGAGGTCCTGCGCCTCGTCCACGATCACGTGCGCGTACTCGACCCGCTCGACCGGCACCCGGTCGCGCTGCCGGGCCGACCGGTCGGCGTACGTGGTGACCTCGTCCAGACCGGTCAGCAGGTCCACCGCGTCCACCTCGCGGAACGCTCGCTTGGCCGCCTCGCCGAGCAGCAGCTGCAGCTCGTCGACCATCGCCACGTCGTGCGCCGAGAGCGGGCCCTCGCCACGGTCCGTCAGCTCACGCCAGGAGGTGGCCAGCAGGCGCGCCTCCTCCGGCGTGACGGCCCGGCGGGCGATCCGGTTGGTGTGCCGGGGCTGCTTGAGGGTGGCCAGCACCCGACGGGGCGTCAGGGACGGCCACCAGGCGTCCAGGAAGTCCAGGAAGACCGCCTCGTCCGAGACGTACTCGTCGAAGGCCTCCTTCTCCTCCTGGCGCTGCTCCCTGGCGTAGTGGTCGGACGGGCGCGGCTGGTGCCTGATCGCCTCCTGCCAGAGCGCGTCCAGCAGCAGCCGCCGGGCGCGCGGGCGGAGCAGGTTGAGCGGCGTGCCACCGCTGCCGATCACGTTGCCGCGCACCGTCCGGAGCTTGTTGGCGTCCAGCCGGAGCGCCTCGCCCCGGGCGAACACCTTCAGATCGGTCGGTGCACCCAGCTCCAGCGCGGCCTTGGCCGCCCGGCGCAGTAGCGTCACCATCCGGGCCGAGCCCTTCACGTGCGCGGCCTCCGGGGTGTCGTACCGGCCCGCCTCGATGCCGTCCACCAGGCTGCCGACGGCCCGGATCGCGACCTGGCCCTCCTCACCCAGCGAGGGCAGCACGCCCTCGGTGTACGAGACCAGCAGCGCGGTCGGGCTGACCACCAGAATCCCGCCCGCGTACCGGCGGCGGTCCTGGTAGAGCAGGAACGCGGCCCGGTGCAGTGCGACCGCGGTCTTCCCGGTGCCCGGGCCGCCGGTCACCAGGGTGGCGCCCGGCGCGGGGGCCCGGATCACCTCGTCCTGCTCGCGCTGGATCGAGGAGACGATGTCGCGCATCGAATGGCTGCGGGCCCGGCCCAGCGAGGCCATCAGCGCGCCGTCACCGACCACCGCCAGCTCCTGGCCGTCCAGGGTCGGCGTCAGGTCGGGGCGCAGCAGGTCGTCCTCGACCCCCAGCACCTTGCGGCCCTTCGACCGGATGACGCGCCGTCGGATCACCCGGCCCGGCTCCAGCGGGGTGGACCGGTAGAACGGTGCGGCGGCCGGCGCCCGCCAGTCGATGACCAGCGGCCCGAACTCGGCGTCGAGCACGCCGAGCCGCCCGATGTGCAGCGTCTCGGCGACGGCCGGGTCGGCCGGGTCGAGCGGGGTCTGCGACGGGATGCCGTGCTCCTCGGGAGCATCGGCCTGCTGGAGGTCTATCCGGCCGAACAGGAAGTCCTCGAACTCGGCGTTCAACCGGTGCAGGTGCGCGCCCGCGCGATAGACCTGGGCATCACGCTCGGCGAGCGCGCCGGGCGTACCGACCTGCACGCGCTTGGCGGCGTCCTCCAGGATGTACTCGGCCTCGGCGAGCTTCTCCTCCAACCGGTGGTAGACCGTGTCGAGATGGCGCTGTTCGCCCGCGATCTCGCGGTCGCGAATGGTGTCTGAGTCAGAGCTGCTGTGCATGGCCTCGGGGGGTGCGGCGAAGGACCTCGGAAAAGAGACGGACGGATGATCCTACGCCCTGGACACCACCCTCAGCCAGGCACTCCCCGGGTTCGAACACGCCGTTCGGAAGACAGGGGCTCGGGGCCCTGCTGATGTGCGGCTCCGCCGCGTGGGCGACGCCGACCTCGGAAAGGTGATCCTTACGTAGGCGGTGAGGCACGTTCCTTACGCAGCGCCGTACTTCTCCCCCGGATCCGCCACCGGATCGAGCGCCAGCCGGTACCCCCGCTTGACCACGGTCGCCACCAGCGAAGGCGCGCCCAGCGCGGAACGCAGCCGCGCCATCGCCGTCTCCACCGCGTGCTCGTCGTTCCCGCTCCCCGGCAGCGCCCGCAGCAGCTCGGCCCGCGGCACCACCCACCCCGGCCGCTTCGCCAGCGCCCGGAGCAGCGCCATCCCGGCCGGCGGTACGGGGCGCAGTTCGCCGTCCACCAGCACCGCCTGGCCGCGCAGCTCCAGCAGGTGCCCGGCCACCGAGAGCCGCCGTGACCGTCCCGGCAGCTGCGCGGTGAGCATCTGCACCATCGCGCCGAGCCGCATCCGCTCCGGCCAGACCGTCGCGACGTCCAGCTCCTCCAGCGGGGCCGCCGTCACCGGGCCGACGCAGACCGGCAGCACGTCCCGGCGCAGCGCGTGCAGCAACTCCGCTGTCAGGCCGCGCTGTTCGGCCCGGTCGAGCAGGCTGATCGCGGCCGGGGCACTGGTGAAGGTGACCGCGTCCAGGGCACCCGCGCAGCAGGCGTCCAGCAGCCGGTCCAGCGGGGCCAGGTCGACGGGCGGCAGCCAGCGGTAGACCGGGACCTCCACCACCTCCGCGCCGGCCGCCTTCAGCGACTCGACGAAGTCCCGTAGCGGGGCGCCGTGCAGCTGGACGGCGATCCGCCGTCCGTCGACGCCCTGCTCCAGCAGGCGCTCCAGCACCTCGACCGAGGACTCCGACTCGGGCGACCACTCCTCGCGCAGTCCGGCGGCCCGGATCGCGCCCTTGGCCTTGGGCCCGCGGGCGAGCACCACGGCCTTCCCGAGCCGGTCGATCAGGTCGTCACCGAGCCCCCAGCCCTCGGCGGCCTCGATCCAGCCCCGGAAGCCGATGCCGGTGGTGGCCACCGCGATGTCCGGCGGGTCGGCGACCAACGCGCGGGTGGCGGCGAGCAGGTCGGTGTCGTCGGTGAGCGGCACGATCCGCAGGGCGGGTGCCCGCAGTACGGCGGCGCCCCGGCGTTGGAGCAGGGCGGCAAGCTCGTCGGCCCGCCGGGCGGCGGTGATGCCGATGGTGAACCCGGCCAGTGGCGGTACCGGTTCGGTGCGGTCGGTGGGGCGACTGCTCGTCAGATCGTCCATGGCTCGGTCCTTCGGTGGTGCGCCTCACGGCTGCGGCGGGCCGGAAGGGTGGGTGGACGGGAATCGTCCCTCGCGGCGGTGTCACAGCGAGGTCGGTCCGATTTCCGGCTTGTTTCGCAGGTCGGACCGGCCGTCCAGGGGGTGGACAGCCGGTCGCGCTCGGGCCTGTCTGACCATTCCCGTCGGATCAGGCCGGGTCGTTCGGTGCCCTCGTAGCGGAGCTACTTGGGCGTCCCGGCCGTGCGTCGAGCGTGCGTGCCGGGCGGCGCGGACCCGACGGGAATGGTCAGACAGGCCCGAAGTCAGGCCGTCAGGCGCGGGCCAGCGCGGGGCTCGGTACGGCCTCGCCGGGAGCGGCGGTCGGGCGGCGCAGGTACACCGCCCAGGTGAGCACGAAGCAGATCGCGTACGCCACCAGGAAGGAGACGAAGGCCGGGGTGCCGGTCTTGGCCACCAGGAAGGACTGCCGGAAGGCCAGGTTGATGAAGAGCCCGCCGAGCGCACCGACCGCACCGATCACGCCGACCGCCGCGCCCGACATCCGGCGGGACCAGGCGGCGGCCTGCTCGACCGTGTCGCCGAGCTGGGCGATCCGGTCCTGCGCCTTGGCCTCGAAGATCACCGGGATCATCTTGTAGGTGGAGCCGTTGCCGAGACCGGCGAAGACGAACAGGGCGATGAAGCCGGTCAGGAAGACCGGCAGCGACTTGATCGAGGAGGCGTACGTGACCAGCGCGGCGGCGGCCGCCATCGCGGCGAAGTTCCACAGCGTAATCCGGGCCCCGCCCAGCCGGTCCGCCAGCCAGCCGCCGACCGGCCGGATCAGCGAGCCGAGCAGCGGGCCGACGAAGGTCAGCTGGGCGGCCTGCAGCGGGGTGCGGCCGAACTGGTTCTGCAGCACCAGGCCGAAGGCGAAGCTGAAGCCGATGAAGGAGCCGAAGGTACCGATGTAGAGGACGGACATCAGCCAGGTGTGCTTCTGCTTCACGATCTCGGCCAGCGCCCCGGTGTCGCTCCTCATCGGCGCCAGGTTGTCCATGAACAGCGCCGCACAGACCGCCGCGATCACGATGAACGGAACGTAGATGCCCAGCACCAGCCGGGGGTGGGTCGCCCCGGCCCAGGTGATCACGCCGAGCGCGACCAGCTGGATCACCGGTACGCCGATGTTGCCGCCGCCCGCGTTCAGGCCGAGCGCCCAACCCTTCCGGTGCTGCGGGAAGAAGGCGTTGATGTTGGTCATCGAGGAGGCGAAGTTCCCGCCGCCGAGCCCGGTCAGCGCCGCGACCAGCATGAAAGTGGTGTACGAGGTGCCGGGGTGCATGACATAGGCGGCCGCCAGGGTCGGCAGCAGCAGCAGGACGGCAGACACGATGGTCCAGTTCCGCCCGCCGAACCGGGCCACCGCGACGGTGTACGGAATCCGGACGAACGCGCCGACCAGGGTGGGCACCGCGACCAGGAAGAACTTGCCGGCCGGGTCCACCCCGTACTTCGGCCCCATGAAGAGGACCATCACCGACCAGAGGCTCCAGATCGAGAAGCCGATGTGCTCGGAGATGATCGAGAACAGCAGATTCCGGTTGGCCACCTTCCGCCCGGTCCGCTCCCAGAAACCGGCGTCCTCCGGCCGCCACTCCTGGATCCAGCGGCCGCCCGCTCTGCCCTGCGCTGCCGTATCGGTGCTCATCGCGCTCCCCTTGCCTGCCGGTGCCCTGTGCCAACTGACGTTAGGAGGCGGTGATTTCGCCCTCGTTGTGGCCCGTGACGCCCGAGGAACCGTCCTCTCACCCGACGGACGGCGGCACTGTGAGGGCGGGGCCCCTGACCGGACGGGGTGGTGCAACGCGAAGTGCCTACCCATCACGGCGCCGACGAACCGGACCGGCTGTGAGAAGGGTTGACAGTGCACACGCAGTGGAGCACGCTGCCGTCATTCCGACGACGACCGCCGCCCCTCCCACCCCGGGTGGCGTGTTAACGCTCACATGACTTGTGCGTGTCGCACTTGGCTGTCACCCCGCCAGGAGACCTGCGTGATCGTCAGAAGCCCCATGGCCTGATGGCCCTCCTGGCTGCTCACCACTGCGCCATGTTCGCATCCCACCCCACAGCGAAGGACGAGCAGATGAAGTACCGATCCTTCTTAGCCGCCGTCACAGCCGCCGCACTCCTCGTCCTGGGAGCCGCCGGCACCGCACAGAGCCGCACCCCCGACCCGGTCGCCGCACCCGCGGCCGTCAGTGCCGCCGCGCCGACAGCCGGCTGCGGCAAGGCTCCGACGCTGAGCAGCGGCGCCCACACGATCCAGAGCAGCGGCCAGAACCGCAGCTACATCCTCAGGCTCCCCACCGGCTACGACAGCAACCGCCCCTACCGCCTGGTCTTCGGGTTCCACTGGCGGGGCGGCACCGCGAACGACGTCGACTCGGGCGGGACCGACGGGTACAACTGGTCCTACTACGGCCTGCGGCGACTGGCGGACGGCGCGAACAACGGCACCATCTTCGTCGCCCCGCAGGGCTTCGACAACGGTTGGGCCAACAACAACGGCCAGGACGTGACCCTCGTCGACGACCTGACCCGTCAGCTCGAGGCGGGGCTCTGCGTCGACAGCACGCAGCTGTTCGCCGCCGGCTTCAGCTACGGCGGCGCCATGTCGTACGCGCTCGCCTGCGCACGGCCGACCGTCTTCCGGGCGGTCGCGGTCTACTCCGGCGCGAACCTCAGCGGGTGCGCCGGAGGAACGCAGCCGGTCGCCTACATCGGGCTGCACGGCCTCCGGGACAACGTCCTGCCCATCGCCTCGGGACGCGCGCTCCGGGACACCTTCGTCAGGAACAACGGCTGCACCGCGCAGAACCCGCCGGAGCCGGCGAACGGCAGCCTGACCCACAACGTCACCACCTACTCCGGATGCCGATCCGGATATCCCGTCGTCTGGGCGGCATTCGACGGCGCGGGCCACGACCCCGGCCCCATCGACGGCTCCACCGGTGACGGCTGGCGCACCTGGACGTCGGGCGAGGTGTGGAAGTTCTTCTCCCAGTTCGACTCGACCACCACTCCCCCGCCCGTCGGCCAGCAGCTCGTCGGGCAGCAGTCCGGCCGGTGTGTCGACATCAACGGCTCCGCCACGGCCAACGGCACCCAGGCCCAGCTGTGGGACTGCAACGGCGCCGCCAACCAGCGGTGGACCTACACCGCCGGCAAGCAGCTCACGGTCTTCGGCAACAAGTGCCTGGACGCCTCCGGAAAGGGCACCACGAACGGCACCGCAGTGGTGATCTGGGACTGCAACGGCCAGACCAACCAGCAGTGGAACCTCAACTCCAACGGCACGGTCACCGGAGTCCAGTCGGGGTTGTGCCTCGACGCCACCGGGGTGGCGACGGCCAACGGTACGAAGATCCAGCTGTGGGGCTGCTCGGGCGGGGCGAACCAGCAATGGCGTCTGCAGAGCTGACCCGGGCCGCCTGACACTGCGGCAGCGCCCCGGCAGGCCGGGAAGCACGAAGGCCGCCCTCCGGTGTGGAGGGCGGCCTTCGATACACATGGGGTGGTGGAGATGCCGGGAATCGAACCCGGGTCCAGTGGAGTGGATTCAGGACTTCTCCGAGCGCAGTCCGCTGTGATTTTCTCGGCCCTGGCAGTCACACGGACAAGCCGCCAACAGGCCCAGTCACTGTTTGATTTCCCCACCGACCCCCGTGACCGGGGTGGCAAGTTGAGTTCCCTAAATTATGCCAGGGTCCGGGTCGGGAACTCCCCGGTCTGACACCCGTTCACTTTCGCTTAGGCAGCGAGAGCGAACTGCTGGGCATCGCGCTTAGAATTGGCGATTATTGTTTTGCGGCAGATGGTTAACGAGATCATTGCCGCGTTCCTCGGCTCGCTTCTCCTGTTTCGACTTCCCCTGTCGAAACCGATCATCCCCATGTTTTGTTGAGAAACAGCTCCCGGCGGGCGAACCCTCCGGTTGGTGCTGCGCCCATACTACGCGCAGCGACCGGCCTGGCCAAGCAGATTAACCCTGCTGGCGGCGACGGACCGCCGCGACCGCCCGGTCTGTCTCACGACGGTCCTGCTTCTCGCGCAGGGTCTGCCGCTTGTCGTGCAGCTTCTTGCCGACCGCGAGGGCCAGTTCGAGCTTCACCCGGCCGTCCTTGAAGTACAGCGAGAGCGGCACCAGGGTGTGGCCGGTCTCCTTGGTCTTCGACTCGATCTTGTGGATCTCCATCCGGTGCAGCAGCAGCTTGCGCTTGCGCCGCGCCGAGTGGTTGGTCCAGGTCCCCTGGGTGTACTCGGGGATGAACACGTTGTCGATCCACACCTCGCGCCCCTGGACGTAGGCGTACCCGTCCACCAGGTTGGCCCGCCCCTCGCGGAGCGACTTGACCTCGGTGCCGGTCAGCACCATGCCGCATTCGTACGTGTCGAGGATGGTGTACTCGTGTCGCGCCTTCTTGTTCTGCGCGATCAGCTTCTTTCCGGTTTCTTTAGCCATAGCGCCGATCATTCTCGCATCCCGGCGAGGCCTCTGGCAGCCCCTTTACCGCCGGAGCGTCACGCCGCGGGGCTCGAAGGTGACGGTACGCAGCAGCTCCACCACCACCGGGCAGTAGGTCTCCCAGTCCTGGACGGAGGGCGTACTGAACGTCACCACCGTCAGGCTGCGGGCCTTGGGGTCGGCCTCCCGCGGCACCGGGATCCACGCCTGCAGGGTGGCCACCGGGATCGGCTCGTCCGCCCCGGTGACCGAGACGGCGGCCGGGATCAGCAGCGGCGTGTCCAGCTCGATCTCCACGGCGGCGGGCCCGCACGGCAGTTCGTACCGCTGTAGCTGCCGGCGATCGGACCCGCGTCGGCGGATCTCGATAATCCCCGCGACGGCGATCTCCGGGTCGGCGCAGTCCACCTCCTGATGGGAGATCAGCAGCGAGGCGGCGGACGGACGGCCTTCGTCGATCAGCCCGAAGCAGTTGGCCGCGTAGTACGCCCCGGTCTCCGCGAGCTGCCAGGACGTCCGCGCGTAGCTGGCGAGCAGCTGCTTCAGCACGACGGGATCGGTGTCCTCGACCCGGTCCTCGCCGATCCGCCCCCGCAGGTCGTCAGTGAGCTCGACCATGTCCGCCCCGACCGGGATCTCCCGGAAGTCGGGCGGCAGCTCGAAGCTGATCCGGTACTCGGGGCTCATCCGCCGGGCCCCCACTTCTTCTGGGCTCGGGCGGCTGCCGCCCGGTGGGACGTCCGGTAACCGAACTTGCGGAGCGCGACGAACAGGGCGAACAGGGCGACCATGAACGCGGTCTTCCACTCCCAGTTGTCGGTCGACTTGAGCAGGGCCCCGGTCAGGCCCCCGCCGAACATCAGCACCAGGGCCAGCGGCCCACGCATATTGGCTCGGGCCAATCCCGTCAGCATCCGCAGGTCCTTGGCGTCCTCCGGCGCCATCCCCGAGATTCGGACGCTCGGGTGCCAGCCCGGCGGGTTGAAGCCGAAGGGCACGTCCGTGCGCCAGCTGAACGGGGGCACGAAGGACGGGTCCGCCTGCGGGTTCCGCATGTAGGCCGCCCGGCGGCGGGCGAGCGGGCTGTCGTCCCGGATGAACCGGATGCCGTGCCAGCTGCTCCCGGCCGTCACATCCGCGAGCGCGTAGCCGTAAAGGTGCGCCACCCAGACCACCTCCTCCGGCGTCGCCATGGCGTAGGTGATCGAGAACTCGGGGCGCCCATCGGCGAGGGCAGGCACCTTCTCGACGGGACTCATCGTGCTCCCCTCTCGGCGGCGGCCTGGCGGTCCTTTTCGACGCCCGCCTTCCAGGCGTTCTCGTAGGCGGGGGCGAGCATCATGGTCGTTCCGATCACGGGCAGGAATCCGAGGCTGAGCTCCGCCTTCTGCCGATCATTCCGTGGGACGAAGTACTCGAGCGTCTCGGCCCCGCCCGCGAGTTCCTTGAGATCGAGGAACCCACCGACCTGGTCAGACGCGGGCTTGGCCCCTCTGGCGACAGCCACCACTCCCAGCGACGCCTCCGTACCCGCCTCCGCCGTCTTCCCGATCCCGAAGGTCAGGCTGCTGATGGCGTCCTCGCCGAGCTTCCCCCACGAGACGTCCGCGCCACCGGCCTTGGCCACCCCGTGCAGGGCGAACGCGGCGAGCCCGTTGACACCCGATGCGATTCCCACCGGCCCGCCGATGATCGCGCCACCCGGGATGGCGTCCAGGGTCGCCCCGACGAGGCCGGTGACCGCGCTGACGGTGGAGAACACGTCGCCGACCGCCGCGATCGAGTTGGCGTGGTCCTGGACGAACTTCACCACCTCCTGCCCGGCCTTGATCTGCAGCATGGCGACCTGCTCGATGGACTCGCCGACCCGGGCCAGCAGCCCGGGCCCGTCCGGGGCCTCTTCGGCCGCCGCCCGCAGGGCTGCCGCGCACTTCTCGGAGAGGTCCTCGTGCAGGGCCGAGAGCTCGGCGGCCTGCCGCCGGAGGTCGGCGAGCTCGTCCTCGGCGCTGTCCACCTCGCGGGCCGCCGAGGCCAGCCGCCGCTCGGCGTCGGCCAGTTGGTCGCCGTCGGTGAACAGCACGTTGACCAGGTCGAGGTCGGGGTTGTCCTTGGCCCGCTTGAGCCGGTCCTTCGCGGCCTGGGCCGAGTCCTCGTACGCGTGCGCCTTGGACTTCAGGCCCGCCAGGTCGGCGCCCCAGCGGTCCAGCTCCCGGGCGGCCCGGTCGAAGGACTGCCGGGCGATCTCGAGCTGCCGGGGCAGCGGCTGGATCTTCGCGGTGAAACCCGATGCCGCGTCACCCTGCCATCCGGCGTCGCCGGAGACGGCCCGGGTCAGCGTCGCGTGCGCGTCCTCCAGGTACTTGGCGGAGGTGGTGAGCTGCAGCACCAGGGCGTCGATCCGGCCCGGTTCACCGGGCGTGGGGTCGAACCCCAGCGCCGGGAAGTCACGTTCGAACACGGCGCCCCCTCAGCTCGCCGAGGCCGAAGCCGAAGCGCCCTGGTACACGGCCGCCAGCGCGGCCTCGGTCTGCTGGTACGCCGTGACCGTCCGGTCCAGGCCGTTGGTGACGGCCTGGACGGTCTGGGTCAGCTGCTTGAGGCCGTACTCCCACTTCTCCTGGAAGTCGTCGCAGGCGTGGTCGAGCCGCTTGCTGCCGGTGGTCTTCGGCCCGGTGGTCTCCATCGCGCGCATGGCGGCGCCCATCGAGCCGGTGCTCTCACCCAGTTGACGTGCCAGCAGGTCCAACTGACCCACGTCGACGCGGAAATCCGATGTCACTTGTTCGCCCCCCAGCGTCGCCACCGTGCCGCGTGATCCGCCGGCACCCGTCGTGGCGTTCGGTCATGGTAGCCACACGCTCCGACACGACCGCGTGTTGGGGGGCTACTTACGGCCGAGGCCGGAGAGCACGGTGTCGGCGAGCCGGAGGGTGTCGGCGGGGGTGGCGCGGGCCGGCCGGGGGACGTCGGGGGTCAGGCCGGTGCCGTCCGGGGAGCGGCCGGCCGGGGTGAAGTACCGGCCCACCGTGAGCTCGAGCACGGCGCCGTCGGCCAGTCGGCTGGGCTGCTGGACGGTGCCCTTGCCGAAGGTCCGGGCGCCCACCAGGACGGCGCGGCTGCGGTCCTGGAGCGCTCCGGCCAGCAGTTCGGCGGCGCTCATGGTGCCGCCGTCGACCAGCACCACCAGCGGTGTGGCGGTGTCGCCACCGGGTGCGGCGGTGAGTTCGCGCCGCTCGCCGTGCTCCAGGTAGGAGCCGACCGGGCCGCCGTCCAGGAAGAGCGCGGCGGTGGCGGCGGCCTCGTCGACCAGCCCGCCGGAGTTGCCGCGCAGGTCGAGCAGCACCCCCTTGGCACCCTGGGCGGCCGCCCTGACCTGCTCGGCCACCCCGGCGGTGAAGCCGTGCACCGCGATCCGGACCACCCCGGAGCGCGGGTGGTCCACCGTCACGTCACGGGCCGCCAGTTCGGCCCGGCGCAGGGTGAGTTCGCGCTCGACGCCGCTGGGGGCGCGCAGCGCCAGCGCGACCGTCGAACCGGCCGCACCGCGCAGCCCGGCCACCACCTCGGTGACCGGCAGCCGGTCGGCCGGGGCGCCGTCGATCCGTAACAGCTGCTCCCCGACCGCGATCCCGGCCTGCTCGGCCGGCCCGGCCGGGGTCACCTGGGCCACCGTGGTGGCCCCGTCGGGCGCACGGCGGACCGAGAGGCCGACACCGTGGTACCGCCCCTGGGTGAGGTCGGTGTACGCCTCGCGGCTGTAGTACGCGGCCCACGGATCGTCACCCCCGGCCAGCAGTTGCTCGGCCTGCTGCCGGGAGAGGTCGGCCCCGGCCAGCGTCTGGCCGTTCAGCGCGTCCGAGGAGGTGGCGAGTTGGGCGAGTGCCGGGGGTTCGCTCCAGGCACCGGTCATCGCGCCACCGAGCAGTACGGTGCCGAACACCAGCGAGAGCATGGCCCCCTGGCGTACCCCTCTGCGCAGTGTCACCGACATGGCCCGGAGTCTAGGCGCCGTCCTCTGCCCGACGTCAGACCTTCAGGTACTTCCGCAGAGTGAAGAACGCCGCGATCGCGGCCATCCCCATGCCGACCACGACCAGCAGCGGGATCACCGACAGCACCGAGGAGAGCCCGATGAAGTGGATGAACTCCACCTTCTTGGCCAGGAAGCCCTGCACGAAGAAGTGCCCGCCGACCAGCAGCCCGGAGGCCAGCGTGGCCCCGAGCAGGGCGGCGAACGCGGCCTCGGCGATGAACGGCATCTGGACGTAGAAGTTCGAAGCACCGACCAGGCGCATGATGCCGGTCTCACGCCGTCGGCTGAACGCCGACACCCGGACGGTGTTGACGATCAGCAGCAGCGCAACGAACAGCATCAACACCATGATCACGAACGCGGCCGTCTGCAAGCCGTTCAGCAACCCGAACAGGTTCTCCAGGATCTTCTTCTGGTCCTGCACCGACTTGACGCCCGGCAGGCCGGCGAAGGCGCTCTGCATCACGTCGTACTTGGTCGGATCGGTCAACTTCACCCGCCAGGACTGCGGCATCGCCTCCGCACCCACCGCGACGATCAGCGGGTTGTCCGGGTTGAGGTCCTTCCAGTGCTTGAAGGCCTCCTGCGAACTCTCGAAGCTGAAGTTCTGCACCAGCGGCATCTTCTCCAGCTTCGACTTCACCTCGGCGATCTGCTGGTCGGTGGCGGCACCCGCCAAACACTGGGGCGACTTGGAGTCGGCCTTGGTGCAGAAGTAGATGCTCACCTCGACCTTGTCGTACCAGAAGTCCTTCATCGAGTTGACCTGGTCACGCACCAGCAGGCTGGCTCCGGCCAGGGCGAGCGACAGCGCAACACTGACCACGACCGCGATGGTCATGGTCAGGTTGCGACGGAGACCGACGCCGATCTCCGACAGAACGAACTGGGCGCGCATGGCTTTGTCTCACTCCAGGGTCATTGCGGGTGGGGGCGGGCAGGCGGGCGAGGCGTCAGGCTCAGTGCTGGTAGCCGTAGACGCCACGGGCCTGGTCGCGGACCAGCAGCCCCTTGTCGAGCTCGATCACTCGCTTGCGCATCTGGTCGACGATGGCCTGGTCGTGAGTGGCCATCAGGACGGTGGTGCCGGTGCGGTTGATCCGGTCGAGCAGCTTCATGATGCCGACCGAGTTCTGCGGGTCGAGGTTTCCGGTCGGCTCGTCGGCGATCAGCAGCATCGGACGGTTCACGAAGGCGCGGGCGATCGCCACGCGCTGCTGCTCACCACCCGAGAGCTCACCGGGCATCCGGTCCTCCTTGCCACCGAGGCCGACCAGGTCGAGCACCTCGGGGACGACCTTGTTGATCGAGGCCTTCGGCTTGCCGATGACCTCCAGGGCGAACGCCACGTTCTGCGCCACGGTCTTGTTCGGCAGCAGGCGGAAGTCCTGGAAGACGGTGCCCAGCTGGCGGCGCATGTGCGGCACCTTCCAGTTGGACAGCTTGCCGAGGTCCTTGCCCAGGACGTGCACCTCGCCGACGCTCGGCCGCTCCTCGCGCAGGCAGAGCCGGAGGAAGGTCGACTTGCCCGAGCCGGAGGACCCGACCAGGAAGACGAACTCACCCTTCTCGATCTCCAGCGAGACGTTGTCCAGGGCCGGACGGTTCTGCTTGGGATAGGTCTTGGAGACGTTGTCGAATCTGATCACGGCTGCATCACGGGGGCCATCCTAGGTGGAATGGCGACCGCGTCGGCCGAACTTCCGTGACCCGATCGTTACTTCGGGCCTCGGAGGGCTGGCCGGACGGCACCGTTCCTCGGTCGGTTCCACTCCCGCGGCAGGCCGGGAGCGGCGGCGGAAATGGCGGACTGCCACTTCTCCGGTCTCGGACCATACGCGAAGCGCATCCGGGCTCGCAGGCTCGGCCGGTCCGACGGCCTGAGAATTGGTGGCGAATGTTCTGTTTTGCCCGGATAAATGCGAGCCATGTCACAGACCTGCTTGCGGTTGAGCGGTCCGCCGCCCCCACGCACGGGCCGGATCGTCCGGAACCTGGCACAGTGGTAGGCAGAGAGCGGCCGTATGGGGCAGCCGAAGGAACCGGAAGCCCTCCCGGCGCGTTGCTGTAAGCAGCAAGGAGGAGATCGCATGACGTGCGACCATCTGGTGTGCGCCAACTGCAACGGCCGCGTGAGTGACGGCCGCTGCCCCGTCTGCCGCGCCAACCGGGCCCGGCTGGAGGGCGAGCAGGGCCCGTTCGCCGCACTGACACCCGCCACGCTGCTCGCGTTGCTGGTCGGCCTGCTGGCCGTGGCACTGATCGCCCGGCAGGCCCTGGCCTGACCCGCGCCACACGACAAGAGCCGCACCGAACGACAGGAAGGGCCCCGGGACGACGTCCCGGGGCCCTTCCTCATGTCGCCTTACGCGGCGGTCTCACGCTGCTTGCGCCAGCGGATGCCCGCCTCGATGAAGCCGTCGATGTCCCCGTCCAGCACGGACTGCGGGTTGCCGACCTCGAACTCCGTCCGGAGGTCCTTGACCATCTGGTACGGGTGCAGGACGTACGAACGCATCTGGTTGCCCCAGGAGCTGCCGCTGTCCTTGAGCGCGTTCATCGCGGCCTTCTCCTCCTGCCGGCGCAGCTCGAGCAGCTTGGCCTGGAGGACGTTCATCGCCGAGGCCTTGTTCTGGATCTGCGAGCGCTCGTTCTGGCAGGAGACCACGGTGCCGGTCGGCAGGTGGGTGATCCGGACCGCCGAGTCGGTGGTGTTGACGCCCTGGCCACCGGGGCCCGAGGCGCGGTACACGTCGATCCGCAGCTCGCCCTCGTCGATGTCGACGTGGTCGGACTGCTCGACCACGGGGAGCACCTCGACGCCCGCGAACGAGGTCTGCCGGCGGCCCTGGTTGTCGAACGGCGAGATCCGGACCAGGCGGTGGGTGCCCTGCTCGACCGAGAGCGTGCCGTACGCGTACGGCACCTTCACGGTGAAGGTCGCGGACTTGATGCCGGCCTCTTCGGCGTACGAGGTGTCGTAGACCTCGGTCGGGTAGCCGTGCCGCTCGGCCCAGCGGAGGTACATCCGCATCAGCTGCTCGGCGAAGTCGGCGGCGTCCACGCCACCGGCCTCGGCCCGGATGTTGACCAGGGCCTCCCGGGAGTCGTACTCACCGGAGAGCAGGGTGCGGACCTCGAGCTCCTCGACCGCCTTCTGCACCGAGGTCAGCTCGGTCAGCGCCTCGCTGAGGGTGTCCGCGTCGTCCTCGTCCTCGGCCAGCTCGAACATGATCGAGAGGTCGTCCACCCGGCCGCGCAGGGTCTGCACCTTGCGCAGCTCGCCCTGCAGGAAGGAGAGCCGGCTGGTGACCTGCTGCGCGTTCGCCAGGTCGTCCCACAGGTTGGGGGCGGCTGCCTCCTCCTCGAGGGCGGCGATGTCGGCCCGGATCTTGTCCAGGTCGAGGACGGCCTCGATGGACCCCATGGTCGTTTCGAGGGACTTGAGCTCTTCTGAAGGATCGACGACTGCCACGCCACCAGCCTAATGGTTCGGGGCCACCGACCGTGCATGGGTATCCACAGCCGATCCGACCTGCCAGGGAGCGGGCGCCCCGATCCGCGCGTCGGGCGGCGAGGCCGCGAAGGCCGAGTAGGCGGCCGCCGCACCGGCCAGCAGTAGCACCACGGCGAGCAGCACCGCGTACAGCCGGCGGCGCCGGACCAGCGCCCGCCGCCCCTTCCGGTGGCCGCTCGCCGGGGCCGCCTCCCGGCGCTGGGCCTGCGACTCGGCGGCGTACGAGGCCAACTCCTGGGCGGACGGGCGGCGCAGGCTGGTGTGGGTGTCCCGGGTGGAGTCCGGCGAGGGGGTCGGCACCAGCGGGACGGCCGGGCCCCGGCGGCGGCGGTGGGTGCCGGGTCCGGCGTCGACCTCGGCGTAGACCGCCTCGCCCGGGGTGATCAGTTCCTCGGCCGGGGCCTTGCTCTGCGGCGGGACGTGCGCGGGCAGCCCGGCCAGGTACGGCAGCTGCTCGCGCAGCCGCTCGGCCAGTTCGGCGGCGCGCAGCCGGGAGGCCGGGGCCTTCGCCAGGCACTCGCCGATGATCCGTGACAGCCCGTCAGGAATCCCGGCGATCGGCGGGACGGTCTCGGTGACGTGCCGCCGCAGCACCGCGCCGGTGTGGCCGCCGCCGAACGGGGTGAAGCCGGTCAACAGCTCGTACAGGACCGTGGCCAGCGCGTAGATGTCGACGGCGGCGCGCGGCTCCAGGCCCTCGATGATCTCGGGGGCCAGGTAGTCGGGGGTGCCGATGATCCTGGTCGCCCTGGTCCGGCGCGGGGCGTCCACCAGGCGGGCGATGCCGAAGTCGGTGAGCTTGGCGCGCGGGGCGCCGCCGGGCCCGGCCGGGGCGGCCAGGTCGAGCATCACGTTCTCCGGCTTCACGTCCCGGTGCACGATCCCGGCGGCGTGTGCGGCGGCCAGGCCGTCGGCCACGTCGGCGATCACCGAGACGGCGGCCAGCGGGGTCATCGGACCGTCCCGGTCCAGCCGGGAGCGCAGGTCGGCGCCCTGCACCAGCTCCATCACCAGGGCCAGGTCGTCGCCGTCCATCACCATGTCGCGGACCCCGACCACCCGGGGGTGGTCCAGGCTCATCAGCGCGGTGCGCTCCTGGATGAACCGCCCCACGAGGACCTGATCGGATGCCAGATCCTCACGCAGCAGCTTGACTGCCACCGGCCCGTCCGGGCCCTCGCCGAGCCAGACGGTCCCGGCGGACCCCCGGCCGATCACCTGGTGGACGGTGTACCGGCTGCCGATCTTGCGTGCCAATGCTGCTGCTCCGTAGGCGGCGGGAGCACGCGGTACTGCTGCGTGCTCGGTAGGTCGGTGCTTCAGCCCACCAACCTACGCGCCCGACGGCCGTTCGGGGGACGCCGAACGGCCCTGTAAGCCCTCGGGTGACAGGAAAAATCGTGAAGTGTCGACAAATCTCTACTACTGACTGCCGGTCAGATCGGTGACCCAGTCGCTCGCGGTAGTGAACCAGTCCTGGACGTTCTGCCACCAGATCGGCAGGTCCGTGAAGTTCCACAGCGCGACGGCGGCCACCGCCAGCACCACGATCACCATCAGGCAGCCCTTGAGACAGCCCAGGCCGGGGATGTACATCCGGTTCCGGCTGCGGCGGCGCGGCTCCCGGGCCGGCTCCGGCTCGCGCTGCTGCGGGGCCGGGGGCTCCTGGCGGCGCGGCGGGGCGGGCTCGGGGCGGCGGGCCGGGGCGGGCGCCTGCTGGTACGGCTGGGGCGGCGGCGGGGCCTGCTGGGGGTAACCCTGCTGCGGGTAGCCCTGGGGCTGCTGCTGAGCCTGGTACGGCGGCGGGGCCACCGGCGGGCGCTGGTTGTAGCCGCCGGGCGGCTGCGGGTGCTGCTGTTGCTGCTGCGGGCGCTGCTGCTGCGGCTGACCCGGCTGCGGCGACCGGTAGGGCTGGTACGGCTGCGGCGGGGGCGCCTGCTGGTAGCCCTGCGGCGGGCGCGGCTGCTGCGGCCTGGCCTGGTACGGCTGCGGTGCGACCGGCGGCTCGCCGAAGTCGGCCGGGTCGAAGTAGCTGACCTCGGTCTGCTGGTTGCGGTCCCGGGCTGCCCGCAGCTGGGTCTGCCAGGGGTGCGGCTGCTCGGGCGCGGCGGGGGCGGCGGGCGCGGCCGGCGGGGTGGTCGGCGGCATCGGCGGCAGCACCGACGTCCGGTCGGCGGCACCCTGAGGGGTCATCAACTGGGTGGCAGCACCAGCGTCGTACTGCCCCGAGGGCAGCACCTGGGTCGGCTCGGCACCACCGAAGGCGGAGTCGGTGAACTGCGCGGACACCGGCACGCCGGGCTCGGTCGGCGCGACGTACTCGGGCGTCGGCCGCGGGTCGGGCAGCAGCAGGGCACCGACCTCGAAGGCCGCCTCGGCCTGGTCCGGGGAGGCGTGCACGCCGACCCCGGCCGCGACCACCCGCAGCGCCCGGGCCAGCGCGACCGCGCCTGGCCGCTCGGCCGGGTCCTTGCGCAGGCAGCGCTCGACCACCGTCCAGAGCGGCTCGGGCATGGTGCGCGGGCGCTCCGGGTCCTGCTGGAGGTGGGCCTGCAGGATCGCGATCGGGCTGTCGCCCTGGAACGGCGCCCGGCCGGTGACCAGCTCGTACAGCATGATCCCGGCGCCGTAGACGTCCACCGCGGAGGTCTGCGGGCGGCCGTCGGCGGACTCGGGGGCGACGTACGCCGGGGTGCCGACGAACTCGTGGGTGCGGGTGATGCCCGGGGAGTCCGCCAGCCGGGCGATGCCGAAGTCGGTGAGCATCGGGTGCATCTGCTCGGCGCCGTCCACGGTGTTGCTGGCGAGCAGCACGTTGGCGGGCTTGAGGTCGCGGTGCACGATGCCGTCGGCGTGGCTGACCGCCAGCGCGTCGGCGATCTGCGCCATCAGCAGGCTGCCGGCGATCGGGCTGAACGGGCCGTTGCCGCGCAGGTAGTGGAACAGGTCGGGGCCGTCGACCAGGTCCATCACCAGGGCCAGCAGTTCGCCCTCCACCACCAGGTCACGGACCCGGACGATGTTCGGGTGGCTCAGCCGGAGCAGCACCGAGCGCTCCCGCAGGAAGCGCATCACCACGTCCGGGTCTGCGGCCAGTTCCTCGCGCAGTATCTTGATCGCCACCGGCCGCCCGGGCTCGATCCCGAGCACCACGACGCCCTCGCGCACCCGGGCCCGCCAGACGGTGCCGGTGGCCCCGCGCCCGAGGGCTTCCTCAAGCAGATACTTGCTGCCGACTGGCCGCACCTACGACTCCTCGCGCCGCCGTGTTTTCGGCAACTCTAACGGTGCCCGCTCAGGTTTCCGAGGCGCCAGGACCGCGTCCTGCGGGGCCCCGTCCGACACGAGGTTGACCTGACGGTTCGTCGGCTCCACCATGGCGATCATCGCAAGATCGTCAAATCCGGTGCCGGGAGCGCGGTGTCGGTCCGGGGTGGCAGGATGACAGGCACCACTCTTGTGGCCCAACGGCATCACTGAAGGGGAGTGCGGGGGCGATGCAGATCCGGCTCACTGTCCTCCGACCGCGCAGCGGCCCGGCAGCCGTCGGAACGGCCACCGACGTCCTGGTCACCGCCCCGGTCGGCACGGCGCTCGGCGCAGTCGCGGGGGCGCTCGCAGGCGCGGTGGGCGTACGCGGCCCGCGCTCTGCCACCCATGTGCACCTGTACGCCGGGGCCGAGCGGATCGACGAGCAGACCCTGCTCGGCCACCCGCCACTGCTGGACGGCGCCGTGCTCTCGCTCAACGAGCCCGATCCGGACGCGGACGAGGACGGCCCGCCAGCCCCCGCCGAACTGCGGGTCACCGGCGGCCCCGACGCGGGCGGCGTGCACCGCCTGCACGGCGACCGGATCCACGTCGGCCGCTCCAGCGCCGCCGACGTCCCGCTCGACGACCCCGACGTCTCCCGGCTGCACCTCTCGCTGAACCTGGGCGCCGACGGCCGGGTGACGGTCCGTGACCTCAACTCGACCAACGGCACCGGTATTGACGGCCGGTTCCTCCGCGACGAGGCGGTCGAGCTGACCGACGGCGGGCTGGTCCGGATCGGCGAGTCCACCCTGCAGGTGATCCGGACCGATCTCCGGGACATCTCCGGGTCGCGGACCAGCCCCGACGGGCTCGGCCGGCTGCAGCTCACCGTCACCCCCTCACCCCGGCAGGCGGCGGCGCCCGAGCCCGAGCCGGCCGCCCCCGAGCCACCGGCCACCGGGAGCCGGGCCCGCGCCCTGCTGTCCCGCCGACGCGCCCGCCCCGAGCCCACCGCACCGAGCCCCGCCCAGCAGCACGCCGCCGTCCGGCTCCGGCAGGCCGCCGCCCAGCGCGAGCGCTGGCCCGACCTGGCCGCCGTGCTGCTCACCGCGCTCGGCCCCGGCCCCCGGCTCTGGGAGCGCGGCCCGGCCCACCCCGACTCGCTCACCCTGCGGCTCGGCACCGCCGACCGGCCCGGCGGCCCCGGCACCACCCCGGGCACGGTGCTGCCCGCCGTCCCGGTCACCGTCGACCTGCAGACCGCCGGCAGCCTCGGCCTGGCGGGCCCACGCGCCCGGCTGACCTCCCTCGCCCGCGCCGTACTGGCCCAACTCGCCGTGCTGCACCCGCCGAGCGCGCTCAGCCTGGTGGTGGTCGGCAGCACCGAGGAGCAGACCGCCGACTGGTCCTGGTCGTTCTGGCTGCCACAGCTCCAGCCGGCGCACGGTCAGGCCTGCCGCCTGCTGGTCGGTTTCGGCCCCGAACAGACCGAGGCCCGGCTCACCGAGCTGACCAAGGGCCCCAGTGACGGCCTGTCAGGCCCGCCCGCCACCGTGCTGCTGCTGGACGGCACCCCCGGCACCCCCGAGGGCCGGGCCGCCCTGGCCGTCCTGCTGGAGCAGGGCCCCGCCCTCGGCGTCTTCCCGATCTGCCTGGCCGAGCAGGCCACCGAGCTGCCCGCCGGGCTCGGCGCCACCGCCGTTCTCACCGGCGAGGTCGCCACCCAGTTCACCCTGGACCGCCCGCTCGGCGGCGGCGGTCGCGAACGGGTCGAGGAGATCGCCCTGGACGCGGTCTCCCCCGCCTGGGCCGAGCGCCTGGCCCGGGCCCTCGCCCCGCTCACCGAGGCCACCCCGGTGGCCCGCGGCCCGCTGCCCGACCAGCTCCGGCTGCTCGACCTGCTCCGCCTCGACACCGTCACCCCCGCCAAGCTCTCGGCCCGCTGGGCCGCCCTGCCCTCAGGGCCCGGCACCGCCACCGCCCTGCTCGGCACCACCCGGGACGAGCCCTGCCTGATCGACCTCGCCGACCCGGACGAGCCGAACGGCCCGCACCTCCTGGTCGGCGGCGCCCGGGGCACCGGCAAGACCGAGCTGCTCCGCACCCTGGTCGCCTCACTCGCCGTCTCCGAGCAGCCCGAACGGCTCCGGATCACCATCGTCGAAGGCCGCGGCTCCGCCCCCGACGACCCGTCAAGTCTGCGCGGCTGCACCGACCTCCCCCAGGTCATCGAGCACATCGACGCCGGGGCCGACCCGCGCCGCGCGATGCTCGCCGCCGAGACCCTGCTGGACGAACTGGCCCACCGCGAGGCGCTCTTCGGCGACCAGGACTTCACCGGCTGGCACACCGCCCGGGCCCTCGGCACCCCCGTCCCGTCCCTGGTGACGGCGGGTGGCGGCGCCCGGCACGAGACCGCCGTCCGGGTCACCGCCCCCCGCAAGGCGCCCGACGTGCTGACCGCCGTCCCGGCCCGGCTGGTCGTGGTGGTCGACGACTTCGACGTCCTGCTCGCCCCCACCTCCCCGGCCGGCCGGCCGCTCGGCCGCGCCCTGGCCGCCGTCGCCGAACGCGGCGGCCGGCTCGGCGTCCACCTGGTGGCCGCCACCGGCTCCCCCGAACAGACGGCCGGTACGGAGCTGGACGAGGTCGCCCAGCTCCGGATCGCCCTGCGGACGGCCGACCCGGCCGACTCCGACCAGCTGATCCACCTCGCCGACGCGGCGGCCCTGCCGGAGGACACCCCCGGCCGCGCCTACCTCCGGCGGCCCGACGGCGGGGTGACGGCCTTTCAGTCCGCCCGGGTCAGCGGCCGGATCCCCCGCACCGCCACCCTCCGCCCCACCGTCGTCGCCATCGACCCCACCCACCTCGGCGCCCCGCCCACCCGCCGCCCCGTCCGCGAGCTGGGCAACGGCCCCACCGACCTCGCCCTGCTGGCCAGCGCTCTCCAGCGGGCCACGACGCTCTAGTGCCGGGCGCGGCACCAGGGGCGGCCCTGACGTGAGACAGCCCCTAGCTCACGGGCGGTCACCCGCCTTGTCGACGACGGCCCGGGTGAGCACGGCGGTCTCGGCGATCACGTCGCCACGCTTGCCGTAGCTGGTGCCGTCGCGCACGACGACCTGGCGTTCGCCGAGGAACTCGGAAGTGCTCCGGTCGAAGACCCACTCGACCCGGACACCGAGCGAGGAGGTCAGCCCGACCGCCACGCCGGTCCTGCCCTGGGCGTCGGCCACGTTGTCGATCAGCTCGACGCCGTCGATCAGGGCCGCCGCGCGGTACAGCGCCGCGGCCACCTCGGGCGGCGCGATCTGCTCGCGCAGCAGGTCACCGATGACCCCGAAGGCGTCCTGCTCGGTGTGGCTCTTGCCGCTCCGCTCGTCGATCATCTTCTGCAGCAGCACCTTGGGATCGGTGGGCAGCCCGGCCAGGTACCGGTAAGTCGGGGACTGGATGTTCGGGGTCAGGTTCCGGTCGAGCGAAATGGTGCCATCGGGGTTCACATCGGGATCGACCCCGGGACGGAACGTGCTCGGCTCGTACAGCAGGCCGGCCCGCTTGCCGTCCACCGAGAGCCAGACCTCCCGTTCGTGCAGCGTGCCGTGGATCATCCCGTCCCGCCCGAACTCCGGGAACTTGTCCAGGGACTTCACGTAGACGAACTGGTTGTCCCGCAGCTCCTTGACCGGCTTGGCCGCCGCGACCTGTGCGATCCGGTCGAGCAGCTGCACCGGCCCGGGGTGCGCGGTCGGCGACAGCGACCCGACCGGCCCGGCCACCACGGCCGGCCGGCCGGGCGCCTGGCCGCCCCCGGTACCGATCACCATCACCAGCGCCAGCCCACCGACCACGGCGGGCAGCGCCACCCATCCGTACCGCCGCGCCGGACGCTTCCTGGCTACGGTCTCCCGGTTGATCTCGCTCATCAGATGTCCCCTCAACAGCTGGTGGCGGTCGGCGGGGAGCAACGGTTCGTGCTCACGGTTCATCAGTTCTTCCCCTGTGTCGACCGGACCGCTTCGACGCGGTCACTGACTACCTGTCCGCTGCCCCCGCCGGGTTCCACCAGTTCTTCTGCCGCCAGCTCCCGCAGCCGGGCCCGGGCCCGGGAGAGCCGCGAACGCACCGTCCCGACCGGCACGCCCAGCGCCTCGGCGGCCGCCGCGTAGTCCAGCCCCACCAGGACGCAGAGCTGGAACACCTCCCGGTCCCGTCGTCGCAGCCGCTCCAGCGCCCGCCGGGCGGCGGCCAGCCGGGCACTGTCGTCGAGCCGCCCGACCAGCTCGTCCGCGAAGTCGGGCACCACGTCCCGGTCCGGCAGCCGGGCCAGCGCCGCCCGGTGCCGACGGGCCGCCCGCGCGGTGTTGCGCAGCACGTTGGTGGCGATCCCGAACAGCCAGGGCCGCACCGAGTCGCCGTCCTGGTCCAGCTTGGCGCGCAGCCGCCAGGCCTCCAGGAAGGTCAGCGAGACGGCATCCTCGGCGGCGGCCCAGTCCCCCAGCGCCCGTACGGCGTACCGGTACACCCCTTGCGCATGGTCATCGAAGAGCTCCCCGAACGCGCTCTGGTCTCCGGCGCGCAGCCGGGACCGCAGTGACAGTTCCACGCCCCTACCTGTCCGCTCGCGCCCGCGGGTTCCACACAGAAAAGTGAGGGCGGGACCACGAAGGTCCCGCCCTCACTCACCTACCGGTCAGCGCGTGGTGCGCAGCAGCGTACGGATCACCCGCATCGCGACCGAGAGGCTGGACAGCTCGTACTTGTCCGAACCCCTTATGTCGTCGAGGGTGGTCTTGGCCCGGCTCAGCAGGGTGGAGTTGAGCTCCGCCCAGGCCGCGTACCGCTCCTCCGGCGAGGCGCCCTCGGGGCCACAGGAGAGGATGTCGGCGGTGAGGGCCGCGTGCGCCGCGAACAGGTCCTCGCGGATCGCCGCCCGGGCCATCGAGGACCACCGGTCGGTGCGCGGCAGTTCGATGATCCGGTCCAGCAGGTGGGTGATCTGGAGCCGGTCGGCGAGGTCGTAGTAGAGCTCGGCGACGTCGGTCACCTCGGCGCCGTTGCGGTCCGCGACGCCGACGATGTCCAGGGTCGGGAAGGCCGAGGAGAGTCCGGCGATCCGGCCGGCCAGCTCGTCCGGCACACCGGCTGCGGCCAACTCCCGCTGGATCAGCTCGAACCAGGCCAGGTCCTCGCCGCGGAGCGGCTTGGGCAGGCTGTCCCAGACCTGGTTGACCCGGCCCTGGAAGAACGCGATGTTCTCCGCGATGTCCAGCGGCTGGCGGCGGTTGTTGAGCATCCACCGGGTGGCCCGCTCGACCAGCCGCCGGGTGTGCAGCCGCATCTTGGTCTGCACCCGGGCCGGCACCACGTTGTCCAGGCCCTCGATCTCGCCCCAGATCCGCTCCAGGCCGAAGACCGCGCGCGCCGCCGCGTGGGTCCGGGCGATCTCCTCCATGGTGGCGCCGGTCTCCTCGCGGAGCCGGAACGCGAAGGTGCAACCGCCGCGGTTGATCGTGTCGTTGACGATCAGGGTGGTGATGATCTCGCGGCGCAGCGGGTGGTTGTCGATCGCCTCGGCGAACTTCACCCGGAGCGCGCTCGGGAAGTACTCGTGCAGCGCGGTGCGGAAGTACGGGTCGTCGGGGAGCTCGGTGGCCAGCAGCTGGTCGGCCAGGGTGATCTTGGTGTAGGCGAGCAGCACCGACAGCTCGGGCTGCGAGAGCCCGCGGCCGCTCTGCTGGCGCTCCCGGATCTGACGGTCCGTCGGCAGGAACTCGATGCCCCGGTCGAGCTGGCCGTCGGCCTCCAGCCGGTTGATCATCCGGGCGTGCACGTCGACCATCGAGGCGGCCTGGGCGACCGCGTTGGCCAGCACCACGTTCTGCGCGTAGTTGTTGCGCAGCACCAGGTGGCCGACCTCGTCGGTCATCTCGGCGAGCAGCTTGTTGCGCTGCTTGACCGTCATGTCGCCGTCGGCGACCACCTGGTTGAGCAGGATCTTGATGTTGACCTCGTGGTCCGAGGTGTCCACCCCGGCCGAGTTGTCGATCGCGTCGGTGTTGATCCAGCCGCCGGTGCCCTCGGGGCCGCCGGTCGCCGCGTACTCGATCCGGCCGAGCTGGGTGCAGCCGAGGTTGCCGCCCTCGCCGACCACGCGTGCCCGGACCTGGCCGCCGTTGACCCGGATCGCGTCGTTGGCCTTGTCACCGACCTCGGCGTTGGTCTCGGCGGTGGCCTTGATGTAGGTGCCGATGCCGCCGTTCCAGAACAGGTCCACCGGGGCCTGCAGGATCGCCTTCATCAGCTCGGCCGGGGTCAGCTTGGACTCGGTGATGCCGAGCCGCTCGCGGACCTGGGCGGTCAGCTGGATCGACTTGGCGCTCCGCGGGAAGATCCCGCCGCCGGCCGAGATCAGCGACTTGTCGTAGTCGTCCCAGGAGCTGCGCGGCACGTCGAACAGCCGGCGGCGCTCGGCGTAGGAGACCGCCGCGTCCGGGTTCGGGTCGAGGAAGATGTGCCGGTGGTCGAAGGCGGCCAGCAGCCGGATGTGCTCACTGAGCAGCATGCCGTTACCGAACACGTCACCGGACATGTCGCCGATGCCGACCACGGTGAAGTCCTCGGACTGGGTGTCGACGCCCAGCTCGCGGAAGTTGCGCTTGACGGACTCCCAGGCGCCGCGCGCCGTGATGCCCATGCCCTTGTGGTCGTACCCGGCCGAGCCGCCGGAGGCGAACGCGTCGCCGAGCCAGAAGCCGTAGGACTCCGCCACGCCGTTGGCGATGTCGGAGAAGGTCGCGGTGCCCTTGTCGGCGGCGACCACCAGGTAGGTGTCGTCCTCGTCGTGGCGGACCACGTCGACGGGGTGAACGACATCGCCGGCCTTCAGGTTGTCGGTGATGTCGAGCAGCGCCGAGATGAAGGTCTTGTACGAGGCGATGCCCTCGGCGAACCAGGCGTCCCGGTCCACCGACGGGTCGGGGAGCTGCTTGGCGACGAAACCGCCCTTGGCGCCGACCGGGACGATCACGGTGTTCTTGACCATCTGGGCCTTGACCAGGCCGAGGATCTCGGTCCGGAAGTCCTCGCGCCGGTCGGACCAGCGCAGACCGCCGCGGGCGACCTTGCCGAAGCGCAGGTGCACGCCCTCGACCCGGGGCGAGTAGACCCAGATCTCGAAGGCCGGGCGGGGCGCGGGCAGGTCCGGGATGGCCTTCGGGTCGAACTTCATCGACACGTAGGAGTGCCAGTCGCCGTCCTCGGCGTGCTGGAAGAAGTTGGTCCGCAGGGTGGCCTTGATCAGGTGCAGGAAGGAGCGCAGGATGCGGTCCTCGTCCAGCGAGACGACCTCGTCCAGCGCGCCGGTCAGCTCCTCCAGGATGCCCTCGGTCAGCTCGGCCGCACCGAGCTGGTGGCCGGGGCTGAGCCGGGCCTCGAAGAGGTTGACCAGCAGCCGGGTGGAGTGGATGTTGTTGCGGAGCGCGTCCTCCATGTAGTCCTGGGAGAAGGTGCTCCCGGCCTGCCGGAGGTACTTGGCGTAGGCGCGCAGCACCACGGCCTGACGCCAGGTCAGCCCGGCGCTGAGGATCAGCTCGTTGAAGCCGTCGTTCTCCGCCTTGCCGGTCCAGGTGGCCGAGAAGGTGTCCTGGAAGCGCTCGCGGGCCTCCTCGGTGAGGGTGGTCGCCTCGTGCAGCCGCAGCCCGAAGTCGTAGACCCAGGCCTTGGTGCCGTCCTCGCGGGTGAGCGCGTACGGGCGCTCGTCCAGCACCTCGACGCCCAGGCGCTGGAGCACCGGGAGCACCTCGGTCAGCGAGATCGGGCCGCCGACCCGGTAGATCTTGAACCGGCGCTCGTCGTCACCCGCGCCGACCGGCTGGTACAGGTTCAGGCGGAAGTCGCCCTCGCCGCTCAGCGACTCGATCTGCTTGAGGTCGGCGACCGCGGTGCGCGGCGGGAAGTCGGCGCGGTAGCCGTCCGGGAAGGCGTTGCCGTAGCGGCGGCCGAGCTCGGCGGCGCGCTCCTCGCCCAGCTCGATGTGGAGCTGGTCGTTGAAGCCGTCCATCCAGAACCGGGCGGCCTCGGCCAGCTTGGACTCGATCCGCTCGATCTCGGCGTCGGTCAGGCTGGGCAGTTCGCTGCCCTTGGCGACCCGGACCACGAAGTGCAGTCGGGTCAGCACCGACTCGGTGGACCACACCGAGTACTCGATGTTGTCGCCGTTCAGCTCCTGCTTGAGGAGCTCCATCAGCCGGAGCCGGATCCGCGTGGTGTAGCGGTCGCGCGGCAGGTAGATCAGCGCGGAGAAGTAGCGCCCGTACTCGTCCTGACGGAGGAACAGCCGCAGCCGGCGGCGCTCCTGCAGGTAGAGCACGCTGGTGGCGATGGAGAGCAGCTGCTCGGCCGGGGTCTGGAAGATCTCGTCCCGGGGGAAGGTCTCCAGGATCTGCAGCAGGTCGCGCCCGTCGTGGCTCTCGCCGGAGAAGCCCGAACCGGCCAGCACCTCCTGCACCTTGCGGCGGACCACCGGGATCCGGGTGACCGACTCGGTGTACGCGGCGGAGGAGAACAGGCCGAGAAAGCGGCGCTCGCCGATCACGTTGCCCTGGGCGTCGAACTTCTTCACGCCGACGTAGTCCAGGTACGCGGGGCGGTGCACGGTGGCCTTGCTGTTGGCCTTGGTGAGGACCAGCAGCTTCTTCTCGTGCGCCTTGGCCCGGACCGGCGCGGTCATCCGGCCGAACGCCTCGGAGACCGGGTGGTGGTCGGTGTCGTGGCTGAGCGGGTCGGAGCGCAGGATGCCGAGCCCGGTGCCGGGGACGGCCCGCAGCACCTCCTCGCCCTGGTGCTCGGCCAGGTCGTACTCGCGGTAGCCGAGGAAGGTGAACTTGTCGTCGGCCAGCCAGCGCATCAGCTCCCAGGCCTCGCCGACCTCCTGCTCGGACAGGTGGGCCGGGGGCACCTCGGCGAGCTCGTCGGCCAGGCGCAGCGCGGAGTCGCGCATCTTCGCCCAGTCCTCGACCACCTCGCGGACGTCGCCCAGCACCCGGCGCAGACCGGTCTCGATCGCGCGCAGGTCCTCGCGGTCGGTCTCCCGGTCGATCTCGATGTGCATCCAGGACTCGACGGTGGCGTCGGCGGGCCACTCGGCGCCGGCCGCCTGGCTGCGCGAGCAGGCGTCCAGGTCGAGGATCTCCAGCAGCTTGCCGGTGATGTCACGGCGCACTGCCAGCTGAGGGTGGATCACCACGTGGATGCCGCGGTCCTGCCGGGTCAGCTCGTTGGTGACCGAGTCGACCAGGAAGGGCATGTCGTCGGTGACCACCTCGACCACGGTGTGGCCGCAGGACCACCCGTTCTCCTCGACGGTCGGGGTGTACACCCGGACCTCGGCGGTGCCCTGGGGCCGCTTGAGACCCAGCCGGTACTGGGAGGCGGCGGCGCCGTAGACGTCGACCGGGTCCCGGTCCACCAGGTCCTCGGGGGCGGTGTGGAGGTAGTAGTGGTGCAGGTACGCGGCCAGAGCGCCGTTGCTCAGACCTTCCCCTGGCGCCGCTCCCCCCACCTGGCTGTTCTCAGCGGCGTGTGCTGCCTTGGTGAGCAGTTCGGCCTTGGCTGCGTCCAGCTTGGTCTGCATGGCTGTTTGGCTCCTGTCGCGCGCCGTTGCGTGACTCGGTGATGGCTTGGTCTCAACCGCCGGGTCTGCTCGCAATCCTCCCGCAGCATCGGAGGAAAACCGCTCATGGCACGCATGAAGCGACGTCCGTCCGGGTACTAGGGATGTTTGGCCTGCGACCGAAACCCGACGACGCCAGTCAGCCTAACCGGAGGAAACGAAGGTGTCAGGGGACATGGAGGAGCAAACCCGTAGGAAGATCGGCCCGTCCTGGACACCTTGTCCAATCCGTCCTCAGCCCATGTGCGGATAGCCGTACTCGGTCGGCGGCACGAAGGTCTCCTTGATCGACCGGGCCGAGGTCCAGCGCAGCAGGTTCTGCCCGGCGCCCGCCTTGTCGTTCGTACCCGAGGCCCGGCCGCCGCCGAACGGCTGCTGGCCGACCACCGCGCCGGTCGGCTTGTCGTTGACGTAGAAGTTGCCCGCCGCGAACCGCAGCCGCTCCATCGCCTGCGCGATCGCGTACCGGTCGGTGGCGATCACCGCGCCGGTCAGCCCGTACGGGGCACCGGAGTCGACCCGGTTCAGCACGTCGTCCCAGCGCGAGTCCTCGTAGACGTGCACGGCCAGCACCGGGCCGAAGTACTCCTGGCTGAAGATCTCGTTCCGGTGGTCGGAGCTGACCAGCACCGTCGGCCTGACGAACCATCCGATCGCGTCGTCGTACTGGCCGCCGGCCGCCAGCTCCACCGTCGGGTCGGCCACCGCCCGGTCGATCGCGGCGGTCACCCGGGCGTACGCCTTGGCGTCGATCAGCGCGCCCATGAAGTTGGACAGGTCGCTGACGTCGCCGACGGTGAGCGCGTCCACCTCGGCCAGGAACTCGTCCTTGATCTTCTGCCAGAGGCTCCGTGGCAGGTACGCCCGGGACAGCGCCGAGCACTTCTGCCCCTGGTACTCGAAGGCGCCCCGGAGCAGCGCGGTGCGCAGCACGTCCGGGTCGGCCGAGCGGTGCGCGACCAGGAAGTCCTTGCCGCCCGTCTCGCCGACGATCCTCGGGTAGCTCCGGTACGAGCCGATGTTGCTGCCGATGGTGCGCCAGAGCGACTGGAAGGTGGCGGTCGAGCCGGTGAAGTGCAGCCCGGCCAGCGCCGGGTCGGCCAGCGCGACCTGGGAGAGCGCCTGGCCGTCGCCGGTCACCAGGTTGATCACCCCTGGCGGCAGCCCGGCCGCCTCCAGCAGGCGCATCAGGTGATGGGCCGCCAGGGTCTGGGTGGGCGCGGGCTTCCAGACCACGGTGTTGCCCATCAGCGCGGGCGCGGTCGGCAGGTTGCCCGCGATGGCGGTGAAGTTGAACGGGGTGACCGCGTAGACGAAGCCCTCCAGCGGGCGGTGGTCGGTGCGGTTCCACACCCCCGGCGAAGACTTCGGCTGCTCGGCCAGGATCTGCCGGGCGAAGTGCACGTTGAACCGCCAGAAGTCGACCAGCTCGCAGGGGGCGTCGATCTCCGCCTGCTGCACGGTCTTGGACTGGCCGAGCATGGTGGCCGCCGCCACCGTCTCCCGCCACGGCCCGGCCAGCAGGTCGGCGGCCCGCAGGAAGACCGCGGCCCGGTCGTCGAAGGAGAGCGCGCGCCAGTCGGCCCCGGCCGCCAGCGCGGCGTCCACCGCGAGCCTGGCGTCCTCCCGGGTGGCGTTGCCCAGTAGGCCGAGCTTGGCGGCGTGGTGGTGCGGCTGCACCACGTCGGTCCGCTCGCCGGAGCCGAACCGCTGCTCACCGCCGATGGTCATCGGCAGCGGGATCTGCTCCGCCGCCAGTTCGTCCAGTCTGCGCTCCAGCCGGTCCCGCTCGGGGCTGCCTGGGGCATAGCCGCGCACGGGCTCGTTGACCGGCTCGGGGACCTGGGTGACTGCGTCGATGGGCATGGCTGGCTCACTCTCTTCCGCTCAGCCCCCAGCCTGACCACCCGTCAACCGAATCGCCGCAGCTGACACGCCCTAACCGACGTGGCTCACACCACGATCCGCTCGGCCAGCCGCACCGCTTCGGCCAGCGAGTCGACCACCGGGACGCCGAGCGGCTCCAGCTTCTCCCGGGTGTGCGAACCGCCGGTGTACAGCACCGCGTGCGCCCCGGCGTTCTTCGCGGCCACCGCGTCGTCCGCCGCGTCACCGATCAGCACGGTGTGCGCCGGGTCCGCGTTCAGCGCCGCCAGGTGCTGCCGCAGGTAGTCGGTCTTGCCGGTCCCGTACGACTCGCCGACCCGGCCGTCCACCCGGACGAAGTGCTCCTCGATGCCCCGGGCCCGGACCTGCGGCACCAGCCGGTGGTGTTCGTGCATCGACAGCAGCGACTGGCTGCGGCCGGCCGCCTGCCACCCCGTCAGCAGCTCGGCCGCGCCCTCGGTCAGACCGCAGGCGTCGCTGAGTTCCTCGTACCGGTCCTGGAAGGCGGCGTCCAGCACCAGCCACTCGTTCGCGCTCGGCTCCCGGCCGAGCAGCAGCTCGTAGAACTTCGGTATCGGGAAGCAGTACAGCTCCCGGTACTGCTGCACGGTGATCGGCGCCACCCCGAGCGTGGCGAAGGCGGCATTGCTGGCCTCCACCACCGCTGCCATGTCGTGCAGCAGGGTGCCGTTCCAGTCCCAGACGATGTGAGTACGCACCCGGGAACGGTACCCGGTGGAGTGTCGAGCGGCACGAAAGATTGCAGTAGCGCATGATTCAGTGCAGTCATTTCTGCAGTACCGCAGTTGATAGTGCAGTGGCCAGTTGGCCGTCACGGTGAGTGACAGAGATGGATCGGCGCCCGGCCGGTGCGGAGGTGGCTGGGGTTGCACCCACTCTGCTGCACCCGGCCTGTGGATAGAGATCAAGCGATGCCATCCCAGACGGTCACCGGCCCAACGGGCGGTCGGGAGGGCCTGACCGCCTGTTCCCTGCGCGGATCAGGCGGTAGTCGTTGTCAGCGTCCAGGGTGAGGCGCGGATGCTCAGGCAACGGCCCGAGAGCCGACTCCAGGGCGACACTACTGGTCACGGAACTTCGGAACTACTCGTCTAGAAGGCTCCTGAAGATCTTGTGCTGGGCCTTCGTTCAGGTCGGGGCAGGGTGGCCCCTGCTGCCCTATGCGGTAGCAGGGGACTGTACGGGTCGTCTTCGGGACAGAGCCCTTAGCTGTACAGACCCGGGATGGACGGGTGCCCCGTCGTGTGGGACGACGGGGCACCGGTGTTTGTGGTGGTGTGTCAGGTCAGCTGAGTTGGACTGGGGTGGGGTGGGTGCCGGTGTTGAGGGTGGCGATGGCTGCGGCGGGGAGTGCGGTGGTCCAGGTTTGGACGTCGCTGATTTTGCCGGGGAAGGGGTTTTCGTTTTTGGCGTTGCCGATGGTGAGGGGGCCGGTGGCGTTCCAGGCGGTGGTGTTGGTTGCGGTGCTGACGAGGGTGCCGTTGATGTAGAGGCTCATGGTTTGGTTGGTGGCGTTGTAGACGCCTACGAGGTGGGTCCAGGTGTTGAGCGCGGGCGGGGTGCTCGCGAACGCGGCGGGGAAGGCGGTGGGGTAGGTGGTGTCGGTGTTGGGGGCGGTGAAGGTCCAGGCGTTGAAGGCTCTGGAGTACTGCAGGTAGAAGGCGCTGACGTTGGTGCCGGACTGGCCGACGATGTTGGCGTAGGCGTTGGTGTTGTTCAGGTAGGCCCAGGCGGAGACGGTGTAGCTCTGGGTGGTGTTGACGACGGGGCCTGTGGTGCTGGCGCGGGAGCCGTTGGAGCCGTCGAGGTTGAGGACGGTGCCGCGGGTGGCGTCGGTGGTGAAGCCGGCGCCGCCGGTGAGGGTGAGGTCGTTGGTGCGGATGCTGTCCTTGTTGTCGGCGAGGCGCCACCGGTCGGTGGGCTGCGCGAGGTATCCGAGCGTGGTTGCGGGGCTGAACTGGGCGACGTCGGCCATGTCGGCCCTGACGGATGAGTCGACCAAGGCGGTGGGGTAGGTCCGGGCGTCGCTGACGGAGCCGGCGAGGTAGTCCTTGAAGGTGTTGGTGGACAGGGCGCGTCGGCCGATCTGGACCGGGCCGGTGGCGTTCCAGGTGGTGCCGTTGTAGGCGGCGGTACCTGCCGTGGCGCCGTTGACATACAGGGTGAGCTGCTTGCTGGTGGCGTCGTAGGTGCCGGCCAGGTGGGTCCAGGTGTCGGCCTTGGGGGCGGCGTTGCCGGTGGTGGGACCGTTGGCGACGGATTGGTTTCCGGTGGTGTCGTCGGCCCATGCGTGGCCGAAGGCGAAGGCCTGGGCCGAGCTGGAGTAGTAGAGGTGGAAGCCGCCTGCGCTCGTGCCGGGCTGGGAGACGAAGCTGGAGCTGTTGGCCAGGCTGGAGAGCTTGGCCCACGCCGTCACCGTGAAGCTCTTGCTGGTGTCGACGCTGGCGGTGGTGCTGGCGGCGTAGGCGGTGGTGCCATTACCGGTCAGGACAGTGCCACGGGCGGCATCAGCAGTGAAGGCGGCCCCGCCGTTGAGAGTAAGGCTGTTGGCCGGCTTGACGGTGTTGGTGCTGTCGGTGAGCTTCCAGCGGTCGGACCTGACCGGGGCTGCGCCGGGGTAGCTGACGATCTGGCCGCTGGTGGAGATGGCGTGGAGCTCGGGGTTGCCATCACCGTTGGCATCGCCGGGGGTTGAGATCGCTGGGTACGTCTTGCCGTTGATGCCCACGGGAAGGATCGGCTGGGGTGTGGGCAGTGCGTTGCCTGGTGTGGTGGCGGCCCAGTTCGCGTTGGCGCTGCCGCCGCAGTCCCAGATGACCAGTTGGGTTCCTGGGGTCTGGTTGCTGTTGGGGTCGTCGAGGCAGCGTCCGGACTGGGGGTTCTGCAGGGTGCCGGGGAACGGGCCGGGGATCCATTGCTGGGCGCCGGTGTTGTTGCAGTCCCAGATCTGGACCAGGGTGCCGTTGTCGCGGTAGCCGCCGTTGACGTCGAGGCACTTGCCGAGGACGTGGATGGTGTTGTCGGTGCCGAGCGTGAAGCTCTGGGCGGTGCCGCCGTTGCAGTTCCATATCTGCGCAGGGGTGCCGTTGGTGGTGTTGGAGCTGGCGATGTCAAGGCACATGTTCTTGCCGGCGGTGTCGACGACTCCGGACACCAGGGGCGCGCGGGTGGGAGCGGCGATGACGCTGGTCGGGTTGCCGTCGTTGTCGAAGGTGAGAGGGAAGCTGCTGATGGATCCGGTGACGTTGTTGCGGACCCACAGGGTGGGGGTGCCGCCGGTGGTGATGGCGCTGGGCCCGGTGCCGGTGACGGTCGCGCCGACGTTGCCGACACCGACCAGGGTGGTGTTGCTCCAGTCGCCGCTGCCGATGGGGCGGACGTCGCGGGTGTAGGTGCTGGGGTCCCTGCCGCCGATGTAGTACCAGAGTTTGCCGTTCTCCATAGTGATCAAGTCCGGCACCAGGCTGACGGGCCTGGTTGGGTGCGCGGCGTTGTAGATGGGGGCGGAGAGTGTTCCGGGGGCGATCATCTGGGTGAGCTGGGACCAGTCGGACGGGTGCCCGGCACAGGTGAGTGGTCCGTTGCTGGTTGTGCAGGCTCGATGGCCCAGGGGGTTTTGGACGCTCTCGGTGCGGGTGAAGTACCCGGCGGTGCCGACGGACCCGTCGGAGCCCAGAGTGGTCGCGTCGTTCTTGTAGCCGTACATCTGGTGTGACGACTTGTTGTAGGCGAAGAGGTCGTCGATGCCCTGTTGGGTAAGGCTGCCGCGGTGGGCGATGAGGTAGTTGTTCCAGCCGTCCCTTTCCGGGCTCTGCCCGCTGGTGGAGGCGGTGACCGGTGCGGCACTGGGGTCGGAGTTGCCTCCGATGAGGATGAGGTTACCGTCGGTGGTGGTGGCGAGCATGTCCGGCTTGCCGTCGCCGGTCAGGTCACCTGCGGTGACCTTGGCGGTGGGGTTCCAGGGGGCATAGAAGCTGTAGGTCGCTGCGGTGGCCTGGGTGTTGCCGGCGTTGTCGATCGCCCGGACGTAGAGGGTGTGGGTGCCCCACTGGTTGTTCGGGACGGTGATGGGGATGCTCGCGGTGGCCACGCCGTTGGTGACGGTGCCGGTCACGGTGTTGGCACCGGAGGCGGGGATGTTGGTGTCCAGCGAGTACTGGAACGTCTGGACGCCGCTGCTGATGCAGGCGTTGAGGGTGCATCCGCCCGGCACCGGGTCGGTAGTGCTGACGCTGACAGTGGCGGTGTCACCGGCGTGCGCGGTGGTGGGTGTGCCGCTGCCCAGGGGCGGGAAGGCGGCTGACGGTGTGAATGCTGCCAGGGTCGGCGGGCTCAGGTCGACGTTGAAGTAGCAGTACGCCGAGCTCGGGCTGCCGAGCGTGCCGTCGCTGGCCCAGACGTTCCACCCGTACTGGTGGCCGTCACTTACCGGGCCACCGATGTTGGTCCTGACCGTTGTACCTGTGGCGGACCAACCGGGACTCACGGGCCAGGCGGCGTCGGCGGGAGAGCCGGAGCCGTTGTTGGCCATGTTGTCCCAGACGTGGTAGCCCGCCTTGAGATTGACACCGCTCATGTCGGTGGTGAGCGTGGCGTCCAGGGTGATGTTGGAGGCGTTGCCGTTCAGGCTGGTCATCCCGATCCAGCCCGGCGAGCCCGAGCCGCACGCCGGCCCGGCGGGGTTCTGCGACGCCGGGGTGGTCCCGACGTTGGTGGGCGTGTTCGGCGCGATGTCGTAGACGGTCAGCATGGATGGGTTGGTGTTGAACCGCATGAACCCGTAGTTGGTGTCGTACTTGCTCTCGTTGCCGTACAGGCCGAACGTCAGGTTGCCGTTGGTCTGCCACTGCCGGACCGTGCCGGTGACATCGAAGGGGACCGGGTGATTTCCGCAGCCCATCGAGACGTTGGAACTCAGGACCGTCGTGGAGCCGATGGTGGCCACCTCACCCGGCCCGGGCCACACGGTGTTCCCGTTGATCGCGCCGGTCAGCTTCAGCGTGACCGGCAGCGGTGCGTAGCAGTTCTTGTCCCCACCATGGGTCTCGGTGAAGGTCAGCGTCGAACTCGAGATCACCATACGACTGTTGAGATAGCTGATGTCGAACTCGAAGAACGACCGGTAGAGGCCGTAGCACTGACTGCTGTACTGCTGGAACCCGATGCCCTCACCGTTCTCCTGCGCCTGGTCGTAGGTGGGTGTGGTCGGGCAGCCCTCCTTGACCTGGGTGTAGTGGTTGGTGCCACCGGTGACGGGGTTGACGTAGGGGTCGATGTAGACCGGCCACGTGGTGCCCGGGTTGGTGAACTGCTCGGCGTCCGGAGTCAGGGTCAGACCTGTGCTGTCCGTGCTGACAGCGATCGGAGCAAGGTGCGCGTCGCGGCCGGGGCCCTTCTCGGAGGAGACAGCCGAATCGGACGCGTCGACCGTGACAGTAGTGGAGGGCGCGGCCGGAGCCGTGGGAGCTTCTGCCGCTGCTGCGGCAGGGGCGCCCAACGATTTGGCGGCATCGGCAGCCGGTGGTGTGGCGACGTTGGAGTCCCACATCACCGGGGCGGGTGCATTGAAGACGGCGGCGCCATCGGATGCCTTGGCGGTGATGTTGCCGGCCTGGTCGGCGGTGACGGTTAGCCCGTTGGTGGCGGTGGCTAGGCGCAGGTTCTTCAGGGCGGGGTTGGCGGCCGCGGCGGCGTTGTGGACGACCAGGACCTCACGGAACGCACCTTGCTCGGTGACGGTGGCCTTAAGGTCCACGTCGGGCAGCACGTTCGCGTAACTGACACTGCCGCCGGACACGGTGGGTGCGGGCAGGGCGAACGGGAGGGTGAGGGAGAGGCTGCGGCCCTTGGCGTCGGTGAAGGTGGCGAGCGGTCCGCTGCCTCCGCCGGAGAGCACGACGCCGGAGGGGGTGGCCTTCGGTGCGTAGGTGCCGTCGGGGTTCTTGGCGAGGGTGGCGTCGACCGGAGTCCAGCTGCCGTCCTTCTTGACCCGGGCGGGCTGCTGGTGGTCGGTGCGGGTCAGCGTGCCGCTCGGGTTCGCGACGGTGAGACTGGTCGGAGTGGTCAACTCATCGACCGTCACCGGCTTACCCGTGCTCTTCGCCTTCGCCCTGGCAACCTGCACCGGCCCGTCGGGCGCCGACGCCAGCTGACTGACGGCACTGGCAGGCGGCGTCATGTTCCCGGGCGGAACAGCCCACGGGCGGTCGTCCGCGAACGCCTGCCCACCGAGCCCGGTCAGAGTGGCAGCCACTGCGGCTACGAGTGCGAGAGCACGATGACGCGACCGCCGCGAAGGCAGCCGAGAGTCTTTGTGATACATCGTCAGATTCCTTAAAGATTGCAAAGCTTTGGCCAAACATGGCGCGACTCCTGGCGCTGACGTAACTGCCCGCCCCCGAGATTCGCCCCGTTTCGCTCCATCAAGAACGACTTCGCCTCATTTGGCAATGACACTCCGTCATCAATAAAGCCTGGTAGGCGTTCCTGGCGGCCGGGGAAGGCTATTGCGCCCCCTGGTTCGCTGGCAATAGCGTTCCGCCGCCAGGCATCTGTCCTGGTCAACGACATGTCGGGCCATCAGTAGGCCCGCAAAACAGATTGACGGGAGAACGCGCGTCGTGCACGCACGCTCGAAAAGTATGAGGGTCGCGCCTGGTCGCGCCAGATTCAGAGGGGGAACCCTCTTCACAGCGGTCCTGACAGCGATGTCTCTGATGGTGCCGATAGCGAGCGCTGAGACTCTCGTTGGGCCGTACAAGTACACGGACAAGTTGTGGGCGGCGGATCCGCTGCCGGACCTGCCGAAGGTCCAGGGCCACAACGCGGACGGCAGCTCCACGACGCCTACTGCGTCGGTGCCCGTGGGTGCGCGCGAACTGCGCTCCCACAAGGTGGAGGCAGCCAAGTGGCCTGCCGCCTCAACGGGCACAGTCAAGCCCGGCGGCGCGCAGGCGTCTTCGGGCCCGGTGTCCGTTGCTCCGGCTGCTGCTGATGCGCGGGCCAGGAGTGCGACGGGCGTCGCGCCGCAAGGCACGCCAGCCTCGGTGAAGGTCGAGACCGTCGATCGCACCAAGGCTCAGGCTGCAAACGTGGACGGGCTGCTGGTCGGGCTGACCCGGCAGGACGGCCAGGACGCGGGTGCCGTGTCGGTGTCGGTCGACTACGGCTCGTTCGCGCAGGCATATGGCGGTGGTTGGGCCACGCGGCTGCACCTGGTCCAGATGCCCGCGTGCGCACTGACGACACCCGAGGTCGCGTCGTGCCGAACCCAGCAGCCGCTGGAGACGGTCAACGACCCGGTAACGCACAAGCTCACCGCCACCGTCGTGCTGCTGCCCTCACAGGGCGGGCAGACCGCAGACGGCGCCGAGGTGTCGTCGATGCGACTGGATGCGGTCGCGTCCTCCGGTATCGCGGTCGCCGCTGTGTCCGGAACCGGTGGCTCGCAGGGCAGTTACTCCACCACCTCGCTGTCGGGGTCGGGTTCGTGGGGCTCAAGCCAGGGCACCTTCACGTACGGGTACCCGATCAGCGTGCCGCCGTCCTTGGGTGGTTCCGCGCCTTCGGTGGGTCTGTCGTACAACTCGCAGTCCGTGGACGGCAAGACGTCGGCACGTAACTCGCAGGCCTCGTGGATCGGTGACGGCTGGGACTACTCGCCCGGCTTCGTCGAGCGCACCTACAAGTCCTGTGCCAACAGCGGCATCACCGACTCCGGTGATGAGTGCTGGGCCGGCTGGAACGCCACCCTGTCGCTCGGCTCCGCGTCCGGCGAGCTGGTCCGCGACGGCAACGGTGTCTACCACCTGCAGAACGACAACGGTACCAAGGTCGAGTTGCTGACCGGTGCTTCGAACGGCATGTGGAACGGCGAGTACTTCAAGGTCACCACGACCGACGGAACCGCCTACTACCTCGGCCTCAACCACGCACCGGGCACCACCACGGACGCTGCCACCAACAGCGCCTGGGCCGCTCCGGTCTACCACCCCAACCCCGGCGACCCCTGCTACAGCTCCGCGACGGGCAAGAACTCCCAGTGCGCAGCGCAGCCCGGCTACCGGTTCAACCTCGACTTCGTGGTCGATCCGAACGGCAACGTTCAGCGCTACGACTGGGCGAACGAGACGAACTACTACAACCGTGGCTACGGTCAGGTCGTCCAGTCCGGGGGCGGCGGCACGCTGACGCCGTACACCCGTGGCGGCTACCTCACCCAGATCTCCTACGGCTACAAGCTCGCCGACGCGAAGGCGAGCCGGGAGCCGGCGGCCAAGGTCGTCTTCAACCCGGGGCAGCGCTGCGTCACCTCCGACACTGTGTGCCAGTACTCCAACCTGTCCTCGTCGACGGCGACGAACTGGCCCGACGCCCCGTACAACCTGAACTGCACCTCCGGGATGGCGACTTCGGGGACCGGCAGCAATGTCTGCCAGGTGGGTTCGCCGACGTTCTGGTCCACCTACCGGCTGAAGTCGATCACCACCAAGGTGAAGGTCGGCACCACCTGGCAGGACGTCGACTCGTACGCGCTGACGCATCTGTTCTCGGACGCCGGCGGCACGATGGACCCCGTCACCGGCAAGACGGTCGACCCCGCCAACGCGGGCCAGCTGCAGTCGGTGATGTGGCTGTCCAAGATCCAGCGCACCGGCCTGGACAACAGCGCCGGCGGCGGTCAGGCCGCGCCCACCGATCCGGTGACCTTCTCCGGCATCGAGATGAGCAACCGCGTCGACGGCCTCACCCCGGCGGCCCCGCCGCTGTACCGGCCCCGGATCTCCAGCATCCAGACCGAGACGGGCGAGTCGATCGCGGTCACCTACCGCGACCCGGAATGCTCCCGGGTCAACGGCACCATGCCCACCTCCGCCGACAACAACACGATGGCGTGCTACCCGGTGTGGTGGACGACGCCCGGCGCCGTGAATCCGATCGCCGACTGGTTCCACAAGACGCTCGTCGCCCAGGTCACCAACAACGACCTCACCAAGGCCGCATCTCCCGCCAAAATCACCACGTACACCTACAGCGACGGCGCGGCCTGGCACCGGGACGACTCCGAGCTCACCGACGACAAGTACCGCACCTGGAACGACTTCCGCGGCTACCGCACCATCACCACCACTACCGGCGCCGCGCCCGACCCCATCACCCAGTCCGTCACCTCCTACCTGCAGGGCATGGACGGCGACTACAAGGCAGACAAGACCCAACGCACCGTCAGCCGCACCAACTCCCTGGGTGAGCCCACCCCCGACAGCAACTGGCTCGCCGGCACGGCCCAGGAGACTGCCGCATACACCCAGGCCGGTGGCACCATCACCGGAAAGGCCCTCGGCACAGCACCTGTCGTCACCGACACCGTCAGCCTGCCGCGCACGGCCTGGACATCACAGACACCGGCACCGCAGCAGCTGTCCACGCTCCCGCCGCTGACCGCCCGTCGCATCATCTCAGCCTCGCAACGCTCCCTGGGGCTACTCGCCAGTGGAGCGTGGCGCACCATCCGGACCGACACCAGCTACGACGGCCTGGGCCGGCCCGAAACGGTCGACGACAAGGGCGATACCGGCGTTGCCGCGCAGGAGAACTGCACCACCATTTCCTACGCCAACGCACCTGCGGCGAACCCGATGATGCTCGCCCTTCCCAAGGAGACCATCACCGTCGCCGGGCCCTGCGGCACCACGGCGGGCACCGCCACAACCGTCGCTCACAATCGGTTCTTCTACGACGGCGACGGAACCGTCACCAACCCCGGCGCCCTGGGAACCATCGGAGCCAATGCCACTGGCCTCGGCCTGCTCACCGCCATGCAGACCGCTACCTCCTACGACGGCGCTGGCAACCCGGTCTTCCGGACCACTGGTGCCATCACCTACGACTCTTACGGCCGTGTGACCAGGTCCCGCGACGCCGCCGGCTCTGCCACCACGACCACCTACACGCCCGCGACCGCGACGCTGCCCACGCAGGTCGCCACCACCAACCCACTGGGCTGGAACGCCAGCAGCACCATCGCCCCGGCACGTGGCCTGGCAACCCGCGCCGTCGACGCCAACGGCAAGATCACCGACTCCACCTACGACAGCCTCGGCCGCCGCACCCAGATCTGGCTCCCCGGCCGCGACAAGGCCACCCAGAGCCCGGACCGCAAGTTCACGTACGCGATCCACGGTGCCGGCACCAAGCCCGATCCGTCCGCCGTAACCAGCCAGACACTCCGGGAGAACAACTCCTACAGCACCGCCGTCGACATCTACGACGGCTTCCTGACCAAGCGCCAGAGCCAGACCACCACCGCCAACAACTCGGCCGGACGTCTGATCGCCTCCACCCGCTATGACTCGCACGGCTGGGCAGTCTCATCGACCGCACCGTACGCCGACATCACCACCGATCCGAGCAGCACACTGTTCGTCGAGGTCGAGAACACGCTGCCCTCGCAGACCCTCACCACCTACGACGGCCAGGGCCGACCCACCATCAGCACGCTCGCCAGCAAGGCCAGCCCGCTGTGGCAGTCCACCACCGCCTACCCCGGTGTCGACCGCACCGACAGCACACCCCCCTCCGGTGGTATCCCGGCCACCGCGTTCCGTGACGGGCGCGGCCGGACCACCTCCACCGTCGCGCACGGCGGCACCGGCGTCGGTGACGTCACCACCACCTACACCTACAACCGCGCCGGGCAGGTCGCCACAGTCGCCGACACCGTCGGCAACACCTGGACCTACACCTACGACCTGCTGGGCCGCAAAACCTCCCAGACCGACCCCGACGCCGGCCCCTCCTCCATCACCTACGACAGTCTCGGCCGGGTCGCCAGCACCACCGACGCCCGCACCCGCACCATCTCCAATACCTACGACATCCTCAGCCGCCCCACCGCCACCTTTGACGGCACCAGCACCAGCGACGTCACCAAGCAGCTGACACGCTTCACCTACGACACCCTGCAGAAGGGCTACCCCACCTCCAGCACCCGCTACAGCGGGGGCTCCGGCACCGGTAGCAGCGCCTATGTGCAGGAGGTCACCGGCTACAACACGGCCTACCAGCCCACCGGCACCAAGGTCACCATCCCCGCCAAGGAAGGCAAACTCGCCGGCACCTACACCCTGGGAGCCGACTACACACCCAACGTCGGCCTGCTCGCCCACAGCGTCTACGGCGCCGCCGGCGGACTGGACGCGGAGACGGTCGGTTACGGCTACAACCTGCAGGGTGGGCTCGTCGCCTCCGGATCGGACTGGGCCGGCTATCTGGACATCGCCAGCTACAGCCCTCTGGGTCAGATCCTGCAGTCCACCTACGGCGACGCAGGCAAGCAGTTCCGCACCGCGCAGACCTACGACGACGCCACCGGACGCCTGAACACCAACCGCGTCAGCCTCCAGACGGCGACCAACAGCCCCGTCTCCGACACCACCTACGGCTACGACCCGGCGGGCAACCTCACCACCGTCAGCGACACCCAGTCCTCGGGCGGCGTCACCCTCGCCACCGACACCCAGTGCTTCGGCTACGACGGCCTCGACCGTCTGACCACCGCCTGGACCGACACCCAGGGCATCACCACCCCCACCGCCGGCCAGCTCGCCAACTGCACCAGCACCGCTCCCGCACCCGCCACCATCGGCGGACCCGCCCCCTACTGGCAGACCTGGCAGTACAACCTCCTCGGCGACCGCACCCAACACGTCAAGCGCGACATCACCGGCAACATCGCCAAGAACGTCACCCAGACCAGCACCTACCCCGGCGCCGGAACCACCACAGCCAACCAGCCCAACACCGCAACCACCATCACCACCGTCGGCCCCACCGGCACCACCACACTCACCCCCCACTACGACGCGGCCGGCAACACCAAGGACCGCGCCAACACCGGCACCACCGTCACCAACCAGACCTTCACCTACAACGCCGAAGGCCGCACTGAAACCGCCACCACCAAAATTGGTACTGGCGCCAACCAGGACACCGGCTACCTCTACGACGCCACCGGCGGCCTGCTCATCCAGAGCGGCCCCGCCAGCAAGGTGCTCTACCTCTTCGGCGGAGCCGAACAACTCACCCTCAACAAGTCCACCGACACCGTCAGCGGCCTGCGCTACTTCAGCAACCCCGATGGCACCACCATCGTCAGTTCCAGCACCGGCGCCGTCACCTACCAGCCCACCAACCCCCAGCACACCGCCCAACTCCAAGTCGACGCCTCCAGCCTCACCGTCACCCGCCGCGCCTACGACCCCTACGGCAACCCCCGCGGCACCGCACCATCCACCTGGGCCGACAACCACGGCTACCTCGGGTTGCCCACCGACACCACCACCGGCCTCAACCTCCTCGGCGCCCGCAACTACGACCCCGCCATCGGCCGCTTCCTCACCGCCGACCCACTCTTCCAACCCGGCGACCCCAACCAAATGGGCGGCTACACCTACTCCGGCAACAACCCCACCACCACCAGTGACCCCACCGGACTCCAGAGAAACGAAAGCAACGACGGAGCCTCAGACGGCTTCATACAGCTCTGCGGCTACGTCATCGACTGCAGCGGAGTACCAGCCAACACGGCCAAGAGCGGGACGAAGCTAGACTTCCTCTGGGGCCTCGAAAACAATCTCTTGGGCATTGCGGAACTCGTGGTTCCCTCTACCGCCAAACCTGCGGTCGATGCGACGCGCGCAGTAGCCCATCACCTTGGCGCCGACGAAACCACTGCCAGGGGCCAGGACGGCGCCCTTTTGGGCACCGTCCTAACATTCTTCATACCCGCCGGTGAACTGGATGCTGTTGCTGGAGAAGCTATAGCCGCAGCGCGAGCCGCTATCGCCAGCAAACTCAAAGGCCTTAGGAATAAAGGCGGTGAAACCGCTGCAGAATCCGCAGCCACAGCCGCAGCACGTGACCTCGCCCAATCCCAAGCAGCCAAGAACGCACTCGAAAACGCCGCCCGAGAAGCCAAAGGCGCCGAAGGCGCTGCATCCAAGGTAAACCCCGCCAGCCCCGAAGCGCCCATAACCCCAAAGTCCGAGCCAGCCCCCATAGGCGCGTCGGACAGTGGCGCCTCCCCCGGCCTCGAACGCCGCACATCCAATACTGGTGGCCTGTCAGCCCTCCCCATTGCGATGCAGAAGCGCGTGGTGAATCAGGTCGCCAAGGATGCAGGCGTCGAATTGAACGGGGTAACCATTAAGATTAATCGCCAGACGGATCTCATAGGAAAGGACCTCTATGGGCATACCTCGCCAGATGGCCGTACTATAACATTGTACCCAGATGCATTCTCATCCATGGAGAACCTTGTCAAGACAATTGGCCACGAACGAATGCACGTTATGCAGGTAAGATTGCACGGCCCCGCATCATCCATCGAGCAAGAGCACGCTTGGGAGCGAGCTGCCTATGCCACTGAAGAGCAATTCTGGAACTACTACAATGGAAGGCTTGGATAATGGGCGACCGGGAGAAATGGCTAGCAACTCTCGCTCAAATCGGTGACGATCGCACTGCAATGCGCGCTGAACCCTGCCCGGACTGCCGCCAATGCCAGCTTGAACTTCGGTACATCGTTGACATTGAAACTAGGATCGGATATGCACTATTCTGGTGCGACTCATGCCTGCATGGTATATCAGTCTCGCGCGTGCGAGCCCCCCAAGGAATGACCGCTCGGTCGATCGAGAATCCAGAGTCAATTGCAGATGTTCCAGACTTTACTCGCCACAATTGATCCGCACTACACAAGAAAAGCCGCGCCGTCTACTTGGTCGATCCGGCAGGGCAGACGCTTTTACGTCGGATAACTAAGCGAATTTGCCGAGTCTTTACAATGCGGGGCCGCTTGATCGGGCCACGATCGACTTAGACAGGCGCTCGGCCGGGATTTACCGGCCGAGCGCCTCGCGCACAATCCCTCGGTGATCCTCGCTCTACAGGGCGGGCGCCGCCTGCGGGGCGGGCGGTCCCGGGCCGGAAAGCCGAGAACTCAACCCCCTCACGACTCAGGGGCGATGCGTTCTCGGCGGGTGAGATGAACCGGGCTTGCGCCGTATGGCAGCTGACGGCCCGTCTGCCCGATTGGAAGCAAGCGACGCGACGCCAGATGATCAAGGCTTCTGAGCTTGACTCTGAAGCTCCTATAGATCGTCAAGCCGCAGGAGAGGTCGATGGTGTGCTGCCGTATGCGCTGGTGAGGTGGCGGTATACCTCTCGCGCGACGAAGCGCTTGAGGCATCTGAAGATGTCCTTCGTCTTGAGTCCTTCGAGGGTGCGTCGTGCGACGTAGTCGCGGGTGCGCGGGTCGTGGCGCATGCGTACCAGCACGATCGTGTGCAGGGCTCGGTTGGCCTGGCGGTCACCGCCGCGGTTGAGTCGGTGGCGGTCGGTTCGCCCGGAGGAGGCTGGCACAGGTGCGGCGGCGCACAGGTGGGCGAAGGACGCCTCTGACGCGAGCCTGTCGGGGTTGTCCCCGGCGGTGACCAGCAACTGCCCGGCGGTCTCCGTCCCGACACCCGGCAGCGCGAGCAAGCCAGGCGCGGTGCGGGCGATCAGGACGCGCAGATCGGCGTCCGCGTCCGCTATTTCCTCGCTCAGGTGCCGGTATCGCTTGGCCAGGCGCTTGAGGGCGACTTTGACGGCGGTGGCCGGGTCGGCGAGATCGGCACCGGGGCGGCTGGTGGCCAGTCGCCGGACCAGCTCGGTGGTGGTCAGTGAGCGCAGTGCTTCGCGTACCGCGGAGGGCGCGGTGATGATCAGTGACTTGATCTGGTTGATGGTCTGGGTACGGGACTTGACGGCGCTGGCGCGTACGACGCGCAGGCCGCGGATTGCCTCGACCACACCGTCGCGATGCTTCGGGGTGCCCGTAGCGCGGCCTGCGAGCACCGCGGTGGCGGCGGCGTAGGCATCAATGGGGTCGGATTTGCCTGCCGCGCGGCGAGCTCGACGGTCCGGCTGGTCCACCTCGATGACGGTGATCTCATTGGCGCGGAGGTGGCGGGCGAGTTCGGCACCGAAGGAGCCGGTGCCCTCCATGCCCACGACCAGCACCTGGCCGTGGGAGCGCAGCCACTCCAACAGCGAATGGTAGCCCGCAGGCGTTGTGGGGAAGGACTCGGTGGCCAGGTGCCGGCCGATGCTGTCGATGACGGCGGCCTGGTGGGCATCGGTGTGGGTGTCGATCCCGCCGATCACCTCGATGGGCTGTTGCATGGTGGCCGGGTTGGTCCTTCCGTGCGCGGTGAATGGACTTGCGCGCACCGGCCGGCAGAGGGACACGACTGTGATGGGACCGCTTGGGTCAAGCTCCTATGAGGTCACGATCGCCGGCCGGTACGCGCAACGGCACCGCTCGGAGGGTCGACGATTCAGAGTGAGGACAGCCGAAGCGTCAATCGGGGATCGGGTCAGACCCCCGAGCGGTACCTCCGCCATCCTCACAGTCGGGGATCTTGGTCGCTGCGGCGTCAGCTGACGGCTCGCCAGGAACGCAGGCGCTTGACCTCGATTCGTCTGCGGTCTGGCGGCGTCGTGGTGGGCGGCTGGCTGCCCGATATGTCCCGTGCCGTGTCGGGACTGGCCGTCGCGCGACGCTGCGGGGCGTCGGGTTCTACGGGCCCGAGGGTGGTGCGGTCCCCTCCTTCCTGGTCGTCGGGCTGGTGATCGGCCGGCAGTCGGGGGCCGGCAGCTGGGTGGACCGCTGCCAGGCGATGGTGAACGCCGTGGCCCAGGGCCAGGATCGGTCCAGGTGCAGGATGCGGTGGCGGGCGTGGGTGGTGAGGCGGGCGGGCAGGTTGTAGGGCTTCCCGCGGAGCGTCTCTGGTTGCGCGGCGGCGGGTTCGGGCTCGTCGTGCAGGAGGAGGAGCCGGGTCCAGGCGTCGAGGTCGGCGGCGAGGGCTGCGGCCAGCACCCAGGCCGTGTTCAGCTGCCACGACTTCGAGGGCAGGAGCCCGAGCCCGACCCGCTTGATCGCCTTCACCCTGTCCTCAACCTCGGCGTGATTACGGTAGAGAGCATCGACGAACCACGCTTGACCGGAGCCCGGTACACCCGAAAGCCCTTGGTGGGCAGGGATGTTGGTGGCGACGATCTGGTAACGCCATCCGGTGCGCCGTTCGAAGACGGTGAGCTTCTTCAGGTCCCGGCGGGAGGGCTTGACCCTGCGTACGATCAGCCGCATTCCCTCGGGCCAGCCGGTCAGGTCGCGCAGCCCGGTCAGCTCGGCGGCCTGGTAGGAGATGCAGTCGCCGTCGGGGCTGGTGATCTCGTGCACCGTGCCGTCCTGCCGCAGTGCGGCACTCCACACGCTCTCGGGCAGCAGGGCGATCGCCTGCTCGTCGGTGGTGTTGATGGCCCAGCCGGTCACCCAGCGGACCCGGCGTCGGCTGGTGGTCAGCCTCTGCAGGTGGTCGAGGAGGGCGTGGCTGAAGGCCGCGCCATCGACGCGGACCAGCAGTTTCGACCATAGTGGCAGGGGGAGTTGGCGCAGTGCCGCAGCCAGCACCGATTGGTGGTCGGCCACGTCGTTGGAGGCCGCATTGCCGGGCCGCAGCAGCATCGTGACGCACTCGCGGGTGTTGGCCACCCATGCCCCCAGCGGATGATGCCCGTACGAACCTTTGAATGTGCCAGCCGCCCCCTGCTTGCGGCTGGTGCAGGTGACGTGGGTGGCGTCCAGGTCCAGGACGTACCAGCCAGTCAGCGCCCGCCCACCCACCGCGATCCAGGGAAACCCGCCGGGCCTCAAAGCCAGGAACGTCCACACCACCCGGCGTATCGCGGCCCGGGCGCGCTCGATGCGCGCGAGCACCGGGCCGTCGATCGCCTCCAGCGTGCGCCACCGGGTGCTGTCGGAGACCGGCAGGGGGAACAACGGCCGCCAGTGCTGCTGGAGTTGCTCGGCCTCCAGGATCTTGGTGGCCCCCAGCGCGATCGCGCACACCAACTGGACCAACGCCTGTCCCCGATCGCGCCACCCCGGACCGACACCGCGTGGCAACGCGGCGCTCAGGGCGGTGGTCAGCCCAACGCGGTCGGCGACCTTGCGCAGCAGCACCACCCCGACGTGGCCGATCAGGTTCTTACCGTCGGCCCGGACAGCGAGCCGGTGATCCCAGCCGGTATTCTTCACCCGTTGGGTGCCGCTCCCGAACGATGCTCTTGATCTAGACAGTCCAGATCATCGCCGGTGGGAGCAATGCCAGTGAGTTAGCGCATCACTGCAGGTAGAGCGCATATCGATCGCCGATTTGGGTGGATAAATCCCCTGGCGGCATGGGGCAGTTCGCCTCAATCTCTGATGAGCCGGGAGATGATCCCGGCGGTGAAGGCGCCCGCAATGCCAGTGAGTTAGCGCATCACTGCAGGTAGAGCGCATATCGATCGCCGATTTGGGTGGATAAATCCCCTGGCGGCATGGGGCAGTTCGCCTCAATCTGATGAGGCGCCAGATGATCTCGGGACACAGCAACGGAGCCCCCGGTAAGACAGAAGATCGACCAAGATCCGACTGTCCGCAAGGGAGCTCCGTTGGGCGCTCAGTCTGCCATCGCCTGTGCCTCGTCCGCCATGACAGTGGCCTGCCCGACATCCTCGCGAACCCGTCGAATTCAGATGGAGCCGCAGTTCGGCGACAGGATCCGGCTCGGCGTACTGACCGAGGAGATCACACCCGAAGTGGTAGATGAGGTACTGGAGTTGACGGGGCGCGTCGAGCGTCGGCGCAGGCTGCTGCCGGCCCGGGCGGTGGTCTACTTCGTCCTGGCCCTATGCCTGTTCAGCAGCTCGGACAGCGCCGGTCCGCCAGGGTATCGCGTGGTCCTGCGGACCCTGACCGAGAAACTTCGGCACCTGCCGGGCGGGTTCGTCCAGCGTCTTCCCACCAGTTCGGCGCTCACCAGGGCCCGCCAGCGCCTGGGCGACAAGCCACTGCAGGCGCTCTTCGAACGTCGGTGCGGCGCGCTCGCGACGCCCACCACCGCGGGTGCGTTCGCCTTCGGGCTGCGGCTGGTCGCCTGGGACGGCACCGCGCTGGACGTGCCGGACACCCCCGAGAACGCCGCCGAGTTCGGATTCACCGGTCGCGAGGGCACCAACAAGAGCGGAAACCCGCAGGTCAGACTGATGGCCCTGACCGAGTGCGGCACCCACGCCATCATCGACGCCGCCTTCGACTCGGTAGCCAGGTTCAGCGAGCACAAGCTCGCCCGCCGCCTGCTCGCCGCCCTGCGACCGGGAATGCTGCTGCTGGCGGACCGCAACTTCGCCGGCCATGAACTGTGGGGCCTGGTCGAAGCGACCGGGTGCCACCTCGCCTGGAGGATCAAGAAGAACCTGATCCTCCCCCCGCTGTGGGTCCTGCCGGACGGCTCGTACCTATCCGTCATGCCCACCCCGGCCGAGAGCCAGCGCCTGGGCAACGCCCGCTTCCATGGCCGGACACCGACCGGGCTGCCAGAAGGCCACCTGGTACGCATCATCGAATACACCGTCACCATCCGGCCCCGCGGAGGGTCGGCCCAGACCGAGACGTTCCGAATGTCGACCAGCCTGCTGGACCACCAACTCGCCCCAGCCCGGCAGTTGGCCATGATCTATCACCAGCGCTGGGAGATCGAGACCGGATTCGCGGAGCTCAAGAACCGCCTGCGAGGCACCGGGTTCATCCTTCGCTCCAAGACACCCGAACTCGTCTGCCAGGAGGTCTACGCACTCCTCACCGTCTACCAGGCCCTGTGCGCCCTGGAGGTTCACGCGGCCGAGCAGGGCCAAGTCGACCCCGACCGTATTTCCTTCACCACCACCGTGCAGCTCGCCCGGCTCAAAGTTGCCGGACAAGCGGCAGCGAACCCCCAGACCCTGCACACCGCCCGACGCGAGGTCGTCCAGGAACTCCTGAACGACCTCCTCCCACAGCGCCGCGACCGCCGCTGCCAACGAGTGAAGAAGCCGCCGAAGAACACCTTCGAAGTRAAGAAACCGGACCAGTCACGCCCTCCCAGCAACGTCAGTTACTCACTCAGGGTCACCTGGCCCCCCTCCCCACCTGCGAGAACGGCCTAACTCACTGGCATTGCGC
>NZ_LMCT01000044.1:15036-16278 GCF_001424875.1 Kitasatospora sp. Root107 | reverse complement strand
GGCGCAGTTACCTCGATGTCGCATATCCCGGCAAGCCCGACGACTACGGACGGCAGATCGACGACCTCATGACGGCGCTGCGGCGACCCGGGCGGTGGCCGGTCAGAGCCGACTACGGCGCACCACACCACGGGCCGGGCGAGCGGGACCTGGCCTGCGCCCAGGGCGAGCGCTGCGGTGCGGGTGCGCTCCAGCCAGTCGGCCACCTGGCGCAGCGTGGCGGGGTCGAGGTTTCCGGGCGAGGTCGCGGACGGCCCTGTGGTCGTCGTCCGCGAGTGGTTACCACCCTCGACTTCCTCGGGCAGTCGATCCGACCACGGTCCGTGCGCAACAGTGCCCCGGGGTCCAGCGGGACTCCTCGCTCGGCGGCACGAACCCGTGGGGTGCGGCCGGCGGGGCATCTTCAGATCCGAACGTGGCGCAGCACCCCTTCGACGCAGGCCCGGACGTGCCGACTCGGGTCCTCGCGCAGCCCGGCGACCAGCTCAAGGGCGGCCGGAGTGCCCAGCAGTGCAAGCGACTTGACGGCCTGAGCGCGGGCCCGCGGCTCCTTCTCGAGGGTGGCATTCTCCAGGCGCTCCAGTCGGCCGGGTCGCTCCGGGAGACGGGGTTCGAGCCAGGCACGGGTGGTGGCGTCGCGCAGCCGGACCAGCTGCTCCCCGATCCGGTCGAGGTCCGCTGTCGGGTGGTGGGCCGCGCGCAGGATGCCCTCGGTGGCCAACCGCCGGATCGTTCGGTCGGGCGCGGTGTGGATCAGGTGGATCATCACCTCGACCAGCGCGGGGTCGCCGCGTTCGGCGAGCGGGCGCACCAGCGCGGTCCGGACGGTGCCGTGCAGCAGGGTCTGGACCACCAGGTCGGTGGCACGCGGGGAGTCGCAGAGCGCCAGGATGTCCGTGGCGAGATCGCGCAGCACGGGGCCGCCGCCGCGGACGTCGAGGACACTCCAGCGCATCGAGTCGAGTGCCAGGTCCTCGACCCGGGTCAGGTCCGCGCCCGGGCCGGGGCCGAGCCGGCGCAACGCGAGCAGTCGGGTGTCGTGCTTGCTGCGGATCCCGGTCCCAGTGGTCCGCGGCAGCGCGACGATCTCGGGGACGGCCTCGACGGCGCCGAGGCGGGCGAGTGCGGCGATCAACTCGGGGACGGCCTCGGTGAGTCCCAGTCGGCCGGCAGCGTAGGCGGCCCGGCAGTAGGCGGCGTTCGGGTCGCGGAGCACGGTGAGGACGGCCTCACGGCGGGCGG
>NZ_LMCT01000044.1:3744-15019 GCF_001424875.1 Kitasatospora sp. Root107 | reverse complement strand
CCCGTGCTCGTGGCCGAGGATGGCGGTCAGCACGGGCAGCGCGGAGGCGTCGCCCGTACGTCCCGACGGCAGTGATGAAGTCGCCCTGGTACGGGTTGCGGGCGACCCGGTCGATCAGCCAGATCGCGGTGCGGGCTACGGCCCGGCTCGGCCACGGCCGGTCGGCGGTCAACGCCCGTGTCGGTGTGGCGAAGAACGATTCAGCGAGAGCTTTGTCCCAGCATTGGCAAGTGCGGCCGACTGACAGTTGGACGTTGAACTTGCGTTCCAGATCAGCGAATTCACGACTGGTGTACTGAATCCGCCGGTGCGCGATCTGCCGTCCGGATGCTACGGCACGGGTGCACGAGCAGCTGGCTGCCGAAGCCAGGGTGCAAGCTTTCACCGGCCCCTTGATCCACACGTATGGGGGACGCCCCGTAGTACAGTCCGCGCAGATGATCACCTGGGCGGACGAATGACAGCGGGACGTCGCAGGCGAATCGCCTGGTGGCTCAGAGGTCTGGCGTCGGTGGCGCTCCTGGCGTACCTGCCGGGCTATCAGGCCTCGCACTCGGGTGGGCTGGTGGAGGTCGAGCGCTGGTTCGACCACCCGGTACCGCTGCTCGGGGCGGCAGTCGTGCTGACGGTGGTCTCGATGGTGGTCGAGTTCGAGTTCCGCACCAAGTGGTCGCAGATCGGCTGCGCAGCCGCCGTGGTGGCCCTCGGATTCATCGGGCTACCGATCGTCTTCCTGTCGTTCGCACTGGACGGTGAAGGGGTGGCAGTCGACCGGAAGGCCGGCCCAAACCACCCGGACCATGTGCTGACCGTGACCAACGTCGCCTTCTCGATCGATCCGGTCTACCGCGTGGAGCTGCTGACCGGCAGCGGCTGGTCCGCCCGCCACTGGGACCTGGGCGTCTGGGAGGAGCGCGACGAGCGCGGTTACTTCAAGAGTGCCGAGTGGTCCGGGCCCAACCAGATCACGGTGACCGCGGAGAAGGAGATCACGGTCTTCACCGTGGACCCGGTCAGCGGCCGCCCGAGCGAGCCAAGGGCGGGGCACCGGTAGTCCGCTCGGACGCGGAAGGCGCGGCGGTACTCGCGCACCGCAGCGTTCGACCGGGGCGAACTGGCGGACCAGGGCACGCGTGCGATGGAGTTCCGGGTAGTGCTCAAGCCGTCGGCGCAGGCGCATCCTCACCCGACGCCCAGCCCCCCGCCGACGGATCGGACCCGCCCCGACACCTCGCCCCTCCCAGCCGTTCACGCGGCCAGGTGGTCACGCGGCTGCCGCCTCTTCTCCTGCGCTGACGCCTTGGATTAGATTCCATGCCCGGGGCGATGAGCCGGACATGACGACCCGTCGGGCCGGCCCGCCCGCGACCGAGGGGGAACACCGTGTCCAAGACCACCGCGCCCGCCGAGCGGTACGCCACCGACCTGACCAAGGCCGACGTCGCCGAACTGCTCGGCTGGATACGGGGGCACCTGGACCCGCTGAACCCCACCGCCCGGGCGCTGGAGGTCTTCCTCGGCGAGAGCGTCTCCGTCCTCAACCTCGGCATCGAGATGCGGGACGCGACCAGCCCCCGGGACGGCGTCGCCGAACTGGCCCACCTACAGGCGATCCGACGCGGGTGGAACCAGCTGGTCCGGGCCGCCCTGCCGTGGCGCGACCAGCCCGGCTACGACTCGGTCCGCTGGGACAGGGTGCAGACCAACACGTACGCCGGCCGGGAGAACCGCATAGCCGAACAACGAGCCGAATCACAGTTCCTTGCGGAACGGGCGTGGGCAGCAACCTGGGAACAGGTCAACACCCGGCTCACCGCACTCGGAGCAGACCCCGCCGAACCGGAAGACACCCTCGACGCTCCCTCCCAAGAGCTGGCCCGGACCGGCCAACTGACCCTGGCTCAAGCCCTGACACTGCTGCAGCTCCCCGGCGCGGACGAGGTGCGAACCCTGCACCAGCGCACGACCGCCTGGGCCGACGTGAACCAGCACCTCGCCGCCGCCGGCCTACCCACCGCCGAGATCCTGGGCCAGCACGAAGACGGCCTGGCCGACGACCAGCGGGCCCAGTACGCAGTGCTCACCATCGACCAGGCCACCGCACTGTCCCCCACCGCCACGGGAGCCGACCGGTGAGCAAGAGCCACGAAGCGTGACGCGTAGCTCGGCTCAACTGACACTTTTCCCTTCGATCAGAAGGCAATTATCTGAACAGAGCGGAACATGCAAGGTGTTGGCCCCGTTTGGGTGTAGTATCTGAAGCACAGAGGGTGGTCTGAGGGGCTGACATCACGGTGATGCAGCGGATCACCCATCAACTGGGGGAACACCATGACCTACCACCTCGAGACCGCGCGGGCGACGATCGACAACCGTCTGCGGGAAGCCGAGACCCACCGCCTCGTGCGCGCGCTCCGACTCAAGAGCCGCGCCGAGCGCACCGCCCAGCGCGCACACCGTACTGGTGACGGCCCGCCTGCTGTCGCGCACCCGAAGTCTCCGGCGAACCGCTCGGACGGATCGGATCGGACCCGCCCCCGGGCACGATCCGCCTCCGGTCAGGCCACCGCCCCGTCGGGCTGCCGGCGCACCATCTCGGCAATCCAGACAGGAGCGAACGGAGACGTACAACCCGGGGAGGTCGGATAGTCCTTGAGCACCTCCAGGCGCTCGCCGATGGCGATGGCACGCGCGCGGTGCTCGGCGTGTTCGATCCCGATCTGAGCCAGGCAGTGGTTCATCGCCCACTGCAGACGGTCCGGGGCGTCCTTCATCTGCGCCTCGATGACGTCGAGCAGTCCTGCCAGGTCGAGGCCCGCCGGCTTCTTCGTCACACGTTCGGTGGTCAGCGCCCAGCCGGCACTCGCCACCACCGGGTCCGGATCCGCCGACCAGGCCAGGCGCAGCTCTTCGGCGTGCGGGCTCTTCTTCACCACGTAGTTCACGAGCCAGTCGTGCACCTTGGGCGTGCGCGCTTCTCGCAGCATGGTGTCCAGCTCGTCCCGCCCGAACGCCTTCGGACGGCAGATCAGGAGCGCCAGCAGCCGCGCTGCGGTGTCACCGCTCTCCCAGAGCCGGCCCGCGAGTTCCTGCTGCGTCTTCAGCCGCTTCGCGAGCGCGCGCAGCTTGCCGAGGTTCACACCGTGATCGTCGCCGTGCCGCTCGTTCACCTCACGTGCCCTCGGGTCCTCGAGCCCGGCCAGCTCGGCCATCACCTCGGCGACCGCCGTCTCGGTCGACTTCGTCACGGCCACCTCGGTCTCCTGTTCATCACGTTCTTCCTCGTCACGGAGATTCACCCTACGGCGGGCTGGTGTCCTGAGCCGGTAGTCCGCACGGCCGTCCCGGCAGCCAACGTCTCCCCCGGGCGGGGGAGACGGCTGCGTCCGGCGGAGGATGTGGGCCGGCCCGTCGGGCTGGAGGCTGGAATTCCTGCTGGTGGAAGGGGAATTCGGGTGGAACGCTGGGATCGGGTCGGGCGGCGCGCCGCGTACGGGGCGGCTCTGGCGCTGTCGCCGTATCTGCTGATCAAAGTCTCGTGGGTGGTCGGCTCCCTCGTGGGGGTGGTGCCCGTCGGCAAGGGGTTCGGCCTGGCGGAGTGGGTGGTGCTCAACGTCGTGACGGTCGGTATGGCGGTGATCGGGATCGCCCTGGCGCTCGCGTTGGTCCGGCCATGGGGCATGCGGATCCCAGGGGCGCTGGTCGCGTTCTGCTCCTGGGTGGGGTCGGGGTTCCTCGTCTCGGTGCTGCCTTTCCTTCTCGTCGGTGCGCTCCTGAATATCGGTGGTGACTCCCAGAGCGGGGGCGGGGGCGGTGACGACCCGGCCATGCCGGCCTGGGAGGGCGCACTCGTCCAGTTCAGCTTCGTAGGGATGGGGTTGGGGCTGGCTCTCGCGGTTCCGGCGTATCTGCGGCGCCGCTGGCCGGACGCGTTCGTCGGGCGCGTCGGTGACGGTCCGCGTGCGGTGCCGCCGTGGGCGGCTGTCGTCGGTGCCGTGGTCGGTCTGGTCTGGCTCTACTGGGCGGCCGGAGGCACGCTGGGGATCGCGCACCCGGCCGAGCGGGACACCGACGGCTACGTGCTGGCCGCTGTGTGGGGGTTCTGGGCGCTCGCCGGATCCGCCGCCGTCTGGACGGTCGCCCGGGCGCGTCCGGCCGGGTTGCCGCGCTGGCTCCCGCTGGTGTTCGGCTGGGTCGGATCGGGCTCGCTGTTCGCCTGGAGCGCTTGGAAGGTTCCCCTTCTCCTGTACGTGGCGGTGGCCGCTCCCCCCGACGTCACGCCACCCGAGAACCCCACCGTCGCGGTGGTGCTGCACCTCTGCGCCGTGCTGGCCGGCGCGGCGATGCTGCGGACACTCGTCCGCACGCGAATACGCGTCGCCGAGCCCCACGCCGCCCTGCCCGAGGCTGCCATTCGGCTCGAGGGCTGAGGTCGTCGAGTCCGCCCAGCGCCGCTGGTACGGGGTCGACGCACCGCAGCTCGTGGCTCCGACCCACCCCGGCCGCACACCCGTTCGCCTCCGTGGAAAGATGACCTCATGTGGTCACGACTGCCGTTCGGGGACGGATTACGGACCGAGCTGGGCTCACCCGGGCGCTCTCGCCGGCTGAGCAGCAGCCCGCGCTCACGCGTGTGGCGTGTCGAGCTGGCCGGATCACCGGCGGTGGTGAAGCAGTTCGTCGACGGTCCCGACGCCGAGGATCGGTACGCCCGCGAGGTGGCCGCGCTGCGGCTCGCCGCCCGGGCCGACACCCCCGTGGTGCCCACGTACCGATCCCGCCGAGCGAGTGCTGGTCCTGGAGCACCTGGACCATCAACGCCCGGCCGGCGACTGGATCGTCGGCTATGCGGCGGCACTCGCCCGGCTGCACGCCACCACCGGCCCGCAGGACGTCGGGGTACTCCCCCGCTGGCTGGGCCCGGACCAGGCCGACGTCGACTCCTTCCTCAGGCTGGCCGAGGCTCTCGAGGTCCCCGTCGCACCCGGCGTGTCCGGGGAGCTCGGTGAGCTCGTGCACCGGCTCGGCCAGGCACCGGGCCATGCCCTGCTCCACGGGGATCCGTGCCCCGGCAACGATCTGCACACCGCCGACGGGATCAGGTTCATCGACTTCGAACAGGCTTCCCTGGGCAGCGGACTGATGGAACTCGCCTACCTGCGGATCGGCTTCCCGACCTGCTGGTGCGTCACCTCGGCGTCCGCTCCACTACTCGACCGGGCCGAGAGCGCCTACCGCACGGCATGGCGCACCGCGACCGGCACCGAACTCCACGGCGATCTCGCGGACGCGTGCGCCGGGTGGCTGCTACGGGGCGACGCACTGGTGCAGCGGGCCCACCGCGGGACCACCGACCACCTGGCGCGGATCCCCGACCGGGACTGGAAGTGGGGCACCGCGACCGCCCGGCAACGGCTCGTCCACCGGCTCGGTGTCGTCAGCCGGCTGACTGCCGACCGCGCGGACCTGAGCGGCCTCAACGGCCTCAGCACGGACCTGCGCCAACGCATGCTCGCCCGCTGGCCCGCGCTCCCACCCGTCCCGTCACAGCGCCCGTAGAACCACAAGCGAACGAGAAGAACGGTAGGACCAAGTGGGCAGCTGGGAGCCGGCGCTGGACGCGGCAGGGGTACACGACCCCGGACTGCGGGCGCAGTACGGCCGGCAGCGGCACCAAGTCACCGAGTACAAGCGGGAGATGGCGGCTGCTGCCGGCCTGCTCCTGCCCTACGCGATGATCCCGCACGTGATCGCCGCCGCCGCGTTCATGCACCGCACCGACACTCTGCAGGACAGCGGCCCCCTGGCAGACCGCCGGACGTCATCCGCCCGCTGGGAGCGGGAGGTCTCCAAAAGCCTCGCCACCGGCCACTCCGACAACCCCGAGCTCCGACCCCTGCTGAACAGCATCGTCAGCCACCCCGTACTCCGCGACCGTGTCGCGGACTACCTCGCAGCGGCAGCCACCGACCTCGACTTCACCGGATTCGACACCGAGGACGACTACCAGCGCTACGTGGACGGGTACTCACTGCCGGCCTTCATGGTCGTCGCCGCGCTGCTGGGCCCCGACGGTGACCAGAGCGCCTACCGGTCGGCCTGCCGCACGTTCATCGACGCGAGCCAACGGCTGGACTTCGTCAACGACCTCGCCGAAGACCTGGCGGACGGCCGACTCACCATCCCGGTACGGACCTTGGAGGAACACGGCGTCACCCGGGCCGACCTCGAGCAGGCCCGACCACTGCCGGGCGTCCTGACGCTGCTCACCGACCAACTCGACCAGGTGGACCGCACCCTGGCCGACGCCGAAGCAGTCGTCGACCTCGTACCGGCCGGTCACCAGCCGCTGCTCCGCTGCATCATCGGCATCGACAAGCTCACCAGCACCGCCGCCCGCTCGGCCGGCACCGCCCTGCTTCACCATCCCGCCGGCACACCCAAGCTCCCCGCCCTCCGACTCCTGGCCCGCCAGTACCTCCGAGCCCGCAGACACCGCAACTGACAGGCCGGGGCATCCCGCCGGTCAGGAGCCCATGGTGAGCCCGGCGGCGGCGCCGGAGCGGCTGAGCACGGTGGACCGGATGTGTTCCAGGGCCTTGGCCCAGTCGGCGTTGCCGGGGTTCTGCCCCAGTGCCTCGTTGAGGTTGAGCACCCGGTTGGGGGTGCTCAGGTCCATCAGCTGGGGGATGAACTCCGCCTTGCTGACGGTCCAGGGCTGCTTCGGTCCGGTGGGCGGGGCGAACGTGAACCGGGCGATCGAGCTCTGGTTGCCGCGTGGGTCGAGGTCGCCGGAGCGGTTGTACATGTCGGCGGCGATCTGGTCGCCCATGCCGTAGACCACCCAGGTGCCGTTCACCTGCTCGTAGGCCTGCGGGACGTGGGCGTGGGTGCCGAGCACGAGGTCGATGTCACGGCGGCCGTCGGTCTGAGCGACGGTCAACTCCTGGGCCAGGGTGAGCTGCTGATCGTTCGGCTGGTCCTGCCACTCGGTGCCCCAGTGCATACTGACCACCACGATGTCGGCGCCGGCCCGGCGTGCGGCACGGGCGTCGGCCAGGATGCGGTCACGGTCGATCAGGTTGACCGCCCAGGGCTGGCCCTCGGGCAGCGCGATGCCGTTGGTGTCGTAGCTGTAGGCGAGTTGGGCCAGGGCCGCGCCGCCGGCCGTCAGCAGAGCTGGGCGGGCGGCCTCGTCCTCGGTACGGGCGGAGCCGGTGTGCTGCAGGCCCACCGCGTCCATCGCGCCGAGGGTGCGGCTGATGCCTGCGGAGCCCGCGTCGAGCGTGTGATTGGAGGCCGTGGAGCAGGAGTCGTAGCCGGCGTCCTTGAGCGCCCGGGCCACCTCGGGCGGCGACTTGAACGTGGGGTAGCCGGTGTACGGGCCGCCTTCGGCGCCGTAGACGGTCTCCATGTGACAGATGGCCAGATCGGCGTTGGCGACCACCGGCTTGATCCCGGCCAGCATCTTGCCGAAGTCGTACCCGGTGCCGCCGGCGTCCGCCTGCGCCTGCTGGATGATCGCGGTGTGCGGCAGGACATCCCCGGAGGCCACCAGCGTGAACGGCCGGAGCCCGGCCGCGCTGGGACTGGAACTCGGAGACAGGGACGGCTGCGGGCTCGGAGTGGACACGGGTACGGCAGAGTGCTGCGCGACGGAGGCGGAGCAACCCGCCACGCCCACCAGCAGAGCGGCGACCGGCAGCAGAGCCAGTCGGCGGGGAAGGCTCATGGTCGGCTCGTCTCATAGTCCGGAGATCCGACTATGAGACGCGTGACGGCACGAGGGACGAAGCCACGCCCCGCCGTCACCCGAAGGACGGAACCACCCGGGTTCGAACGGCTCCGCCCGGCATCGGTGCGGATCACGGCCGACAGCACTTCGAGCATCCGCAGCCGCGACCTGCGCCCACTGCCCCATCGGCATCGGTACCGGCCAGCGTCAGACGGGGCAGGGCGCCGGGGTGGTGCTCGCGCAGGTGGCCGATCAGCTCCTCCCGTACGTGGCAGCGCAGGTCGAAGGCGTCCCCGGCGTTGCGGGCGGTCATCAGCGCGCGGACCACGATGCAGGAGGGCGTGGTGTCGACCACCTGCAGTGCGCTCCCCTCACCGTCCCAGAGGTCGCACTTGGCCAGCAGGGCGTCGAACTCCACCCGCAGCTCGCCCATCGGCGTGCTGTGGTCCAGGTGCAGCAGGGCAGTTGCGGTGATGCGGGTGTCGTTGCGGGACCAGTTCTCGAACGGCCGGCCGGCAAAGTACGAGACCGGCATGACGATCCGCCGCTGGTCCCAGGTGGCGACCACCACGTAGGTGAGCGTGATCTCCTCCACCGTGCCCCACTCCCCCGCCACCACCACCTCGTCGCCGATCCGCACCATGTCGCCGAACGCCATCTGGACCCCTGCGAACAGGTTCCCCAGCGTGCTCTGCGCGGCCATCGCGGCCACCACACCGACCAGTCCGGCGGAGGCCAGCAGGCTGGCGCCGAGCGTACGGACCGCCGGGAAGGTCATCAGCATCGCAGCGAGCGCGACCACCGCGATCACGGCCTGGCAGACCCGGCGCAGCATCCCCGCCTGGGTACGCGCCCGGCGGACGCGACTCGCGTCCTGGCTCCGGACCGATAGCCGTACCCCCGCATCGACCAGCAGCGCCACCAAGCGGGCTGCCAACCAGCCACAGGCCGCCAGGCAGAGCAGGACGAGCACGTGCCGCACCGCGTCCCGAATCTGGGGCGCGAGCCCCACCGAGGCCTCCCCGGCCAGCATCAGCGCGGCGGTGCCCGCCAACAGGAACGGCCGGCGGCAACCGCGCACCAGCGGCAACGTCCCGCTCCCCGCACGACCCGCCGCCAGCCGGCGGACCGTCAGTTCGGCGGCCCGGTCCACCACGAAGGCCGCCAGCGCCGAAGCGGCCGCCAGGCCGAGCATGCGCAGAATGCTCCACAGAATCACGAAGAGTCTCCCAGGTGACGACTACCGTCAGACAGCTTCCGGTCGAACGACTTCCGGTCACGCAGCGCGGCCGGCCCGCCGGGTCCGGCGCAGGAGGACCGCGCGTTCGTCCTCGGTGAGTCCGCCCCACACGCCGTACGGCTCGCGTACCTGGAGGGCGTACGCGAGGCATGCGGTACGGACCGGGCAGCGCACGCAGACCCGCTTCGCCGCCTCGTCCCGGGCTTCGTGGGCCTGGCCGCGCTCACCCGCCGGGTGGAAGAACAGGGCGGCGTCCTGGTGGCGGCAGGCCGCGCGCATCTGCCAGTCCCAGCGGTGGTCGAGGGCCCCGGGCAGGCGCGAGATGTTGGTCATCAGCTGTTCCCTTCTCCAAGTCGTGATCAGTTGTCTGCTGTCACAACGGAGTTGCCGGCGCGAACGGGCGCCGCGTGCACAGTTGCGTCTCACCCCTTCCCGCCCGGCCAAACCCCCCGGGTCCACGACAACCGCCGTACCGGGCGGCATGAAGTCCTCGGACGGGGGCAGCCGACAGGCATGAGCAGCGTCGAGATCTGGAAGTTCCGCTCCTACTACGGACCGTTTCCACGGGCCGACGCAGGACAACGGCATCAGCCGTCCTGGGTGAGCTCCGCGCGCAGCCTGGTCAGGGTACGGGTGAGGAGGCGGGAGACCTGCATCTGCGAGACGCCGAGCCGTTCCCCGATCTGGGCCTGCGTCAGCTCGCCGACGAAGCGCAGTGAGAGGACCACCCGGTCGCGTTCGGGCAGTGCGGCGATCAGGGGTCTGAGCGATTCGAGGTCTTCCACCCGGCTGATCCGGGTGTCGTCGTAGCCCAGCCGCATCGCGAGGGTGCTGTTCGGCGAGTCGTCCGCCAGCCGCATCTCCAGCGAGCCGGCGGTACGCGCGTTGGTGGCGGTCATGCTCTCCACGACCTCCTCCTCGCTCACCTCCATCCGCTCGGCCAACTCGGCCACGCTCGGAGAACGGTCCAACCGCTGCTCGAGGTCTTCCTCTGCTTTCACCAGCGTCAGCCGCAGTTCCTGCATCCGCCGGGGCACGTGCACCGCCCAGGTGGCGTCCCGGAAGTGGCGCTTGATCTCGCCGATGATCGTCGGCAGCGCGAACGTCGAGAACTCCAGACCCCGCTCCGGTTCGAACCGGTCAATGGCCTTGATCAGGCCGACCGTCCCGACCTGCACGATGTCGTCCATCGGCTCCTGGCCGCTGCGGAACCGCCCCGCCGCGTACCGCACCAGCGACAGGTTCAGCTCGACCAGCGTCCCGCGCACGTACGAGTACGCCGCCGTGCCCTCCTCCAGGTCCGCCAACCGCGCCAGCAGCACCCGTGCGAGTTCCCTGGCATCGCGCGGCGCGACGGCCGACGGATTCTCGATCACCGGAAGATCCGCTATCTCGGGCAGACGAGCTGTGCCGGCCACCGCCGTACACGAGGGAGTCGGCGAAGCCTCACTGGACACTGCCATGACACACCTTCCGTCGTCCGACACACCGTTCTTCGCCGCCTACCCCCGACCTCTGCAGCCATACCCGCCCCCCGGAAAGCGGCCCCTTATTTCAGCTTTCATCCGCATTCGTCCCAAGGGCCGTCTGCTGCCCTTCATCACCGGGCGGCGCGCTGCCCACGGCTACACGACCGTCGACCGCCGTACCCAGCGCAGCAACAGGACACTGACCAACGCCGCGAGCGCGCACCAGGTGGAGGCGAAGGCGGTGCGCCAGAGGACGGCGCAGAGCAGCGCGGCGGCGGCCATCACCCACCCGAGCCGCCGCAGGTCGGGGTCGGGGTTGAGGGCGAGCGGGCCGAGGGTGGCCAGCAGGTAGGTGACCAGCAGCAGGGGTGCCAGCGGGATGCCGACCGCATACGTGAGGGTGTGTCCGTGTGCCTCGGCGGTGACGGGACCGGCCAGGATCGCTGCGGCCAGCGGTACCGCGGTGGCGACTCCGAGCACCAGGAACGGGAGCAGCCGACGGGGCCGGCCGGCGGCGTACCAGGCGCCGAACGGGACCAGCGTCACCAGCACCGGCATCGCGATCAACGCCCAGATGACACGGGCGACTTGAGCGACGTCCGGGTCGACTCGCCCCTCACCGCCGAGCCAGACCGCCGCCTCCACCAGCTGATGGACACCGAGCAGCAGCGGCAACGCGGCCAGTGGCAGCTGCCGCCGGTGGCGAACTCCACTGAGGCAGGCCACGCCGAGGCCCGTGACGATGGTGCCGGTGACGAGATCCGCCTCAGCGCTCCAGCACATCGCGCCTCCCAGCGGCCAAGATCGCTGGTCCACGATAGGCCCGCGAGC
>NZ_LMCT01000044.1:2785-3717 GCF_001424875.1 Kitasatospora sp. Root107 | reverse complement strand
CCCCGCCGCACTCCCCTCGGCGTCATCCCCGGCCCGGTCGAGCCATCGGGCCCACCCAGATCTCCAACTAGCCATCACCACACCCGGACTGACACACCATCACCCTCCACAACACACCCTGTTGACCCCGCCATGTCCCCTAGCCTGGTGCCCGGACAGCAGCGCCGGGTTCCCCCGTCCCCCCAACCGGGAGGCTTCACCATGAGTCGAACAGGCATGTGCCCAAGGGTGCTCGTAGTCGGGGCGGGCCTGGCCGGCACCGCCACGGCGATTCGACTGCTCCGGTTCGCGCGCAGGCCGCTCGAGGTGGTCCTGCTCGAACGGCGGTCCGACTACCGGTACGCCGGTGTCGCCTACCACCGGGACGGCAACCCCTGGGATCATGTGTTCAACATCCAGGCGGGCCGGATGTCGGCGTTCCGGGAGGACGTCCACGACTTCGTCCGCTGGGCCAACCACGAGGCCGACCGTCGGGACTGGCCGGAGCCCTGGGCCGAGCTCCGGTTCATCGAACAAGGGCCGGCGCCCCGGCGGATCTTCCAGGACTACCTGATCAACCGCCTGGCCGAGGCCAGGCGGGAGGCCTGCCCCGGCGTCGTACTGATCGAGGCCGACGGCGAGGCGGTCGACCTGGAAGTACGCCCCGCCGGGGTCGAGGTGACGGTGCGCCGGCTCGCGGCGAGCGGCCTCGCAGCCGGCGAGGGGCCCGAGCCGGCGGTGCTGTTCGCCGACCACGTCGTGCTCGCAACCGGCCTCGAACAGCGGGAGCCTCCCTTCGCCGCCGGGGTCCGCGCGCACGCGTCCTTCGTGCGCAACCCCTACTCCGCGTCCGGCGTCCGGAGGCTCGCGGCACTGCCCCGGGAGGCGACCGTCGCGATCGTCGGCTCCGTACTGAGCGCGTACGACTCGGCCGGCCTGCTGCTGCGGCGGGG
>NZ_LMCT01000044.1:333-2769 GCF_001424875.1 Kitasatospora sp. Root107 | reverse complement strand
GCCCGAAAGCGCTGCTGGAACCGTACCGGAATCGTGAGGAGTTCCTCGCCCGGGTCAGGACCGAGTGGGAGACGGCCTGCTCGGCGGTCGTCCAGGACCACCCCGACGTCGACCCGGTGGTGGTGGCGGAGCGGGTGGCCAAGGCGTGGGAGCCGCATCTCCCCGAGGCCATCGACCGGATTCCGTCAGCGGAACTTCGGTGTCTGCTGGACGAGTTCGGCACCGCGATCGCCGCATTCCGGGTCGGTGCGGTGGAGTACACGATGTCGGTCATCGAGCGCGCGATGCACTCGGCGGACGGGCCGGTGCGGCTGGTCGTCGGCAAGGTGGACGGGATCACGCCGGCGGAGTCGGGGCGGCTGGTCGTCTCGGTCGTGGCCCAGGCGGAGCAGCACTCCATCGAGGCCGACCTGGTGGTCTCCAACTTCGGCCGGGAGTCGGACTACAGCCGGGTCGGCCAGTCGCTCTGGCGGAACCTGCTCCGGAAGGGGATCGCCGTCCCCCACACCCGTACCGGGCGCGGCCTGGAGGTCGACGGGCAGGGCGCGCTGCTGACCCCCGAGGGCGAGCCGGCCGGACCGATCTCCGCCGTCGGCGTGCTGCGGGAGGGCGACGAGATCGTCCGGAACGGCCGCACGGGTGCGTTCACCTTCAATCTCGCCGCCATCAAGAACCACTCGATCGCGGTGGCCGCGCGCGCGATCGAACAACTGGAACTGCGGGAGGACGGTCTGGCCCGAAACATGGCTCAATTCCATGGCCATGTCAGCAACATCGAGGAAGCGACCCCGGACGGATTCGAGGAGGCTGTTCTCCTGGAGGCGAAGAGGTTGGCCACCCGGGGTCGGACCGAGCGGGAACAACTCGATTCCCAACTGGACGCCCGAATCCGGTCCGTGAGCGAACTTCTCACCCTCCCGATGGATGCTTCCCGGTACGACCGCCTGCTCAGGGCGGTCGTCAGCCGTGCAGCCGTCGAACGGCTCACCGACATCTCCGTGACGCCACGGCAGCTGCGCCGACAACTGGGACTGGCGAACGCCGAAGATCTGGAGGACTAGGTGAACGGGCGACGGATTCAGGGATTCCTCTTGACCGGTGGCGCGCAGAGCGTGCTGCGCGGCACCTGTAACCGCACCAGAAGTCCACGCGAGGGATCCATCCTCGTCGCCCCTTCCCTCGAAGCCGGTCTGTACGAAGCGATCGTGGCCGCGAGCGCGGTCGTCTGCGGTTCCGGTGGGCTGACCGGCCACATGCAGTCGCTCTGCCGGGGCCGGGGGATACCCGTGCTCCGGGTGGACCAGGCCGATCTCGCCGACCTGGTCGGCGAGGTGACGCTGCATCTGGAGAGCCAGTCGATCGTCATCGGCTCCGACTCCGGTGGCGTCGCCCTGGGCCCGGACGGCGGGAGCCCCTCGGTGGAGGATCTCGGCTCGGCGTGCGCAGTGATCGCCGACCTGCAGGACATCCGGACGGTCAACTCCTGCGGGCCGAACGCCAAGCGGGTCGAGTCCTTCTTCATCCGGGAGGAGTTCCTCTGCCTGGCGGCGGGCCTGCGTCCGCTCGACGCGCTGGACGGCGGCCCGGCCGACATCGCGGCCTACGGGCGGGCCGTCGCGGACCGGCTCTGCACCTTCACCGAGGCGCTGCTGCCCGACCAGCGGCTGGTCCTGCGGCTGCTCGACCTCCGCTCCGACCACGCCGCCGGCGTCACCGAACTGGCCCCGGTCGCGGTCGAACCCAACCCCGAACTCGGCCTGCACGGCGCCCGCTGGCTGCTCGGTTCGGCCGCCTACCGGGACGCGCTGCACGCCATGCTCGGATCGCTGCGCGAGCGGCTCGGCACCGACGCGGGCCGAGTGCACCTCTCGGTCCCGTTCCTCAACGACGCGGAGGAGTTCGCCCAGCTCAGGGCCCACCTCGAGCTACCGGCCGGCGTGGCGCTCTCCGCCTTCATCGAAACGCCGGCTGCGGTGCACGCCACCCCGGCGATCTGCGCGGCGGGCGCCGCCGAGCTGTTCGTCGGCGTGAAGGACCTGGTGCAGTTCTACCTCGCCGCGGACCGGAGCAACCACCTGGTCGCCGAGTCCTACCAGACCCGGCACCCGGCCGTCCTGGACGGCGTCCGCAGGGTGGTCGAGTCCGCCCGCGCGGCCGGCACCCCGGTCCGCGTGTTCGCCCTGGGCGCGGACCTCGCCCACTACCTCGATCACCTGCCGACCCCGGACGGCTTCATGATGTGCACCGCCGAACTCCGCCAAGTCCTCCTCCGGTCCGACCCTGACAGGTCCGACCGGTCCGACCGGACGGAGCGCGCTGCCTGACCGGCCGACAGCTCCGGGCCACCCGGCCCGGAGCCGGGAACGGCACCCCCGGATCAGGCCCCCGCCGCTCGCTCCGCCCGGGCCGAGGGCGGTCGGACCGCCGCCGAGGCCG
>NZ_LMCT01000044.1:0-326 GCF_001424875.1 Kitasatospora sp. Root107 | reverse complement strand
CCGCCGAGGCCGCGCCCGCAGGACCCCGCAGCACACTGGCCAGCACCTTCGGCGCGAACAGCCCCTGCGGCGGCGACTTCAGGTTGGCCACCGACAGGAACGCCCGTGCCACCTCCGCGTCCACCGCCGCCGCCCGGTGCAGGCGGGCCACGTACCGGTTGATCAGCTTGACCCGCAGCGTGCGGCGGCCCTCGACGAACGGGAACCGCAGGTCGCCGCCGACGGACATGTCCCAGGGCACGCTGACCGCCCGCGCCGCCTGCCGGAAGAACTCCCGGGCCGCCGCCGCACCACTCCCCCGGGCCAGGCACTCCCGCAGGGCGACC
>NZ_LMCT01000043.1 GCF_001424875.1 Kitasatospora sp. Root107 | reverse complement strand
CCATCGCCGGCCGCACTCCGCTGCGGCTGCCCGCACGCACCGGCTGGACCGGGGTGCCGCGCGGGGTGGGCGCGCTGCCGGTCCGGGAGGGCCTGCGGCTGCGGATCCGCTGGGTGCAGGAGATGCAGGCCCGGATGGCACGGGAGTTGGGCACCCGTCTGCGCGCCACGGGCGGGCTCGGGAATCCGACCGACATCTGCCTGCTGCGCTGGAGCGAGCTGCTCGAACACGCCGAGACGGGACTGCTGCCCGCCGACTTCGGCACCCGGATCCTGCGGCCGGACTCTCCCCCGTTGCCCGCCTCCTTCCGGCTGGTGGAAGGCCGACCGGTGCCCGAACGCGCCCGCGCGGCCGACGCGGAGCAGGGCCAGGGCGCAGGCGGCGGCTTCGGCACCGGGATCGCCTGGGACGGCAGCGAGGCCGCCGCGCGCCCGGACCGGCCGGTCCTGATCGTCCGCACGCTCGACCCGGCGCTGGCCACCATGCTGCCCGGCCTCTGCGGTCTGGTCGCCGAGACCGGCAGCGCGCTCTCCCACCTGGCCGTACTGGCCCGCGAGTACCGCGTGCCGACGGCCGTGGGGGTGCCCGACGCGCTGGACCGGTTCCCGCCGGGCACGCCGGTCGCGGTGGACGGGGCCACCGGCGCGGTGACCGTCCGACCGGGCCCCGCCGAGGACGACGGCGAGGGCGACGCGAAGAGGGCGAGGACGTGAAATACCTCGCCTACCTACTCGGTTCCCTGTCGGCGGCGGGTGCGACCATCTACCTGATCGTGTACCTCTACCGGTGGGAGTGGCACCGCGCGCTCCTCTCCGCCGTGCTGCTGCTCGTCGTCGAGGGCGTGCTGATCTGCGCCGTCCTGCTGTCCCGGATCGCCCGCCTGGAGCGGCAGGTGGCGGAGGCCGACGCGCGGACCGAGGACGTCCGACGACGGTTGGCCCAGACCCGGGAGACCCCGCAGCGGCAGTTCCAGTGGCTCGACCCGGCCGAGGACGACCGCCACCGTACGTACGTGTTCATTCCCGTCCTGCTGGTGGCCGGTGCGCTGTTCTCCGGGGCGGCCTGGGTGATCCAGCGGATCGCCCGGGTCACCGGCCGCGGGGCGGAGCGGCGGCTCGCCGGACGGCTGACGGACCTGACCGCTCCGGTCCCCCGCGAGGACGGGCGGGGGCTGCGTCTGGAGGACCGCCCCGCGGTCCCACGGCGTCGGCCGGCCCGGACCACGCTGGCCGTCGCCGGGCTGCTGGCAGCGGCCCTCGTGCTCGGCCTGGGCGTGGACCGACTGGAGGACATCTTCCAGACCCGCTCCGAGCCCCAGCCCGACTCCGCTGCCAGCGTCGTGGTCTTCGAGGTCACCATCAAGCAGCAGGACGACCCCCGCGCCCTGGAGATCGCGGCGGGCAGCCTCTGGGAGTACTGCCGCCGGTCCACCGCCGCCCGCCTGGACGCGGCGCCCCTCAGCCGACTCGACGACGGCATCTACGTCGGCGTGGTCCGGCCCGCCTTGCAGGAGCACGACCTGCTGCGACTTCACGGCTGCCTCGAGGACGCCGCACTGAGCGCCGCCACCGCGCGGGTGCTGGGCGAGGGCCAGGCCGCCACGGGTGATATGCACTAGTCTGTCCCGCTGTCACTTACGCTTGGCAGGGACACGCTGCGCAGCCGCGCCTCCCGTACCCCGAAGTTGGTCAGCACTCCTTGATAACTCATCGCATTCCCACACCGCTCCGGCGGACCCTCAAGGTCCTGATCCTCTGCGGTCTCGGATACGGCATCCTCTGGGGCGGCGCGGCGCTGGGCATGCTCGCCGTCTCCACGTGGGTCGGCGAGGACCGGCCCGCCACCTCCACCGTGGCCGGCATCCACAACTTCCAGCAGGTCGACGCCCACGTCTGGCGCGGCTCGGCCCCCGGCCTTGACGGCTATCGCGCACTCGCCGCACACGGCATCCACAGCGTGGTGGACCTGCGCGCCGAGAACCTGACCCAGGATCAGCTCTCGCTGCCGGAGCAGGCCGGCCTCACCGTCGAACGCCTGCCGGTACGTGACGGCCAGACCCCGACCGCCGAACAGGTCAACACCTTCCTGCAGACCGTACGGACCACCGACGGCCCCGTGTTCGTGCACTGCGGCGCAGGAGTCGGCCGGACCGGCTCGATGGCCGCCGCCTACCTGGTCCGCACCGGCCAGGCAGACCCGCAGGAGGCCGCGATGCGTACGCTGGCCGTCGGGCCGCCGTCGATCGAGCAGGTCTACTACATGTTCCAGGGCACCCGCGACGAGAGCCCGCAGCCGCCGACCACCGTGCAGCTGATCAGCCGCTTCCTGGACGCTCCACGCCGGATCTCGTCCTACTTCTGATCCGAAGGTGACTCACTCCCGCTACCAGCTCGAGCAGAGGTTGTCCTCCGGGCAGAACATCGCCCAGACGCTGTTGTAACCGGACCGCACAGTCAAGCTGCCCGGGTCGGGACTGCCGTTGACGTACGAGCCGGGGTCGGGCGTCGCGGTGAAGGTGACGTACGTGCCGACCGGGAAGGCCGCAGCGCAGGAGCCGGTCGGCGGCGGCTGGTAGGTGGCGTCCGGAGCGTACGGATCCCACGCGCTCTGGTGGCAGTCGATCCCGGCCGGCCGGCTGGTGACGGTGCCCCCGCCCCACCCGTCGATCCAGGAATACAGCTGGCCCTGCTGGGCGGGAGTGACGGCCTGGGCCGTGACGGGGGCAACGGTGCCCAGCGCAGCCGCGGTGGCGAGCGCGGTGATCACCGCCATCGTGCGCCAGGCGGCACCGGCTCCGAACCGGTGCCAGGCGGGTTGGATGCTCATGACGCCTCCCGGGGGTCGGCTCTGTGCGCCCCTGCTTCTCAGTCTCCGCGCCTAGCCCTGCCTGCAACACCCCCTGCCACCAGGCAACTTCCCGTCACCGCCGATGATCCGAGCGCAGCCGACGGACCAAGGTCGACGGCAACGAGGCAGGCGGGTGCCACTACCTACTGACGCAGCGTCAGACCCGAAGGCTGCAGGGCACCTACGGCCCTCAGGATCATCCGACCGTCACCGATTCAGCCGATGAAGGGAAAGATCGGCATCGTCCAGCACGCCGCCTCCTCCGGCTCCCCCGGCCCCAACGGGGCAGGAGATCCCATCCCGATCACGTAGAGCCAACCCAGAACAGCAGCCGCGACAGCCATGGCCGGCAGGAGATACCAACAGCCGTAGGGCAGCCGGTCCAACACCGCACCGAGCACGAGCAGCACGGCGATCATGACGGCCCACGCGCACACGGTCGCCCTGAACCGGTCGGGATCGGGCTCGTGGCCCTGCGTCAGACACCAGTGCCACGTCGCGATGACGCGGTCCTTGGCCAACAGCAGCCTGCCCGTCGCGAAGACCAGCGCCGCCAAGATCCGCACCAACACCCACACACGATCAACAGCCCTGCCCTGGTTCCCCGCCGACACCACGCCCCCCAAAGTGATCACCCTTCTCCCGTCCCGGACGCAGCCGGCCCCGCTGCGGTTGCCCGCCGGGTCGGCCTGCACGTGGCCACCGTGCAGCTCCAGCTGCGTGGCGGAGCAGCCTGCCGGTACATCCCGTACGTGAGCGACCGCATGTTCGGCTTCATCAACAGCTGACCGTCCGCCGGAAGCAGGCGGTCAGACGAGACGGTCTCGGTGCTGCGCCGCGATGGCCCGGATGAGTGCGGCGAAGGCCTCGCGACTGTGGTTCTGCCTCTGCTCGGCCTTCGCTTCGCCCTCGTCCTCGCCGTCGGCGGGTTCGCCCTCGGCATCGGCGGGTTCGGCGTATTCGTCGTGCAGGAGCCAGCAGCCCTGGATGCCGCTGAGGAGGTCCTCGAGGAGGTCGCGGGCGGGCCGCTTGGGATCCAGCGGCGTCAGCCGCAGCTCCACGTCCGACCCGTCGTCCTCCTCGTCGTCGTCATCCGTGTACTCGGCGAGCAGCTCCTCGGCCTCCTCCAGCTGCTCGCGGAACGCTGCCGGATCGGGCAGTACGCCGTCGGCGATCCGCAGGGCGTGGCGTACGAGCCCGGTCACGACGTCGTAGGGGGAGGCACCCGCGTCGAGGAGCTCCAGGACCAGGGTCGGGGTCGCGTAGGGCAGGGCCTCGACGTGGTCCGCCTCCTGGATCACCTCGGTGGGCGGATGCCCGGTCACGGCCGAGACGGCCTCGGCGGCGGCGTACAGCCAGTGCGCGGCGGCCACCGCCGCAGCCGTCGGGTCGACGTCGGAGAAGAGCGCGGCCGGGCCGAACGGGTTCCCGTTCAGCAGCCGGTCGGCGGCGGCGACCTGGACCGGGGAGGCGTCCTCGCGGCTGAGCAGGACGGCCTGTTGGGCGCGTCCGGTGAGGTCGCCGAGTTCGGCGTGCTCGACGGCGGCCAGCTCCGCCGCGGCGTCGGCGCGCACCGCCTCGGTCAGCTCGGGGAGGCCCAGGGCGAGCAGGGCGCGGCCGACCCGGTTCGCGTTCTCCACCAGGGGGCTGTACGAGACGGTGATCGAACCGCCCTGCGGCAGGTTCGGTTCGGCGACCGCCTGGGCCACGTCGCCGAACGCCGTGCGTTCCTGCTCGCGGCGCCGGCCCTCGCGGTTGGGCTCCAGGGAGCCGACGGCGCCGGCGGGGTGGGTGTAGGTGTGCCAGGCCGCCGCGGACAACTGGGTGAGCACACTGGCCAGTCGGGAGAGGGCGCCGAGGTCGGTGCCGACCGGGACGGTGGCGATGCGCGTCGCCAGATCGCCCTCGCCGGTCCCCCAGGTGGCGATGAGCTCGTGCCGAACAGGGTCGACGCAGTACCGGGTCATGGCAGACCACCTCCAGGCTTCGGTCCGTCCTATCACCTGGCGCCGGGTCCCGGTCGCACGACTACCGAGTTGCACTCGATCCAGCGTGCGAACCGGCCTGGTCGCACACGGACGCCGACCTGCCGTCCGAGGCTCCGTCAGGAGCCCCGGACGACAAGTCGCCTGCTGTTCGGGTCAGTTGACGCTGACGGCGCTCCAAGAGGCGGCGACCGCGTTGTACTCGGTGCTGCCGGTGCCGTAGAGGTCCTTGGCGGCGTTCAGGGACGCGGCCCGGGCGCCCTTGTAGTCCGTGGTGGACGTCATGTAGACGGTCAGCGCGCGGTACCAGATCGCGGCGGCCTTCTGGTTGCCGATGCCGGTCACGGTCGAGCCGTTGCAGGTCGGGCTGTTGTAGGTGACACCGTTGATGGTCTTGGTGCCGCTGCCCTCGCTGGCGAGGTAGAACCAGTGGTTGCCCACGCCCGACGAGTTGTGGACGTCGAGCTGGCCGACCTTGCGGGTCCAGCAGTCGGCGGACCGGCCGTCCAGCGACGGCTTGTCCATCCGGCGCAGCCACGGCGGGGTGGACTGGTCGCTGAACAGGTAGTCAGGGGTGTCGACGGCGTTGTTGGCGTACCACTCGACCATGGTGCCGAAGATGTCGCTGGTGGCCTCGTTGAGGCCGCCGGACTCGCCCGCGTACCGCAGGTTGGCGGTGGCGCTGGTGACGCCGTGGGTCATCTCGTGGCCCATGGTGTCGAGGTCGACCTGCTCGGGGTCGGTCACGCCGTCGCCGTCACCGGTCATCATGCAGAAGCAGGTGTCGGACCACTGGGCGTTGTCCCACTTGGTGCCGACGTGCACGAAGACGGTGGCGCCCTTGCCGTCGTTCTTGATGCCGCTGCGGCCGAAGGTGTTCTTGTAGTAGTCGTACGTCCAGGCCGTGTTGGCGTGCGCGTCGACGGCGGCGGTGGCGCGGGCGCCGGTGAACTTCTTGCCGTCGCCCCAGATGTTGTCCGCGTCGGTGAACAGCGTGCCGGAGGTCGGCTTGATCGAGGACGACGAGAGGTTGAGCGCGTCCCTGGTGCTGTGCCCGCGGACCGGGTCGATCAGGGCGAAGCCACCGGCCTGCGCGGTGGTGTCGATGGAGACGTCACCGGTGTACTCCGAGTGCCCGGTGCCGACGGCCTGGTGCTCGGCGTCGTACGACTCGATCTGCTCGCCGGTCGAGGCGTCGGTGACGACGACCTTGCCGGCGGGCTGGCCGTGCTCGCCGACCCCGGCGACGGTGGTGCGCCAGGCGAGGCGGGGGGTGCCGTCGGCGGCCCAGATCACCAACTCGGGGGTGCTGGTGGCGGACTGGATGCCCGCCGCCTCCTGGAGCGCGCTGCTGGCGCTGGCCTGCGCGGGGACGGCCGGGACGGTGGACTTGACCTTGGGGTCGTGCGCCTTGCCCCGGGACGAGTCCTTCAGGCGGCCGCGGGCGTCCTGATGCACCACCAGGTCACCACCGACCACCGGCAGGCCCTGGTAGGTGCGGTCGAAACGGACGTGCTGGGTGCCGTCGGCGTCGATGACGACGTCCTTGACTTGAAGGTCCTGGCCCGCACCGAAGCCGAAAGTACCGGCGTTGCGGGCGACGTTGACCTTGGCCTGGGCTATCGCCGCGTCGCGGCCGGGGACGGCGGTGGCCGAACCGGTCTGGACGGTGACGGCAACGAGGGCGGCGGTGACCGCTATTGCTCCGGCCGCGAGGTGGCGGCGAGAAGAGGAGATGGGGCTCACTCTGACTCCAGTCGAGGGGAACTGCAGCTGATTGCTTCGCCAGAGCTTGATGGTGAGCCGACAAGAAAGCTACGCACCGGGGCAGATCTTGATGAATCTGTAGCCAAAGGCGACCGAATCTGCCCAAGTCGCCCGCCCGCCAATCGCCTTGGCGACCGGCGGACCGACCCTCCCTTCGCACCCTCCCTTCGTACCCGCACGAGGCGGGCCATGTGACGCCCGGTCAGTCCGCACCCGCCTTGCCCGACCCCGCCGTCTCCTGCTCGGCCACGTTCGGGACAGCGCCGGATCCGATCGCGCTGCCCGGCATCACGGAGTGACCAGTCAGGTGAACGAGGTCCTGCTCCGCAGTCTCACGGCCTGGCCGCCGACGGCGGACGGCAGCCGCTGGGCCCGCCGCCCGGTCCGTCCGGGTAGCGGGCCCAGCCCTGAGGTCCCGCAACTCACCAGCGGTACCACCGTCGTCGGCCACCGGCCGCCGAAGCGCCGCCGAAGACGAAGCCCAGCAGCCAGAGCACCAGCACCACCAGTGCGATCCACCAGAGGACGTGCCAGGCGAATCCGGCACCTCCCAGAAGCAGGGCGATCAGCAGGACAATGATCAACAGGGCCATGACATCCACACCTCCAGACCCAGCCGTCTGCCCAGTTCCGCCGATCCCACTCCTGGTCAGCTCCGTTTGAGCGACGCTGTGCGGGCCAGACGCCCGGTATGGACAGAATCAACGGCTCACCCCTGCCCGACTGGCTCGACGCACCCGCCGACTGGACCGGCCTCGACCGGGCCTCCGACCGGATCCAACGGCTGGTCACCGAACTGCCGCTGGGCCCCGTACGGGACGTCCTGAACGGGGCCTGGCTCGGCCACCCGCTGCACCCGGCGCTGACCCAGCTCCCGCTCGGCTGCTGGCTCTCGGCCACCGCCCTGGACCTCACCGGCGGACCACCCGCGGCCGCCCGCCGCCTCACCGGCCTCGGCCTGGCGGCCGTCCCCCCGACCCTCTGGGCGGGCTGGGTGGACTGGGCCGAGCTGTCGGCCGAGCGCCGCCGCATCGGCCTGGTGCACGCGGCGTCGGCCGTGGCGGCGACCATCCTGGAGATCGGCTCCTACCGGGCCCGGCGGCACGGCTGCACCACGGCCGGAGCGGTGCGCGGACTGGCCGGTCTCACCGTGGTGTCCCTGGCCGCCGCCCTCGGCGGACACCTGGCACACCGTCAGGCCGACGCGCAGCCCCGTCATCATGTGGACAGCACCGACGACCGCTCAGCAGGGCCGATACCCTCGCCTCCCCTGAATGATCTACCGGAGGTCTGACCATGATCCAGCGATTCGGCTCGGGCAAGCGCATGAGCGAAGCCGTGGTGCACAACGGCACCGTGTACCTGGCGGGCCAGGTCGCCGGGGACCTCACCCAGAACGTCGAGGGCCAGACCCAGCAGGTGCTCGCAAGCATCGACCGCCTCCTCGCGGAGACCGGCAGCGACCGCACCAAGGTGCTCCGCGCCGAGATCTTCCTCGCGGACATCAAGGACTTCGACGAGATGAACCTCGCCTGGGACGGCTGGGTCCCCACCGACGCCACCCCCGCGCGCGCCACCGTCCAGGCCTCGCTCTACCGCCCCGAGGTCCTGGTCGAGATCGTGGTGACCGCCGCGCTCTGACGGATCACCGGTTGCCCGGGGTGTCCGGTCGGCGCAGAGTCGGGGGCATGGACTCACCTGCGTACCGAGGAGCTGCGGCGCTGCTGGTCGACGGCCGGGAGATCGAGGTGGAGGCCGAGCTGCACGGCGACGTCCCCCGGATCGGGCTGCCGGGCTGGACCGGCGTGGTCCACACGACGGACGTCAGCCTCACCGGCGGCGCGGTCCGTACCGGCCGGATCCGGCTGCCGGGCGGCTGGGAGGGCGGGTTCGCGGTGATCCGGACCGTACTCGGGATGTCCACGGTGTGGGTCAGGGGGAACGACCAGGAGGCCTCGCCGGTCCACTGGCCCCACTGACTCGACGCAGCCACAGGTGATGGGGCCCGCACGACGTGCGGGCCCCATTCACGCGTCTCCTCGGAGCACAGGTGCCGCCGTGGCCCGGGCCCCGACGGACAGGGTTCACGCTCCCGCCATCTCGCGACCACTCGGCGGCTACCGGTTGAGCTGCAGCTGATGGATGGATATGCGCCAGCAGCTATTGCTATCAGCCGCCGACCCGCAGGAGACCCCATGAGCACCGGCCCCGTCCCCTCCCCGCAGCAGCGCCGCCAGGGTCGGGGCATGCTCGCCGCCGCCGCGGCCGTCATGCTCGCGCTGGGCGGCCTGCCGCCCCGGGTGCGGCCCAGCAGGCCCGGCAGGCCCAGCCCGGCGACCTGCTGGACGTGACGCTCGATCAGGTGCGTCCCACCCAGTCCGCGGTCGGCTACGACGAGATCTACTACAAGCTCGGCCGCTACACCTCGCCCAAGGACGAGCTGAACGGGAACATCAACAAGCGCTTCGACGACTGGTGCGAGACCAACGGCCAGGGCGTGGCCGCCACGGTGCACCCGGGCGCTCGGCTCGCCGACCCGACGACGTTCACCTGCGCCGTCGCGCTGGGCCAGGAGACCGAAGACAGCCGGGCCGAGATGAAGACCGTCGTGGTGGGACCGGGCGGCGCGCTCTACCTGACGGACGGTCACCACACCCTGACCTCCTTCCTGGAGGCCCCGGACGGCGGCCCGCGCCTGCACATCCGCCTGGTCGTCCAGGCCAACCTCAGCGACCTGTCGCCGAACGCGTTCTGGCAGGCCATGCAGGCCAACAACTGGGTCCGCCTGGTCGACGGGACGAACCAGCCGGTCACCGTCGAGCAGCTGCCGCAGCACCTGGGCCTGGCCTACTTCCACGACGACGCCTACCGCAGCCTGGTCTACTTCACCCGCGACATCGGCTACTCGGTGCCGGCCGAGGCCGCCGAGTACCTGGAGTTCACCTGGGGCGACTGGCTGCGCGGCCAGGGCATCGGCCTCCCCGGCTCGTACGACCCGACCGACTCCGCCTCGTACCTGGCGGCGGTCCGCACCGCCTCCCAGGCCATGTCCGCCCTCCCCGGGGGCACCGTCATCACCGCCGACGGCCGCACCGCTGCCCAGCTCGGCCGGCTGGACCCGTGGAACGCCGGCAAGAAGCCCACCGGCGGCGAGTTCGGCAAGCTCAGCGCACCGATCACCGCGGCCAAGCCCAGCAAGCTCGCCTACGCCCTGGACTTCCGCGCCACGGTCCCCACCGGGCCGGCCTGCACCACCACCGTCACCGGCCGCCACACCGGCCCGCTGGTGGTCGGCACCGGCACCACCTGCCTGGTCAACGCCCGCCAGACCGGCCCGGTCGTGGTCCGCGCCGGGGCGAACCTGGTCGTCAAGGGCTCGGACCTCAACGGCCCCGTCCAGGCCGTCGGCGCGGGCACCGTACAGCTCTGCGGCACCGTCCTGAACGGCCCGCTCAGCGCCGTGAACACCCGCGACCAGCTGACCCTGACCGCCCCGGGCTGCACCCCGAACACCCTCAACGGCCCCGTCCAGCTGGTCGGCAACCCCACCTCCTGACGCACCACCCCGATGCCGCTAGCCTCCTGCTCGTGATCACTGCTCCCGACGGGCGGATCCGCGCCTACGACCTGTCCTCCGACCCCCGGGGCGTGCTGTCGCCCACGGCGGAGTTCCGGCCCCGTCCGGACGACGAGCTGACGAGTCACGCGGTCTTCGCCGACCTTCGGCGAGCCGTGTACACGACGCTCAACAGCGTCGTCTGCGTGACCTCCGAGGGGACGGAGCTCTGGCGTTCCGATCTCCTGCCGCGGTCGGTCCGGCCGTACGGGCACCGGCCGGACTGTGCGCTCTCCCTGGACGAGCGCGAGGTCTGGGTCTACCGGCCCGACGCGATGGCCGACCGCGACGGGCCCGACCGGTGGGTCGTCCTGGACGCCGTGACGGGAGCTCAGATCGCGGGCGCCGACCTGGAGACCGTCGGGCACGGCGGGCAGCAGTACCGGAACGCCTCGGCCGGCTGACCCGCTATCCGTGGGACGCCCGGTGCCTCATCGACCTGACACCCGACGGGCACCGGTTCATGACGGTGGACCACGGCCAGGCCGACGTCGCGTTCCACACCTACCCCGACGGCGACACGACGCTCACCCTGCCCGCCGAAGCCTTCGGGCCCGCCCCCGAGGGCGCGTACGTGGAGTGGAGCGGGGGCTACCTCACGCCGGACACCGTCCTGGTCACCATCGCCGGCGAGATCGACCCCGAGGACGACCCGGACCTCGACGACGACGAGCGGGAGTGGCACCGCCACCACCACCTCGACCTGCGCACCGGCGAGATCACCGACTTCCCCGTCACCACCCGCGACTCGTACGACCTCACTCCCCTGGGCGACGGAACCTGGCTGACCACCGACCCTTCCGGCCACCCCGTCCGCTGGCCCGCCCACTGACCGCACGCCTGACGGACGCCCCGTCGGTCAGCCGCCGAGCTGCCACAGCGTGCCGTGGCCGGCGTTCAGGGTGGCGGCCAGCACGATCAGGTCGGCGGCGCCGAGGGTCAGGCCGAGCAGCGCGCGGCCCCGGCGCCGGGTGCCGCGGGCGAGGGCGAGGCCGCCCAGGACGAGGGCGCACGGGCCGAGCACCAGGTTGAAGAAGAGCAGGCCCAGCAGGCCCAGGACGAACGAGGCGACGGCCATGCCGTCCACGTCGCTGCGAGCACGGGTGGTGGTGGCGTTCATGGTGGTGGTGTTCATGATGGTGACTCCTCTCGGGGTTCAGTGGCGCCGGGTACGGGCCAGCTGCTCGCGGACGGCGAAGACGGCCAGCCAGGCCGCGATGGCGCAGCAGGCGACCGTGAACACCGGACCGGAGGCGTGTACGGCCGCGCCGCCCAGCACCGCAAGGGCGACGAGCACGGCGAGAAGTGACATCTGCGGACCCCTTGGTCGATTCGGCAGGATTCGGCGAACAGTTGAGATGACGACTGTTCGCTGAGTTCTCACTCTACGCTGGCCAAAGTCAGCAAACAGTTGTTTACTGAATGACGTGAGTCACACCTCGGGGGCCCGGCAGGCCCAGAAGCAACAGACCCGGCGCGCCCTCCTCGATGCCGCGCTGCACCTGCTGGAGGGTCAGAACCTCAGCAGCCTCGGCGTACGCGAGGTCACCCGCGAGGCCGGGATGTCCCCGGCGGGCTTCTACCGCCACTTCCGTGACATGGCCGACCTGGGTGTGACGCTGGTCGAGGAGTCCCTGGCCAGCCTGCACGGCATGGTGCTCGCGGTGCTGGCCGGCCCCGACGAGGCCGAGGAGCTGATCGACCGCGCGGTGGACGTCGTCGCCGGGCACGTCCGCGAGCACCGCGCCCACATCCGCTTCCTCGCGCGCGAACGGCACGGCGGCGTACGGCCGGTGCGCGAGGCGATCGGTGCGGAGCTGGCCCGGTTCGCCGACGAGGTCGCCGCCGCGCTGGCGGACCAGCCCGCCTCGGCGGGCTGGAGCGCGGAGGACCTGTTGATGCTCGCCGAGCTCTACGTCGAGCACCTGGTGTCGACCGCGACGGCCTTCCTGGACGTCCCCGAGGACCGCCCCGAACTCGACCTGCGGATCAGCCGGGTGGCGCGCCGTCAGCTGCGCCTGATCAGTGTCGGCCGCCGCCACTGGCGCGACTCCTGACCTTTGACCGGCCGGCAGATGGTGGGCGGATGAAGGAGCGGCGTCCGGGCCGAGTCTGGGCGGTGCCGACGAGGGAGTAGCAGCGGAGCTGCGGCGACTGAGGAGAAGAGTCTGGGCGGTGCCGACGAGGGAGTAGCAGCGGAGCTGCGGCGACTGAGGAGAAGCCGTCCAGGCGACAGCCCGGGCGACGCGACGCCGCCCACCATCTGCCGGCCGGTCTTAGCGCGCGAGCTTCGGCCGCAGCGGGGATCAGGCACCACGAGCTTCGGTGTGCGCGATCTCTTGGCCTCGGGCGACCTACCAGGGTAGACATGGCGTATGGCCCGCAACTCCGGTCGATCCCGGGCCCCGTCGGTCCCCGAGCCCAAGGGCCCGCGCCCGGACGGCGGACGTGAACTCCCCGGCCCGGCGCACCCGCACGGGCAGCCGAAGCGCGGGCGGCTCCGCTCGGCGCTCAGTACCCGCAGCGTCGCAGGCCAGGTCTTCGTCCTACAGGTACTGATCGTGCTTCTGCTGGTGGCGGCGGCGGGCACGCAGATGGTGCTCCAGGCCCGCCACGACAGCGCGACCGAAGCCCGTAACCGCTCGCTGGCGGTGGCCGAGACCTTCGCGGCCTCCCCCGGCATGGTCGCGGCGCTCCGCGCGCCCGACCCGACCGCGGTCCTCCAACCGGCTGCCGAAGAGGCCCGGATCAAGTCCGGCGTCGACTTCATCGTGGTGCTCAACACCGACGCGATCCGCTACACCCACCCCATGCCCGACCGGATCGGCAAGAAGTTCGTCGGCACCACCGCCCCCGCGCTGGCCGGTGAGTCGATCACCGAGGAGGTCGACGGCACCATCGGCCACCTGGTGCAGGCCGTCGTACCGGTCACCGACGGCAACGGCCAGGTGGTCGGCATGGTTTCGGCGGGCATCCGGACCAGCCGGGTCAGCGACAGCGCGGCGAGGCACCTGCCGATCCTGCTCGGCAGCGCGGCGGCAGCCCTGGCCCTCGCGCTGGCCGGCGCCGCGCTGGTGAACCGCCGGCTGCGACGGCAGACCCGCGGCCTCGACCCGGCCGAGATGACCCGGATGTACGAGCACCACGACGCGGTGCTGCACTCGGTCCGCGAGGGCGTGCTGATCATCGGCGGGGACGGCCGGCTGCTGCTCGCCAACGACGAGGCCGGCCGGCTGCTCGCGCTTCCCGACGACCCGGAGGGCCGGCACGTCACCGAGCTGGGCCTGGACCTCCCGGTGGCCGCCATGCTGCTCTCCGGACAGACCGTCACCGACCAGGTGGTGGCCGCCGGAGCCCGGCTGCTGGCCGTCAACGTCCGCCCCACCGACCGCAACGGCGGCCCGCCCGGCCTGGTCGTGACCCTGCGCGACTCCACCGAACTGCGGGCGCTCTCCGGCACCGCCGACCTGGCCCGGCGGCGGCTCAAGCTGCTCTACGACGCGGGCCTGGCGGTCGGCACCACACTGGACGTCTCCCGTACCGCCCAGCAGTTGGCCGAGGCCGCCGTCCCCGGTTTCGCCGACTACGCCACGGTCGACCTCGCCGAGGCCGTCCTGCACGGGGACGAACCCGAGCCCTCGCCGAGGCCGTCCTGCACGGGGACGAACCCGAGCCGGGCGCGCAGATGCGCCGCGCCGGGCTGAGCGGCATCCGCGCCGGGGCCCCGTTCTACCCGGTCGGCGAGCAGGTCCCGGTGGTACCCGGCACCCCGCGCGCCCGCAGCCTGGAGAGCGGCCGGCCGGTGGTCGAGCGCGATCTGACCGACGCCCTCAACGCCTGGCAGGAGTACGACGCGGCGCGCGTGCAGCGGGTGCGGGAGGAGGGTGTGCACGCGCTGCTCGCGGTGCCGCTGCGGGCCCGTGGCGCGGTCCTCGGCATCGCCACCTTCTGGCGCGGTGTCGGCCGGGGCTCCTTCGACGAGGAGGACCGCTCGCTCGCCGAGGCCGTCCTGCACGGGGACGAACCCGAGCCGGGCGCGCAGATGCGCCGCGCCGGGCTGAGCGGCATCCGCGCCGGGGCCCCGTTCTACCCNCCCGCCGCTACACCCGCGAGCACACCATGGCCGTGACCCTGCAGCGCAGCCTGCTGCCGGGCAGCCTGCCGGAGCAGAACGCCCTCGACGTGGCCTACCGCTACCTTCCGGCGCACGCCGGCGTCGGAGGGGACTGGTTCGACGTCATCCCGCTGCCCGGTGCCCGGGTGGCGCTGGTGGTCGGCGACGTGGTCGGGCACGGCCTGCACGCCGCAGCCACCATGGGCCGGCTGCGCACCGCGGTGCACAACTTCTCCTCCCTCGACCTGCCGCCCGACGAACTCCTCGGCCACCTGGACGAGTTGGTCAACCGGATCGACCAGGAGCAGGCCGGTACCGGCGACCAGGCCCCGATCACCGGGGCGACCTGCCTGTACGCGATCTACGACCCGGTCTCCCGGCGCTGCTCGATGGCCCGGGCCGGCCACCTGCCGCCCGCCGTCGTGCACCCGGACGGGAGGGTGGAGATCGCCGACTTCGTGGCCGGCCCGCCACTCGGCCTGGTCAGCATGCCGTTCGAGACAGCCGAGCTGGAGCTGCCGGAGGGCAGCAGCCTGGTGCTCTACACCGACGGCCTGGTCGAGCACCGCGACCGGGACATCGACTTCGGCCTCGACCTGCTGCGCTCCTCCCTCGCCCGCCCCGAGGGCAGCGCCGGCCGCAGCCCCGAGCAGGTCTGCGACGACGTGCTCGGCGCACTGCTGCCGGCCAGCCCCACCGACGACATCGCCCTGCTGGTGGCCAGGACCCGGGCCCTGGCGGCGGAGCGGGTCGCGGTCTGGGACGTGCCGTCCGACCCCGCCGCGGTCCGTGAAATCCGGGCCCAGGTGACCGCGAAGCTCGACGACTGGGGGCTGGAGGAGCTGGCGTTCACCACCGAGCTGATCCTCAGTGAGCTGATCACCAACGCCATCCGCTACGGCCTCGCACCGATCCAGGTCCGGCTGCTGTACGACCGCACGCTGATCTGCGAGGTCGCCGACCGGAGCAGCACCTCGCCCCACCTGCGCTCTGGTCGCCCAGTTCGCCGAACGCTGGGGCACCAGGTACACCGGGAGCGGCAAGGTCATCTGGGCCGAGCAGCGCCTGCCCTGACCGTTGCCGCGTGTCAGTCACCGGTCACGTTCCGTGTTGCGTACCGTCATAGCGATGACGAACCGTCCGTGACGAGGGGACCTGTCTCCGTGGAACGCAAGTGGTGGACCCTGCTCACCGTCTCGGTGGCGACGTTCATGCTGCTGTTGGACATCACGGTCGTGAACGTGGCGCTGCCGTCGATCCGCAAGGACCTCGACGCCAGTTTCACCGACCTCCAGTGGGTGATCGACGCCTATGCGCTGACCCTCGCGGCCCTGGTGCTGGCGGCCGGCTCGCTCGCCGACCGGCTGGGGCGGCGGCGGACGTTCGCCGCCGGGCTGGCGATCTTCTCCCTCGCCTCGCTGCTCTGCGCACTGGCGCCGAACCCGACCTTCCTCAACCTGGCCCGCGCCTTCCAGGGCGTCGGCGGCGCGGTGATGTTCGCGGTGTCGCTGGCCCTGATCGCCCAGGAGTTCCTGGCCGGACGGGAACGCGGCATGGCGATGGGCGTGTACGGGGCGACGATCGGGGTCGCGGTGGCGATCGGCCCGCTGGTCGGCGGGGCGCTCACCGATTCGCTCGGCTGGGAGTCGATCTTCTACCTGAACGTCCCGATCGGGGCCGGGGCGATCGTCCTCACCTACCTGAAACTGCGGGAGAGCCGCGACCCGAACGCGACCCGGGTCGACTGGCCGGGCGTCGCGACGTTCAGCGCCGCGCTCTTCCTGCTCGTGCTGGCGCTGGTGCGAGGGAACACCGAGGGGTGGGGCAGCGTACTGATCGTCTCGCTGTTCGTCGGCGCCGTGGTCCTGCTGGCCGCGTTCATCGTGATCGAGCGTCAGGTCGCCGAGCCGATGCTCCCGTTGGGGCTGTTCCGACGGCACGCGTTCACCGGCGTGCAGCTGGCCGCCTTCGCGGTCTCCAGCTCGCTCTTCGCGCTGTTCCTCTATCTGACGCTCTATCTGCAGAACTACCTCGGCCTCACCCCCTTCCAGACCGGGGTCCGCTACCTGCCGATCACCCTGCTCAGCTTCTTCGTGGCACCGGTCGCGGGCCTGCTCCTGTCCCGGGTGCAGGCGCGGTTGATGCTCGCCGCCGGCCTGGCGGCCATCGGCGTCGGTCTGATTCTGATGGGCGGCATCACGGCCACCGACGACTGGACCACCCTGCTCGGCGGCTTCCTGGTCGCCGGGGCCGGGGTCGGCCTGATCAACCCGGTGATCGCGGACGTTGCCGTGAGCGTGGTGCCCAAGGAGATCAGCGGCATGGCGGCCGGCATCAACGACACCTTCCGCCAGGTCGGCATCGCCGTGGGCATCGCCGTCTGGGGGGCGATCTTCGTGGCCCGGGGCACCAGCAAGATCGGCGAGCGCACGGCGGAGGTGCCAGGGCTGACCAGCGCGAACCACCGCGAGCTCGCCGAGGCGGCCTCCTCGGGCAACCTGGAGCAGGCCCTCGCCGCGATCCCCCCGCAGTTCCGCCAAATGGTCTCGGACGCCGCCAGGGAGGGCTTCCTGGCCGGCTTCAACACGGTGCTCTTCCTCGGTGCCCTGGCCAACTTCATCGGTGCCGCCCTGGCCCTGTGGCTGGTCCGGGAGAACGAGATCGAACGCCGGCGGCCGGAGCCGGCCGCAGCGTGACCGGAGCGGTCAGCGGCCCTCCTCCTCGCCCCGGTCGCGCCAGCTGGCGCGGACCAACTCCCGCTCGGCCGCGGTCAGATGGACGGCAGCTGCCAGCCAGCTCTCCGCGTACGCATCGGCCCGGCCGTCCTCCAGCCGGCCGAAGACGTCCCGCCCGCGCCGGTCCGCCGCCGCGGCGAGCGCCGAGCTGAGCGCGGCCGCGCCGTGGAAACCGGTCCGGGCCAATGCGGCGGCGTCCGTACGGGCTCCGCCGGTGCGCGCGGACTCCGCGACGGCGCGGCGCCCGCCGGCCACCCCGAGCTCGACCAGTCGCCGGACCCGCCACAGCGGCNAGCCGGGAGCGGATCTGCTCATGTCGGCGACCTGGACCACCTCGCTGGAGAGGTCGACCTTGCGGGGTGCGGCGTCGTAGGCGCGCGACAACTCGCCCAGCAGATCCGGCACGGGGGCCCCGACCTCCCGGGCCAGCACGGTGTCCCCGGCCGACCCGAGCACCACCAGGTCGCAGCCGACGGGCTGCCGCAGCAGGCTGTCGTCCTCCGGGTCGGCGAGCGGGCCGTCACCCAGCCGTTCGGCGGCGGCCTGCGCCAGTGGGCGGGCGAACAGGGCGGCCGGCGCTCCGGCTGTCCAGTCCACCCCCGGCACCGGGCCGGCCTTCACCCCCCGGCCGGAACCCAGCCGGCCGTCCGCCGAGGCGGTCGCGCCGGAGATCAGGAGTCCGCCGCGCGAGAGCCGGGCGTGGTCGAGGGCGGCCGCCCCGACCGAGACCGGCGCGGTGCCCGCCCCTCGGGCCCGGGCCGGGCCGCCCGGGCGGACGTCGGCGACGGAGAACCACCGGCCGTCCTCGTCGAGCAGGTGGGTGACCACACCCGCGTACCCGGTGGAGGTCAGCACCGGCTCCCGGAACACGCCGTGCACGCGCAGTGCACCGCCCGCCCGGTAGGCCCGCCGGGCGGTGCCCAGCAGTGCGGCGTCACCGCGTCCCATCCTCAACAGGGCGGTGGTGAGCAGGAGTTCACGCAGTGCGGCGGTCAGGTCGGCGAGCCGGTGGCCGTCCCGCCTGGCCCGGGCGCTGCGCAGCCCGCGCACCACACGGAGGGCGGCGGCCTCGGCCCGGTGCAGGTCGGCGAGCCGGGCGGTGTGCGCCGCCCGCAGGAGTTCGGCCTGCGGGACGCCTCCGGCGGCGGGCAGGCCGGCGGCCAGCACCGCTGCGGTGGCCGTCCACAGTGCGTCGGCCGCCCTGGTCTGAGCCTCCGTCAGCACCACCGGGACCACCGGCTCCGGCTCCGGCTCGGATGCCGCCGGGGTCTCGACTGCCGCCGAGGCGTCCGCTGAGGCATCCGCGAGCGGACAGCAGTGCAGCAGCGCGGCCCGGTGCAGACACCGCGGCGCGAGCAGGCAACTGCACCGAGCGTGCCCCTCCTCGGCGATCACGCCGTCCGCGCCCGGGGCCAGCGTGACCACGGCGTCCTCACCGCAGCGGACGGTCGGCCCGCCCTCGCCCGCCTCCACGGGCAGCGCCGCGTACTGCTCGATCGCGGCGTCCAGCTTCTTGCGCAGCCGGGAGGTCAGCGCCTCCACGGCGGCCGCGAGCAGCGCGGGGGCGACGGGTGGCAGGGTGGCTGAGCTGGTATCGGGGGTCATCGGTTCTCTCCACGGAGTCGGTCGCCGACCCAGCGGGCGAGGGCGAGGGGGCTGAGGGCGGCCACGGGCATGCCGGCTGTCACGAGCTGCTTGGCGACGGGCACCGAGTAGCGGGGGTTCCCGGTGTCGTCCAGAGCCGCGCAGCCCATCAGGTGCACGCCGGACGAGGCGAGCGCCCTCACCTCGGCGAGCAGGCCGCCGAGCGGGCCGCCCTCCTCGAAGTCGCTGACCACCACGACCAGGGTGCGGCTCGGCACGGTGACCAGGGAGCGGGCGTGGGCCAGCGCCTTGGCGATGTGCGTACCGCCGCCGACCCGTACCTCCAGCAGCAGTGACAGCGGGTCGTCGACCTTGTCGGTCAGGTCGGCGATCTCGGTGGAGAAGGCCAGGAAGTGCGTGGACAGCGTCGGCACGCCGCCGAGCACGGCCGCCGTGAGGGCGGACCAGATGACGGAGGCCTCCATCGAGCCGGACACGTCGACCACCAGCACCAGCCGCCAGTCGGCCTCCTTGCGGGCCCGGGTGCTGAAGACGGGGCGTTCGGGCACCACGACCGTCCGGCCGTCCGCCAGCCGCCGGGTGTGCGCCAGGTTGGCGCGCAGCGTGCGCGGCAGGTCGAGCCGACCGCCGGGGCGGCGGGTGGGCCGCGGAGTGGCGAGGCCGCTGAGGGCGGGGCGCAGCCGGGTGGCGAGCTCGCGGGAGAGCTCCTCGACCAGCCGGCGGACCAGCGGCCGGAGCGTGGCCAGCCGCTGCTCGGGCAGGCCGCCGGCCAGGTTGAGCACGGAGGTCAGTAGTTCCACCGACGGGCGGACGGAGGCCGGGTCCAGCTCGGCCAGGACGTCGGCACGGCCGGCTTCGGCGGCGCTGCCGAGCACCTCCTCGCGGACCTCCGTACCGAACAGCGCCTCCAGCTCCTCGGCCCAGTCCCGGGCGGTGGGGAAGGACGCCTCCGATCCGCCGCCGACACCGCCGGGGAAGTCGGCGGCTCCCTCGCCCCGGCCCGCGCCGTAGAGCTCGTCGAGGGCGTGCGCGTAGCGTCGGGCACCGTCGGGCAGCCGCTCGGGCTCCCGGCCGAGCAGCAGCCGCCAGCGGTCGGCGGGCGCGAGCAGCGCCGTCTCCGAGGTCTTCGGACGGGCCGACGGCTCCGTCGTGTCGTCAACTGCCAAGTAGGCCTCAGCAGTTGGGCCAAGGCCGAGCACGGCCAGGGAGGCGGCTGCCGCGGAGTCCGCCGCCGTCCAGAGGGCGAGCAGCTCGGGCGAGGCGGTCAGGGTGAGGTCGGGCCGTTCGCCGAGCTGTTCGGCGACGGTCTCCAGCAGCCGCCCGCGCCCGGCCGGGCTGAGCGCGTCGAAACCGGCCCGCAGGGCGGGCAGCCGGTCGAGGAAGCCCTGGTCGGGCAGCCCGTCGATCCGTTCCAGCAGCGGGCCGAGGGCGGTCGGCGCGTACTGCAGCAGCGGGCCGCCGGCCGTCAGCAGGCCGGTGAGGTGCCGGGCCAGCCGGCGCCGGGCGTCGGGGTGGGTGGCGGTGTCGACCCAGCCGGCAGCGCGGGTGCCGAGCCGGTCCGGGTCGTCGAGGTCGAGCAGCACCCGGGCGGCCAGCGCCGCGCCTTGGACCAACGGCGAGGCGGTACGGGCGAGTTCGGCGAGCGCCGCGTCCATCCGCAGGCCGAGGCGGTGCTCGCCGGCCCGGGTGGCGAGGGCGACCAGCGCGGCCGCGTCGCCGGGGTCGTCGCTGCCGGACAGCCCGGGCAGGCCGCGGACGGCCGCGTCCAGCAGCACCACGGCCAGCTCGGCCGCCTGCGTACGGGTCGTCTCGGTGGTGCCGGGCAGATGGCCCCGGCGCAGCGCCTCCAGCAGGTCGAGGGCGCTGAGCAGCTCCGGCAGGGCACCGGCAGCAGGCAGCAACTCGGCGGCCTGGGCGAGCAGTTCGGCCACCAGAGCGGGTAGGTCGCAGGCGGCGGCGGAGCGCAGCCCGGCCAGCAGCTGGGTGCAGCTCGGACCGCCGTCGGCGGTCTCCTGGCGGGTGCGTTCGCGCAGGGTGCCCGCGGCGGCCAGCTCGGCGGTCACGCCCCGGACGCCCGCCAGATCGAGGCGGGCCGCCACCGACGGCGTCCAGCAGACCCGCCAGCGGGTGGTCAGCGCGGACGCGTCGCCGGTGCCGGCCACCTGGACCGGCTCGCCGTAGCCGACGCCGCAGACCTCGAGGCGCTGCAACAGCGTCTCGCGGCGGCGGTCCAGCGGGGAGCGCAGCGGGTCCAGCCGCAGCTCGCGGGAGTCCGGGTCCTCGGGGGCGGGCAGGCGCAGCTCGGCGAGCTCGGCCTCCACCGACGGGCCGAGCCCGGAG
>NZ_LMCT01000042.1:33571-36814 GCF_001424875.1 Kitasatospora sp. Root107 | reverse complement strand
TCGCCGCGTTGCCCGGGTGCGGGCATGAGCATGGGATGGGCGTGACTGCTCAGGCGCTCCACCTGAGCGGCGTCCGGACGACGACGGGAAACGTACTCATGACCGCTTCGCTGTACACCCGCACGACCTATGCGACCGGTGATCCGGCCGCGATCGACGAGACCCTCGGCGCACTGCGCGCCGAGGCGGTCGACCTGCTCTCCGCCCAACGCGGCTACCGCGGTTTCGGGCTGTTCGCCGACCGACAGGTCGGCAAGATCATGATGGGCTCCTGGTGGGAGTCCGAGCAGGCCCGGCAGGACAGCGACGAGCAGCTGCGCGATCGCCGGGCCGCGCTGCTGGCACCCTTCGCCGGCACGGTGACCACCGACAACTGGGAGGCCGCGGCGCTCGTCCCGCCGGGGGCGGCCGGGCAGGGCAACGGCTTCCGGATGACCCGCTTCGACTTCGATCCCGGCCGGGTCGACCAGGTGATCGAGACCGTTCGGGACCGCGTGCTGCCCGGCCTCCAGCAGGTCAACGGCTTCGTGACGGGCGCTCTCTTCGTGAACCGCGCCGGTGGCCGTGGCAGTGTGGGCGCGATCTTCACCGACCTCGCCGCCTCGCGCGGGCCGCAGGCCGCTCTGCGGGCCCGAGGCGTTGCGGACGCCGGAGTGACCCTGCGCAGCCTGGAGGAGTTCGAGGTGGTGCTCCTGGACCGCCCCGCGCAGACCTGAGGATCTCGCCGGTCTCAGCCCGGAGCCTCAAACGGGCCCGGCCGCCTGTTCGGCGATCGCCCGTTCCCGCCCGGATCGTCAGCCAATCTGATTTGAGTGCCGGTCCGTCGGCGGCCTGGCACTTCCGTAGGTTCAACTGGCCTCGGCGAGCACGCGGCCCGATGCCTCGGTGCCCGGCGGACCAGCACCCGGCGCAACGCTGCATCATCAACAAGCACCTCAAGCGCGCCCCCGGCGGCAACCTCAACCCCCGGACCGAACCGGCCCCAGTACAGACACGCACCGCCTTCACGGGCGCCAGCTCGTCCGGGGCAACCCCGAATACGTCCCGAGCGGCCAGGCCCAGCAGGGGCCGCCCGGCGGAGCACGGCACGCCCCGCCGACCACACCGGTCTCTGGAGACCACACCAAGGGCCGTATTTTTTTCTCAGTTATGCGCGCACCTTCTCAGCCGCCGGACAGCGCTTCCTCACTGCCCGACAACCGATGCCAGGTAGCAGCACTTCTTCGGCACGGTCCTCACGAGCACCCGCGAAGGTCGGCAGCCGAACGCGGCACCGGGCCGGGCCCGGACGACGGCCGGACGCTGGGCCTCCCGGGACAGCAGCGGCCAGGAGCAGCAGGCACCCACCCCCCAGCCACACCGACCAGGACGACGACCAGGCGCAGCGGGCCGGAGTGGCCGCCTGACGCACCGGCAACGGCCCCTACCCGGCGGTCCGCGCGCTGCGCGTGCCGGGACGGAGCCTGCTGACGAGCCGTCCGAGGAAGGCGGCGTTGACGAGGGCCGCCGACACGGAGGCCGCGAGAGACAGGACGGGGCCCAGCCATTCGACGGGGGTGTCCCAGAAGACGGCGGGAATCGGGAGCGCGAGCAAGCCGAACGGTGCGGTGACCAGATCCAGCCACATACCGGCGAAGGAGATGTCGTGCGTGGTGCAGGCGGCGTGCACGAAGACCGCAGCCGCGGCGGCGACCAGGGCGAGATAGGCCAGGGAGAGGGGATTGTCGAACGCGGGGACCAGCTGAGTGCGAATGCGACGCAGACGGATGCCGGTGCTGCTGACCATGGGTTCTTTCCTCATTCGGCTGCGGGTCGGGGCGGTTGAACCAAGAGTGGATCATCACGGCCCGGCCGGGCCTGAGTACAGCTACTCATTCCCGCCCAGCGCATGTGCTGGTGTCACCGCCGACTCCCCGACGCACCCCCCAGCCAACGACCCCAGCCCGGCCGAGACGATCCACGGCCCCGGCGACGTCCCGGCGACGGGCAGGCAGGGCAGGCAGGGACGCCGGCCAGGCGAGGTGGTGGCCAGCGGCCCGGTCGGCGCTGGCCACCAGCCGGGCCCAGACAGCGGCCTGACGGACCAGCAGCAGCCAGGTGGCGGCCCGGCGGACCGCCACCTCGCCTGGCCGCCGCGAGGCCGTGTCCCAGGCCTGTCTCAGGCCAGGCCGAAAACGCTCCCGCCTGGGGATACGACCTGAGACCGTCCCAGCGAAACGGACAAGCCGGGCAGGGTGAGACACCGGCAGGACAGAGCTGGGACAGCCACGTCCCCACGCCGTCCCAGGCGATGTGGAACCAGCAGCCGCACGGCACGGCGCGAAGCCACCAGGCGCAGCCACAGCAACAGGCGGAGCGAGCCGGGAAGCGACCCCAGGGCCGGCGGCCAGCAGGGCCACGCAGCCCCGGCGCAGCGCCCTGTCGCGGGACGGCTGTCGCGCCCTCCCCCGGCACGGGGGAACCGGGCCATCCGCGCACGTCACACCACGCGACAGCACCCCCGCACAGCCAGACACGACAACCCACCCGACAGGCCACAGCGGGCCCGGACTGCGGTCAGGCCAGCGAGAGCCGCACCCTCCCATCAGGCAGCCCGGCGGGCACGCCGAGGCCGAAGGTGGGGCACGGCCCATCGGCCGCTAGTCCTCGGCGGTGATGAACTGCTCGTACTGGGCGGCGGTGAGCAACCCGTCCAGCTGCTTGGCGCCGGACATCTCGATCTTGATGATCCAGGAGCCGTGGGGGTCCGTGTTGATGGCGTCCGGCTCGGCATCGAGCAGCGCGTTGACCGCGACGACCTTGCCGGAGACCGGCGAGAAGAACTCGGACACCGCCTTGACCGACTCCACGCTGCCGAAAGGCTCCTCCGCCTCGAGCTGGGCGCCCTCCTTCGACACCACCTCCACGAAGACGATGTCGCCGAGCTGCTTCTGCGCGAAGTCCGTCAGACCGACCAAGGCCGTCTTGCCCTCGACCTGGAGCCACTCGTGGTCCTTGGTGTACTTGTACTCAGCGGGGTACTCCATGCCTGTCTCCCTGGGTTGTCGGTAGGGCACAGCCTTCCGCACCACCCCGGCCCGGAGCGGCACACTCACTCGATCGGGTGAGCCGCAATCCACCCGACCGATCCAGCCCCGGCCACACACCAACCACCCGGAGCAGCACCGGCCCGGGTCAGCCACGGCCCGCCACAGCGACCAGGGCGACCAGGCGCAGCGCAGCGAACCGAGCCGGGCCGGGGCC
>NZ_LMCT01000042.1:28608-33507 GCF_001424875.1 Kitasatospora sp. Root107 | reverse complement strand
CCCGCCACCAGACAGCAGCCGACCGGCCGCCACCCGGCACGGCACCCGAGCCGGGGACGGCCGCCACCACCTCCACCCCGGCCGCCGAAATCCCGGCAGACTCCCGACAGAAATTCCCGCTACTGGCGGAATCAAGAACGGCCCCGGATGGCATTCCCGACCTGCCGTCAATTCGCGGAAGCACCCCAGAGCGGCCCCCGGCCACGGCAGACCCGGCAGTCAGTCAGACAGCCGGGCCGACGGACACCCGTAGTCACCAAAACCGAGACGCCCCAGAGAGCCCCCGGACTACCGGACCCGGCCCGCGCACCAGCCCAGATTGGTCCACCAAAACGCGATTCAAGCGCCCCAAACGCGATGAGGTCACGGAGTGAGGGGACGGCTCAGGCACCCGAACGCCCCAACACCCGGCACCCCGACCGGCAGCCAGACCTGACGGAGCGAGCGGCACCAGACAGGGCGGGCCAGGCGGACTACCCGGCGCGGACTCCCGGCCGGGTAGTCCACCCGGACCCGCTGAACCAGGTCAGCCCGGCTGCGGATGGTGGACTACCCGCACCGCCACCAGCCACCGCCACCAGCCCGGGCCCGACCCGACCCGGCAAGCACGGGCCGGACGGATCTACGAAGAAGCCCGGCTCTTTGCCCGCTCCACCAAGCGCAGCAGGAGGTCAGCGAACTGGATGATCTCGGCGGCTTCGATTGGGTCCTCGAAGTGGACGGTGCGATGGCTGGTGGGGTTCTTGAACGCTCCCATCGCACCGGCGAACAGGGCTGTCATGGCTTCCTGTTCACCGCCTTCGGCCTGGTCGTCGGTGAGGGGTCCGACGAGCTTGGTCGAGGTGGCCTGGTTGACGGGGCGTAGAGCGTCGCGCATGAGGTTGACACCGGTCTTGGAGTTGTCGAAGCCGGAGGCGTCCCGGACGGCGACCTCGACGGCTTTCATCGCGGCGAAGCAGGCGGTCTCGTACTCACCGGAGCAATGCTCAGGACTTGTGGATCGGTTCCGGGAGGGTACGCGGAGGGCGTACCTTCCCGTGATGGTCATCGAGTAGGCCCGCGTTGCAGCGCGGGTCGGGAAGGCACGCCCGTGCTCAGCGTAGTGAATGCCGATGGTTCGACGGAGTCTGGCTCCTTGATCGACGAGATCGTCCGTGAGGGGGCCCGGCGGATGCTGGCTGCCGCGCTGGAGGCGGAAGTCAGCCAGTACATAGCCGAGTTGGCGTCGGAGACGGACGAGCTCGGGCATCGTCTGGTGGTCCGCAACGGCCGCCACCGGCCCCGGACCGTGGCCACTGCGGCCGGGCCGGTGGAGGTGACCGCGCCGCGGGTGAACGACCGCCGTGTCGACGAGGCCACCGGCGAGCGGAAGCGGTTCTCCTCGAAGATCCTGGCGCCGTGGTGTCGCAAGTCGCCCAAGGTGTCCGAGGTGCTGCCTCTGCTCTACTTGCACGGGCTGTCGTCGGGGGACTTCGTGCCGGCGCTGGAGCAGTTCCTCGGCTCGGCCGCCGGGCTGTCGACGGCAACGGTGACGCGGCTGACGAAGCAGTGGGGCGACGACCACACAGCGTTCCAGGCCCAGGACCTGTCGGAGCGCGACTTCGTCTACGTGTGGGCCGACGGGGTGCACCCCAAGGTCCGGCTCGGGCAGGCGCACTCGTGTGTGCTGGTCCTGCTCGGGGTGCGGCTGGACGGGACCAAGGAGTTGATCGCGCTCGCGGAGGGGCTGCGGGAGTCGACGGAGTCGTGGGCGGACCTGCTGCGGGACTGCCGCCGCCGGGGCATGCGCGACCCCGAACTCGTTGTCGGCGACGGTGCGATGGGGCTGTGGCGGGCCTTGGCCGAGGTGTTCCCCGCCGCCCGCCAGCAGAGGTGTTGGGTTCACAAATCCAGGAATGTCACGAATGCCCTGCCGAAGTCCGCCCAGCCGGGCGCGCTGAAGGCGATGCAGGAGATCTACAACGCTGAGGATCGCACGCACGCGGAGAAGGCGATCGAGGTGTTCGCGCGGACCTACGGCGCGAAGTTCCCGAAGGCTGTCGCGAGGATCACCGACGACGCCGAGGAGTTGCTGGCGTTCTACGACTTCCCGGCCGAGCACTGGATCCATCTGCGGACCACGAACCCGATCGAGTCGACGTTCTCCACGGTCAAGCTGCGGACCAAGGTCACCCGGGGCGCCGGCAGCCCGGCCGCGGCCCTGGCGATGGTGTTCAAGCTCGTCGAGTCCGCCCAGGAACGCTGGCGCGCGATCACCGGCGCCCACCTCGTCGCCCGGCTGTGCGACTCCGGGGCACCGGCGTGGGTCGTCCGGGGCGACCGCGACGAGATCGGGCTCACGGAGGAGGAGCGGCAGGAGCTGCTGGCCTGCCCCCGGGTCACGATGGTCACGGTGCCGGACGCGGGCCACCTGGCGCTGGTGGAGCAGCCCGCGCGGATCGCTGAGGTGATCGTCGAGGCGGCGGCCGGGGCGGCTTCAGGGAGGTGACCGTCCGTCATCTGGTCGGGCGGCCTGCACCGGGACGGGGGCTGTGCGAGGACCGTCACCGGGTTGTCGCCGACGACCATCACGGTGCGGCTCGACTGCCGTCCTGGCCGGGCATCAGCTTGAGGCGCCTGAACGCGTCCGCCACGCGCGACCGTTCACCCGGCGCGGCTTCCACCGTCCCGGCGGCGCCGCCGTCCAGGGTGCGCAGGCGGGCGGCGGCCTCCTCGAGGTGGGGTGCCCCGTCGAGGGCGACCCACCGGCCGACCTCCGGATGCAGGACCAGGGCGGCGTCACGGTTCTCCAGGTCCGACGTGGGCCAGTCGACCCAGATCTCGCAGCTGCCGGTCACCCCGACCGGCACACCGCCTGCGGACCAGCCGACCGTCACCGTCACCGTGTGCCGGCCGGGCCGGTCGAGCGCGAAGCCCTCGGAGCTCCAGAACACCCGGTGGGACTCCTCCAGCGAGGCACCGGGGGCCAGCGGGGCGAGTTTGGCTTCGTCACAGCTGATCACGACAGGGCGGACCGCCCGCTCCTCGCGGCTCTCGTCCCTGCACGACATGGTGGCGAACAGCGCCTCCATGCCGAGGTCGGAGGGGACCATGAGCTCCACGTCGGAGGCGTTGGTCAGCTTCCAGGAGACGGTGACGGGCGCCCCCAGAGGCACCCGGTCGGTTTCGGCGCCGACCTCGAATCTCAGCTCGTCTCCGTGGAACAGAGCGCGGTCGGACGCCTGCGGGGCGCCTGCGGGGCGCCACGAGTCGAACGGCCAGCCACCGGGGCGGACCACCGGGTCGGGCATATGGGCGAGGTGATTGCGAACGGTGGGGTTGAAGCCGAGGTTGATCTGGTCCGGGAACACACCGGGCGCGCCGGTGTCGGGGCCGCCCAGGACATCGGCGACCGCATCGGTCGGGGTCATGATCGAGTTGTCGGACGCGGTCTCGATGTCCTGGTGGATCTGGTTGAAGGCGTGCGTCACCTCGTGCGCGGCCGATCGGAGGTAGGCCCGTGGTACGTCGCGCTGCAGTCGGTTCTCCGCGGTCCCGAAGAACACCGCTTGGGGGCCGGACGGGTAGCCGTCGTCGCTGTAGGCCACGGCCCCTTCACGTGGCACCCCGATGCGGATGTCGTACATCATGCCGCGTCGGCAGCCCATCCTGCCCGGGATGACGAGGAGGTGGGTTCGCCACTCGGCGTCGAGGTCGGCACCGGTCTTACGCACCTTCGTCATGAGAGCGTGCAAGTCGCGGGGGAACCAGCAGGTGTCGGGGTTGATGCCCGGGGGCACCGGGATGTCCGCCCGGGACTCGGCGCGGTCGATGACCAGCTCCCAGCCCGCGGTCGCGTAGAGGGTGTCGAAGTACTCCGTCCCGGTGCCGTCGAGGTTGGGGACGGGCTGGGGCGCGACGGCTCCCTGCAGCGTGTCGATCTCCAGGACGGCCCGGCGCAGGAAGCCGGAGACCCAGGTCAAGGTCACCGAAGCGAGATCGGAGTTGCCCTGCATGACCCGGCCCTCGAACTGCGCGCCATGCACCTGGTGGAGGACGAACCTCAGGAAGCGGCTCGGCGACGTCGGGAACGATCCCCGGAAGGAATCGCCCGTCGGCTGGGTGTAGCGGAACTCGTCGACGTTGAGGGAGACCTGGCACGGCGTTCCGTCAGCGGTGGGCGTCGGCATCACCAGCCGGGTGCCGCTGAGGTAGGAGTGGTACCGGCTCCGCGGGTGGACGGGGATGCCCGGCCGCAGGAGGGAGGACGGCAGACCGACCCGGCTCACCGCCGCTGCAACGGACGCGCCGGGGGCGGCGCGCAGCGGGTCCGGCCGAACCACGGCCGACGGCTGACGGTAGAGGTCGCCGCTGATGATCAGTCCGTCCGGCCCCGAGGCCGGTGCCGCCCGGTCGACCCGCAAGGTGCCGACCAACGGGTGGGCCCCGGGCTGATTCGGACGGATCGTCACCGTGTAGCAGCCGTCCCGGAAGTCCGGGTCGCAGCCCGTCCGCACCGGCGCGCCCGGCGCCGCAGCCGACTCGCGCTCGGCCGTGATCACCGAGGCGACGGGGACATCGGGCGGAGTGACGTCGGCGTCGTTCGGCCGCAGGTGCCGCTCGACCTCGGACGTGAGCGATCCGCAGTCACACATGACGCCTTCCCCGGGTCGACGGCTCACCGCGTACGCCTGCGAAAGACCTCGCCGGCAGCAGCAGGTACGACGACCACTCAAGCAAGCACCCCGCACCGCCGCCATCGCGGCGGCCTGATCGGGTGAGCCCGCAGCCGGAGCGCGTGCGATCCCGGTGAGGAGCACCGTCGCATGACGGCCACTCACACCGGCGCGCGTCAGTACCGGGTGCCCTCCGAGAACCCGATCCGCTCGCACGCCTCCGTCGAGCTCGCCGAGTCGACCG
>NZ_LMCT01000042.1:23303-28550 GCF_001424875.1 Kitasatospora sp. Root107 | reverse complement strand
GGGGGTGGTCCGTGAGGCTCCGGCTGACCAGGGACAGCGCGCAGGCCCGGTGGTCGGCGGGCAGCCGGTCCAGGGCGGGGACGGCGTCCAGGGAGAGGCCGCTGATGTTGCGCAGGTCGATCCGGGTGGTGAACGTGCGCGGCCACCACGGGATCGGCAGCGAGATGAACGCCTCGACCTCGGCCCGGTCGGGGCCCTCGTCGGAGGTGTCGACCGAGTCGACACCTCCGACGGGGTAATCCTGGGCGAGGAGCTCGGCAGCGACGGCGGCGGTATACGCCCAGGCCCCCCGAGCGAGCTTCTCAAAGCTGGTCATGCTGGACTTCCCCCTTCGGAAATGGTTGGTGCCCGGTCGCCAGTCTCGACTGACGACATGTGAGGCGTGGTCGAAAACCGTCAATCCGCCTACATGAGTTCCTCTGTTGCCTGACCGTGGGCACCCAGATCGACCGTGGCGAAGCCAGCGGGAGCCGCCTGGACGTGGGTCTACCCGGACGAAGAAGGCCGCGCGGAAGGCCGGCGCCGAGATGGCCTGCCTCTGGCGGTGTCGCCGGGCGGATGGGTGGTTGAGGACCGACGCTGATGGTGTGCCCAGAAAGATCAAGCCGCTGGTGGTAGTGCGGCCGCCGTTCGACCTGATCCAGCCGCGCCCGGTGACCGTGCTGCCGGCCGAGGACGCGATGCTCGGCGCCGTTCAATTCGAGGTCAAACTGGACGGGGTGAGAGCCGCCGCCTGGCGGGGCCCGGAGGGCGTCGAGTTGTGGTCGCGGCGCCAGCACCAACTCACCAGCCGCTACCCGGAGATCGTGCCTGCCCTCAACGCCGCCCTGCCGGTCGGGACCACGCTGGACGGGGAAATCTGCGCGTGGAACGGCACCCGGCTCGACTTCCACCAACTCCTCCGCTCCCCCGCCAACCGGCAGGCCAGCGGAGTCGCGCTGTCCTTCGTAACTGGAGGACGTGATCTCCAACCCGGGTGAGGACACTCGAGGGCTTCCCCTCGGCGAGAAGCGTGCCTTGTTGGTGGAGCTGCCGGCGGGCGCGGGCCCGCAGGTGCAACCAGTGATTGTCTGTAAGCACTTCTTTGGGCTCCACCGTGGTAGTGGTTTCTGGCCCCACTGACGTACCAAGTTGATTTGGCTCCACCCCATCCACCGAGTCGGCCGACGAAGACTGCTAGCGGTTTCGCCAGTTGACGAAGGACACCTCGTCCTGCAGGACAATGTTGATCTTCCCCTGTCGAAACGCCGCGTCGCCCAGGAGCCGATGAAGGAACTCGGCCATCCCAAGAGGGAACAACTGCATATCGTCGGTGCCCCTCCCGTACATCAGGACCGGCCATCGATCCGGGTCGTCGTCCGTGGTCACCCAGCAGTAGATGTCCGCGCCCGACGTCACGCCCCACGCCACGATGGACTCGGGGTCCACGTCGAAGTCGGCCTCGTCGCGGCACATCTCCCAGGCCTCGCGGGCGATCTCCGTCTCGTCCTGCAGGCCCGGGCCTGCCGTGTAGGGGTACCCGTCGGCCCGCAGTGACGGCAGCAGGATGCTGATCCCGTCGCTGATCACCCCCGACCCGTACACCTCCATGAAGCGGACGTAGTCCGAGGGGAACCGGGTCCCCCAGGCTGCCTCGACCTCGCCCCAGTCGACCCGCTCGTCGACCCCGTCAGTCACCGGCATGAGCTCGGCAAGTGCCGCCACCGCGTCCGTCCCGCGCATGTCCCACCCTTCGTCCCGCCGCCCGCACTGCGCAGCGCGTCGTCTCCGAGGGCCCAACCTACGAGGCCCGGCTCTACAGCGAGTCTCCGGGGCGCCGCCTCCGGAGCCCTGCCAGATCCGAAAGAGACGGCCTAGTGACCTGAGTCGGAGATTCGCTGGCAGTAGGCGGCGACCTTGTCGAGGATCTCGTCGGCGCTCTTGGTCCAGGCGAAGGGGCGGGGGTGTTCGTTCCAGTCGGCGAGCCAGGTGCGGATGTCGCGTTCGAGGGCCTGGACGGAGCGGTGGACGCCTCGGCGGAGCTTCTTCGCGGTCAGTTCGGCGAACCACCGCTCGACCAGGTTCAGCCAGGACGATCCGGTCGGGGTGAAGTGCAGGTGATACGACGAAGCCTCCCTTCGCTGACCGAGGTCAGGGAAGGGAGGCTTCGTCGTATCCGGGTACCGACCGTCAGGTCAGATGCTCAGCACCTGGCCGGGCAGGATCAGGTCGATGTCACCACCGACGACCGCGGCGTTGTTGGTGTAGAGGGTGTTGAGGTTCACGCCGTGGGCGGCGGCGATGGCGTTCAGGGTGTCACCGCTCTTGACGGTGTAGCTGCCACCGGTGCTCTTCTGCACCGGAGCRGCCGGAGCAGCCGTCTCGACGGGCTTGCGCTCGGTGCTGCGCGAGGCCGCCGAGGTGTCGTTCTTCGGCGCGGCCTTGGTGGTCTGGTCCGCCGACTTGGTGGACTTCGCCGGGGCGGCGGCAGCGGAGGTGTCGACCTGGGCCGCGGAGCCGCCCTTGGTCAGGCCGGCCTTGACGGAGCAGACCGGCCAGGCGCCAGGGCCCTGGGAGGCGAGCACCTTCTCCGCGACGGCGATCTGCTGGCCCTTACTCGCCTGGTCGGCGGAGGCGGCGTACTGGGTGCCGCCGTACGCGGCCCAGGTGCTCGGGGTGAACTGCAGGCCGCCGGAGAACCCGTTGCCCGTGTTGATGTTCCAGTTGCCGGTGCTCTCGCACTGGGCGACGGCGTCCCAGGTCGAGCTGGACGCGGCAGAGGCCGAACTGGCCGTGACGAGGCCCGCCACCGGGAGAGCGGCCACAGCGCCGCCCATCAGGACCATCCGCAGGCGGTTGCGCTTGGCGGAGGTGGTGGCAGCGGTGGTCTCGTTACGGAAGGTCATACAGATCCTCTCGGAAGCCCCGGGCGGACAGCACGGAGCGGCCCCGCACGGGGGTGTACTCCGAGATGTCGCACGCAGCGGGCGGCTGCTCACGTGTCCGACGCGGACTGCCGCCCCGGTCACCTTCACCGCGTATGCCCGGCCGCCTCGTGGGCGGGGGCCGCGGGTGGTGAACCCGGGTGGTGCGCTGTGCACTGGTTACGAAGCTACGAGCCATCGGGGGCTTCGGACAAGCATTTCGGTGAAATGGCAGATCAGGGCGGGGTTACCGAAGGTATGGCCGAGACCGGACCCCCGATTTCAAGGGCCGGGCGGGTCCTCCGGACGATCGTTCAGGGCCCCACTGTGCCCGCCGTCACCCCTTGCGGGTGGTGACGCCGGGCACATCGTCGACCCAGCGCGAGGACGCGGGCACAGATGGTCGGATTCGCGGTGACCACGGCGGCGCCCGCAGTGGCCGCCCTCACAACCGTCTCCCCGAAGCCCGGTCCGCCCGCCAACCGNTCGGTGAAATGGCAGATCAGGGCGGGGTTACCGAAGGTATGGCCGAGACCGGACCCCCGATTTCAAGGGCCGGGCGGGTCCTCCGGACGATCGTTTTGGGCCCACTGTGCCCGCCGTCACCCCTTGCGGGTGGTGACGCCGGGCACATCGTCGACCCAGCGCGAGGACGCGGGCACAGATGGTCGGATTCGCGGTGACCACGGCGGCGCCCGCAGTGGCCGCCCTCACAACCGTCTCCCCGAAGCCCGGTCCGCCCGCCAACCGSCCGTCGTAAGCACGGCAGGAACGTATCGACACCGCACCTCCGGGCACGGCCCGCAAACACCGGGCGGGAGAGGGCAGTCGGACCGGGCCCCGCGCACCCGCCCAGCTCGGTCCACCAGAAGCCGAATCGGGTGCTCGGAATGCCATGAGGTCACAGCACGAAACCAGAGCCCGGATGGGCGGGTGCCCTTCCGTCACACCCACCACGTCACGCAACCACCCGACCCGAAGACAGTCAGAGCGGCCGAGACCGGGGCCAGGGCAATGCCCGACCGGACCGCTGGGACGGGACCTGTTGGGGCGGAGCAGCGGAGCAGGTCAGCAGCCACCAAGCACCCGGGACGGCCCCAGCCCCCGGACGGCCCGGCGAGTCCCCGTCAACCCCGGCCAGCCGGACCGGCGACCACCCGCCGTCACCGAAACCGGAGCGCCCCGCAGAGCCCCGAGCAGCCCGGACCGGGCCCCGGAGACCCGCCCGGATTGGTCTACCAAAGCCCGATCCGAGCGCCCGAAACGCTGACAGGTCACGGAGTGAAGCGGTACCGGAACAGCCCGGACCAGTTCCGTCACACCCGCCACATCACGCAACCACCAGCAGCCAGCCCGGAGGCAGCCAGGGCAGACAGCCGGGTGGGCAGCAGGGCGGACGGACAGCCGAACGGGCAGAGCGGCCGAACGGGACCGGGCCGGAGGCAGGCGAGCGGACGGGCGGATGGGACGAGCGGACGGGGACAGGCAGGCGGGTGGACTCCCCGCCGGGGCAGGGATTCTCACCCAACCTGCGACAGTCCTCACCCAACCCACCACACCAGGCCAGGCAGCCGGGCCGGGCGGACCAGGCCGGGCTTGATCGTCAGTGAGTTTGGGAGCCACCCCTATCGGGTGATGCCTCGTCATGCTTGTTTCGTGTCCCGGGTGTCGTCGCCGGAGCGTGCCGGCGATCGGAAGGTCGGCTGGTCCCGGTCCCCTCGGATTGAGTCCCAGTCAGTCCCGGCCCAGGTGAATCCGGCCTCGTAGCCCGAGAGCCGCGGAGGCCGACCAACTGCCGTGGCGCGTGCCAGATCCCGGCGGGATGTGCGGGAAGGCCCGCTCGCAGCACACTCGCCCAAGCACTCTGAGTGACTCATCCATAGTTCTCAGTGAGGATTGGTAATGCCCGTACTCACCACTGCTGGTCAAGCCCATGAAGGACGAGCTGACCGAGATCGGCTTCGTCGAGCTGCTGACCGCCGACGACGTCGACCGAGCCATGAAGGACGCCGCCACCGGCACGACCCTGGTGGCCATCAACTCCGCCAACTCCTGCGCTGCCTTTGCGGCCCGGCCCGGTGCCTGGCTCGCCCTCTCGGGTGATGCCAAGCGCCCTGACCGGCTGCTCACCGTCTTCGACGAGCAGGACATCGAAGCCACCGCCCAGATGCGCTCCTACCTCGAGGACATCCCCCCGTCCCACCCCTCCTTCGTCCTCTTCAAGGACGCCGAACTCGTCTACTTCCTCCCCCGCCACCGCATCGAAGGGGTCGATGCCCAGATGGTCGCCTCTCAGCTCGAAGGAGCGTTCAACGAGTACGGCCAGTAAGAGCCGCACCGCCGC
>NZ_LMCT01000042.1:10970-23267 GCF_001424875.1 Kitasatospora sp. Root107 | reverse complement strand
GACACGTCGGGGTTCCCGTCGATGAGCCACAGCGGGCCTGCCGCCCTGCCATGGCTCAGCACAGTCGGATGGTTGCTCCAGCGGCCCGCCAGCAGGCCAGCCCACCAACACGGGCGCCCGTGCACCCGTCTCCTCTGGCGGCCCTTCTGGGCCGCCGCGCGCCGCGCCCCTCCCCACCACGCGCGGCCGGCCCCAGCCGGACGCCGGAAGAAGAAAGCCCCCGGCAGGGCCAACCCAACCGACCAACGACAACTGCCACCACAACTACAAGGACAAAGAAGAAGGAAGGAAGGGTTGTCGGGGTGGTGAGTTCCACCTTGGCGTCCACTCACCATCCGCCCTGGCCTGCGGCTTTGCCCGGATTCCGGGCGCAGCGGACGGGAGGGTCGGCCGCCGGTTGGTGCCCGGGTGTTCTGTGCCAGGGATCCTGGACCGTATGCCACCGAAGGTGGACCGACGGCGGTTTGTGACAGTGAAGGCGGACCATCGCAGCCGGAACGTCTCCTGGCACGCTGGTGACATGAACGGTTTCCAAGATCGAGAGCTGATGGGTTCGCTTGCCGCTGCGGACTCTCCCTCATGGAGCGTCAGGGCCGCTGCAGGGCGACGGCTGGCGGCAGCACCTCGAATCGGGGCCGTCGCGGATGTCCTTCACCGCCTCTTGCTCGACGTTCAAGACACCGCAGTGACCTCGGAGACGGCCGTAGCCCTGCTGGCACGTGGGGACCTACCCGGGCTACGTGCCGTGCTCGCCGCCCGAGCCACCGCGACCGACCAGGGAACCGATGACCAGCTCGGCGCGGAGCTTGACGGTGACCCGCGCTGGATGACCGGCAACGGCATCGCCGAACTCATCCGGCAGCTCCAGGCACTGACGTCGGACGCAGATCCAGGGGTTCGTGGCGAGGCCCAACGGCGACTCTCGCTCCTACGACAGGACGACTGACCTGCGGCGGTCCATCCTCACTGTCACAAACTGCCGTCGGTCCACCTTTCGGTGGCACGCGGTCCAGGTTCGCTGGCACACGACAACGGGTTCTCACCACCCGTTGTCGGGCCGGTTAGTGCGCCTGTTGTCGGATCGTGACCGCAGGGGCCTCTGCTGGTGAGAAAACCGCTGAGAGCCGCGGGCTTCCATGCGGTGCCCGCTGCCACCAGGGCGGCGGGCACCGACCTTCGAGGAGCCCGTGATGGCGCTGCCGCCCGAGATCGCCGCGCTGTACCAGTTCCGGATGGCCACCGCCGAGCAGCTGCGCGTCCTGCACACCCCGGACGCCGGCCCGGAGCAGATGCGCCGGCGCGAGTACGCCGACAGCTGGAGCGCTCAACTCCCGCGATGCGTCAATACGACACGGGCGGCAACGGCCTTCTCAACATCGGGAGCAAGTTCGAACGGCCTCATGAGTCGGCTGGCTGCCAACGCGTGGCCGAACTTGGCGACCAGTGCGGCATAGAACTGGGAGAGCGCGCCTTCCAGCGGCCTCCCGGCGTCGTCGCGGACAGCGATGCCACTGCGAAGCCCGGCCAGGACGAACGGAAGCGAAGAAGCAGTGACCCATGGTTGTGTCAGGGCCTGCCAGACCAGCGTCTTGAGGTTCTGGTTGACGGCACCAGGCATCGATGCCGATGCCAGACCGGTGGATGCCATCGCCAGCCATCGAGCGATGTCCTGTGGGTACTGCTCACTGATGTTGGCAATGCAGCCGAGAACGAATGATGCCACCGGCTGCGGCTGGGTCCACGCCTGCGGGCGGGACAAGGCGTCCGCGACGGCCAGGGCGCGCCAACCGTCCGCGAGAGCCGCCGCAGCGTAGAGGTCGTGGGAGAAGCTGATGTCGACGAAGTAGCAGCGCAGGAGATCGGCCTTGGCGAGCAGGACCTCGTGAGTACCGAGCTGGCCCGTTGTGGCCATGGAGTCCAGCAGGTCGAGGGTTCCGAACCCAAGAACGCCCTCTGCACGTGCAAGGGAGCGCAATACACGGTCGTCAGTCCACAGAACCAGCCCGTGTTCCTTCGCATGGTCAAGGGCAGTGAGCCACTCCCCGCCTTGCGGCTCGGGAAGCGGAAAGCTCCGCAGCTCCGGATGGGGGACCCGAGCGGTGGACCTGAGAAGCTCCAGCACGCGGACTGCCCTGGAGCGAAGTCGCTCCAGCTCACCCGTTTCCTCGGCGAGGACTCCCGAGCGTTGCCTTCCGGCATCCCAGACAATCGTGAGGTCCGACTGCAGAGCCAGTGACTCCTTGGCCTGCAGCGCGTCTTGGAACAGCTGATCGGTGGTGACAACCCCGTCAAGGCAGCCGATCAGATGCTCGGCGTGCCCGGGGTCCAGCAGCGCCAAGGTGTGCGCGACGGTCGGATCGATGACGGTGCGTACGCTCTGAGCCGTAGACACTGCTTCGGCTCCTGCGGCATCGGTCATGGCATCGCGGGCATACACGAAGCCGGCGGCGCGGCGCAGGCTAGCCTCGGTGTAGGTACGACCCGCCGCCCACGTCACGATGCCCAGGGGAAGGTCGCCGCTGGCGACCTTGTCCCGGACCTCTCTGGTGTTCTCGAACGCCTGCCGCAGCTCGTCGGCGACGTTGGCCAGCGGATCATCATCGGGGCCCAGCCGGACGGCCCGGAACTGGGAACTATCGGGGAACCGTTCCAGGTAGTGCTCGGTGGCCTGCCTGAGCTGGCTGCCGTACTCCTCGGGCCAGCGCTCGTGGCTGTCGGCAGCGCTCACGTGCAGAGCGGTGATGAAGCCGCCGAGAAGTGCCTCGTCATCGGGCCAACGCTGCATCAACGCCAACGCCTGGCCCGCGAAGTTCGCGTCGTCGGAATACCTCGCCCCCAGCTTCACCCAGAGCAGGGCCTCGTGTTCGGTGCGGGGTTCGATGGGTGTTTCCTGCTGGGTCAGAACGTTCCAGGCGTCCTCGATCAGGCCGCAGGCGACGTGGCAGCGGGCCAACGCCCACAGCGCGTCGTGGTCGTGCGGGTTGAGTGCGAGCATGCTGCGCGCCGCATCGGCGGCCCGGTCGGGGTTGCCCTCGGCGAACTCTGCTTCGACTAGGGCGTGTTTTGGAAGGTCATCTGGCGTGATGCCAGGCTCATCGGATGGGGCGTGGGGATCTGTCGGATGATCAGTGGGCTGTGCTGGAGCCGTTGTTACCGGTGGCCGGGGTGGGACGTCCGGCGAGGTCGCGTCGCAGGCTGGTCGACGGGGTTCGGTGGCGGGTGCGGACGGGCGCTCCGTGGCGGGACGTTCCGCCGGAGTACGGTCCCTGGCAGACGATCTACGGACTGTTCCGCCGCTGGCAGCGTCAGGGGGGATGATCGTCTGGGAGGTGAACGTCGACTCCACGATCTGCCGGGCCCACCAGCATGCCGCGGGGGCCCGACGGGACGGTGCCGCCCAGAAGGAGCCGCCGGGCGGCATCGGCGACGAACCTGCGGACCATGGGCTGGGCCGGTCGCGGGGCGGCTTCACGACCAAGATTCATCTGGCGTGCGAGCAACGCCAGAAGCCGCTGTCCCTGCTCGTCACGGCCGGTCAGTGCGGGGACTCGCCGCAGTTCGAGGCGGTGCTCGACGCGATACGTGTGGCCCGGCCCGGCCCGGGCCAACCCCGCACCCGCCCGCTTCGGGTGAGGGGCGACAAGGCGTACTCGTCCAAAGCCAACCGCGCCTACCTGCGCAGACGCGGCATCCGGTGCACCATCCCGGAGCCGGCCGACCAGATCCGCAACCGCAAGCGGCGCGGCGCGAGCGGTGGACGTCCGCCCCGCTTCGACCGCGAGGACTACAAGGCCCGCCACGCCGTCGAGTGCGGCATCAACCGGCTGAAGCAGCACCGGGCGGTGGCCACCCGGTTCGACAAGCTCGCCGTCCGCTTCGAGGCGGCCGTCCTCGTCGCCGCGATCAACCAGTGGCTGTGAGACGCGGCGTGTCGGGCTCGCGTGCCATGCTGGCCGCGAGCCCGGAGCGGGGCATCGCACAAAGGGGGAGACCGGTGGCCGCTGACTACTACTGCGCCGACAGCGAGAACGGCGACCACATCGACGACCCGTCCGAGGACGCCATCTTCATGCTGGTCGACGACCTCAACGACACCGACAACGCGTTCGTCGTCATCCAGCCCGACGAGGACGACCCGGTCTGGTACGTCTCGGTGGCCGTCCTCGACGAGGGCGGATACGAGATCGTCCGCCGTGACGCCAGCCGCCACGAACACGACGTGGTCACCGAGACCAGCATCGGCACGATCGCCCGCGACCTCATCCTCTGGTTGGCCGCCCGCAGCTTTCCAGGACGGCCAGCCAGACGCACCTTCGACGCCTTCTAAAACACGGCCTAGTAGTCCCGGTCCGCGTCCGGGGGCACCCAGGACGGTTCCCCGATGTGGCCGCCGTGGGCAACAAATGCCTTCGTGGCGGCGGCGAAGGCGGCCGGCGGCCGGTAGCCGTGCGCCTCGACGTAGTGGGCGATCAGTGCGGGGGCGGCGAAGACGACACCGTGCTCGCCGGGTACCCGGATCTCCCGGTCCCCGCGGGTCTCCTCCGTCCCGCTGTAGAAGTTCTCCAGCGACAGCAGGTCGGGGCACACACCGATCTCGCAGTGGTGGTACCCGCGGGTCACGTTGATCCTCTGGTGCGCGGCTATCTCGCGCAGGGCCGCCACCAGGGCCGCGTCCACCGGGCCGGGTCGGCAGGAATCCCCCAGCCATCCCACGTTGAGACGGGGGGAGCCAGGAACGAAGTGGATGCACCCGTCGGGGATGTCAACCACCTCGATCACCCGATCCTCATCGTCGGTCAGATACGAGTAGCGGCTGAGATCGGCGTAGTAGACCATGGACAGCGTTTGTACCAGCGGCCGCACCGGACCAGGCAACGGCCAGCAGCAGGCCGGGACCGGCGGGCTGCCAGCGGGGCGGGCAAGGCGGACGGCTGGCGGGGCCAGGGCCAGGCGGGGCGTCTGCGGAGCGCGGGTCAACCAGTCTCCGCTCCCGCGAGGAGTGCATCGAAGGCCGTGCGCAGCGCGGCCAGTTCGGCCGGGGTGGGGTCGGTCGGATCGTGCGGCACCAGTGCTGCGGGGTTCACCACGGCGGTGCTGCCCTCAGGGCCGGGCTCAGCGGTCGCCCGGTGCAGGAGCGCGGTGCCGTCGGGTGGTTGGAGGCGGCTGCTCAGCCGTAGCAGTGCGGCCGTGAGCGGGGGTTGCGGGAGCGGGAAGTCGGCAGGGAGCAACTCTGCCTGCCCGGTGTGGTCATGGCCCTGGAAGTCCAGGGCCCAGTCCTCCCAGCCCGGCAGGGGCCAGCTGTGGAGGCCCGTCACGGTCTCCACGGTCCAGAGTGAGACGGTGCGGGTCTGCGGGTCGACGTGGAGGCCGCCATACGGCATCTCGGTGGGGGCCGGGGTGGGCGGTGATGCGGCGAGCAAGTCGACCAGACCGGATCCGCCGGTGAGGTGTTCGACGGGGGCGCATGCGCCGTTCCACGCGCGAACGCTTCCGTCGGGCAGGCGCAGGGACAGAACTGTCCGAGGCTGGGTCTCCTCCGGGTCGGCGTACCAGGAAGGCCCGGAGGTCTCGGGCTGGCCGGGCGGGCGGGTCAAGTCCCTGCCGAGGCCGAGGTGGTGGGTCAGATCGGCGACGCCGTCGTAGGCGAAGCGGATGTCCCAGCCGGGCCAGGTCGCGGCCAGCACGGCGAGCGCTGCGAGGTGGTCGGCCCAGGTGTCCGCGTCGGTGAACCAGAGCAGGGTCCGGTGGTCGTGGTCGACGAGGGCGGCTCCTTCGCACCAGATGTCGTCGAGCCACTCCTGCGTCTCGCGGTGGGAGCGGAAGGAGCGGGTCGCCGCGACCGGACCGGGGATCAAGTCGTGCACCACCCGGCCGGCACCCCAGTGCGAGTAGTACCGCTGCCAGGCGCCGCCCTCGACCACCACGTACAGCGCTCGTGCTCCCATGACCGCCGAGGCTAGCGCCGCCGGTGACGCGTGCCGAACGGATTTCCCCGCCCGGCCCCGGAACGCCAGGAACCCGCACCGCACCCCCGCCAGATCCCCCGGCGGACTCCCCGCATGAATTCACGACCCGCCGAAACAGCCCCAACCGGCGGAAATTCCAGCCGAATCCGAGAGGAAAACCGGAACGGAAACGGACAGCATTTCCGACGGGCCGTCAATTCGAGAGAGCACCCCGGAACAGCCCCAGCCCCGGACCACCCGGCGAGCCCCCGTCAGCCCCGGCCAGCCGGACCGGCGACACCCACCGTCACCGAAACCGGAGCACCCCGCAGAGCCCCAGGCGGCCCCGACCGGATTGGTCTACCAAAACCCGATCCGGGCGCCCGAAACGCCGAGAGGTCACGCCGCTACACGGACCCGAACAGCCCCGGCCCCCCAGACAGGCGAGGCAGAGCAGGGCCCGGACGACAACCCCAGGGTGCTCAGCGGGCCGGTTGCAGCCGGTGGATCCGGTCGAGGCTGCCGGTCAGGAGGTCCTCGTGCGTGATGGCGAAGTCGCCATTGGGCAGCGGCTCGTAGCCGAAGTACCTGCCCACGACGGTGCCGGGAAGGAAGTCGTAGAGCTGCCTGGGCATGCTGGCGGGGTAGTTCACGGGCGTGCCCCAGCCGGCTGGGGCTTCGTCGGAGCCGAAAACCACCCAGTGGTCGACCACGACAGGGGTGTCCGTCGTCGGCACGCCACCCGTGTGGCAGTCCAGGGCCGGGACGGTGAGCACGTCCGGGTCCAAGGGCCGGTACCAAAGCAACAGCGGACTGGCCTTCTTCGCCTCGGCGTTGTCGAAGCAGCAGAGCACGATGGTGTGCTCGGGGTAGTGGTCGGCGTAGAACCGCAGCAGCTCGGGATCAATGCCGGGGCGTTTGCGCGCGGGCACCTGGGCCAGTGCGGCTGGGATCTGCGTCGCGTCCTCGGCGAGCAGCACCGTGTAGATGTCGTGGTCGAACACCTGGACCGAGCGCGGGGTGCTCACCAACCGCGTCCTGCCCCGAAGCTGCCCGGGCGGGCGGACCGCGTCCACCATGCGGGACAGGATGTCGGCGCAGCCGCCTGCGGAGAGGAAGTTCTCGGGGCTCATGGAGCGGCCGGGCAGGTGGAGCAGCATCGCGTTGGCTCCGTCGGAGAGATTCACCGCCGTGTTTTGGTAGCCCAGGACATGGATCACCCCGTGCTGCGGGTGGCGCCGCCGCCCGGTGTAAAGCGTGGTGCCGGAGAACTCTGCTCGGTTCGTCGAGACGCACATGGGCTCAACCTAGTGGCAGCAGCGGGGCCTACGGGATCGGTCGGACCGACGAGTCGGCCCCGCCGAGGGCATTCCGGGCTACTTGCGGCGCCACCACCGAGCCGTCTGTTCCGACGCACCCGTCCCGGCTGCGCTGTCGGGGGGTGACGGCATCATTTGCTGAACCGGAACGGGCGAGGACTCATCGAGCGCCCGGGCTCTCTCGGTGGCCTCATCGGTCAGGGTGGTCAGCTTCTTGCGGACGTTGGTCACCTGCCTGTCGATCAAGTCGCGTTGGTCGATGAGCGCCGCCAGGTCACGCTCCGCCTCGCTGCGGACCCGGGCGGCCTCTGCGTTGGCGTCGCTCACGACGCCCTTGGCCCACTGCTGCGCCCGGCCGACAAACCGCCGATCAAGTAGGTCGTGCCCCGGCGATCACCGTGGAGGAGGTGGGTTCGCTGAGGTGTCCCGCTTCGATGTTTGACCAGCGGCGGAAACCAGTTGCTGCGGGGCCATGGCAAGCGGCGATACTCCAGCATGAGCAGAAACGCCGAGGTCATCGTGCTGGCACTCTGGGCAGAGGAAGTCATGGAGCCGCTGACGCGGCGGGACCCCGAGCGCACCTGGCGGGGCACTTTCGCCCCACTCGGGGGGAGCATCTACGGGTGGTTCGTCGAGTTCGATCATGTGCGGCCGCGATCTGGGCTGCTGAAGTATCTGGAGTCACTGCCGTGGCCCAAGCCGGAGAGCGTGCAGGTGCTGATCCACGACGAGGAGGACGACTGCTTCGGTCTGTGGATGCTCCACGACGGCAGGCTGGTGGAGGTGCCCATTCCCCGCACTCGACGGGCCTACTGGTCAGGGCCGCCGAACGAGGAGTACCCGCCGGACCCCGGGATTCTGCGACGGACGGACTGCGGTGCCATCAATTGGCCCGAGGAGATCGAGGGCGGCGACCACTCTCGGCCCAAGGCATGGTGATGGTGGCAACGCGCCGAGCCAGGGCGTGGGACTGGGATTGCGTGACGCTGATCATGTAGATCGTGGGGAAAAGCGTGACTGCTGACAGGTGTCAATGGCCTTGTGGCATACGGTAATTCGCTTGGACGGCGACGCTGCTGTGGTGATACTGGCGCGATGTTCTCCGATGCCGACGCGGCCGCGCTCTACGACCAGCTGAACCCCTGGGACCCGGACCTCTGGCCGGGAGACGCCTTCTACGACGGCCTGGTGGCGGCCGCCGGTTCGGTGCTGGACGTCGGCTGCGGGACCGGCCAGATGCTCCACCGGGCCCGCGAGTGCGGCCACACCGGACGGCTGGCCGGGATCGACCCGGACCGCGCCTCGCTGGACCGGGCCCGGCGCCGCGCGGACGTCGAATGGGTCGAGGGGACGGCGGCGAAAGCGGCCTGGCACGGCGAGTTCGAACTCGCCACCATGACCGGCCATGCCTTCCAATGCCTGGTCACCGACGAGGAGTTGACTGCCTCGCTGGCGGCCGTCCGGACCGCGCTGCGCCCAGGCGGCCGCTTCGTCTTCGAGACCCGCCACCCCCAGGCCCGCGCCTGGGAGAGCTGGAACCCGGCGAACGGCTCCGAGGTCACCGACCCCACCGGCCGCACCCTCTGGGTGGAGCACCGGATCGAGTCCGTGACCGGCGACGTGGTCACCTTCACCGAGACCACGGGGGAAGCGGGCACGGTCCTGCGGACGGACCGGAGCAGCCTGCGCTTCCTCGACGCCGCGACCCTGGACATCTTCCTCGACGCCGCAGGTCTCGTCGTCGAGGACCGCTACGGCGACTGGCGCCGGGGGCCGCTGACCGCCGACAGCCGGGAGATCGTCACGATCACCCGCCGCCCGTAGCCGGTACGAGCCCGGGCCGGGCGGGGCATACCCACTAGCACTTGGGGAGAGTTGTTCCCAGCTCGAGCATGGCGGGCGAGGCCGGTCCGCCTTCGGTGCGTTCGGTCTTGTAGCCCTTGACTCCAGGTGCGACGGTGCGGGGGTCGATGGCCTCGGAGGGGGCGCCGGTGGCGTAGAGGCCGTCGGGCTGTTCGTCCCGGTCGTGGGGCAGGAGCCAAAAGACGCGGCGCCGGAAGGTGCCGGAGGCACGGGAGGCCTTGGCGTCGGGACCCAGGATGGCGTAGCCGACCATGCGGCCGTAGTGGTGGTAGGCGGGGCGGCCGCGGCGGGTGGTGAGGCGGTCCAGCGATTGGCGGACGTAGTCGAGGGTGGTGGTGCCCTCGAGCCAGATCAGGTCGGTCTCGTGGGCGAGCTCGGCCGGGTCGATCAGCGCGCTCACGGGGTCGGCTCCTCGGTGTCGTCGGTGATGAGGCCGATGCCTGGGTAGTACTTGCGGGAGTTGGACAGGACCATCGCTTTGGGGGAGGTCATACCCAGGGTTTCACGTACCCGTGCGGCGAAGGCTCGGCCGGATACCGGGTTGGCTCCTTCGAAGCCGCACCAGCGGGTGCAGGCGCCGAAGAGCTGGGCCTGTTCGGCGCGCATCCCTTCGTCGATCTTGCACGATTCGGTGAGGAAGCCGCCGACGTGGTCTTCGGACTCGGCGTAGGCGGTGGTGGCGGCCTTGGGCTCGTCGTTGAGGTCACCGAGCACTCCTTCGGCACCCTGCGGGAACGCCTCCCGGTTCAGCCCCAAGGTGCTCACTGAGGGGCTGCACGATCTCTGCGAGCGCGGTCTGGTCGACCGCCCACGTCTCCCCGGCTTCCCCGTGCACACCCGCTACGCCCTCAGCGACGCCGGCCGCGCACTGCGCCCGCTGCTCATCGAGCTCTACCGCACGGGCGAGGCACTGCGGGCCGGATCGCTCCGGGGCACGGGGCCGGCGACACCGTCCTGAGGCTGCCGCAGTGCCGCCAACCGCCGCTCGCAGCCGCGCCGTTGGAGCACCGAGAGCCCGGCGATGCCGGAGCCGAGAGCGAACCAGCCGAGCGGGCCGGTGGCCATGACGGCCCCGGTGAGCAGCAGCGGGCCGAGCGACTTCTGTACGGACTGGGCCATGCCGGCCACCCCGAGGTAGGAGGCACGGGAGCGTTCGGGGGCGAGCGAGACCGCCAGCTCCCAGGAGCTGACCGAGCGCATCAGCTCGGCGCCGGAGACCAGGAACGCGGCGAGCAGCAGGACGATCGAGGCGCTCCATGCCCCACCGCCGGTGCCGAAGGCCAGCAGCGCGCAGCCGGCCAGCATCGCCAGGCCGTTCAGGGTGACTGCGGCGGCGGCCCGGCGCGGCCCCTCGGCCCAGGCGGAGATGCGGAGTTGGAGCAGCACCACGAGGACGGTGTTGAGCACCAGGAACGCCGGGGCCAGGGCGGGCGGGGCATCGGTGCGGGTGATCAGCCAGAGCGGCAGGCCGACGCTGAGCACGGAGTCGTCCAGGCTCATCGGGATGTCGAGCAGGACGAAGCGCAGGTAGCCCCGGTCCCGCCACGGACTCGGGCCGCGCACGGGCCCGGCCTCGGCGTCCGACGGCACGTCCCGCGCGGGCTCCGCGGCGGCCCGGTGCTCACGGGTGCGCCGGACCAGTACCACCAGGGCCCGGTAGGCCGGCGCCGTCCCGACGGCCWGGCCGATCGCCGCGATCCCGGCGCCGACGGCATACCCGGCGTTCATGGCGGTGCGGGCGAGCGCCCGGTAGGTCGCGCGCTGTCCGTCGGTGGCGCGGGCGGCGAACAGGATCTCCAGGGTCTTGGCACCCCGCTCGGCCAGGCAGGTCACGGCCATCACCGCGAGCAGTGCGGCGAAGTCACGGCAGACCAGCAGCAGGAGCATGGTGCCGAGCCGGAGCAGGTGACACCACATCAGCAGGGTGCGGGCCTGGTATCGCTCGGCGAGCTGTCCGGCGACCGGGGAGCCCGCGATGCCCGCCACCGCCGCGACGCCGAGCAGCAGCCCGACCTGCCCGACGTCGAGGCGGCTGACGAAGGTGAAGTACAGCACCGAGGCCGCCGCCCACACCCCCGTCCCGAGCCGGTCCAGGAACTGGGCGAGCAGCATGATCCGCCCGTCCCGCCCACCCGGCGGCCGGCGCAGCTGCGCCACCAGTCCGCCGCCTCGTCCGTCGCGCATGGTCCTGCCCCCGTCGCTGCTGTTGGTACGGGGAGCAGCCTGACTCACATTAATCTCGACGTCAAGATACTTGATATCGACATACCTAGTGCGCGGGTGCCGCCCCTCGCCAGAATGGCGCCGTGACTACCAACGACTCCCCCGCGCGTCGCACTGTCGGCAGCTGACGGTACGTTCTCTCCGAACAGCCGGACGAATACAGCCGGCTCTCCCGTCGCCTCCCGGAGGCCGAAACGCCTCCCGGCCCCGCCGGCGACGGGCGAGGGAACCACCGCAACAGGAGACACATGAGACCCCGATTCCGAAGAGCGCGCCTTGCTGTTTGCGCCGTCAGCGCCGCAGCGGCCATCGGAATGCTGGCCGCGCCCACGGCGCAGGCTGCCCCCAGCGGCTTCGCCAACGCCGATTTCGAGGCCGGCAGCGCGAGCTGGAACCAGTTCTCGACACCGTTCGGCGGCGTCCAGTTGATCAACAGCTACTCTGCCTACCCGGCCCACTCGGGCTACTGGAAGGCAGAGTTGGGCGGCCGCGGCTTCGCCGGCGTGGACCGCATCTCCCAGCAGGTGACCGTCCCCGCCCTCCGGGTGCCGGTCCTCACCTTCTTCCTGCGCATCGACCCGCAGACCCCCGCCACCATGGGCTACCGCGAGCTGACCGTCGAGGCCACGGCTCAGGACGGCACCCCGTACCTCCTGACCAGCCGCACCAACAAGGACTCGAGCGGCGCGTACGAGAAGGTCACCCTGACCCTCCCCGACGCCTTCTACTCCTCCTCTGAGCAGCAGGTGAACATCTCGTTCATGGCCGTCGAGGACGCCGCCAACAAACTGCCCTTCCTGATCGACGACGTGGCGATCAGCTACAACCTCAAGGTGTTCCGGCCCTGGATCCCGCCGGTGCTATTCCGGCCGACGATCGGTCTCTGACCGACCCGGCAGACGCCTTCACCGTGCGACCGGCGGACAACCTTCGTCCGCCGGTCGCAC
>NZ_LMCT01000042.1:1700-10954 GCF_001424875.1 Kitasatospora sp. Root107 | reverse complement strand
GACCGGCGGACAACCTTCGTCCGCCGGTCGCACGGGCAGTGATCACACGGCGAGGCGAATCGGACGGACAAGTCCTTAGTGCTCTGGCCGCATACGTTCACCGGGTTGGCTGTGAGACGGACCGTGCCGGTTGGATCGAGGGACGCAAGGTTCAAAGCGGTATGACGACGGCCAGGGTCATCCCGGCACTGGGATCGAGAGCTGCCATCATGGCGCGGTGAACCCCGACATAGCGTTCTTCCTCGCCCCTGATGACCGCAGCGCCGCCAGCGCGCGCCTGGGCCGCGGCCTGGACCGGTTCGCCTCGGTGACAGGCGAGTGGTTCTCCGCACCCTGCGCGGTCGAGGAGTGGGACCTCTACTTTGTCGGCCCACTGCCGGATCCCCCACGACGCAGGCTGGCCTTCTGACGGCGGAGCCAGGAGCCGTCGGCGCCTGTGGCACCACTGCGTTGGATCGTGCCCGAGACCCATGACCGCAGCGGAGTGTTCGCCCTTCCGCCCAGGTTGACTCGCTCGCTCGCCGACGCCAGCCCCGAGGAGCTGGAGGCACTTGCCGCCCGCTGGGCTGAGAGGCTTCGCTCCGAAGACGGCGGCGAAATGACCAAGGATGACGTCCCAGCCCTCGTGCGAGCCGTTGCCCAGCTCGCAGAGACCGCAGTGACCACGGGCGGCAACCTCTGCTGCTTCTTCTACTAGGCATCCCGGCAGCCTGGGCATGCGTTGAGGAGTGCGCGATGCTCAACGCCGACGGCTGATCAGGCCGCCGCCGGGAGGCCGCCCCGTCCTCGCCGCGTGATCAAGCAACCCGGTGAACCTATGCGGTAACAGCACTAGAACTCCCCGCCCACCCCCAGGTCCTGCCGCATCACATGCCGCATGATCTTGATCAGCGCCCACAGCTCGTCCTGGGCCTCGGTGGCGGATTGCAGGCTCTCGCCGGGCCGCGGGGTGGCGCTACGACGACGGCCGGGCGTGGCGCTCGCAGAGCAGGTACGTGATCGGGGAATTCTGGGCGCCGTTGTCGAGGCAGACCCGTACGCTCGCGGCCCCGCCGGGAACGTTTGCCGGCACGTTGAAAGTGAACTTGGCGCTGGTGCCGCACACCTGGTGATCGCTGAGGCTGTGGTTCAGCTGGTGGCCAGCGGAGTCGAGGGTGAACGCCGTGGTCCCCCGGCAGCTCGCCGGGTCGACCGACTTGTGCTCCCCCGTTACGGAGACCGACCGGTTGAACCAGGTCACCGTGCCCCTCGTGTATGTGTTCCCCAGGGTGACGTCGAAGTCCCAGTGCGGGTAGTCGGAGGCCTGTGCGGTAGCCGCAGGAGCGCTCACGAGCATGCCCGTGGCCAGCGCGAATGTGGCGAGAGCGGAGGCAGGACGAGTGCGCATGTCGTCTCCCGGGTCGAGGCCGGAACTCGGTGGGCCGCACGGCGCGGCCGGGCCGAGCACGCCGTCAGCACTGCGCGCGTGCCTGCTTGACACCCGGTTCCGCACTGTGGAGGTCGAAGCTGACGTTGAAGGTCTCCCGGGCAGTGTGGAGCGTGTCCGCGAGCGGCTGGTGCTTCTTGTCCTGCAGCGCGGCCACCCGGGCCACCTCCGCCGCCGCGCCCAGCCGGCCGACCGCCACGTCCCAGGACTGATCCGACGAACCGCTGGCCNCTGCTCGGGCATCCGCTCGGGCAGCATCCGCACCAGCATGCACGCCAACTCGCCGTCGGTCCTGGCCTGATCGCCATCCGACCCACCCGAACTGCAGCTGGCAATGGCCACCAGCGCTGCGATGACTGGGACCAGACGTCTCATCATGGCCATTCCCTCCCCCGGTACTCCACGCCTGGACCAGCTTAGGGACGCACCCTCCCGCCAACAAGCCTCCCGTGACGGACCATCAGCCCTGCGCCCGCTCAACCTCAGGCTGAGCGCGCTCACTGTTGGACACCTTCGAGGACACCGACGACCGGCACCGCGACCTGGAGCGCCTCCTGCAGCGCCTGGTGTGGCTGATGCACGACGACGAGCCACCGGTCCCGACGCCGAACATCGCCGTCATGACCCTGAACAGCTGGGCCGTTGCCCGATACGCGCTCTAACGCGACAGGCTGTCACCGAGGACGGTGAGCCCGGGCACGACGAAGGGGCCGACACCGGACGGCGTCGGCCCTTCGTCGTTGCACGGCCCGAGCGGAACCAGCCTCGGTCGGCCACCCACTGGCGCACGGCTTGGCCCGTTAGAGCGGCCGGGCGGCCGTCCACGGCGCCCGGCCGCCCCGATCGTTCGTCGGACATTTAGTCCGTGACGGGGACGATCAACTGCTCGGAACTCCCGTCGTAGGGCCGTGCCGTCACAAGAGCATCGCCTCCGCTGACCGGCGGACTGGACGTCAGAGCCCAGCCCTTGGCATTGACGATGGCCTTGCGCTGGGTGTCGTACGCCCACTTCTGGGAAGGCAGGTCACCGCTACAGCCGTAGAGATCGACGCTGGCGCCGGACTGGGAGGAACTCTGCAGACATTCGCGGCCCTGCGCGGTGTGGAGGCTGCCGTCGCGGGCGAAGACGAACAGCTGGTTGTTGTTGGGGGTGAGGGAGCAGTAGTAGGTGATCATCTTCCAGTCGCGGCCACCGCGGTCCAGGCAGCCGCCGTTGGCGAAGCGCAGGGACCAGCGGGCGGACTGGCCGAGTCCGGTCTCGGTGATCAGGGTCCCGTCGGCCTGCTTCTGCTGCTGGACCATGTCCTGGCAGGTGCCGCTGGTCGACGTCCCCGTGTTCTCGGCGGTGAGAGTCGCCTTGTTGGCGGTCATCTTCCCCCACCGGTTCTTGGCGTACGCGTTGTCGTTGCAGTCGTAGTAGGAGTTGTTCCAGTCCCAGTACTCCACCCAACTGGTCCAACTCGAGTTGATCTGCGACGACTTCGGCAGCAGGGCCTCGCCGAGGACGAAGCTGGTGTTCGCCGTCTCGTCGGTCACGGTGGCCTTGGACCAGTGCGTCGAGGGGTTGATCTCCACGTGGAACGCGTACGTGTGCCCGGTGATCGGGCGGCCGTGGTTGATGGCATTGTTGGTGCACTGCAGATGCTGCCCCTCACCACCGTTGTTCCAGCAGTGTGATCCCTCGGTTCCGTCCGTGAACTGGAGGTCACTGTCGGCCCAGGTCGACCAGAGGAACTGCCCGTCGTTCTGCTTGGCGAGCTGGAAGCCGATGTAGGAGGTGTTCCCGTTGAACCCGAACTGGTTCGCCCAGAACACGTCGCCGTTCCCCGGGCTGGTGACGACGGTGTTCCGGAAGTCGACGTCCGTCACGGCGCTGCTGGTGTTGAAGCGCCAGTCCGAGTAGGCGCCAGGAGTCTGGCCGGACCTGACCTGGCTGCCCACAGCCGAGGGTGCGGCCGCGGCCGTCGAGATTCCGGCGGACATGCCAGAGAACGGCAGGAGCGCGACGACGACGGCCGGCCAGACGAAGCGGCGTGGAAGATGTGGCATGCGGGATCCTCAGCAGAGAGCGGCGAAGGGCGGGGATTCCCCCGGGGGCGCGGAGAATCGCGCCACCTGAAAGATGGACGGGGGAAGCACACGAAGGATTTCTCTGCGGACCATACAGGGTAACGAGATCACTACTCGCCGTAATGGTGATCTTTGCCGATCTGGCTGGAGATCGCGCCCGCCCGGGCTGCCGAAACAGCGGTTCGGATATAGGTACAACGTGCGAGTCCCGAACGCGCAGGCGCGGCAGTCGGTCTCCGGCCGCGTGACCGACCGATTCGAAGGTCAGCGCCAGTGGTATGACCTTGGGTGCCCAGCAGCCGTGAAACACATGAGAATTGGCCTCCGGCCAGGTACGTGCCTGGTGGATATCTGGGGTCCGTCAGGCACAGGGGGTACATCAGCGGCGAGCCTCCTCGGCGGCCTGGGCGATGTCCGCGGCGAAGTCCGGGTTCTCCCGGTTCCACTGCCGACACGCGGCCTCCCAGTCGGCCCTGGTCGGCGGTCACCTCGGCCAGGGCCTGCGCAAGGTCGTCCGCCCGTGCCCGGTCCGCCTCCGGAGCGGGACGGGACTGCCCGTACGCGTCGGCGGAGGTGATGTCGGCTTCGAGGTCGGCGGCGTAGCGCACCAGGGAGTCGTACAGCCGGGCGGTGGTCTCCAGGTCCATCCGCACCTCGCCCCGTACCCGCCACAGCCGGAAGGTCTCGGCGGTGCGGCGCAGCAGGGCGGTGACGTGGGTGGAAGGCATCATGAGCTCGCCGTCGTGCCGGTAGAGCACCAGCGGGAACGGCTGGTGGTTCTGGTCGTCGTCCACGGGGATTCCCTTCGCGTGGTGTGTCGGTTGGGGGCTGGAGTGCGTCCAGCAGGGCGAGCCGCTGATGGCGGGGCAGCCCCAGCGTCGGATGCCGGTGCCACGTGTGTACTCGGTGGTCGTGGCCAGCTTGGACTGCTGTAGGTGCTTCAGCGTTCTTGGGGACGGCTCACCAGCTCCCAGAAGTACTCCGGCAGCCGGCGCAGCCAGTGGGCCCGTTCAGCGGCGATCTCCCGCAGTCTGGCCTGCTCACTGCGGGCCAGCACGTGCCCCAGGTAGCGCTCGGCGAACTGCTTGTACTCCTGGTGCAGAACTCGAAGGGCGAATTGGGCCTGCCGCTCTTCGACCTTTGCGTAGTCGGCGATCGACGTGACGTGGCTCTTCCAGTGACCGTCGAGAGCCTGCTTCAGCATTTCGATCAGTCGGCCGCCTTGGCCGAGTACCTCCAGCAGGTCGTCGGGAGGCATCCCGAGAGCCGCCGCGAGTGCCCGGGTCTGCTGCTTGTCACCGTTCCAGCGGTGTTCGGTCTCCGCCTTGGCGTACACGTGGGGCTCGATCCCGATGCGGTGGGCCAGCCTTTCGCGGGTCAGCTGTCTGGTCAGGCGGTGCTCCCGCAGCGTCCTGGGGCGTATGGCCATCAGTACGGGGGTGGGGCACCACAGTGCGTCGGCGAGTGCGAAGAGCTGGAGCTCCGACGGGACTTTCTCGCCCGACTCCCAGGCCTGCACCATCCCGGGGTTCAGGTGGATGCCCAATCCGGCTATCGCGGCGGCGACTTGTTCGGGGGTCATGCCCATCCGCAGTCGTGCCTCGCGGGCTTCGGCGGGAGAGAAAGGGGGTGTGGACACGTTCGGGTCACCTCGATGGGGCCCCGCGGAGCGTGGGGCTCCGCCGGGCAAGGGGGGCCGGTCGGCATTGGTCAGCGGACGGCGGGGCGTTCCCAACCCTCGTCGGCCTCTGCGAGGCCGTCCCAGTCGATGTCTTTCAGTGCTCTGCGGCTGGTGAACGCCTGGAAGAAGAGGTTCAGCAGGACCGCGGTCGCGGTGCCGAGAGTGATGCCGTTGCCAAGGACTGCCCGGACCTCCGCGGGCATGCGGTCGAAGAGTGGGGGGACCGCGGTCGGCAGCATCGCGGCGCCGAGGCTGACTGCCAGGATCAGCGCGTTGCGCTCCTCCCGCAGATCGACCTGGCGGAGGATCTGGATGCCGACCGTGGCGACCATGCCGAACATGGCCACTGCGGCGCCGCCGAGCACTGGGTGGGGTATGGAGGCGACCACGGCGCCTGCCTTGGGCAGCATTCCCAGAAGGATCATGAAAACGCCTGCGGCGACCACCACGAATCGGCTCTTGATCCTGGTGATCCTGACCAGGCCGATGTTCTCCGCGAACGCCACGTACGGGAAGGAGTTGAAGACGCCGCCGAGCGTCGTCGCGATCCCGTCGGCGCGCAGGGCCCGGCCCACGGTCTCGCCGTCGACCCGGCGGCCGGTGATCTCGCCCATGGCGTAGACGTCGCCGGTGGTCTCGACCGTCGTGATCAGCATGACGACGATCATCGCGATCATCGCGAGTGGCTCGAAACGCGGCAGGCCGTAGTGGAACGGGGCGCTGATGCCGAACCAGCCGCTCTGCCCGACCGTGTCCAGGGTTGTGTCTCCGAGCGCCCAGGCGACCGTGGTGCCGGCGACGAGTCCGAGCAGCACCGCGACGCTGCTCAGGAAGGGGTTGCCGAACCGTGCCACCAGCAGGATGAGCAGCAGTGTCCCGCCGGCGTAGGCCAGGTTCACCGGGTCGCCGTAGCCGGGCTTGCCGATCAGGTCCGGGCCGCCGCCCACGTCCTGGAGGGCGACCGGGATCAGCACGATGCCGATGACCGTCAGCATGGTTCCCGTGACGATCGGTGGGAGGTACTTCGCCATCCTGCCGACGAAGGGGGCGAGCAGGAAGGTGGCGATCCCGCCGGTGATGACGGCCCCGTAGACGACCAGCAGCCCTGCGGTGCCGCCCCCGGCGCCCTGGCCGATCGCGATCATCGGGGCGACGGCGGTGAAGGTGGCCCCCTGGACGAGCGGCAGCCGGGCTCCGATCCGCCAGAAGCCCCACGCCTGGATGATCGTCGCGATACCGGCGGTGAACAGGTCCGCGTTGATCAGGTAGACCAGCTCCCTGGGCGAGAGGCCCAGGGCGTTGCCCAGCACGATCGGTACCACCACCGCGCCGGCGTAGAACGCCAGGACGTGCTGGAAGCCGTACAGCGACAGCTGCGGGAGCGGGAGGACCTCGTCCACGGGGTGAGCGGAGGTCTGCGTACGTCGGCGCGAACCGAATGGTGCCATCTCTGCCTTGCCTTCGAGGTGGGTGAACCAGAGGTGCGTGAGGAGGGGCGCGGGCGCCGGCGCGGACCAGCCGCTTGGGTGCGGGCGGGTGCGGCAGGCCGACCCCGGCGGTCGAAAGCCCGCCGGGGAACACCGCTGCGCCGACCGCCGCGGGAGGCACCCGACGGCAGCGCACTGCCACCCGACGCCGGGTCGCGGCCGCCACGCGCGGTGTCCCCTGGCGCAGGATGTTCTCGACCTGCGAGCGGAAATGCGCCGGCAGACTCGCCCGCGGTGTGCAGCGGCCGCTGTCCGGCTCGCACCGCGTTGGGATCCTGCTCCTGGGCCGGCGCGTTGCCGGACACCCCGCCTGCCGTGAGGTCGGCGGGGTGCCCGGCCGCAGCAAGGTCAGACCGGGTCGCCCACCCGTCCCAGCGCCTCGATCTGCTCCTCGGGCACGTACGCGGGCGGTACCTCGCGCCCCCGGCCCAGGTGGTTGAAGAGCAGGTTCAGGGTGACCGCCAGCAGGCAGCCCGCCGAGATGCCCGAGTGCAGCACCGTCGCGATCTGGTCCGGGAACGCCTGGTAGAAGTCCGGGAAGGCGATCGGGAAGATGCCGAAGGCGAGGCTGACCGCCACGATGATCGCGTTCGACCCCGCGCTCAGGTCCGCCTTGGCCAGCGTGCGGATGCCCGCCACCGCCACCGAGCCGAACAGCACCACGCCCGCGCCGCCGAGCACCGGCTGCGGCACCAGCGAGACCAGGCCGCCGACCACCGGCAGCAGACCCATCACCACCAGGAAGACACCTGCCAGCGCCACCACGAAGCGGCTGCGGATCCGGGTCAGTGCCACCAGCCCGATGTTCTGCGCGAAGGCCGAGCAGATGAAGCCGTTGAACACCCCGCCGAAGGCGGTCGCGAGCCCGTCCGCGCGCAGGCCGCCGGCGATCGTGCGGTTGTCGGCGGGCCGCTCCACGACCTCACCGAGCGCGATCATGTCGGCGGTCGACTCGGTCATCGAGACCACCATCACCACCAGCATCGAGATGATCGAGGCGGCCTGGAACTGCGGGGCGCCGAAGGCGAACGGGTGCGGCAGCTCGAAGACCGGCAGGCTGCTGAGCGCGTGCGCGTTCACCTTGCCGAGGGGGATCGCCGCCAGGGTGCCCACCAGCAGGCCGAGCAGGATCGAGATCCGCTGCAGGAAGCCGCGCAGGAAGCGGTTGAAGAGCACCACGGCGAGCAGGGTGAGCCCCGCCAGGCCCAGATTTGAGAGCGAACCGTAGTCGGGGGCAAAGGGGTTGCCGCCCTGCGCCCAGTTCCCGGCGACCGGGAGCAGGGAAACACCGATCAGCGTGATCACCGTGCCGCTCACCACCGGCGGGAAGAATCTGACGAGCCGACAGAAGACCGGCGCCAGCAGGAAGCAGAAGAGCCCGGCCACGATGGTGGAGCCGAAGATCAACGGCAGCGCCGCGCCCTTCTTTGCCTCGATCACGGCGAGGATCGGCGAGACCGTGGCGAAGGAGACGCCGTTGACGAACGGCAGCCGCGAGCCGACCCCCCAGATCCCCAGCGTCTGCAGCAGGGTGGCGATGCCGGCGATGAACAGGCTGGCGGCCAGCAGGGTGGTGAGCTGGGCCGGGTCCAGGCCGGCCGCGGCGCCGATGATCAGCGGCGGCGCGGCCACCCCGGCGTACATGCTGGCCACGTGCTGGAGCGCGACGGTCGCCATCCGTCCCGGCGGCAACAGCTCGTCGACCGGGTGCGGCGGGGTCTCGGGCTTCGTGAGTACGGCCTGACGTCCCATGGGGCGTCCCTCCACATCTGAGGTGGCTTCGGGCCCGGGAACGACTACCGAGGTGCGGGACTGGCACGGTGGCGCTGGGACGACCCTGGCGGACGACGGTGCCGTCGCCCGCGCTGCCGGAACCTGCGGCGAACAGGCCCCAACCCATGGGGGAATTTCCGCGATACGGAACCTGAATTCCGATATTCGCGTTATCTAGAATCTAGAAAGGGCCGACCTCACCGTCAAGAGCTCTCGTTCGATCGTCGCACGACACCGCAGAATCTGTAACTTCCTCCAATCGCGGCTCGAACCGGTCGTCCCTGCAGACGTCTCACCTTCGCAGCCTGGAGTCCCCGGCCGGCCGGGCAGCGCTTCAGCCCGTGGCCGCCGGTGGCGGGGACGGATTCCCACTCGCAGCAGCCGTCGCCTGGGATGACGCAGCGCCGCTCCCTGAACGCCTTCCGAAAGGCCGGCTTCTCGTGGACGGTCTCCACCCTCGCGTTGATCATCCTGGCGCCGGCCTTCGGGGCCTTCGACCAGGACGGCACCAGCCCCAGCGCAGCGCCCGCACCTGCCGGACAGTCTCCCCGGCCTACCGGGCGGCCCGCTCCAGCCCGGCGAGCACCTCGCCGGCCGGCGCGACGTTCCAGCTCGGGGTGACGGCCCCGGCAACCGGCCAGACGCCGGCACGCGGCAACCCGGCGAGGTCGGGCGCCTTCGGCTCCGGGGGCGCGGGCTGAACCTGGGGGTCGCGGCGGGCCTCCGGGGCACCGCACCGGCTGCTACTGCTGCTGGCAGCGAAGTGGCTGGGCCCGGCGATGCCGAACCGGCGGGCGGCGGCCTGCATCACAGCTTG
>NZ_LMCT01000042.1:0-1685 GCF_001424875.1 Kitasatospora sp. Root107 | reverse complement strand
CCGGCCAGTCCCGCCGAGACCCGGGCGAACAGCTCGGCCTTCACCGCCTTCATGCGTTCCAGCGCCGCGCGGAGCTGGGGCCGCAGGTGTCGGCGTACACACGAACGTGCCCAATCACGTACGGATGAATGGGGTCTGTCGCAATCAGTGTGATCAGGCCCGCGTCGGCGGCTGCTTCTGTGATCATGTCCTGCGTGCGATTCTCGTGATCTTGAGTTAATTCTTCCTCATCTGGCCGCCGTGGCGGTTGAGTTGGTCGAGCGAACGGCTGCCGGGGTGAGGTTCCACGCTCGTGTGAGGGCCACTGCGGCGGCGTATTCACGGTGCGGCCACGTGTCGTCCCGGGTGCACGGGCGGTACGTGCGGCGGCTGGCCGATGCCGCGATCGGTGGCGTGCGGGCGGTGATCGAGTTGATGGTGCGTCGGTTCCGCTGTGAGAACCCGGCCTGCCCCGCTGTCACGTTCGTCGAGCAGGTGGACGGGCTGACGACACCTCATGCCCGCCGCACGCCACTGCTGTGGAGACGCTGACCTCGATCGCGCGGTCGGTGGCAGCCAGGCCCGGAGCCCGCCTGGCCGCAGCACTGGGCATCGACATCGCGAAGGACACCCTGCTCCGCCTCACCCGCGCTCTGTCAGAAGCCGCCGCGACCCACGTGCGGGTGCTCGGCGTGGACGACTTCGCACTGCTCAAGGGCCATCAGTACGCCACGACCCTGGTGGACCTGGAGCGCCGGGACCGGGCCCGCTCCTACGTCGAGGGCTCCACCGTCGGCGCCCCGCAAGCGGTGCAGGTCGCGGACGCCTGGCACCTGTGGCACAACCTTGCCGAGGCGGTCGAGAAGACGGTCGCGGGGCACTACGCCTGCGTCCGGCGGGCCTACGATGCCGCGGCCCGCCAGCTCGCGGACGATCACGTGGAATCGCCAACTCCTTTGCCGGACGCGGAGCGTGACGTTCGTGGGCGTGAGCGGCGGATCGTGGCGACGATGCGGGAGCGGTTCGCGGCCGTGCACGAGTTGCTGGCTCAGGGGCGCTCATTGAAGGGGATCAGTCGAGACTTGCGACTCGACTACTACTCCGTGCGCCGATACGCCCGGGCCGGCAGTATCGACGAGGTCCTGGTGAAGGTGGTGAACCGGTCGACGCTGCTGGACGACTACAAGTCCTACCTTCACCAGCGGTGGAACGAGGGCTGCCGCAACGCCAACCAGCTCCACCGGGACGGCTCTTCCAAATCCGCGTGCACGCGCCGTTCCGGTCAGTCTCTGACCGGAAGGGCCTGCTGCCTGACCGTCCCCGCCCTGCGCTCCCTGCCGTGGGCTGCGGGGTCTTGAATCGTTGTGCCGCGGGTGTCGCGGTGGTGGGTGGCCGACGGAAGGTGTGGCACATGACCGAGTTCGTGGCGTTGGAGGGCGGGCGCATCGCCTGCGACGTGGTTGGCGAGGGCCCGCTCGTGGTGCTGTCGCACGGCATGGGCACCTGGCGCCAGGACTTCCGGCATCTGGTGCCCAGGCTGGTCGGCGCGGGGTACCGGGTGGTGAACGCGGACATGCGGGGGCACGGGGAGTCCAGTACCGGCTGGGCTTCTGTGACGGGGAAGCACGCCATCAGCCGGACCGACGTCGCCGGTGATCTGCTCGGGGTCATCCGGTACTTCGGCGGCGTCGCTGCTGCTGCGCCGT
>NZ_LMCT01000041.1:46391-63136 GCF_001424875.1 Kitasatospora sp. Root107 | reverse complement strand
CCAGGAGACCGCGAAGATGCTGGCCGAGTCGGCGCTCTGCCTGGCGTACGACGACCTGCCGCCCCTGGCAGGACAGTTGACCACGGCGGTGGCGATGGGCCGGCCACTGATCGACCGGCTGGTCGCGGCGGGCATCTCCTTCCAGGTACTGGACACCCCACTGGCTCCGTAGGTCAGACGGTCAGATGGAAGAGGAGATGTTGATGGATCTCAGCAGCCGTCCCGGCTCTGACAGGGCCCCGGCTCTGCGAGCGCTACTCGGCTGGCTCCGAACGTACGGAGGGGTAGGCACAGGATCCGCGCCTACCCCTCCGGTGTCTCCGCTGGCGGTCAGTGCCAGAACGGCTCCAGCACGGTCACGACTGCAGCCAGGACGGAGACCAGGACAGCGAGGCGGCTCGCCACCTTCCGTATGCGGTTCATGAAGCCGCGCAGGGTGGTTATGGCCCTACTGGAGCTGACGGTCACGGTGCAGCCGACACCGCCCCGACTGGGACCGCACCGAGCTGTGGCCGCTGGTGCGCGCGGCGTGGAGCGCAGCCCGACGCCAGGGCAAGAGCGCTGAGCGCGCCGTCGACTTCACGCTGACCGTGGCCGCGCAGAACTGGGCCGGTGCCCGCGTCCGGGACGTCACCGTGCTGCCGGACCCGCCCACCATCCCGGCCGGCCAGTACCCCAATCCGTCCGCCTGGGCCGACGCCCTCCTGCAGCTCTGGTGGAAGGAGACGGCCGCCGCCTGGTGCTCCCGCCTGGAAGAGGCCCTCGTCCCCGGCGCGGGCGAATCGGAGGAGAAGGCACTTCTGCTCGTCCGGGACTGGCCACTCACCAACTCCGGTGGCGAGGAACTCGCCTACCTCGCGCAGTTCCCGCAGCTCGGCCCATCCGTCCCCGACGATCTGGACACCGACCCCTACCACCTCGGCCCCCGCCACGCCGTGGTGCTCTCCGTCCCCCGCTACGCCGCTGAGCAGGCTGTCGAGCACGCCCGCTACCAGCGTCAGCGGATCACCCTGCGCAGCCCAGGCGATGACAGCCGAGCCACTGAATCCGATCCGGGCCCGGCCGTACGTGACCTGCTGCTCACGGCCTGCCCGTGGCTGGCCGAGGACCCCGCGGCGGACGGACCCTCGCCCGAAGCATCCGCCGTGATCCGGGCAACCCGAGCTGTAGAGCGCGCCGCCCGGGGCAGTGAGGAGCAGCTGCACTGGTCGGACAAGCGCCGCGATGACTCCCTGTGGAAGTGGCGGCACGCCTTCCGGGATGGCCGGTGGACCTGGGTGCCGGACGACACCGACGATGGGCTGGCAGGGCAGCAGTTGGTCACGCTGCTGGAGCGACACTACGACTGGACGGTGATGCGCCTGCACGTGGAATCAGGCCCGGCCGGCGCCACCGGAGTCCACACGCTGTTCGGCCACTCCGGGGTCTGGGACATCCGGCGCGGCGTTTTGCGCTTCCGGCCGGTTGACGGCCACCGGGCCGTCGCCGTGGCGCAGCACCGGATCATCGGTCTGACCGGTGACCGCTACCGGCGGGGCTCCGGCCGTCCGCCACTGTGGGAGGAATACCGGAGCCCGCAACCGTATCGAAGCTGGTGACAGCCTTCGTCCGCGCTGGTGGGATTCCGTGCCTGACGCCTACCGGGTGAGCCACATCTTGATGACGGAGGCGGGTGGAGGCACCGCCTCGTATGGGGCGATGGCCACCGCGATGGCCTCGGCGAGCTCGTCGACCGTGCGCAGGACGTGGCGAGGCGGGGTGATCCAGATCCGGGGTTCGGCGTCGCGGTCGTCGCTGTTGTGGATGATCTGGGCGTAGAGATGGCCCAGCCTTTCCTCCCAGCCCCAGGTGCTGTACTTGTCCCAGCCGGGCATGGAGAAGTCCTCGATCGGTCCTGCGGGTGCTCCGGGTGAGGTGGCGCGCCGGGCAGCCGGTACCGGGTTGGTGTAGGACGGGCCGTAGATGATCTCCCACAAGCCGTCAGCAGCATGCTCCAGCACGTCCATGTTGATGGTGTCCCTGAGCAGGCGCAGCTGCAGGCGGAACTCCTCAGGGGTGATGCGCAGGTGCGCAGCCAAGGCCGGAACGTCGGAGTCTCGCAGATTGAGTCCCATAACGAGCGGAGGGTCCTCTGCCCACTGGGACTGCTTCGTAAGTTCGGCGATCAGAAGGAACACCCGCCTGCTGACGTCGCCGCTGATCCCGAGCCCTTGGACGTAGGCGACAGCTTGCTTGCTCACCCGATCTCCCCTCTGCACGGTCGACTCCCGACCACGCTCTGCGCACGCGGAGTTACGCTACAGGGGCCGAAGGCGCTCAATGTGTCAGCCGACCATGCTGAGCAATGCTCAAGACCTGTGGATCGGTTCCGGGAGGGCACGCGGAGGGCGTACCTTCCCGAATGATCCTCTGATGGTCACCGAGTAGGCCAGCGTTCGCAGCGCGGGTCGGGAAGGCACGCCCGTGCTCAGCGTAGTCACCGACGACGGCTCCACCCAGTCCNATCCTCTGATGGTCACCGAGTAGGCCAGCGTTCGCAGCGCGGGTCGGGAAGGCACGCCCGTGCTCAGCGTAGTCACCGACGACGGCTCCACCCAGTCCAGCTCCCTGATCGACGAGATCGTCCGCGAAGGCGCCCGTCGGATGCTGGCCGCCGCTCTGGAAGCCGAAGTCAACCAGTACATAGCCGAGTTGGCAGCAGAGACCGACGAGGCGGGTCGCCACCTGGTGGTCCGCAACGGCTACCACCGGCCCCGCGCCGCGGTCACCGCGGCCGGCACGGTTGAGGTGAAGGCCCCACGAATCAACGCCGCTGTGTCGACGAGGAGACCGGGGGACGCAAGCGGTTCTCCTCGAAGATCCTGCCGCCGTGGTGCCGCAAGTCCCTGAAGGTCTGAGGTCCTGCCCCTGCTCTACCTCCACGGCCTGTCCTCGGGGGACTTCGTGCCGGCGCTGGAGCAGTTCCTCGGCTCGGCCGCCGGGCTGTCGCCAGCCACGGTCACCCGGCTGACCAAGCAGTGGGGTGACGATCACGCCGCCTTCCAGGATCGCGACCTGTCGGACCGCGACTTCGTCTACGTGTGGGCCGACGGCGTGCACCCCAAGATCCGGCTGGGGCAGGCGCACTCGTGCGTCCTGGTTCTGCTCGGGGTTCGGCTGGACGGCACCAAGGAACTGATCGCGCTCGCGGAGGGGCTGCGGGAGTCGACGGAGTCGTGGGCGGACCTGCTGCGGGACTGCCGCCAACGGGGCATGCGCGACCCCGAACTCGTCGTCGGCGACGGCGCGATGGGGTTGTGGAAGGCGCTTCGGGAGGTGTTCCCCGCCGCCCGGCATCAGATGTGTTGGGTTCACAAATCCCGGAATGTCACGAATGCCCTGCCGAAGTCCGCCCAGCCCGGCGCGTTGAAGGGCGATGCAGGAGATCTACAACGCTGAGGACCGCGCCCATGCGGAGAAGGCGATCGAGGTGTTCGCCCGCACCTACGGCGCCAAGTGGCCCAAGGCCGTCGCGAGGATCACCGACGACGCCGAGGAGCTGCTGGCTTTCTACGCCTTTCCGGCCGAGCACTGGATCCATCTTCGGATTACGAATCCGATCGAGTCGACGATCTCCACCGTCAAGCTGCGGACCAAGGTCACCCGGGGCGCCGGCAGCCCCGCCGCGGCCCTCGCCATGGTGTTCAAGCTCGTCGAGTCCGCCCAGGAACGCTGGCGCGCGATCACCGACGCCCACCTCGTCGCCCTGGTCCGCTCCGGCGCCCGCTTCGAGAGCGGCATCCTGGTCGAGCACACCGAGGTGGCGGCATGACCGAGCCCATCAATCCCGGCAGCCACGTGGTCGAGGTGGAACTGCAGATCGATCAGGTCATCATCATGGGCCCGGCCGAGGCCACCGCCACGGTGCGGTGCACGCTCGGGCCGGTTCGCTGCGGCGCCCGCTTCGACCGCATCCGCGACTCGGCAGATGCCATCGACCTGGAACTGACGCAGATCCTCGCCTACCTCCGACACCCGGTCGAGGAGCTCGACCCCGTCCACACCGCGCTCGTGTCCCTCCGAGGCACAGGAGTCCGACTCCTCACGTCAGTTGCCCCGGGCTCCCGCTGGCAGGTCATCCGGGGAACCAACCCACCGTCATGACCAAGCCATCCACAGGTATGGACTATTGCTCCATCCAACCCAGTCCATGCAGGTCAGCCTCTGCGGACGACTAAACTTCGTTGAGACTAGTCGGTGCCGGTCTCGATGATGGTGCCGCTAAAGGTGAGGCGGTCGACGATGGCCGCGCAGCCGAGCCGCCCGTGAGACTTCCGGGCGCTCGCGGCCTGACGGCGCTACAGGCGCAGGGCAACGATGAGGCGAGCCTACCCGGGCCCATGATCGGGAGTTGCACCGAAGACCGTACAGACCTGGTTCAGGTGGCGGGGGTAGTGCGGTTCCGTTCCCAGATCGCGCGCAGGGCGGCGACTTCGCGGGCGACGTCCACATGGGCACTGTCGACCCAGGGCAGCTGGTTGCGTTGACCGTTGTGGCCATGGATGTCCACGAAGTGGGCCGGAGCCATGCGGTACGACGTATGTAACCCCGGATCTCGATTCCCTGGGCGTCGGCGAAAGTTCCCCCACGCCGGAGCGCGTACCCCAGCCAACCAACACACCCGAGGAAGAGCGCCCAGAGCAGCAGCTCCAGCCAGATCAGCCGGGTCCTGCCGGTCGCTAACGCCAAGAGCGCGCCAAGGAAGGGTCCGCTCGCCAGCACCACCAGGTACCACATGCGGCCGGCCTTCAACCGGTACGCACGCGGCAGTGATTCATGACCCATGCCTGCCTCCCCCGCGACTCGCTCGTCCCCCTGCGACACCGCCCGCGTCCGCGGACCGGCCCGCCAGTCTAGTGCTCTACCGCATACGTTCACCGGGTTGGCGGAGGAATGGCCCAAGTTCAACCTCTACGGCAGCAACCTGGTTCGGATCCCTCCGGAGATCGGCGCCATGAGCAGCCTGCAGGAATTCACCCCGTACACCTCCTACCGGCTGCACTGGTTCCCTTGCGAGCTGACCAGGTGCCCGAGCCTGAAGCGCAGCACCGTGAGCACACGCGCCTTGTGCGGCAACGAGAAGCTCCGCCCACCGTTCCCCCCGCTCCAGCCCGGCCGCGCGGTGACCGCAGACCTCAGCCTCGACGACGTCGACCCCGGAAAATGGGGTACTACGGCCATCCGCAGGTGCAGCGTGCGTGACCGGTCGCTGGGAGGAGCCGAGATCCACCAGGCATGGATCTCGCTGCCAGTTGCCACCGACGTTCTCCCACTCCTGGTCAACGCCTGCTCCGCAGCCTGCCTGCAAGTCCTTCCCAAGCCTCCCGAGGACTACGTCCAGACCCCACACGCCGGTGGCCCCGGACTTGCCCAGCCCACCGCCGACTACGCCTGACTCCCAGTCATGCCGACGAGCCGTGGCTCAACTGCCCGGATGCCGGCCCAGCTCCGGCATCCGGGCCATCACAAGATCAGCGACAGATCCCGTTCATCTGTACGGGGCTGAGCACTTCAAGATGTACGCCGACACGGGCGCGCGTCCAGCCCTCGTAAGAGCGGCCCCACCACTCACCCAGGCACTGACCCTCCGGCGACTCTCCACTGCTGAAACTTCGTCATGATGCCCGATCTCTGTGTTCGGAGTCGCTGAGCAGGGGCGGTCGTCCCATGCATCGCGTTCCTTCGATCTCGTCGTCGATCTTCACGTAGAGTGCGCTCAAGCCTGGGCAGTGGCAGTCGGCGACGGGGTGCGTTCGAACGATCCGGGCTCCGCGAGGGCGGGGCGGAGGTGCCCCGGCAGCGCTCGTCGCCGGGCCCGGGCGGTGGCCGCCGGGCACACGGGCGGCGCCCGGTCGGGGGGGGTGTACGACCGGTGCGCCGCGTGCTGCCGTGACAGGCAGAGTGGTGCGAATCCGCAGTCCCGACCGTAGCCCTGCTGCGGCTCGTGCCGATTGCCGCGCGGCCCCGCGCCGCCGAAACCATCCGGGAGGGCGAACGGGTGCGGAGCCCCTGGGCGGGGGTGCGCCGTCCGGTGGCCGGTTGCTTCGCTAGGCGGGGCCCGGGCGCGCAAACGCGTGCCGCGGCTCCCGGTGGTCAGACCCGGGAGCCGCGGCACGCGGCGGTGCTACTGCTGGGTGGCCGCCGCCTTGGCCTTGCGGGCGGGCAGGCGGTCCTGGAGGCCGTTCCAGTCGATCGTCTTCTCGTCAGCTCCGTGCTCGCGGGCGAACCGGAGCACCTCGTCCTGGCCGTGGACCGGCCGGCGGGACTTGGGAGAACCGTCGGACGGCTTGAGCGCCACCACCAGGCGGGCCGGGTCGGAGTGGTCCTCGGTCACGACGATCTTCTGGGCGGGCTTGTTCTTGTTCTTGTTCATGACGTCACGCTAGACACCCGTCCTGCCACTCTGCGCGGTCACGCCCGCTGAACGGGTGGTCGCGGGCGGTCACCGCGCCGAGCGCCCGTGGGCCCCGGTCCCCGAGGACGCCGCGCGAAGTCTCCGCCGGGGACTTCTCGAACTCCCCGGCCAAGGGGACCGGAACACCTTGGTGCCGCCGCCGCCGACGCCTCGGGCCATGTCGGCCTGGTCGCCCTCGCCTCACCTCGTTCGTTACCGACTCGTGACAGCGGCATATGTGCGTGTGGGTGGACTTCGGCTGTGCTCAGGAGAACACTGGGCGGCCCCCGCAGGGAGGGGCACACCGGCCACTGGCGAGGAGCCACATGCTTGGGCGGAAGAACCATAAGGACCGAGAAGCTGAGGCACTGGCAGCCCTTGTCGCTGATGCCCAGCGTTTGGACTACGGCGGTGGCTTCGCTCGTGAGCTTCAGCGGCAGGAGGGCGAGCCACAGGAGGAGCGGGTGCCACCCCAGCTACCGCGCCGAGCCCTGCTGGCCGACGAGCCGTGACGATGGGCTGGGCGGCCACACCGGCGAAGGCGTTCCCAGCGACCGCGGCCCGGCGGGTGTCCGGGTCGTGACAGGCGGACTGCGCCGCCGTACGTCAGGCTCAGCTGGCCTGGTGGTCGCGGGTGGCGACGACCTCGCCTGCCGCGTGGGCAACAGCTCGGAAGTAGTTGCGCAGGATCTTGGAGTTGGTTGCTCGCGACCTTGATCTTTCTCCTGCAGCAGCCCTGCCGCCTGCTGGGGTCGCCGCCGGACGCCGTGTTGATGCTGTTGTGGGCGTGGGGTCCGTGGGCGACGGTTTCGTCAACGCGGTGGTGAATGTCGCACCTTCAATTGATTCGCCAACAGATCAACCGCCTTGCCGGGCCGGGAAATGTGCCCTATAGCTGGACATAGCGGGCTGATCGGCCACTCCCTCATCTGAGGGATGCTCACCTACCGCCAGGGGCCGAGCCAGAGCGGAAGCACACAGGGTCTGGCTATGCTCCGCCGCCTGGAGCGCCGGGACGGCCAGTAAACAGAAATCCACTCTCAGCACCCTGGTGCACGAGTTCAGCCGCGCCGTTCCAAAACCGACAGCCTCGTCGATGGCCAGGCGGGGTGGGCAACCTGACGAAGGGCCGGCCAGCGGACGTGATCCGCGTGCAGGCAACCACGAGCGCATTCACCGAGGAGGTGACCGAGCAGATGGTTACAGCACCAGTGCTGTGGAACAACGGCAAGGCGTACTTGTTCGACGGCAGTACGTACTACCGCTACGACATCGCCAACGACAAGGTCGACGACGGCTACCCGCAACCGATCGCCGGCAACTGGCCGGGGCTGTTCCCGTCCCGGGTCGACGCTGGGGTGGTGTGGAACAACGGCAAGGCGTACTTCTTCCGCGGCTCCGAGTNCGGACCTCGACGGTGGCGTGGTGTGGAACAACGGCAAGGCGTACTTCTTCCGCGGCTCCGAGTACGTGCGCTACGACATCGCCGACGACAAGGTCGACGACGGCTACCCACAGCCGATCGCCGGCAACTGGCCCGGACTGTTCCCGACCCACATCGACGCCTCCGTGGTATGGAACAACGGTAAGGCGTACTTCTTCTTCGGCTCCGAGTACGTGCGCTACGACATCGCCGACGACAAGGTCGACAACGGCTACCCGAAGCCGATCGCCGGCAACTGGCCCGGGCTGTGGGCGGCGGACCTCGACGGTGGCGTGGTGTGGAACAACGGCAAGGCGTACTTCTTCCGCGGCTCCGAGTACGTGCGCTACGACATCGCCGACGACAAGGTCGACGACGGCTACCCACAGCCGATCGCCGGCAACTGGACCGGACTGTTCCCGACCCACATCGACGCNCGGACCTCGACGGTGGCGTGGTGTGGAACAACGGCAAGGCGTACTTCTTCCGCGGCTCCGAGTACGTGCGCTACGACATCGCCGACGACAAGGTCGACAACGGCTACCCACAGCCGATCGCCGGCAACTGGCCGGGCCTCCCGTAGGCCCCCGGCCTCTGATTACCGCCCGAGACGCGGGGAGCCTCCACCGAGGCGGGGTGGGTGTGGCCGTCCGGATGACCGAGCCCTCGTCGTCAGCATCTAGCAGGCGTGGACGGCGTCGCGCCCGCCAGGGGTCCAAGCAGGGCAGGCCGATCTCGTCGAATCTGGTGGACCATGCCGCGGACGGTCTCCTCGGCCGCCGCCGCACGGACTCCTGTCTACCAAGCACCCATCGCCCGATCAAGGGGACGACGATGAACATGCACCACGCACACGAACCACACCACGACGGGGACGCGACCCTCGGCTCCCACGGCATGCTGGTTGTCGGCGGAGACGTGCTCTACCTGTCGCATCTACCGATGTTCATGGCCCCGCACAACTTCCAGGTCATCCTGGAGGTGGGGGTGGACGACGCCGTCGGCTCGGTACTCCGCTCCCATCAGCATGTCGTGCCAGGAGAGCCCTACGACACGTTCATTCCCGAGGACTTCCCGATGAGCGAGCTCGATCCGCACGGCTCCGGTCCTCGGCGGACGTCGATGACCGGCAGGTTCTTCTGCGGTCACTTCGAGCGGAAGGGAGGGAAGCACCCGCCGCTCGCCGAACGCGCCGTCGTCACCGTCCAGAGCGTCGTGCACTTCCACGAGCTCGATGTGCAGGCGCAGCACGCAGACGACAACCAGCTGTCCTACCTCTGCTTCGGCCGCGGAGGGCAGTTGCATCTCGCGCACCACATCACCGCGGCGCCCGACTTCGACCAGGTGCTCACCGTCCGGGCCGTTCCTGGCACCGCTACAGACTTGCGCGGAGACCTGCTGCCCGATGACGAGGCCACCCTGGAGAAATTCTTCGCGGAGCGCTTCGCCTCGGCCGAACCGGTCAACACCGGCGGACGGACCGACAACCCCGACCATCGGGTGGTTCCCCCCGACAGTGTTCGTGGGGTCTTCTTCGCCACCGCGCCGCCGAGCGGATCCCACGGATTCACCGTGGAGCTGGAGGCGACGCGGGAGGTGTACATGGAGACCGGCGAGCTGGCCAAACCCAAGCAGTCTCAGGGCTGACCGTCCGGCTGCCGACCCGCCCCCGGTGAACACGGCACACGACCGGCGGCGGGGCGGCCGAGCCGGGGCCGCGAGGCAGCCGCTGGGCGTCCACGGCACTGGCCGAGCGGGCCCCGCTACTGCGCGAGGAGGACCGGGCGCTGTTGGACGGCATCGACCCGGAGGCGTGGCTGCCCGTCCTCTCCCGGCCCGACTGTTGCGGGCAGCGGAAGGCGCCGACCGGGTAGCCGTCGACCTTCTGCGCGGCGGGGATCGCCAGATGGCCGCCACGGGCCGCGAAGACCCGGGCGTGGGCGAAGCCACGCTCCCAGGCGTTCTCGTGCTTGTTCGGGCCCGGCCTCGTCGGCCGGGTCTGGGTGGTGATGGGTGGTCAGGCGCCGAGGCCGGTGTGGGAGACGTACTGGTAGGCCCCGTAGTCGCTGTCGAGCTCGCTGATGATGTCGTCCCAGATCTCTTCGAGCTTGCCCGCGACGCCGGCTGTGAGGGCGTCGACGGCGTCATCCCAGATGTAGCGGACCTGGAAGGAGCGGACCCGCAGGTTGTCGCGGCGCCGGTTCTCGTCCACGACCTGCTGGTTGATGGGGTGGATCTCGATCTTGGTGCCGCGCCCGGCCCGGTTGAGGTGCTGCTTGAACGCCCCGGAGTTGGCGAGGACGTTGGCCGCGCGCCGACTTCCTGACTGCCTTCACCGACGAGTTCGCCACCGCCCTGCGGCTGGGTACCGTCCAGCCGAGCAGGTTCTGCGTCGGTTCACCTGCGGCGGACCCAGACACCCCACATACCAGGCCCTGGAAGAGCTCGGCCGCGCGGTCCGTACGATCTTCGCGTGCGACTACCTGGCCAACTGCCGCCCGCCGGGCGGTATCCCCGAGTGTCTGGGCTGAGCGGACGTCTGGGCGGGGCCGTTCCACAGGAGTACGGACCTCGCCCAGAACGCGAGCAACTCTTCACATGACCGCAGGCCTGTCTCGCAGTGTGGAGGGCCACCCGGATGGTCATGCGGACTGACCTGAACTGCGGAGACGCACGGCGTGGCGCCGGGCCGGATACCGGGCACTGACTCCATGCGTGTGAGGATCCCGGTCGAGGGCGCGGCCGGAATGCCATGCCAGGAGGAGGGCCCACGTGGGCCACAAGACCCTGAGAAGTCGAATCCCGCACCGTCCTGGGCTGCTCCTCACCGCCATGCTGGTGGCGTCAGCCTCGGTCACCGGCGCGGCTGTCGCCGTGGCGGACACCGGCACGGGAACGCTCGATCCCCGTTTCGGGACGGAGGGCGTGGTTTCGACGGCGACCGCACCCGCCACCGGATCCGACTTCCAGAACGGGCTGGTGATCGACCGTCAGGGGCGCATCCTGGTGTCCGGTTCCTCGGACATGGGCGAGGGGGCCGGCGGCAATCAGTGGCGGATCTCGCGTTACACGCCCGAGGGTTCGCTGGACCCCTCGTTCGGCTCCGGTGGGACAGTGCTGACGAGCATGTCGGCCGTCGGCGGCTCTGAAGAGCACATCTGGGCCCTGGCCCTGCAGGCCGACGGCAAGATCGTGGCCGTGGGTCACGCCACCACGGCGGCCGGCGGCGAGGACTTCGCGCTCGCCCGCTACCTGCCCGACGGACGCCTCGACCCGAACTTCGGGCAGGGCGGCACGGTGCTTACCACGATCGGCCCCGGCCAGGGCGCCGACGAGGCTCACGACGTCCGCGTGCTGCGGGACGGCCGGATCATGGTCGCGGGCTTCACCTCCACGACCGCAAGCCGCAGCAGCCGGGACTTCGCCCTGGTCGCCTACTGCCCGGACGGCAGCCTCGACACCTCCTTCGGCCAGGACGGCGCCCGTCCGGGCGTCGTGGTCACGGACCTGGCCGGCGGCCGCGACCAACTGGGAGGGATGACCCTGGACGAGCGCGGGCGCATCGTGGTCGTCGGCTCGGCCGACCTCGGAGCGGGCCGCGGCGGCGGCAGCCTCGCAATCGCCCGCTACTGGCCAGACGGCCGCCTGGACGAGAAGTTCGGCGGCGGCATCGTCGTCACGCCCATGGCGGCGGACGACCTGCTCGACCTCGCCATCGCCGTCGCGATCGACCACCGGGGCCGGATCACGGTCGGCGGCTCGGCCGACGCCAACGCCGGGGGCCCATTCGACCTGGCCCTTGCGCGCTACAACCCCGACGGCTCGCTCGACGCCGGCTTCGGCACCGGCGGCAAGGTGCTGACCAACGTCGGCCCCGGCCAGACGGACGAAGACCTCAGGGGACTGGTGATCCAGCGATCGGGCAAGATCCTCATCGGCGGCAGCACAGCGCCCACCGAGTTCCTCGTCGACAGCAACTTCCTGGTCGGCCGGTACAACGAGGACGGCAGCCTCGACCAATCCTTCGGCGACGGAGGATTCGTCGTCACACCCACCAGCACGGGCAACGGCGACAACGAGATCTTCAACATCGCGCTCACACGGACCGGCAAGCTCGTCGCCGCTGGCGAATGCGAGCGCGGTGCGACCGGCCGTGACGTGTGCCTGACCCGTTACGAGGTCGGTGCGAAGGGCTCGAAGAGCCCAACGGGTACTTCATCCAGGATCACCAATTCGCTGCACAGGCCCGCCGGTGGGGCGGGGGCAGGTTTCTGGAGGGCTGAGTCCATGTCGGATCGACTGCACCGCCGCAACTAGTAATCCAGCAGGACTTCGACGTTTTGCCTGTTCAGAGGGCTGCGCGGTGAGTGTAGTGGGCTGATGGGTCGTCAGGGGCGGTCTTTCTGGGGCCGCCCCTCGATCGTGTGCAGCCAGCGTTGGTGGTGGCAGCGGCGGGGCAGCTTCTCGTCGTGATCAACGAGCCCGCAGCCGAGAGCTGGGACCGCGAACTCGAAGACCTCTTCCTCCGTGCCGGCCATCGCTTCAGCCGCGTGGAGCCGCGTCGCCGGATGCGTGACTACGTCCGCGGCCTGCTGGGCCCGGTCGGCCGCAAGAACGGCTGGCAGCTGGCCGAGTACGCGGGCCATGTCACCCCCGATGATCTGCAGCACCTGCTGGCCGGTGCCCGCTGGGACGCGGACGAGATCCGCGAGGAGCTTCAGCACTACGTTTGCCGAACGCCTCGGTGAGGACGGCGGTGTCCTGATCATCGACGACATCGGCTTCGTCAAGAAGGGGATCACCTCGGCGGGCGTGCAGCTCGCCCGCGAACGTCAGCTCACCGCGCGCCGAGCGGACCAGAGCCACCAGTAACTCCTGCGCGTGCCAGTCGGGAGCGACCCGGCGAGCACTGCGGGCAGCGGGAGTTCGAGCCCCGCCCAGGCCGGTGGCACCGGCACGAGCCGTGACCGGCCGGGCTGCTCCGAACGGACTCGCCGCGTTGCCCGGGTGCGGGCATGAGCATGGGATGGGCGTGACTGCTCAGGCGCTCCACCTGAGCGGCGTCCGGACGACGACGGGAAACGTACTCCGACGGGAAACGTACTCATGACCGCTTCGCTGTACACCCGCACGACCTATGCGACCGGTGATCCGGCCGCGATCGACGAGACCCTCGGCGCACTGCGCATCGAGGCGGTCGACCTGCTCTCCGCCCAACGCGGCTACCGCGGTTTCGGGCTGTTCGCCGACCGACAGGTCGGCATCGCCGTACGCGTCGGTCCGACAGGCCGAGGAGGAACTGCAGCACGCAGACGGTGGCCAGCTGGGCAGGTGAGATGCCAGGGCGTCCGTCGCGCGGGTACCAGCCSGCGAAGTCCTCGTCGCACCACAGTCCGTCCAGCCGGTCTCTGACCCACATCGCSGTYGTACCGCCCGGGTTGCTCGCCCGCGCGATCYKCGCGGTCAGAGWKGGGACTTGYTCACCRGAACGGGGGCGGAGCGAGAACTGACACCTCGACAACTGCATSGGTCTTCGATCAGCCACGAGCATGCCCGCTGRTMAGGCGGGCACACCGGGAAACYCCAAGATCCCCGACTGTGAGGATGAGGCGGCACCGCTCGAGGGTCTGACCCGATCCCCGATTGACGCTTCGGCTGTCCTCACTCTGAATCGTCGGCCTTCCGGGCGGCGCCACCGCGTGTACCGGCTGGCGATCGTGACCTCATAGAAGCTTGACCAACGTGGTCCCATCACAGTCGTGTCCGTCCGCCGGCCGGTGCGCGCGAGCCCATTCGCCGCGCACGGAAGGAACCCGGACAGCATGGCACAGCCCATCGAGGTGATCGGCGGGATCGACACCCACACCGACGTCCACCAGGCCGCCGTCATCGACACCATCGGCCGACACCTGGCCACCGAGGCCTTCCCCACTACGCCCGCGGGCTACCGGGATCTGCTGGAATGGCTACAGTCCCACGGCCGAGTGCTGGTTGTGGGCATGGAGGGCACCGGCTCCTTCGGCGCCGAACTCGGCCGCTACCTCCGAGGCAACCAGATCGCCGTCATCGAGGTGGACCGACCTGACCGTCGAGCTCGCCGAGCGGCAGGGAAATCGGACTCCATCGACGCCTACGCCGCCGCCACTGCGGTACTCGCCGGCCGCGCCACCGGCACGCCGAAGCACCGCGACGGCGCGGTCGAGGCAATCCGTGGGCTGCGTGTCGTGCGCGCCAGCGCCGTCAAAGCCCGAACCCAGACCGTCAACCAGATGAAATCACTGATCATCACCGCGCCCACTGAGGTCCGCGAAGCACTGCGCTCACTGACCACAACCGAGCTGGTCCGGCGGCTGGCCGCAAGCCGTCCAGGCACTGATCTGGCCACCCCGGTCGCAGCCGTCAGGCTGGCCCTCAAGCGCCTGGCCAGGCGCTACCGGCACTTGAGCGAGGAGATAGCCGACGCGGATGCCGACCTGCGCGTGCTGATCACCCGCGCCGCGCCCGGCCTTCTCGCGCTGACGGGCGTGGGAACCGAGACCGCCGGACAGCTGCTGGTCACCGCCGGCGACAACCCGGACAGGCTCGCATCCGAGGCTTCCTTCGCCCACCTGTGCGCCGCCGCACCCGTCCCTGCCTCTTCTGGACGCACTGACCGTCACCGGCTCAACCGTGGAGGAGACCGCCAGGCGAACCGTGCGCTGCACACGATCGTGCTGGTCCGTATGCGGCATGACCAGCGCACTCGCGACTACGTGGCACGACGCACCCTCGAAGGACTCAAGACGAAGGACATCTTCAGGTGCCTCAAGCGCTTCGTCGCGCGCGAGGTCTACCACCACCTCACCAGCACAAACAGTGGCACACCCTGCCTGTCTTCTACAGCTTGACGATCTATAGAAGCTTCAGAGTCAAGCTNCGCGCGCGAGGTCTACCACCACCTCACCAGCACAAACAGTGGCACACCCTGCCTGTCTTCTACAGCTTGACGATCTATAGAAGCTTCAGAGTCAAGCTCAGAAGCCGTTGTCTCTCCGGATGTGATCGGTTGGTTTCCGTTGCTTTGGCATGAACTCCGCGGCGTCGAGGAAGAGTTGGGCCGTCGCGTTCGTCCGGATGACATGGAGGTGGTCGGTGGCGTCGATCATGGGCTTGTTGGAGGTTCGGGAGGCGGCTGCGCGGGTGCGGGTCGAAGAACTTGCTCGCGGCCGGGTGAGCGTACGTGGCGGTGGAGGACGCCCACACCTCAGCCGTCGTCCTGGCCGGGCATCAGGCCAAGGCGTCTGAACGCGTCCGCGACGCGGGAGCGTTCGGCCGGTGCGGCGGCCGCTCCCGCGGGGGCGGGGCCGGCGGTCAGGGTCCGCAGGCGGGTGGTGGCTTCTTGGAGGTGGGGTGCGCCGCCGAGGGCGACCCAGCGGCCGACGTCGGGGTGCAGGACGTGGGCGGCGTCGCGGTTGTCCGCGTCGGTAGTGGGCCAGTCGACCCAGAGGTCGCAGCTGCCGCTCACCCCGACCGGGACACCGCTCGCGGACCAGGCGAGAGTCACCGTCACGGTGTGGCGGCCGGGTCGTTCGAGTGGGAAGCCTTCGGAGCTCCAGAACACCAGGTGGGAGGCGGTGAGGGAGGCGCCGGGGGCCAGCGGGGCGAGGTGGGCGTTGTCGCAGCTGATCTCGCAGGGCCGCACCGGCCGCTCATGATGGCTCTCGTCCCGGCACGACATGGTGGCGAACAGCGCCTCCAGGCGCAGGTCGGAGGGCGCCATGAGTTCGGAGTCGGAGGTGTTGGTCAGGGTCCAGGAGACCGTGACGGGCGCCCCCAGGGGAACGCGGCCACTTTCGGCGCGGACCTCCAGCCGCAGCTCGTCCTCGTAGAAGAGGCTGCGGTCGGCGGCCTGCGGGGCCCCAGCGTCGCGCCAGGAGTCGAACGGCCAGCCTCCCGGGCGCACGACGGGATCGGGCAGGTGGGCCAGGTGGTTGCGCACGGCCGCGTCGAAGGCGAGGTCGATCTGGTCCGGGAACACGCCGGGCGCGCCGGTGGCGGCGGTGCCGAGGACTCTGGCGACCGTGGGGGTGGTGGTCATGATCGAGTTGGTGACGAAGCCCGGGAGGGTGTGGACCTGGTTGAAGGCGTGGGTGACCTCGTGGGTGGCGGAGCGGAGGTAGGCGCGGGGGACGTCGCGCTGCAACCGGTTCTCCGCGGTGCCGAAGAACGGTGAGTCGGCGGCCGGGTAGCCGTCGTCGCAGAACGTCGCGGACCCCTCGCGGGGCGCCCCGATGAGCATGTCGTACATCTTGCCGCGATCGCACCCCAGGACCGCCGGGACGACGAGGAGGTGGGTGCGCCACTCGGTGTCGAGGTCGGTGCCGGGTCTGCGGACCTGGGTCATCAGGGCGTGCATGTCGGCGCTCGACCAGCGGGCGTTGGGATTGACCCCGGCGGGTACCGCAAGGTCCGTTCCGGATTCGGCGCGGTCGATGACCAGCTCCCAGCCGGCCGTCGCGAAGACGGTGTCGAAGTACACCGCGGTGCCGTCCGCATCGAGCACCGGCTGCGGCGCGACGGCCCCCTGAACGGTGTCGATCTCCAGCACGGCCCCGCGCAGGAAGCCGGAGACCCAGGTCAGCGTCACCGAACCGAGGTCGGATCCACCCTGCACGAGCCGGCCCTCGAACCGCCCCACGCCCACCTGGTGGAGGGCGAAGCGCAGGAAGCGGCTCGGCGAGGCCGGGAACGAGCCCCGGAAGGAACCGCCCGGCGGCTGGGTGTAGCGGAACTCCTCGAAGCTGATGGACACTTCGCACGACGCACCGTCGACGCCCGGTACCGGCATCACCAACCGGGTGCCGCGCAGGTAGGAGTGGTACCGGCCGCGCGGGTGGACCGGGATGCTCG
>NZ_LMCT01000041.1:43199-46383 GCF_001424875.1 Kitasatospora sp. Root107 | reverse complement strand
CCGCCGTACCGCGCCCGGCAGACCCACCCGGCTCACCGCCGCCGCCACCGACCCGCCGCCGGGTACGCCGGTCGGCATGTCCGGCCGGGCCTGGCCCGGCAGACGCCGGTACAGGTCGCCACTGATGATCAGACCGTCGGGCCCCGACGCCGGAGCCGCCCGGTCGACCCGCAGCGTGCCGACCAGCCGGCGGGCACCCGGCTGGTTCAAACGGACCGTCACCTCGTAACAGCCGTCCCGCAGATCCGCCTCACACCCCGCCCGCACCGGCCCGTCCGCCGCCGCGACCGACGCGCGTTCGGAGGTGATCACCGAGGCGACCGGCACGTCGGGAGCGGCGAGGTCGACGCCGGCGTCGACCGGCTGCAAGAGCCGGTCCGTCTCGGACGTGAGCGGTCCGCAGTCACACATGGCGCCTTCCCCGGGTCGACGGCTCACGGCGCATGTCGGCCGCAGGTCTACCAGAACTCAAACAAGCACCCCGCACCACCGCCACCACGGGAACCTGATCGGGTGAGCCCGGCAGGACGGCTGCGCGATGCCGAGCTCCAACGGCATCGCTGTGAGGCCCGTCACCGGATCATGACCGGATGGACGCCCGTTTCCTCGGCATACCCGAGTGACCGAAACCCCGTCCGTCGCGGTCGTCGTCGACGTCATGCGCGCGTTCACCGTGGCCCCTGCGCCTTCGCCCAGGGGGCGGAGAAGATCGTTCTCGCCGAGTCACTGGACGAGGCCCTGGCGCTGAAGGACCGTCACCCGGACTGGGTGGCGCTCAAGGACGGCCCGGCGGCGCCCGGGTTCGACGCCGTCAACTCCCCTGGCCTGCTCCGCTCAACCGACCTCCGCGGGCGCACCGTCATCCAGAAGACAACTGCGGGAACGGTCGGCGCCCTCGCCGTCCAGGACGCCTCACTGGTGCTGTGTGCCTCCTTCGTCGTCGCCGAGGCAACAGCCCGCCTGCTGCGGGCACACGAACCCGACAGCGTCACCTTCGTGGTGACCGGCGAGGACGGGCGAGCCGACGAGGACCTGGCGTACGCCCAGTACATCGCCGCAGGGTCACCGAGACCGCAACAGACGCGACGCAGTACCTCCACCGTGCCAGCCAGTCACAAGCCGCCACCGAACTGACAAACGGTGTCCGTCAGGGAGTCCACCCCGACGACGTCACCCTCTGCCTCGAACTCGACCGGTTCCCCTTCGCCGTGACCGCCGGCCCCGAGGACTCGCTGATGGTCCTGCGCCCGCACACCCCCCACTGACCAAGCACACGACACCCCGATCCACCGCGCCTCGGTCAGCTCCTCCCCCCGACACGCGTGAACCCGTGGCAAGTCTTCTACGGCGACAGCATCCACACGGTCTGCCACCCGCAGAGCGGCGGAAAGTACTACTACCCCCACAGCAGGATGATCAACGCCGCCGCCAGCGAGCCGCTGCGCCTGGTCGAGCCGGACGACCATGCCTTCGAGGCTGCCAGCCAGCGCTTCCAGTTCCTGGCCTCGCTCATCGCCATGGACGGCCCGTCCGACTGGCGCCGCAATCCCGGCCCGGCGAGTTCCTCCTCGATAGCAACTGGGCTACGACGACGACGGTCTCGCCGCCACCATCGAGCAGGAGATCAGCCCAGACTGACCCCTCCTTCGCGCCGGAGCCTTCGCAGGCGACCCCGACCGCGTCAACACAGCCTTCACCGCGCAAAGCTCCCGAAATGGTGAACAGGCCGCGAGAGCGTGGCAGCCGAGTGCCGGTTGGCATCGGCCGGCAGCGGGGCGCACTGGCCGCTGAAAGCACCGGAGGCGACGGTACGTTGGGCCGCGCTGGGCGGCGTACGGCTCCCGATGGGACGAGGGAGATGACGGTGCGTCCGACACGCTTCCAGGCCCCGCTGGTGGACGTGGCGGCCAGCAGGGACTGGAACCTGAGCATCGCAGCTGAGGAACTGAACGCGCAGCCGTACGGGCCGCCCACAGCCCCGGCGTTCGTCACGCCTTGCGGTCCTTCACTGGGTAGAGCCTCGCGTCCTCCACCCGCTCCTCCCACCACAGGTCATCGGGAGCCGAGACCAGCGCGGACGCCTTCTCCCATCGGGACGGCGCGGGCGAAGGCGGTGTAGAGGGGGCTCGGCGGCGGGTCCGGCGAGCCGGCGGTGAGCGCGAGGCGCTTGAGCTCGTGGACGGTCGCACCGATAGGCCCTCTGACCAGCACCGATAGCCCAGTGCCCCGCGAGCTCCCGCGTTGCAGTCAGAATCGCCAAGGCGCACGGTGGAAGTGAAGGGTCTGACTCTGACACGAACGGCCCTCACCCGCGCGGGGTCCGAGTTCAGGGACCCGGCACCCTCCCCGGCTGTTCCACTTCTCAGCGCGGCGTGCTCGTGGCGCAGCGCCGTACCGGCGTGTCCAGGCGGGGATATCGCCGGAGCCCCGCTCCGCCCCGACGTCGGAGCCACTCGCCCACACCCAGCAGAGAGGAGTTCGACCATGAGCTTGCAGCCTTTCCCCGGAGCAGGGTTCTTCCACGACGGACAGGTCAGCCCGATCATCACCGCGATGGGGCAGCGCCTTGTCGAGGAAGGATGCAGCCAGTACCAGGTGGGGCCCGGCCCCGCGTGGAGCGGCGCCGACCAGGCGTCGTACGCAGCCTTCCAGCGCAAACTCGGATTCTCCGGCGGCGACGCGGACGGCATCCCCGGCCAGACCTCCTGGGACCGCCTCCAAGTCCCGTCCCCCAACGGCGGAGGCAACCGCGTCTCCTCCCCCGCGCCCGGCCACGGCGTCACCACCGCCTATCACATCCCCGGGTCTTGGAGCCTCGGTTACCACACCGGCGCCGACTACGCCGCMGCCGAGGGCACACCGTGCGTCGCGGTCCTCGACGGCTCCATCAGCGAGACGGGCGAGGACCCGAACGCCTACGGAAACTACCTCGTGCTGCGCTCCAACGGCTTCGACTACTGGTACTGCCACCTCTCCCAGCGCACCGTCGGCCGCGGTGCGAGCGTCGGAGCGGGACAGCAGATCGCCCTGGTCGGCCACACCGGCAACGCAACCGGCCCGCATCTGCACTTCGAGAAGCGACCTGCGGGCGCCGGCTTCGGACAGGACGTCAACCCCAACTGGTGAACCCTCATTCGCCGGCCGGCCGGGCGCCGAGCTCTTCGGAACCGGCTGCCACCTCCGA
>NZ_LMCT01000041.1:38394-43188 GCF_001424875.1 Kitasatospora sp. Root107 | reverse complement strand
CGGGAGCCCAGCAGCTGGACTCTCGGCGGTCGGAGGGCGGCGTGAGAGGTGCCCAGGACATCCTGGAGTCGGACAGCCATTCGGCGTTGATCCGCATCCTGACTGCCTTGCGCTCTCACGACGCCAAGGTGGTGGAGGCCCTCGCGGTGCCGCAGAAGTCCGGCAAGCGAACCACCGGGCGCAGCGCTGAGGCGGCTTCCGGCCCTGGTGAGGGCGGGTCAGGTGCGGGTGGGTCGGGGGCGTTCACGCTGCCGGTGCGGTTCCAGTCTCCGGTGGATGAGAACGTGCTTGCGCTGTTCATCGCCTCGCGGGTCCTGGTCGGTGGGACCCAGCTGTGGCGTGAGGGTACCGGGCATGCGCGGCGGTAGTTCGCTTCGGGCTTCCTCGTCGTGCTCCACAGCGCCCAAGACGTCGGCGGAGAGCACTTCCGCGACCTCGTCGAGTTCCCAGCACTCGATTCCGACGGCGAGGAGGAGGACTTCGGCCAAGAGATCGCCATGGCCGAGGAAGAGCCGGCCGCCATGGCGATCGCCGAGGCCGGCACCGGACCCGTCCCCGACCGGTGGGTGAACGCCGGCATCGCCCACGACGACTACCTCGACTTCGTACGAGCCGGACGCTCACCACACCCGCCGGCCACCGAACCGAGCTGAACCCGTCACCCGACGACGCCCGTCAACGCCTCAGCCACAGGTCAACCTTCCGAGCAAATCCACTAGCTGCTCCTGGCGGGAAGGTCGCACCCGAGCGAGGCGACCAGGCGGGAGGGCGCAGGGCCGGCCGGCTCACCGCTTGCGAGCCACGCCGGACCAGTAGTACGCGGCGCTGGGGTCGGCGGGCACGTCGCCTTCAGGACGCCAGCCCATGACGGGCACGACGCCCGGGTCCACGAGCTCCCAGTCACCGAAGAATCGCGCCACCTCGTCGCGGGTGCGCGGCACCAGAGTCATGTTCCCCTTGGCTGCGGCTTCGACCACCGCAGCCATCGCGGTCGGGTTGAAGTCCGTTCCGGGGTGGGTGATCGCCACGTAACTGCCGGGGGCCAGGGCGTCCATCAGCACCCTGGCCTTGGCCCAGGGGTCGTCCCGGTCGGCGATCAGCATGAGGACGGCCACCAGGGTCAGACCCACCGGCTGGTCAAGGTCCAGGGTGCGGGCCAGGGTCGGATCGGCGAGGATCTTCTCCGGTTCCATCAGGTCGGCGTGAAGGTAGGCGGTGCGGCCGGAGCCGGTGCTGTCCATCAGCGCACGGGCGTGGGCCAGGACGATCGGGTCGTTGTCGACATAGACGACCCGACTGTCCGGGGCCGTGGCCTGGGCAACCTCGTGGGTGTTCCCCTCGGTGGGGATGCCGGTACCGATGTCGAGGAACTGGCGGATACCCGCTTCGCCGGCCAGGTAGCGCACCGCGCGGCCCAGGAACCTGCGGTTCTCCCGGGCCATGACCTTGATGCTGGGGATCGCCTGCTCGAATGCCTCACCAAGGGCCCGGTCCGGGGGAAAGTTCGTCTTACCACCGAGCCAGAAATCGTACATCCGGGCCGAGTGCGGGAGGTCGATGCGCAGGTCCACCGACTCCACCGCCGGCTCCTCCAGCCTGTCCCTCATCCAACTGGTGCCGTCCGTCATAGCATCCACCCCTGTTCACGCAGCCCACTCTGATGGACCGTCACAAACCGATCCTAGCCAGCAGCAGGAGAGGTGATCCAGGTCTGCGGTCAGCAGGACCTGTACCGCTGCCGGTCGGGCAGGAGGGGTTTCGAGCAGATCGGCCCGTTCCTGATCCACCGGCAAGCGCAAAGGCCAGGACCCGGGGCTGGCCACCATCTACCGGGCGCTCGCCGAGCACGAGAAGGCCCAGTCCGTGCCCGGAGGCCCTCGAGGCGGCCCACACCGACTTCGCTGACCTCCAGGCTCCCGGCCCCCGGCCCCGGCCCCGAATCAGACGCGGGCAGGCTCGGGTCCGGGGGCTGCGCGCGGTTCGACGACTTGCCGGGCTGGGCCGAGCCGGCGGCGGGCTGGTCGGCCTCCTGGACGTTTCCCGGATCCGGGCCGGCCGGTATGGCGATCAGCGCCGCCGGGCTCGTCCTCGCTCCGCTCACCGGCCGCCCGGTCCAGGGCCTGGCCGTGAGTTGAGCCACCGTCATCTTCCTGCGGTGCCTTGGCCTGTGCGCTTTCGGAGGCTGTTGACACGTGTGCCGGCCGGGCACTAAAACTCACACTGTACAGATTGAGCTCGTGCCGCCGTTCCCGTGCCTCGCCTCGCCCCGAAAGAGGGCCCCTCCGCCATGTCCGTACTGACCTCCCGCCCGCCGACAACCACCAACCGGCCCCGACGCGGCTCCCGTTTCAGCTGGACCGTGATGCTGCTGCTGTCGGTGGCGATCACCGGCTACTCCGTCGGCCAGTACGCGGCCGGCAGCCTGCAGGCCCTCGCCGCCGACAAGGTCGGCCTCGCGCCGACCTACGCGGACCGGCCGTTCGCGGTCCAGGTCGCCTTCTACGTCCACATCGTCATGGCCGGCCTGGCCCTGGCCGTCGGCCCCTTCCAGTTCGTCCGCGCGATCCGTCGCCGCTTCCCCCGCGTGCACCGCTGGATCGGACGCGGCTACGTGGTCGCCGTCGGAATCGGCTCGGTGGCGGCGCTGGTCATGTCGTTCTTCAACTCCGTGGCGTTCTCCGGGTTCTTCGGCTTCGGCAGCCTCGCCGTGCTCTGGGGGTGGACCACCTACCGCGGCTACCGGGCCGCTCGGGAGGGCGACTTCGCCGCGCACCAGGCCTGGATGATCCGCAGCTTCGCCCTGACCTTCGCGGCGCCGACCCTACGGCTCTGGTTCGGCGTACTGATCCTGGTCCAGGTGCTGGCCGGCCGTGCTGCCGGGGGTGACGTGGACCAGATGGTCAGTCAGGCCTACGCCGCGGTCCCGTTCCTGTGCTGGCTGCCCAACATCGTCGTCGCCGAGCTGATGATCCGCCGCCGCGACCTCCCCGGCCTGCGGCTCGTCACCCCGTAGCCCAGGGCCGCCGATCGGAGCGGCAGGCCGAGGAGCAACTGGCTGCCCGGGATCCGTCCGTGCCAGGATCCGTACATGACCCAGCAGACCCGCCGCGCCCGTACCACCTACCACCACGGCGACCTGCGCGCGGCACTGATCAGGGCGGGCATCGAGCTGGCCCGCACCGGCGGGCCGGAGGCGGTGGTCCTGCGCGAGGTCGCCCGCCTCGTCGGGGTCGCGCCCAACTCCGCGTACGGCCACTTCAAGACCCTGGCCGCGCTGAAGTCCGCGGTGGCCAAGCAGGCCCTGCGCGAGCTGGGAGCAGCCATGGCGGCGCATGTCGCGGCCGTCCCGGAGCCCCCGGACCCGCGCGAGGCGGCGGCGCTCCACCTGAGCGAAGTCGGCCGTGCGTACGTACAGTTCGCACTCGACGAGCCGGGGTTGTTCCGCACCGCCATGGACGGCAACCCCTCGGGGGTGGGCACCCCGGGATCGCCCGGCCACGAGCCGGACCCCGACGCCGAGGGGCAGCCGCAGCCGGACGCGATCCTCCTGGCGGCGCTCAACCGGCTGACCGAGGCGGGATGCCTGCCGCCGGAGGAGACCGGCGCGGCGGTGGTGGCCAGTTGGGCCACCGTGCACGGGCTGGCCACCATCCTCGTCAACCTGCAGCCCGGGCTCTCGGCCGCCGAACGGGGCACGGCGATCGACAACGGCCTGCGCGTCCTGCTGTTGGGAGTCACGGCGCTGGGGTAGGGGCTGTCTGATGATGGTCAGTGGCCCGGTATACGCACTACGTCGTGGGCGTCGGCCGGAGCGATCGGGGTGGCTCTGGAGCTCACCGTTGATCACGAGACAGGAGATCCCGGACGTCTGCCGGGCGAACGTGCTGTGGCCCTGATTCGCTGTCCGAGTGGCAACGGGTGGCCACGCCCGACACGGCCCGGCCCGGCCCGGCCACCTACCACCAGAAGGAACGGCCACCACCCCAGGGCCACCCAGCCTTGACGGCCAGCAGCCCAGGACAGGGCGACCGCATGACGGACCGACAGCGACCGGAGCAAGCGTCAGCCTGACCGCCCACCTCCCCTCCCCCGACAGCTGTCCTCTGACAAGCGATCTTGACCGATTGCCAGGCGATATTGACTGCGAGTCAGACGGTGGACTGACCTACTGGGTTCAGCGGCAGAGTTCCATGATGGTGTCGTCGAAGTCGGGGAACTCTGCGGTGGCCTGCTCGATCACGGTAGCTGCGGCTTGGCGCCGGTCGGGTGCGAACCGCTCTGCCACGGCCGCCAGTTCGCTACTGGGGTGCGGGGTCCAGTCGGGCTCGTACGAGGTGGCTGCTTCCCAGGGGCCGAAGCCGCCGGCCAGCAGCCATAGGAAGCTGGCCAGGTCCTGTGCGACAACTCCGGTCTCCCCTTCGGATCCGAGGAAGACGACGGGTTGATCGGCGAGCGGTCGACCCGGCCGGACGAGCCAGAAAGCCGCATACCCGCCTGAGCCGTCCTGGCCGAACACACGAAGGTCGTGCCCGCTCAGCTCACCGTTCCCGGTCCAGGCCCGGAACCAGCCAGTGGTCTCCTCGGCGGAGAGGAAGGCTGTGAAGGGTTCGAAGTCGACCCCGTCACCGCCTGCGTACTCGAACGGGACAGCCAGCGCAGCAGCAAGGGCGTCAGGGAACTGCCGGTCATCAGTGAGCGTCACCCGCACACGCTAACGGCCTGGTCAGACAGTGCTGGGACAGCCACGTCCCAGCACCCGGCCAGTCGACCGGAACTGACTGCCGTACGAGCCCG
>NZ_LMCT01000041.1:26132-38337 GCF_001424875.1 Kitasatospora sp. Root107 | reverse complement strand
GCCACCAGGGCCACTCCTCAGGAGCAGGAGCGAACTGCATCGTTCCAGGCGTCGGGGCTGCGGTAGTGGTGCGTGTGCCCTGCGGTGAGCACGTGGCGGAGTTCTGCAAGGTGCTGGGTGTTCGTCGGGAGATCCAGCTGGTCGAGGAAGGCCAGTGCGGCGGCCGGTTCCAAATCACCGTAGATGTCGTGGTAGCTCGCCAGCAGGGCGCGGAAGAGTGCCGGGTGCAGGGCGGGGAGCCGCACAGCGGTGCGGTACGTCGGCTCCTTCACGGGCCAGTCCACCGGGCCCGAGTGCTCCAGAACCCGGCGGGCCCGGCGGAGCAGGGCTTCGGATCGATCGGCCACCACTCGGTCGATGTCGTTACCGAGCACTTCGGCAAAGGCCGCCGCGGAAGTGGTGTGGTCCTCGAACCAGTCCACCCACAGCGAGTAGGTGACGGCCTCGGCGTCCCTGTCCGCCTCCAACCGCTGGCGGTAGCCGTCCCACAGCACGTCAGTGGGCAGAGGGCCTTCTGCGCCATGGTGCGCGAACCGGATCTCGCACGTCACCCAGTAGTCGCCGAGCAGATCCAACAGCCCGAAGGCCAACCGCAGTTGGTCAGCCGCGTCCAGGTCTTCGACGAACACATCGCAGGCCCAGGCATGCGCCACATCGTTTCCGGTGAGCAGCACGTCCGGCTTCTCACAGCTCACCCACCCGTCGCGCACCTGGCGGACGCCCTGATCAGCCAACCAACGCCGCGCCGCCTCCACGGTCTGCCTATTCATTCCGGAAGTATGACAAGCAAGATCCGAAGGAAACGGCCCAGCCGTGGAGACTGTGCCTTGTCTCCCGGCGGTTCTTGGCCACGCGCAGCGGACAGCAGCGGGAGAGGGCGAAGACCGGCCACGGCCCGGCCGGTGGTCCGGGTCTGCGGATAGATGGCAGGCCCGGCAGGGTGGGACGGTGCCGGGACAACCCTGTCTCCATCCGCTGCGCGGGCGGTAGTGCGGCCGCGACGGCGTCCTGGGTGCGAGGGATGGGCTGGTGGCCGTCGTGGTGGCCGTGCAGCGATGCGGCGCTCACCGGTTCCTCCATAGGTCCTGCGGGCGGGTCCGGGTACCGGTGTCCTCTCATCAACCAAGTTGCCCTCACTCCAACGTGCCCCCTGGCTATGGTCGTACCCATGACAGATTCTCGAGTGTGGCTCCGGACCAACAACGGGGTACTCCTGCGAGCGGACCGGATCATCGCGGTCCAGGTGGCCCAGGGGCGGCTGGAAGTCATGATTGACGGCCCCGACAAGTACGCACACCGCCACGAGGTCGCGCACGGGGACAGCAAGCTGTGGTGGGCCGACGCTCCGGCCGAGCTCGTCGCCGCCCTTGACCGCGTCCGCACCGACCTCACCCCGGACATCACCGCCGTCATCGTCGGTGTCGCCGACGAGGCTCCCGATTCCGACCTGGTCCGCTTCGAGCAGACCAGGCACCACCTTGACGGCAGCCGCGACAGTCCAGAGCTCTAGCGTCAACTCACCCCGGGGCACCGCCCGTCAGGCCGCAGCGACACCACGGCACTTAGGCGGCGTCCCGGGTCAGAACTGTGTGTCGCCGACCTCTCGCCGGGACGATTGACCCGATCTGGACGCGGGCGATACACACCCGGAGACTAGAGGTCGCCAACCGACAGCCTCGTCAGGCTCAACTCCCGGAGACCGCATGCGCACTCACCTCGCCGCTGCCGTCAGCGCCGTCGCACTGACCACGGGCATGCTCGTGGCCGCACCCCCGGCCGGCGCCCTCACCTCCACCTACCCGACCAGCAAGTTCGACGTCACCTTCGGGAACACCTACACGAGGGGCACGATTACCTGGTACGACCGTTCGGTCAACGTGGCAGGGGAGAATAAGTCGGTCGACTCCGCGAATTGCCGGCAGACCACCGCGTTCACCCTGGACACCAAGAACAAGCAACTGGGGTACGCCGTCACGCCCGGAATCGCATGCGGCGAAAGCGAGACCTTCAGCTTCTCCGTGGGGGCGCCCGTTCCCGGCGGAGCCGCGGTCGTGCGGATCTGCCTCGACGACGGCGTCAAGCCCCTGGTGTGCGAGCGCTACGGACGCTGATCCCCGTCCCGGGCCCGACGGACCGGGGCGAGCCTCGACCGGTCCTGGCCTCACGCACTGTGGAACACCCCCGCTGGAACGACGAGACGCTGTTCGACCACCGACCGCTTCGAACGCGATGGGGACAGCGCCTACCTCACCTTCGACCGAAATCCTGTCCTACTGCCGCCCACGCCGGCCTTCCTGATCGAACAACAGATCAACTGCCCAGGACGCACGTCGATGCTCGCGCCACGAGACGACGGAGGTCCCCGCTACCTGCTGCCCGGCCGGCGAGCCGACCGCGCAACGCGGAAAGGGTCAGCGTGCTCATGGCCAAGTACGGGCGTTCTGGGTAGTGCACGCTGAGTGGGGAACCGTCTTCGCACGCCTGCCTTCCAGACCTCGTCGTTGAAGACACCGCCCGGCCCGTGCGCGAAGTTCCCTCGAACGTCAAGGGAACTTGACCATCGGCCCTGCTCTCCCTGCCCACGTGCTGGGCGCCGGGGATGCACGTCCACCTCTGCTGTGTCCGGCCCGGCCCTCCCGGACTGATTGTCAGCGGATTCACTCCTTCCGGTAACGGAGATCGCCTCACCGTCACGCCTCTCTCCCAGCACGGTTACGTAGAAGAACTCATTGAGCCGGGCCCGGGATCGACGGCCCGCAGAAGACAGGTGACGGAAAATGCGAACTGAGGCCGCCAAGCGTGTCGAGCTGGTCTTCTCCCTCTTCGACGCAAATGGCAACGGAGTCCTCGACTCCGACGACTTCGACCTCATGACGGGCCGTGTTCTGGAGGCGGCGGCCGCATCGGACGACGGTGCCAAGGCCGCCATCGGGGCCGCGTTCCGCCGCTACTGGACGACGCTGGCCACTGAACTGGACGCCAACGGCGACGGCGTGATCACCGTCGACGAGTTCCGTCCGTTCGTGCTCGACCCCGAGCGTTTCGGTCCCACGATCGCCGAGTTCGCCGAGGCGCTCGCCGCACTCGGCGACCCCGACAAGGACGGCCTGATCGAGCGCCCGCTTTTCGTATCGCTGATGACGGCGATCGGCTTCGAGGAGACGAACATCCACGCGCTCTTCGCCGCCTTCGGCCCGGACGCCGAGGACCGCATCACCGTGGCTACGTGGGCCGCCGGAATCGTGGACTACTACGCGCCGGACATGGCCGGGATCCCGGGCGACGAGCTGGTGACTGCCCGGGTCTGACACGGCCGTCAGCGGCTGTCCCGGGGCTGCCGGGACGCGGCGCACCGAGCGGGGCCTGCGGCAGGGCCCCGCCCTCAACGCCTGTGCTGTCGGACCCACCCCACCCGACCAGCAGACACCTCGCACTCCCCACTCCCGCCAACGGAGGAAACATGGCCGGCACGGCGCCGCAGCAGACAGACGTGGAAGGCGTGGAGGGAGGTGTGGGCCTGACCGCTCTCCTGGTCGCTGCGGCACGGGCGCTGGAGACCCACCGCCACGACAGCCTGGCCCAGGACGTCTACGCGGAGCACTTCGTGAGCGCCGCCCCGGCATGCGCGGACTGGCCGGTACGCATCGAGCAGGTCCCGGATGGGGAAGACAACCCGCTGTGGGGGCGGTTCGCCCGCTACTTCGGTCTGCGGACCAGGGTCCTCGACGACTTCCTCCTCCGGTCGGCCCGTACGGACGCCCGTCAAGTGGTCCTGCTGGGCGCGGGGTTGGACACGCGCGCCTTCCGGCTGGACTGGCCGTCCGACGTGGTGGTCTTCGAGATCGACAGGGCGGGCGTGCTGGCCTTCAAGCAGCAGGTGCTCACGGACCTGTCGGCTGCCCCGAAGGTGAAGCGCGTCCCCGTACCGGTCGACCTGCGCGCGGACTGGGTCACCGCGCTGACCACCGCCGGCTTCGACCCGACCGTGCCGAGCGTCTGGCTGGCCGAGGGACTCCTCTTCTACCTGCCGAGCCCCGCCGAGACGTACCTCATCGACATGGTGGACAGGCTGACCACCGGAGGCAGCGCTCTGGCCTTCGAGGCCAAGCTGGAGAAGGACCTGCTGGCGTACCGCGACAGCCCGATCTACACGGCGACGCGAGAGCAGATCGGCATCGACCTGCTCCACCTCTTCGACAAGGGACCGCGACCCGACTCCACGGGCGCTCGACGTACACACCCTTCGACTTCACCCGCCAGCACCGACGCGGCCCCCTCCCCGAGCCGAACGACGCGCTGGAGGGAAACCGGTGGGTGTTCGCGCACAAGCCCCGGCCGTGACGTCCGCAGCGCTCACGGCGACGTCCGCGCAGGGCCCGGCATCCCGTACCCGGCCCGGGGCTTCGCCGGGAGCGGGAACAAGCGCGGTGCCGCATGCCTGGCTCATCGGCCTGTTCGCTCCGGGAGCAGGACGGGTTTGACCACGCGGCCCGCGTCGCAGTCGCGTTCGGCCTCGTTGATGTCGGCCAGCGGGTAGGTGCGGATCAGCTGGTCGAAAGGGAAGCGGCCGGCCTGCCACAGCCCGGTCAGCCGGGGTATCAGCAGTGCGGGTACGGCGTCCCCTTCGCAGATGTGGCGGATGCTGCGGCCCCGGTCGAGCGTGCCCGGTTCGAGCGGCAGCGCGGTGTGCAGGCGTGCCACCAGGCCGAGGCTGCCGGTGGGGCGCAGCGCTTGGAGCGCGGTGTTGATGAGCGGGGCCGAGGCCGTGGTGTCCAGGGCGTACTGCGCGCCGCCGTCGGTCAACCGTCGGATCCGTTCGGGCAGTTGGGCTGTTCCGGCGGGCAGTGGGATCGCGCCGAACCGTTCGGCCAGGGCGAGCCGCCCAGGATGCCGGTCGACGGCCACGGTCAGTACGCCGGCGGCGGTGGCCGCCATCACCGCAGCCAGGCCCACGGCTCCGGCGCCGAGGACCGTCAGGGTGTCGCCGGGGCCTGCACCGAAGGTGTTCAGCACGGCTCCGGCGCCGGTGAGGAAGCCGCAGCCGAGGGGCCCGAGCAGTTCGAGCGGCAGTGCGGGGTCGACCCGGACGGCGTTGCGGGCCGGGACGAGCGCGTACTCGGCGAACGAGGACTGGCCGAACCAACGGGGGGCCAGCGGCTTCCCGGTCGCCTCGGTGAGCCGCGGCGGGTCCTCCTCGCGTCCGCCGAAGAGGTTGAGGGAGGCGAAGGAGTCGCAGTAGGCGGGGGCCGCGCCGAGGCAGTTCCGGCAGTGTCCGCAGGAGTCGAAGCTCAGCACGACATGGTCACCCACGTTGATCGCGGCGTCCGGGCCGCTGCCCGTCCGCACCACGACCCCGGCGCCCTCGTGGCCGAGGACGGCCGGCAGCGGGCTGCGGCCGGCGGATCGCCGGCACATCCCGGTGCCTGCGATCTCGACCAGGATCTCGTCGGCGGCGGGTTCCGTCAGGGTCACCTCCTCGACCGTGAACGGGTTCTCGTACGAGCGCAGTACGGCCGCCTGGAACCTCATCGTCATGCCTCCTGCGGGCGGTGGACGACGAACGGCCGGAGGTTGCCGTAGAGCCCCCACGGTCCGCCCGCGATGCCGACTCCGCTGTCCTTGATGCCTGCGAAGGGCTGGGCGAGGGAGAGTTCGGCATGGTGGTTGATCCAGGCGGTGCCGCATTCGAGCCGGTCGGCCACCGCCTCGGCCCGGTCGAGATCGGTGCCCCATACGGAGCCGCCCAGTCCGAAGCCGGTGCTGTTGGCCGCGTCGACGGCTTCGTCGAGGCTCCGGTACGGCAGCACCGGCAGCACCGGTCCGAACTGTTCCTCCGTCACCACCGCACTGCCGGGCGGGACTTCGGTGAGGATGGTGGGAGCGAAGAAGTAGCCCGGCCCGTCCAGCCGGTGGCCGCCGGACGCCGCCCGGGCGCCGTCCGCCAGAGCCTGCTCCGTGAGGTGTTCGACCCGGGCCAGCTGCGCGGCGTTGTTGACCGGGCCCAGCCGGGTTTCGGGGTCGAGACCGGGCCCGACGGCGACGGTCTTCGCGCGCTGGGCGAGGGCTTCGACGACCTCGGCGTGGAGCCGGGCCGGGACGTAGACGCGTTTGACCGCCATACAGACCTGCCCGCAGTTGCGGAACGCCGCCCAGAACAGCCGGTCCGCGATCCGGTCCACGTCGACGTCGTCCAGCAGGACAGCGGCGTCGTTGCCGCCCAGTTCCAGGGTGACCCGGGCGAGCGAGGCCGCCGCCGCTCCGGCGACGGCCCGCCCGGTGGGCACCGAACCGGTGAAGGTGACGTGCCGGATGCCCGGGTGGGACACGAGGCGGGCACCGAGGGGTTCGCGGCCGGTGACGACGGTCAGTACGTCCTCGGGCAGGGCGGTGGCGAGGACGGAGCCGAGCAGCCGGGTGGCCAGCGGAGTGAACGGCGACGGTTTGAGAACCACGGTGTTGCCCGCCGCGAGCGCGGGGGCGAACTTCGCCGCTGCGAGTTGGAGGGGAAAGTTCCACGGCACGATCGCGGCGACCGGTCCGAGGGAGCGCCAGCGGATCTCGCTGTGCACGGGCCGGCCGTCGTCGATCCGGCGGGTCCGGGGGGCCAGGTCGGCGAAGTAGCGCAGGCGGGCCGCAGTACGGGCGACCTCCGCGTACGACTCGGCCAGGGGCTTGCCCTGTTCCCGGGTGAGCAACCGGGCGAGGCCGTCGCCGGCCGTCTCCACGGCGTCGGCCGCGCCGCGCAACGCGGCGGTGCGGGCAGTGGGGTCGGCGCGCCAGCCGCGCCAGGCCCGCTCGGCGCGGGCGACCACGCCGTCCAACTCGGCCGGCTGCTGGTCGGGGGCCTCGTCGAAGGTCTCCCCGGTGGCCGGGTCGACGACGGAGAAACGTACGGCCCGGCGTCCGGGGACGCTGCCGGCCTCAGGCGTCGGCATGCCGACGGTCAGTTCACGGCAGGGACGCCGGCGGCGTGCTCCCGGGCCTGACGGTCCATCTCCGCCCGGAAGGCGGCCACCAGATGCGGCCGAATCCGCCCGGCGTTGCGGTCGCCGCCCTCGCAGACGGCTCCCCGCACGCCCACGATGTCCGTGCCCATCCGGGTCAGCGGACCGAGGTCGGCCTGCGTGACACTGCCCGCGAGGGCCGCGAGCAGACCGGAGGCGTGGGCCCGCCGGACGAACTCGGCACAGACCTCCGGAGGAACGTGGTCGAACAGCCGCGTCCCGTCCTTGACGGCGGTGTCGAGCATGGCCGCGTCGGCACCGGAGCGGGCGGCGATGTCGGGCACGGCGAGCGGGTTGACGCAGCCGATGCGGTGGGCGTCGGCGTAGCCGGAGGCGACGACGAGCGCGTCGGGACGGTGGTCCTTCACCGCCCGGACGACCGCACGCATGACCTCGATGCCCTGTTCGGGCGTCGTGCATCCGTAGAGGCCGACCTTGATGTACGTGGCGCCGGAGACGACCGCACCGAGTGCGGCCTGCGCCACCGTGCCGGGCTTGTACGGGACGTCACCCACAGTGGCGGACACTGGCTTGTCCGCCGGTACCGCTTCGCGGATCTCCCTGATGACCCAGGGGAAGTTGGCACCGAGCGAGCCCTCGTCGGGCTTCTTGACGTCGACGATGTCGAGGTGCTCTGCCGCCTTCACACAGTCGAGGGCTTCCTCGACGCTGTCCGGGGAGATGAGAAGCAACACCATGAGCTCCTTCCGCCGCATGTCCACCTGGCCGAGGGACAGGGGTGCGGATCGCCTGGTTCATGTGCGGTGCGCTCATCATTTCCGCCACCCGTGGGCACCGGTAGGGCGCGCAGAGTTCCCACGGGAGCGCTCACGCCGACGTGCCGTGCGCCGTGCATACCGGGCGAACCGACCCCACTGGCAGGGTTTCGCCCACACGGTGGGTCTGCTCCAGCACAGGGGCGGCGACCCCAGCATGACCACCCTTGAGCAGCGCGGCCGGAACCCGGGGACAGGGGGATGCCCGGGGTTCCGGCCGTGGGAGGCGCCGACCGCCTTGAGGAGCAGCCAGCCCGCTCGACAGCCCGTCGATGGATCGTGGTGGGGCTGCCGTGACCGGAATGCTAGACCTGTCCTCGCGGCGCGAACAGTGCTGTGACCAGGCATTTTTCGGGCGCGAACATGCCAGGTCGAGAGTGTGGGTAGGACGTCGTTCTCCTTCAAGCCGACCATTTGGTGTGTCGGCGATCGGGTACCGGCGAACGAAGGGGTGGGGTTGGGTTGAACGGGCAGGAGCTGGGCTCGCTCGTGGAGTGTCCGCAGTGCGGGGCGGCGCCGGGAGGTGCGGCGGCCGGGCTCGGGCCCATCCCGTACGGCACGGCGCTGCTCGCCTGGGCTCCGCGCAGAGGGCCTGCGCAGACCGGTCGGTCGCCGGGCCGCAGGTTCCCGACGCGGAATGGGACTCGGGTGGCTACGACCACGAGACGCCAGACTGGCTGGACGCCTGGGCTGCTGGCTGTGCGAAGCGCTCCCGGGCCGCCCGCGCCGAAGCATCCCTGGCACCCGCCGGATCGAAGATCCGCCAGCGGGCGAAGCGGAACAACGTCCATCTGTGCACACCGACCAACGCCTCCTGGACAAACCCAATCCGGGCGCACTTCCGAGAATGGACTCCGCTGGGGCGGACGCCCTGTCCTCGCCACGTGAACAAACAACCCGCCCACCCTGCGTGGACACGGCCTCGTACGGCCGGCCGGTTGCAGCGGATGCCGGCTTCGTCCTACCGCGGCGGCTTCCCGCCGGTGAGCACCCAGCGGACGTCCACGAAGCCGCTCTGCTGTTCCGCCAGCCGCCCGTCCTTGACCTGCTGGAAGGTGACCCAGGTGTTGGTGAGCCGGGGCGACTCCGCGCTGGGCAGCATGTCGTTCTGGCCCCAGCTGAGTGGCGGGGTGACGCCCCCGGTGTCGATCGAGTCGCCGCTGTCCAGTTGCGCGCGCAGGCCTTTCGCGGTGAGCGGCTGACCGGCGGACGAGATCCGGTCCACTGCCTGCAGGAAGGTCTGGTACGCGACCCAGGTGGTCTGCACGGCGAGGTCGGAGGTGTCGACCGGCTGAGCGCCCGACGCGGGCGCGTTGCCGGCCGTGGTCCGCAGATCGTCCCAGGCCTTCGNNCGAACTCTCCGGCGGGAACCAGCCGGTCGTCAGCGAGCCGTTGAGCGGACTGCCGACGCCGCCGGTGGAATCGATGACGGCCTGGTGGACACTGCCGATCACAGAAGCCAGCTGGGTGTGCTTCGGGCCGGCCTTCCGATAGGCATCCAGCAGGAGCAGGGTCTGTTCGGGGCCCAGGACGGCCGTCACGCAGCCACCGGCCCGGTCGTCGCCGACCGCCTTCCGCACCGGGGCGGCCATGTCCGCCGCGGCGGCGCGCTCCGGCACCGTGACGTCGGTCAGCCTGATCCCGGCCGGGGCGACGGCCGCCGACAGGTACCGGGTAAGGGTGTCACCGTTACCGGTGTCCGGGCGGATGAGTGCGACGTTCTTGCAGCCGGCTGCTGCCAGCTGGCGGCCGCTGCCGGCAATGAGGGCCGGGGTCCCGCCGGCCACCGGGTAGGACAGCGGGCTGCTGAACTCCGAACCGGAGACGCCGTACCCGCCGAGGTACGGGATGCCGGCCGCCCCAAGGATGGGCATGAAGGTGTCGCCGAACTGGCTGTACGAGCCGATCACCGCGATGGCGTGCGCGGCCACGGCCTGCTGGGCGCAGCCGGTGACACCGGCCGCGGTGTTGTGCTCGTTGCAGGTGAGGACCTTCAGCTTCCGGCCGGCCCGGCCGCCCTTGGCGTTGACCTCACGGCCGATCGCCTCGGCCAGCGCCGTCACGCNATCACCGTCAGAACGGCACCGGCGTCGTCACTCGAAGCGTCGGCCGGGCCGCCGCAGGCCGCCACCAGCAGCACCGGCAGCAGAGCGGCGGCAGCCACCCACGCCCGGCCTCCGCCGCCCGCCCACCGCCCTTCGAAGGTGGCTCTTCCGTACGCCACGGTCCGGCTGCTCATGCTCCCCGCCCTCGCTGAACTGCTCTCGGCGCGAGACCCCGCTCGCTCGGCTGCCAGCCAAACGGCACCGGCACACGGCCAGGGGGACGACGCACGAACACAAGGCGGACAACCCCACAACAACAGGGTCAAAAGTCCTGGTGGGCCGCCTGAGCCCAGCGGCCCTGTGGCCGGGCTGACTGACTGCCGCACTGTTCGGCTCTCGCATGGGCGTGCGACGCCACCCGGGCGGGCATGTGCCGGAAGTGTGTGCCTCGGGCCATGATGCTGACGCAGTGCGGTCGGTCCGCTACGGTGACGGCACACGTGAATCGCGGGAAGGGCAGAGTCCATGGGCGAGCAAAGCGCGGGACTGGGCGGTGCGGCACAGGCACAGGTCTGCCCGGCGTGCGGCGGCCGCCGGGTGACGGACAAGACCCGGCACATCCACGCCGTCGACCCCGGCACGGGAAACCTGACCTCGAAGGTCGAGCACTACACGTCGCCCTGCGAGCGGTGCGGCGGATCCGGAGTGTGGCTGTGATGCGCATGGTCTTCGAGTGCCTCGAGTGCGGCGTCCACTACCTGCCGCCGGAGGATCTGCGGTACGGCGACGGCAGCCCGGCGAGTCCGGTGTGGTGCAGTCCGTGCCAAGGGGCGATGGCCCGGTGCGGCGTCGCCGAACCGAAGCCGGCTGCGGCGATCGCGCTGATGACCGCCCGGCAGGCGCTGAAGGCCGCCGCCGCGCAGGCCGCCCGCGCCGAAGCCCCCGCAGTGGACGTCCGGCCGAGCCGGCCTGCCAGGACCCGCCGTGCGACGGCCGGCCCGACCCGCACACGGGAACGCTCCCGCCTTCGCTGAAACACACCCTGGTGAGCCTGCCCAGGGCTCGACGTCATCCGGGCGTCAGGTGCGCAGCGCGGTCGAGGAGAAGGGCGCGCTCGCGAGCGTTGCGGGCCAGCGCAGCCGCACGTTCGAACTCGGCGCGGGCCTCGGCCGCACGGCCCAGCCGCTCCAGCAGGTCACCACGCACGCTGGGCAGCAGGTGGTATCCGTTCAGCGCGGGGTCGGCCGCCAGGGTGTCGACCAGGTGCAGGGCCTCGGCCGGTCCCTGGGCGTAGGAGAGCGCGACCGCCCGGTTCAGCTGCACCACCGGGGACGGATTCAGCCGGGCCAGCCTGGCGTACAGGCCGGCGATGGTCGTCCAGTCGGTGTCCGCCCAGCGCGGGGCGAGGGTGTGGCAGGCGGCGATGGCGGCCTGCAGGGTGTACGGACCGGCATCCGGCCGGGCCGCACCGGCCCGGGCGAGGGCTGCGGTACCGCGCCGGATCAGCAGCCGGTCGAAGCGGGCCCGGTTCTGCTCGGCCAGCAACACCGGTTCACCGTCCGGGCCGGTCCGGGCCGCGAACCGTGCGGCCTGGAACTCCACCAGAGCGGCCAGCCCGTGCACCTCGGGCTCGGCGGGCATCAGCGCGGCCAGCACCCGGGCCAGGCGCAGCGCGTCCTCGCACAGCGCCGGGCGCAGCAGGTCCTCACCCGCGGTGGCGGCATAGCCCTCGTTGAAGATCAGGTAGATGACCTCCAGGACCGAGTCCAGCCGCTCGGCCCGGTCGGCTCCGGACGGGACCTCGAACGGGACCTTCGCGGCGGCGATGGTGCGCTTCGCCCGGACGATCCGCTGCGCCACGGTCGGCTCGGCGGTCAGGAACGCGCGGGCGATCTCGGCGGTGGTCAGGCCGCCGACCAGGCGCAGGGTCAGGGCGATCCGAGCGTCCGCGGAGAGCACCGGGTGGCAGGCGGTGAACACCAGCCGGAGCAGATCGTCGTCGATGTCGTCCGGCTCGGCGGGCTCCGGCGGCGGTACGTCCTCCAGGGAGCGGCCGACCTCGGCCAGCTTGCGGGCGTAGACCTCGCGGCGGCGGACCAGGTCGATCGCGCGGTTCTTGGCCGCCGCCGTCAGCCACGCCCCCGGGCGGTCCGGGACACCCGAACGCGGCCACTGCTCCAGCGCCGCGACCATCGCGTCCTGGGCCAGCTCCTCGGCGATGCCGACGTCCCGCACGATCCGGGTGACCACGGCGATGATCCGCGCCGACTCGATCCTGAACACCGTCTCGACCACCGTCGCGTCCCAGTCCGTCACGGTCACCCATGAGAGCAGCCCCCGTCGGGGCGGGGCAACGCGGCGCGCGCGGCCCCGCCCCGAG
>NZ_LMCT01000041.1:16967-26055 GCF_001424875.1 Kitasatospora sp. Root107 | reverse complement strand
AGGAAGCGGCGGGTCCACTCCAGGGCCTCCGCCTTGTCCTTGCACTGGAGCATGGCGTACCCGCCGACCACCTCACGGGTCTCGGTGAACGGCCCGTCGGTCAGACTCAGCCGGCCCCCGGACCAGTCCACCCGGGTGCCTTCGGAGGTCGGCTTCAGCCCGGCGGTCTCCAGCATCACCCCCGCCTTGGTGAGCTCCTCGAACAGTGCGCCCATCCGCTGCTCGAAGTCGGGTTCGGGCTCGAAGGCCGCAGCCTTCTGCTCGTCGATACGGATCAGCATCATGAAACGCGGCACGGTGACTCCTCGGTCCTGCGGGCGGGGCCTGTCCTCGCCTCTCACCCCTGCGTCGAACGAGGGGCGGGCAGATCGACAGCCGACGGAAAGAACTTTTGGAGCCGACCCTAGGCCGGTGCCCGGATGGCCGCCCCCGCACCACCGCGCAACGATGGTTGAGGGGCGAGGCACCAGGAGGCACCCGTGGCGCGTACCGATCCGACCGACGTACTGATCGCGGGCGCCGGTCCGGTCGGACTGAGTGCGGCCGCCGAACTCCGCCCACGGGGTGCGCTGCCGGCTCGTCGACCGGCTGCCGGCCCGCCTCCCGTACGCCAAGGCGGTCGGCATCCAACCGCGGACCCTGGAGATCTGGGACCGGATGGGCCTGGCCGGCACCGTCCTGGAGGCCGTCACTCCGCTGCGCGGCCAGCTGGTCTACGTCGACGGCCGGGAGCGGGCGCGGATCGAACTCGCGCTGCCGCCCGAGGTGCCGTACGGATTCGCCGCGCTGCCGCAGTACGAGACCGAGCGTCTGCTCGAGGACTACGTGGCCGGCCTGGGAACAGCCGTCGAACGCGGCACCGAACTGCTGGCGTTCAGCCAGGACGCGGAGGGCGTGACCGCCGAACTGCGCGCCGCCTCCGGCGCCGAGGAGGAGCTTCGGGTCCGCTATCTGATCGGCTGCGACGGAGCCCACAGCGTCGTCCGTAAGGGGCTGGGCCTCACCTTCGAGGGCGCGGCCTTCGCCGAGTCGTACATGCTGGCGGACGTGGAGGCCGACTGGGACCTGCCGCACGGGTACGGCGTACGGTCCACCCATCGCGCCGAGGACGGTTCCACCGACGACCTCCTGGTCTGCATCCCACTGCCTGGCAAGGGCCGTTACCGCATGTCGATGCTGGTCCCGTCCGATCTCTCCGGCCGCAGGAGTGCGCCCGGCGACGGCGTGGCGCACGGCCTGGACGGCGGCGGCCCCACCCCCGGACTGTCCGACATCCAGGCGGTCGTGGACCGCCTCGCCCCCAGTCCGGCCGTCCTCTCCCGGATGCGCTGGTCCTCGGTCTTCCGGATCAGCCACCGGATCGTCGACCGCTACGCCGACGGCCGGGTCTTCGTCGCGGGCGACGCCGCCCACATCCATCCGCCCACCGGCGCCCAGGGCATGAACACCGGCATCCAGGACGCCTGCAACCTGGCCTGGAAGCTCGCCCTCGTCCTCCGCGGGGAGGCGACTCCCGCCCTGCTCACCAGCTACGACGCCGAGCGCCGCCCGGTCGGCGAGGAGGTCGTCGGCCGGACCGTCCGGCACGCCACCCAGGGCCTCGAAGCCGACCCGGACGACCCGCAGACCCTGCTGCTGCGCGAGGCCCAACTCCTCGTCAGCTACCGGGACGGCCCGCTCGCCGCCGACCCCCACGGACCGGCCGACGCGCCCCAGCCCGGCGACCGGGCCCCCGACTGCGCCTGCCTGACNACCCCCACGGACCGGCCGACGCGCCCCAGCCCGGCGACCGGGCCCCCGACTGCGCCTGCCTGACGGCTCCTGTGGCCGGCTACCCGCTGCGCCTGCTCGACCTGCTGCGCGGCCGTACCGGCCACGTGGTGATCCTCTACGCTGCCGACCCGGCCGACCTGGCCCCCGCCGCCGAAGCGGCTGCGGGGGTACCGCTGCCAGCGGACCACCCCGACGGCTCAGGCCGCTCCCGGACCATCGCCGTCCTCTCCCCCGCAGCCGCGCCGGCCGGCCCCGACACCCTGGCCGTCCCCGTATACCGCGACACCGCCGGGGAGTTCGCCCGGCTGTACCGCCCCGACGGTGCGACCGGCTTCGTCGTCCGCCCGGACGGGCAGCTCGGCGCCCGGTTCCCACTCGCCGGTACCGCGGCCGCGCTGTCCGCCTACCGCACGGCCCTGTCCGCCCCGTGAAGACCGGAGGGGGTCAGCGCCAGTAACCGTCGGAGAACCCGACCCGCCTGCACGCCGCCGTCCGGCTCGCCGCGTCGGCCGGCGGGCGCTCGGTCAGCACCTCGCGGGCCCGGTACTCGGCGAGGCTGGTGGCGTACCACGGCCGGGGGGTGTCACCGAGGTTTCGGCTGACCAGCGCCAGGGCGCAGGTCCGCTGGTCGGCGGGCAGCCGGTCCAGGGCGGGGACGGCGTCCAGGGAGAGGCCGCTGATGTTGCGCAGGTCGATCTGCGTGGTGCTCTCGAAGCGGGCCACGTTCTGCTCGGCGACGATCGCGTCCGGGCCCATCAGCCCGTAGACGGCGGCGGTGGCCATACCGCTCAGCACCACGGCGCGCGGCAGCCAGGCGGACCTCCGGAGTGCACCCGCCGCGATCACCAGCAGGAACACCACGCCGAGCCAGATCTCCACCACCAGGACCCAGAGCCGCAGTTGGGTGAGCCCGGAGGCGTCGACGTAGTACCACATCCGGCCGAGCGCGGAGGCGACCACGACCAGCGTGAGGACGCAGAGCGCGCCGAGCAGCAGCCTCGCGAGCCGGCGGTCGGACTCGGTGGTGCGCGGGGCCCAGCGCTGGGCGACGGCGACCACGACCAGGGTCAGCACGGTGATCGCCATCAGCTGCCAGAAGCCCTGCCGGGCGTACTCGGAGCGGCTCATCCCGGTGTTCTCCAGGATGGAGTCGCGGCCGCCGAGCACCACGACCGCCTGGACCACCGCGAAGGCGCCGAACATCAGGTTGAGCGCGGCCAGCGGCAGCGCCCACTCCAGTCGGCCGCGCTCGCGGCCGGGCTTGACCGCAGTACGGTCCCAGCGGCGCGGGCCGGCCGCGATGTGGGCGAAGCCGAGGGCGACGACCAGGCCGAGGAAGAAGAGGAGGGCGTGCCGCGGCAGGTCGCCCGGCTCCAGCTCGAAGCTGGGGATCAGGCCGCCGAGTACCTCGGCCATCGCGGCGTCGGCGCCGGCGAACAGCCAGCCGAAGACGGTCAGCAGCACGGCCGCGACCAGGACGGCTTTGAGGACCGGCACCGCCTTGCTCCGCCCGCCGGGGATCCGGAAGCCGCGCAGGCCGGTGCGGGCCCAGACCAGTCCGGGGATGAGCTGCCAGACGAGGCCGGGCAGCGCGAACAGGACACCGGTCCAGCGTCTGCCGCCGTGCAGGGCGAGCGAGGCCAGGCCCAGCGCGCAGGCGCCGGAGAGGATCACCGCCCAGTCGGCCTCGTGGAGCGCGGGCACGGCGAGCAGCGCGAGGGCGAGCACGCTCCAGACGACCGTCCAGGGCCGGATCGAGCGGCCCGCCGCCCGGGCGGCGAAGCCTGCTCCGACGGCCGCGACCAGGCCGCACAGCAGCAGGTTGACACCCAGTGCGTCGTCGAGCATCCAGCTGGTCAGCACCCCGGCGAGCGCGGCGGCGCCGACCACCTTGGACGTGGCGGGCGCCTTCCGGTCGGGGTCACTGGCGCGCAGCCACTGGAACGGCTGAGCGGCGGGCGTCGGCGCCCGGTACGGGTTCACCGGCGTACCGGGCACCTGGCCCGGGACCGGTGGGCGGGGCGGCGGGGAGGCGGGTGTGGACAGACCGGACATGAGTCCCCCTCGGTGGTCGACAGGCGTGCGGAAGCCACCCAGCGGGCAGTCCGCCGAAGGCGCAGATCAGCGCCTCGACGGGCTCGACTCTAGAGCATTCTGAACAGGTTCAAATACACCTGGGACGGGTTGTTCGCAGATTTGTGACCCGCACCGTCACACGCCCGAGGCCGCGGCGAGCTGCTCCTCGAGGGACGCCAGCACCCGGTAGCAGGGCAGCACCTGCGCGAGGGAGGCGTTCGGCTCGCGGCCCTCGCGGATCGCGGCGACGAACTCGCGGTCCTGCAGCTCGATGCCGTCCATCGAGACGTCGACCCCGCTCACGTCGATCGGCTCGTCCCGGCCAGTGGCCAGGTCGTCGTAGCGCGCGACGTAGGTGCCGGTGTCGCCGATGTAGCGGAAGAACGTGCCGAGCGGCCCGTCGTTGTTGAACGACAGCGACAGGGTGCAGATGGCGCCGTTCGCCGCGCGCAGCTGGATCGACATGTCCATCGCGATGCCGAGTCCGGGGTGGATCGGGCCCTGGAGCGCGTTGGCCTGCACGATCGGCGACCCGGTCTGGTAGGCGAACAGGTCGGCGGTGTGCGCGGCGTGGTGCCACAGCAGGTGATCGGTCCAGGTCCGCGGCCGGCCGAGGGCGTTGACGTTCGTGCGGCGGAAGAAGTACGTCTGCACGTCCAGCTGCTGGATGTCGTACTCCCCCGCCTGGATCCGCTGCCGCACCCACTGGTGACTGGGGTTGAAGCGCCGGGTGTGTCCGACCATCGCGACGAGTCCGGTGCGCTGCTGTGCCGCCAGGCACGCCTCGGCGTCGGCGAGCGAGGTGGCCAGCGGGATCTCGACCTGGACGTGCTTGCCCGCCTCCAGGCAGGCCAGCGTCTGGGCGGCGTGCATCGGCGTGGGCGTGGCGAGGATGACGGCGTCGACGTCGTCCATCGCCAGCACCTCCTCCAGGCTCGCGACGGCGCGGCCCACGCCCTGCTCCTCGGCGAACTCCCGGGCGCTCTCCAGGGTGCCGCTCACGACGGCGGTCACCTCGATGCCCTCGATCCGGCGGAGCGCGGCCGCGTGCTTGGCGCCGAAGGCACCGCCCCCGGCCAGGGCGATCCGGACGGTCTGCTGCTCGGTCATGTCACTCCTTCACGGCGGGCGCCTCGGCCCGCGGGTGGTTGTCCAGGATCAGGTGGCCGACGGCGGTGTTGGACGCCGGCACGTGGTGGAAGCGGTGCCTGACCTCGATCTCACCGGCCCCGTCGATGTCGCTCATCGCCCCACGGGCGATCAGCCACATGACCAGCTCGATGCCCTCCGAGCCCGCCTCCTCGACGTACTCCAGGTGCGGCACCTGCGACAGGCCGGCCGGGTCGTCGACCAGCCGGTCCAGGAAGGCGTTGTCCCACTCCTGGTTGATCAACCCGGCCCGGGGGCCGTGCAGTTGGTGGCTCATGCCGCCGGTGCCCCACACCTGGACTTTCACCGGCCGGTCGTAGGACTCGATCGCCCTGCGCAGCGACCGGCCCAGTGCGAAGCACCTGGCGCCCGAGGGCACGGGGTACTGCACCACGTTGACGTGGAACGGGATCACCTTGCACGGCCACTTCTCGACGTCCCCGAACATGAGCGACAGCGGGACGGTCAGACCGTGGTCGACGGTCATCTCGTTGACGAGGGTGAGGTCGAAGTCGTCCGTGATGAGCGAGTGCGCGAGGTGCGCGGCCAGGTCGGGGTCGCCCTCGATGCCCGGGACCGGCCGGGGCCCGTAGCCCTCGTCGGCGGTGGGGTAGGCCGCGCCGGTGCCGAGTGCGAAAGTCGGGATCAGCGACAGGTCGAACGCGGTGGCGTGGTCGTTGTAGACCAGGAAGACCACGTCGGGGAGATTCTCCCGCGCCCACCGTCTGGAGAACTCGTAGCCCTCGAAGACCGGCTGCCAGTAGGGCTCGTCGGTCCGGTGGTGATCCATCGCCGCGCCGATCGCCGGCACGTGCGAGGTGAAGACCGCGCCGGTGATCGTGGCGTGCCCGGCCGGCGGCGTCGGGTCGGCGTGCGCCGCCTCGAGGACGGCGTGGTCGATCCGGTTGCCGTCGACGGAGCGACCGCCGCCGACCATCATGGCGCGGTACTCCTGCTCGGTCATACCGGTCATCGAGCCCGCCATCTGCTGGAAGGAGAGGCCCAGCGCCGCGCCCCACTTGGCGAGGAAGTAGATGTTGCCGCCCGCACGGACCGCGGCGTTCAGGTCGCGGTCCAGCAGCGCCCGCTTCTGCTCCTCCCGCAGCGGCCACCCGTCCAGGTAGGCGTGTTCGTCGGCGAGGAAGCGCTCGCGGTTCGCCGCCGTCATCAGCGACATGCAGAACTGGTTGAGGTGGTATCCCTTGGCGGACTGCTCGGCGTCGAAGACGGTCGTCCCCGGCACCAGCTTGTAGGTCTTGTCCAGCGGCATGGTGGTGCTCCGATCGTGCGGGGGTCAGCCCGCGTCCGGCCAGTACAGGCGCATCGGGTTGGCGACCAGGAGCTTGTGCTGCAGCTCCGGCGTCGGCGCGATCTGCGGGACGAAGTCGACGAGCAGGCCGTCGTCGGGCATGTGGTCGGTGAGGTTCGGGTGCGGCCAGTCGGTGCCCCACAGCACGCGGTCGGGGAACTCCTCGACCACCCGCCGGGCGAACGGGACGACGTCGCGGTAGGTCTCAGGACGGCCGTCGAGGGCGGGCGGGCCGCTCACCGACAGCCGCTCCGGGCAGGTCACCTTGCACCAGATGTCGGACCTCGCCCGCAGGAGGTCCAGGAACGCCTCGAACTCCGGGCCGTACGGGTCCTTGGCGACGTCGGGCCGGCCCATGTGGTCGATGACCAGCGGCGCCGGGATCGACAGCAGGAAGTCGCGCAGGTCGGCGAGGTCGGCGGCCTCGAAGTAGAGGACGACGTGCCAGCCGTACGGCGTGATCCGCTCGGCGACGTCCAGCAGGTCCTGCTGCGGCGCCGCGTCGGCGAGCCGCTTGACGAAGGTGAACCGCACCCCGCGGACGCCCGCCTCGYGCAGCTCGCGCACCTCCGCGTCCGAGGTCCCGGGCCACACCGTCGCCACACCCCTGGCCATGCCACCGGAGGCCCGCAGGGCGTCGACCATGGCGGAGTTGTCGGCGCCGTGGCAGGTCGCCTGGACCACGACGTTGCGGGTGAAGCCCAAGTGGTCGCGCAGCTCGAAGAGTTGGTCCTTGGACGCGTCGCAGGGGGTGTACCTGCGCTCGGCGGCGAACGGGAACTCCGCCCCGGGGCCGAAGACGTGGCAGTGCGCGTCGACGGCACCCTCGGGCAGCCGGAACTGCGGCCGGCTCGGACCGGCGTACCAGTCCAGCCAGCCGGTGGTCTTCTCGAAGATCATCATCGGTCCTCGTNGACGGCACCCTCGGGCAGCCGGAACTGCGGCCGGCTCGGACCGGCGTACCAGTCCAGCCAGCCGGTGGTCTTCTCGAAGATCATCATCGGTCCTCGTAGCGCAGCCCGAGCGCGGCCAGCGGGCCGCGCATGCCGTACATGTCCAGACCGAGCTCGCCCGCGCGGAGCCGCGCGCGCTTGCTCTCCTCGTTCGCCTCGCGCTCGGCCGAGGCCGCGGCGACCTCGGCGGCCCGCTCGCGCGGCACCACGACGACACCGTCGCCGTCCGCCACCACGACGTCCCCGGGCCGGACCAGCGCGTTGGCGCAGACCACCGGCACGTTGACCGAGCCGAGCGTGGCCTTGACCGTGCCCTTGGCGTTGACCGCCCGGGCGAAGACGGGGAAGTCCATCTCCGCCAGGTCGGCCACGTCGCGCACGCCGCCGTCGATGACCAGGCCCTGGCACCCCTGGGCGCGGAACGAGGTGGCGAGCAGCTCGCCGAAGAAGCCGTCCTCGCTCTCGGTCGTGCAGGCCGCGACCACGACGTCGCCGGGCCGGATCTGTTCGGCGGCGACGTGCAGCATCCAGTTGTCGCCGGGCTGCAGCAGGACGGTCACCGCCGGACCGCACAGCCGGGCCTTCGGGTGGACCGGGCGCAGGTACGGCCGCATCAGCCCCACCCGGCCCATCGCCTCGTGGATCGTCGCCACGCCGAACTCCGACAGCGCGGCGACGGCCTTCGGGTCGGCCCGGGTGATGGAGGGTCGGACGATGCCGATCCCGCTGTGCTCCATGCGTTCTTCTCCTGGGGTCAGTGGCCGGCCGCGGCGAGCCGGGCGGCGAGTCGGGGGTAGACGCGCAGGGCGTTGCCGGAGTAGACGGCGGCCCGCTCCTCGTCGGTGAGGTCCGGGGCGGCCTCGACGTACCGCTTCGTGTCGTCGAAGTGGTGACCAGTGCGCGGGTCGATGTCGCGGACCGCGCCGATCATTTCGCTGGCGAACAGGACGGCCCGGCTGGGGATCACCCGGGTGAGCAGGTCGATGCCGGGCTGGTGGTAGACGCAGGTGTCGAAGAGGACGTTGTCCAGCAGCGCCTCGGGGTCCGGCCTGCCCAGCGCCATCGCCAGGCCGCGGAACCGGCCCCAGTGGTAGGGCACCGCACCGCCGCCGTGCGGGATCACGAACCGCAGCGTCGGGAAGTCGGCGAACAGGTCGCCCTGGACCAGCTGCATGAACGCCGTGGTGTCGGCGTTCAGGTAGTGGGCGCCGGTGGTGTGGAAGGCCGGGTTGCACGAGGTGCTGACGTGGATCATGGCGGGGATGTCGTACTCGACCATCGCCTCGTAGATCGGGTACCAGCTGCGGTCGGTCAGCGGCGGCGCGGTCCAACTGCCGCCTGACGGATCGGGGTTGAGGTTGATCGTCACCGCGCCGAGCTCCTCGACCGCGCGGCGCAGTTCGGGCAGGCAGGTCGCGGGGTCGGCGCCCGGCGACTGCGGCAGCATGGCGCCCATCGCGAAGCGGTCGGGGTAGAGCGTGCTGACGCGGTGCACCAGGTCGTTGCAGATCCGCGCCCACACCGAGGAGACCTCGAGGTCGCCGACGTGGTGGGCCATGAAGCTGGCCCGCGGCGAGAAGATCGTCAGGTCGATGCCGCGCTCGTCCATCAACCGCAGCTGGTGGCCCTCGACCGCCCGGCGCAGGTCCTCGTCGGTGATGACCAGGTCGTCGGGGGCGGGTGCGCGGCCGGGGGTGCCGACCGCCGCCGTCTGCCGGTCCCGCCACCGCGCCAACTGCGGTGGTGCGGTGGTGAAATGGCCGTGACAGTCGATGATCATGTGTTCTCCCTCTCGTGGCCCACCGGATCAGTCCTGGCTGCCGGTGGG
>NZ_LMCT01000041.1:0-16785 GCF_001424875.1 Kitasatospora sp. Root107 | reverse complement strand
CGGCGGCACGGTGTGCGCGGCGTCGCCCGCGAGGGCCATCGAGCCCCAGCGCATCGGCTCCTGCACGAAGGAGCGGAACCGCAGCACCGTCCTGTCGAGGATCGGCCCCTCCGCGAGGCGGAAACCGTCCTGACCGGCCACCCGGGCCTGGAGCGTCTCCCAGATACGGTCGTCCGGCCAGGCGTCGACGGACTCGTCGGGGGCGCACTGGAAGTACATCCGCTGCACGCTCTCGGTCCGCCGGCTGATCAGCGCGAAGCCGAACTCGGAGTGGGCGTAGACCAGTTCGGGCGCGCTCATCGGTGCCTCGGCCATGATGCCGAACCACGCGAAGGGGTACTCCTTGCCGTAGCGCACCCGCCGGTCCTCGGGCACCAGATCGCGGCACCTGCCGCGTGACCCGTCCGCACCGACCACGTAGCGCGCCCGGATCTCATGCCGGGTCCCGTCGGGCGCGGTGTAGCGGACCCGGGGCGTGTCGGTCGCGAGGTCGAGGAGCTCGGTGTCCCGGACGCCGAAGTGGACCGTGCCGCCGTCGCGGTCCCGGGCGTCGGCAAGGTCGATGAACACGTCGGTCTGCGGGTAGAGCCAGACCGCCTCGCCCACCAGCTCCTTGAAGTCGATGCGGTGCGGCCGGCCGCCGAATCGGAGCTCGATGCCCTCGTGCTCGTGACCGTCGCGCAGGATCCGGTCACTGACGCCGGTCTCGACCAAGTCCCGGGCCGCATCGGCCTCGAGGATGCCGGCCCGCTGGGTCGTCTCGATCTCGTGCCGGGTGCGGGTGTCGACCACGATCGTCTCGACCCCGGCACGCCCGAGCAGGTGAGCCAGCATCAGGCCGGCCGGACCGGCACCGACGATGGCGACTGGAACCGGGGCAACGGTATCGACGGTGGCCTCGGCCATGGCATCTCCTGAGCGACTGCGAACGTTCCGAACACCCCGAACGTTGGCAGTCGGTACCGCGACCGGTCGCTAGCGTTTCCGTCAGGCGGAAGCCTCGCCTGTCAGGCCGTCGTGCGGGCGCGACGGCCGAGCTCGTCGGAAATCCCGTACGCAGCCCGCAGGAGCGGCTCGCGCAGTCCGCTCGCACGGTTGGCGCCACGCGCCGCGATGACGATCCCCAGCGCGGCGCTCACCGGCCCGGTCCGGCCGATCCGCACGGGGGCGGCCACCGCGACCGTGCTCTCCGAGAGCTGCCGGTCACTGACGAAGACCTGCTCGCGGCGGATCCGGTCCAGCTGCGCGCGCAGGGTCCTCGGGTCGGTGACGGTGTATGGGGTCCAGGCCCGCAGCGGGGATTCGAGGACCTCCTCCTGCACCTCCCGGGGCGCGTACGCGAGCAGCACCCGGCCCATCCCGGTGGAGCCGACGGGGAACCGGGACCCGACCATCGTCACCAGCTCCACCGACCGGTGGCCCGCGATCCGTTCGACGAACACGAGCTCGGTGCCCTCGCGCACCGCGAGCTGGATGTTCTCGTGCGTCGCCTCGTAGAGGTCCTGCATGAACGGCAGCGCCACATCGCGCAGGATCTGGGAGCGCGGGCATCCCGAGGCGATCTCCCAGAGCCTCAGCCCGACGTACCAGGACCCGTCCTCCCCGCGTTCGAGCGCTCCCCAGCCCGCCAGTTCGGTGACCACCCGGTGCGTGGTGCTCAGCGCCAGGCCCGCGCGCTGGGCGATCTCCGACAGCGTCTGTGACCTGCGTTCACGGTCGAAGGTCGAGAGGACTTCGAGGACTTTTCCAGCCGCCGTGCTCCGGGTTGTGCTCACCCGGTCAGTCTTGCAGACCGCCGTCGGGCGGCCCGATCGCGCGTCGTACCATCGGCCGGACACAAGGAGGCGACATGTACCGAGGGATCTCCGGCTTCTCCTCGATGGCGACGCGGCCGGTCCTGGCCGAGCTGTCCGCACAGATCCGACTCGATCACGGGATCGCGGTGCGTTTCGAGTCCGCCGGCGGGGTCGAGATCGCCCGGCGGGTGCGCGAGGGAGCCGGGGCCGATCTGCTCGTACTCGCCGACGGAGCACTCGCCGAGCTGGCGGACCAAGGACACCTCCGCGGGGGTACGGTCCGCCCGCTCTGGGTCTCTCAGGTCGTCGCCGCCGTGCCGGCCGGAACACCGGTTCCGGCGTTCGACGAGGTGCGCGACCTGCGGGCCGCCCTCCTGGCGGCCGAGCGGGTCGCCTACTCCACCGGCCCCAGCGGTACGGCCCTCCTCGATCTGATCGCCATCTGATCGCCCGGCTCGAACTCGCCGAGCCGCTCCGGGACCGGCTCGTCCAGGCGCCACCGGGAGTGCCGGTCGGCAGCCTGCTCGCGTCCGGCGCAGCCAACCTGGCGTTCCAGCAGCACAGCGAACTGATGGACCTGCCGGGAATCGTCATCGTCGGCCCGCTGCCGGGCGACTCCGCGATCTGCTCGACGTTCAGCGGCGGCGTACTGGCCGCATCGACCCAGCCGGACCGGGCCGCCGAAGTCCTCGACCTGCTCGGCTCCGAGGTGGCGTCGAAGACCGCCCGCGCAAGGGGCATGCGGGCCCCTGGCGACCACTGCTGACCGTGCCCACGAGCGCTGCCGAGAAGCGGCCCGTCCCGGCCCCGGCCGGACCGGCCGGACCGGGGACGGGCCGCCCGGCCTCAGGCGCGGCAGCGCAGCATCGTCAGCGGGGGGTTTCCGGCGAAGTCGTCCCAGAACTCCTGGCCGTGCTCGCGCACACCCGCAGCGGAGATCTCCAGGGGAACCCAGGTGACCTCGTTGAATCCGGCCGCCTGCAGAGACTTCTCCAGGACCTCGCGGCTGGGCGGGTTCGCGACGAACGAGATCGGCGGGTCGAGGAGCGCGGTGATCCTCACCCGCGGCCCGATCTCGGTCTCCTCACCGAGCGACTCGCACAGGAAGCCGTACTTGGCCAGCGACGGCCCGTCGAAACGGTAGTCCGGGTGCTGAGTGAAGACGAAGAACTCGGCGCCCGCCGCGAGGCTGCGGTGGATGACGCGACACATCCGCTCGATGGTGGCGACGTCCTCGGCGTAGTTGAACAACTGGACCGCGACGGCGATGTCGAAGGGCTGCTCGAAGGTGCGCAGCTCAGCGACGTCGCCGACCTCGTAGTGCACGCCCAGCGGTGCGCTGTCCTCCAGGCCCTGGGCAGCTTCGACCATTGCGGAGGAGATGTCGACACCGAGGACGTGGGATGCGCCGCGGCGCTTGAACTCCCGGCTGTAGAAGCCGGTTCCGGAGGCCAGGTCGAGGATCGACCTGCCCGTCACGTCACCGACGAGCTCGAGGAAGCCGGGCACCTCGCCGTAGCGCGTGAGCGGAAGGGTCTTGAAGCCCTCGAACGCCTCGCCGATCTCGTCGTACAGCTGACCACTCATCGTGCTGTTCCCCCTCAGTCCTTGGCGTCGGCCCTCGGAACAGGTCGCCGCCTCTGGCCGGAAGTCTCCCTCTCCCCGACCGGGGCGTCGTACTGGCAGAAGCCACAAAAATGCCTGGCCAACCGGCCGTACGCTCTGGATGCGCCGAGAATCTGAGGGCCTGTCAAGAAGCTCACGACAGACCCCGGTTGTCCCACCAGGGGTGGCGTCCTACGAGAGGGAAGAGACCGTGCGGCACGTACTGAACCTGTGGCGTCAGGAGCTCGGAGAGGTCCCCGAATCCGTCTGGCAGCAGACCGAACTCCAGGTGCTGATCCTGGCGGACAACGGACTCACCGCCCTCCCGCCGGGGATCGCCCGCTTGCAGCTGCTGAACACCCTGGACCTCGGCCACAACGCACTCGCCTCGGTACCCGCCGAGCTGGGCGAGCTGACCGGGCTCGGCGGCTGCCTCTACCTCCACGACAACCAGCTCGCACGGCTTCCGGATTCACTGGGAAACCTGACCCGGCTGCGCTACCTCAACGTCGGTGAGAACTCCCTCACTTCCCTGCCTGAAGCCATCGGAAGGATGACCGGCCTCATCGAGTTCAGGGCACAGCACAACCGCCTCACCACACTGCCGGACGCGATCGGCCGACTCCGCAATCTGCGTGAGCTCTGGCTCCGGGGGAACGCCGTCGAGCACCTGCCGCCGTCGACCGCCGAGCTGCACGAACTGCGCCACCTGGACCTCCGCGAGAACGCCCTGACCGAGGTGCCGCCGTCGCTGGCCGGCCTCCCTCGGCTGCGGCAGATCGACCTGCGGAGCAACCGCCTCGACCGACTGCCGGACTGGCTCGCCCAGATGCCCGCACTGGAGAAGCTGGACCTGCGCTGGAACGAGATCGACCCTTCCCTCCCGCTCCTGACCGACCTGGAGCGACAGGGCTGCGTCGTCCTGACCTGAACGACCCGCCGCACCCGCTCTCAACGCTGCGGCCCCGCCCCTGTGGAGGGCGGGGCCGCAGCGTTGACGGACGGTCAGCAGCTGATGGTGCCCTTGCGCAGCGCGTGGCCGCTCGTGTTGCTGTCGTCGGACCAGTACACGGGCTTGGAGCCGCTCACGCACTCACCGGAGCCGGCCAGGCTGAAGCCCTCGTTGTTGAGGTTGGCCATGCCGGTGGGGCGGTTGTAGACGGCGGTGGTGGCGAAGGCGCCGGCGGTGTTGACCTGCATGGTGCGGTGCTGGCCGTTGCAGGTGTCGTCGCAGACCACCCACAGGCGACCGGCCTGCGGCTCCCACTGCAGCTCCATGACGCCGCTCATCCCGCTGCTGACGGACGCGACCCGGGTGAAGCCGCCACCGTCCAGCAGGACGTAGCCGTGGACCGTGCCGGTGCCCTCGACGCCGACGAAGAACACCCCACCGCTGTGCGCGCCGTAGCCGGCCGGGTTGTAGGCGGCGCCGGTGGTGGCGTCCTTGAAGCCCGCGCCGGTCAGGTAGCTGTCGGGCACCCAGGTGACGGCCTCCAGGCCGCTGTTGGAGCCCACCGACGGCAGGTCGGAGGTGAGGTTCCACTCCCTGGTCGCGGTCAGCGAGGAACCGCTGCCGCTGACGTCGTACCGCAGGACCGACAGCCGGCTGGTGCCGGACACGTCGCCGTTGCGCTCGCTGGAGACGAACACCCCGCCCGCCGCACCGGCGCCGGTGACGGTGACGCCCTCACTGTCCACGGTGCCCGAACCGCCCGGGAAGCGGAGCGTCTTGCCGGCCGACCAGCCGTTCGCGGTGTCCGGCTGCCACCCGCCGGACCCGTTGCTGACGAGGCGCCAGAGCTTCCCGGAGTTCTGGGCACCCCACATCACGGTCCCCTCCTGGTAGAGGCCGCTGAGGTCCTGCCCGAACACGTTCGCGGCGTCGGCGGTCGCCACCGAGCTGCTGCCGGGCCAGGCCACGGGCGTGCCCCCGCCACCGGTACCGCCGCAGGCGTTCGCCGCGCCGAGCGTCAGCGCCGCCGCCTTGAACGCGCCGGTGCCGTCGGCACAGCGTGACCACGACGGGTTGGAGTGGCTGCTCCAGCTGAAGCTGTCGGCCAGCGTGCTGCCGTCCGCCAGGTACAGGCGCGCCTTGTCGGCGGAGCCCAGGCCGAAGGAGCTGTGCACGTCGAAGGCCCGGAACGCGCCCGGGGCCAGGCTCGTACCGGCGGCGACCTGGTACTTCGAGCTGTTGCTGTCGTCCTTCAGGATCCAGCCGGAGATGTCGACGGTCGCCGTGCCCTTGTTGTAGAGCTCGATCGAGTCGTTGACGTCTCCGGTGGTCACCACCTCGTTGATCCGGATGTCGTCCACCGGGGCCGCGTGGGCCGGGCCGACCGTCAGCGTGCCCGCAGCCAGCGCGAGGCCGGCGACAAGGAGGAGGGGAAGGCTGCGGTGCCACCGTTGTGCGGGCGATTCGGTCACGAGGTCCGTCCCAGGGTCGTTGCGTCAGGGCGGCACGAGAGTCGCGGCCCCGGCCGAATGGACCACCGCCGACAGGGGATGGTCCTGTGAACGGTGGCGGAACTGTGCGTGGGGCCACTCTCGGACCCACCTCCCAGGGGAGACCGTCGCTGACCCGCCGTCAACCCTCTGGTGGCGCAGCCTCGCGCGCCGTCGGCGGTTCCCGGACGAGGATGGCTGAGGATGGCCGCGAAGCGCGGCTGCGTGGTCGGCACGCGGTGCGCACCGTCATCGGGAGATGCGAGCACATGACGATGGATCGACGAGGGTTCCTGGCTGCTCTGGGGCTGGGCGGCACGTTGGCGCTGGCGGGGACGGCGGTGGGCGAGGCGCGGGCGGCGGCCCGCGGGCGGGCGGTGCCGGAGGCTGCTGCTGCCGGAGGACCAGGGGTACGGGGTGGCCAGGCTCGGGTACAACGAGCTGAACGACGGTCAGTTCCCGGCGGCGGTGGCCCGGTGCACCTCGGCAGCGGATGTACGCAGCTGCCTGGACGCGGCCCGCGGGCACGGGGTGCCGATCGCCGCGCGCAGCGGAGGGCACAGCTACCTCGGGTACAGCGTGCCGAACGGCGGGCTGGTGATGGACCTTCGGCCGATGGCGCAGGTCCAGGTGCAGCCCGACGGGACGGTGCAGGTCGGCGCGGGGGCCCGGCTGATCGAGGTGTACGCGGCACTGGCCGGGGCCGGGCGGCTGCTGCCGGCCGGCTCCTGCCCGACGGTGGGCGTCAGCGGGCTGGCGCTGGGCGGCGGGATCGGCGTGCTGACCCGCAAGTACGGGCTGACCTGCGACCGGCTGGTCTCGGCCGAGGTGGTCACCGCCGACTCCCGGGTGCTGACCGCCTCCGAGTCCTCCGAGCCGGATCTCTACTGGGCGCTGCGCGGCGGAGGCGGCGGCAACTTCGGCGTGGTCACCCGGTTCACCTTCAGCACCGAACCGGCGCCCGAACNCTCACCGTCTTCTCGCTGCGCTTCCCGGCCGGCTCGGCCGCTTCGGTGATCGGGGCCTGGCAGCAGTGGGTGGCGGACGCCCCGTCAGAACTGTGGTCGAACTGCGTCGTCTCCGGCGCTTCGTCACCGACCTGCCGGGTCGGCGGCTGCTACGTCGGGCCCCAGAGCGGGCTGGACCCGCTGCTGGACCAGCTGGTCTCCGCCGCAGCCACCCAGCCGACCTCCCGCACCGCCCAGACCAAGAGCTACCTCGACGCGATGAAGTACATGGCAGGCTGCGCGAACGACACCATCGCCCAGTGCCACCCCGTCTCCGAGGGCGGGCTGCTCCCCCGGGAGGCGTTCGTCGCCGCCTCCCGCATCCTCGACACCTCGCTGGACCCGCAGCAGATCACCCAGCTGATGACCGGTCACACCGGCGTCGACCTCCTGCTCGACTCTCTCGGCGGCGAGGTCTCCCGGCTCGCCCCCGACGCGACCGCCTTCCCGCACCGCTCCGCACTCGCCTCCGCCCAGATCTACGCGAGCACCACACTCGCGGGCAAGGCCGCGGCCACCGCCACGGTGGACACCATCCGCGACGGGCTCGGGGCGCTCGGCGCGACGGGAGCGTACGTCAACTACATCGACGCAACCCTGCCCGACTGGGGCACCGCCTACTACGGCGACAACCTGCACCGCCTCAAGGCGGTGGCCCGGCGCTACGACCCGGACCAGGTCTTCACGTTCCCCCAGTCGGTGGCCTGCGCCTGAGCCCCCGGGACCGCCCTGACCGGCGAACCGAAGCTAGCCGCGCACGTGCAGCCCGAAGCCCGTCCGGCCCGTGGGCTCCACACCTTCCTTGAGCTGCAGCGAGGGGATCTCGTAGTCGCCGAAGTTCTGCCGCCGGTACGCGATCGGCTCGGTCGACTCCAGGGTGAGCAGGCGCTGCTCCCAGGCCTTGGCGACGTCCGGGTAGTCCTCGGCGGTCAGCCGGTCGGCGCCGTACAGCACGAACGGCGGCAGCACCTCGATGCCCGGGTGGTAGAGGATGCCGTGCTGGATCGGGAACAGCAGATCGTCGATGGGGCCGTTGATCCCGCGGGCGGAGTAGTGCGACTCCGGGCCGCCGGTGGTCACCGACAGCAGAGCCCTGCGGCCCGCGAGGGTGCCTTCGCCGAAGCGCTCGCCGTACTTGGTGGCGCTGTGCTCGCCGACGCCGTACGCGAAGCGGTGGGTGAACACCCGGTCCACCCAGCCCTTGAGGATCGCGGGCATGGTGTACCACCACAGCGGGAACTGGAGGATGATCGTGTCGGCCCACAGCAGCTTCTCCTGCTCGGCGAGGACGTCCGGGGTGAGCGTCCCGGCCTCGAAAGCCCGGCCCGAGTCCAGGGCGACCTTCAGCGGGCTCGAGGCGTCGGGGCCGTAGTCCGCGGCGTCCACGACCGCCTTCCAGTTCATCGCGTACAGGTCGCTCACCCGTACCTCGTGCCCGGCGGTCTCCAACGTGGTCACCGCGAGGTCCTTCAGCGAGCTGTTGAGCGACTTCGGCTCCGGGTGGGCATGGACGATCAGCGTCTTCATGGGAAGTCCTTCGGGTCGGGGGCCCTTGGGTCGGGGCCTTCGGATCGGATGCCTTCGATTCTGGGCACTCCGGCGCCCGGCGTTCAGGGGCGCCGCTTCCGTCGGACCGGACTTCCTGGTACTGGCAGGACCACCCTCAAGCGCACCACCTGCAGCCATACTTGGGGAATGGACGATCTTGCGGGCTTCCTGCGGACCCGGCGTTCCCGGGTCGACCCGGCGGCCGCCGGCATCCCCACCGACAGCCGTCGGCGGGTCGAAGGGCTCCGCCGCGAGGAGGTCGCGCACCTCTCCGGGGTCAGCGTCGACTACTACGTACGCCTCGAGCAGGGCCGCGCGACCCAGCCCTCCGGCCAGGTCCTCGACGCGCTCGCCCGCGTGCTCGGCCTCGACGAGACCGAACGCGACCACCTCTGCCGACTCGCCGGGAAGCGTCGCCGCCGGGCGAAGGCGCCGAGCTCCCGGGTCCGCCCGGAGCTGCTACGCGTCCTCGGTCTGGTCGCCGACGCACCCGCGGTGATCATGGACCACCGCCTGGACGTACTCGCCGGGAACCGCCTCGCCGGACTCCTCTACGGCCGGCCGCTGCCGGGCCTGAACATCGCCCGGAACATCTTCCTCGAGGAGACCGAGCGCGGCCTGTACGCGGACTGGGAGAACTGCACCCTCGACGTGGTCGGACACCTGCGCCTGGCCGCCGGCAAATTCCCCGATGACCCTCGACTGGCCTCGCTCATCGGCGAGTTGGCGATGGGCAGCGAGCGCTTCCGCCGCCTCTGGGCCCGCGCGGACGTCCGCGCCCGCACACACGGACGCAAGGCGTACCGGCACCCGCTGGTCGGACTGCTGGAACTGCACCACGAGAACTTCGCGCTGCCGGACGAATCCGGCATGGAGCTGCTGGTGATGTCCGCGGCCCCCGGCAGCTCCGCCGAGGACGGGCTGCGCCTGCTCGCGGGCCTGGGCGCGGACGGCGGCGACGCGCGCCCCGCAGTGAACGCCCAGGCCCGCGAGTAATCTTCCCGCGAGGCGGCGCTGACCACCGCCCGTTATCGGCGAGCATGAGTGACGGTTCCGGTGGCCAGCCAGTCCTCGACGGCTGCGACGTGCACGGCGCTGGCGCCGGCGGCGAGCCCGGCGTCCCGGGCGGTGAGCGCCCGCCAGATGGCTTCGTGTTCGCGGTGGGCCTGTGCGCGGGCGGGCGCGTCATGGGTGCCGCGGACGATGCGCAGCCGTTGGGTGTGGGTGGAGAGGATGCCCAGCAGGGTGGAGAGGACGGGGTTGCCGACCGAGTCGGCGATGGTGCGGTGGAATTCGATGTCCAGCTCGATGAACTCCTCGATGCCGACGTCGGAGGCGCTCCGGTCGAGGATCGACCGGAGCACCGACAGCTCCTTCCCGGTCAGGCGGCCGGCCGCCAGGGCCGTGGCCTGGGGTTCCAACAGGCGGCGTACCTGGAGCAGTTGGTGAGCGGTGTGGCCGTGCGAGACGTCGGCGGCGAAGGCCATGGCTTCCAGGAGCAGGTGCGGCTCAAGGCCGGAGACGTAGGTGCCGTCGCCCTGCCTGGGGACCAGGATCCGCATCGCGGTGAGCGCTCGGACGGCCTCGCGCAGGGAGTTCCGGGACAGGCCGAGCTGGTCGGCGAGGTCGGCCTCGTTGGGCAGTCGGGCTCCCGGCTGCAGGGTGCCGGAGACGATCATGTCCTTGATCTTCTCGATGGCCAGGTCGGTCACCGCCATCGTGGGGTCCCTCCTTCACTGCGCGGCCGGGTCACTCCTGCTTCTCGCCGGAGGCGAAGCGGGAGATGGTCAACGCGACGATGATGATCGCGCCGTTGAGGAACTGGTTCCACAGTGGAGGTACGCCGCCCAACGTCATGACGTTGAGCACGAGTTGGAGCGTCAGCACACCGGTGAGAGCGCCGAAGAGGGTGCCGCGCCCGCCGTTGAGGCTGACGCCGCCGATGACGGTGGCGGCGAAGACCTGGAAGATCCAGCCGTTGCCCTGGTCGGCGGAGATGGAGCCGTAGTGGCCGGTGTAGAGGATGCCGGCGAAGGCGGCGAGCAGGCTGCCGACGATGAGTACGGCCCAGGTGATCCGGTCGACCCGGATGCCGGCGGCGCGGGCGGCCTCGGCGTTGCCGCCGATCGCGTACAGGGCGCGGCCGTGGCGCAGCCAGGCGAGCGCGCTGCCGCCGATCAGGAACAGCAGGCCGCAGATCCAGATCGCGGCGGGGACGCCGAGCCAGCTGGTGCGGCCGAGGTAGGTGAAGGAGCCGGGCAGGTTGACGATCGACTGCCCCTGGGAGACGGCTACCTGGAGGCCGCGCAGCAGCGTGAGCGCACCGAGGGTGACGATGAAGCCGTTGAGACGCAGCTTGAGGATCAGGAAGCCGTTGATCGCTCCGATGACCGCGCCGACCAGCAGGCACAGCGGGATGGCCGTCCACTCGGGGAACAGCCCCAGGCCGGTGAAGCGCGCGCCGTGGTCGGCCGCGACCAGCCAGATGGCGATGACCGGGGCCACGCCGATCGTGGACTCCAGCGAGAGGTCCATCCGGCCGGCGATCAGGATCAGTGCCTCGGCCAGCACCAGCAGGCTCAGCTCGGTGGCCTGCTGGCCGACGCCGAGCAGGTTGGCCGAGGTCAGGAAGGCCGGCGAGACCGCGAACCCGATGATCCCCAGGACGAGCAGGACCGGGACGAGGGACAGGTCGCGGTAGCGGGCCAGCTGGAAGCGGGGTTCGGCGGGTGCGGGGACGGCGGTGGCCGACAGCGCGCGGACCTCAGTGGTGGGTGACATGGATTTCCTTCGTATCGGTCGGGCCGGCCATGCCCTCCATGGCTGAGACCAGTTGTTCGTCGCTCCAGCCGGGTGTGTACTCGGCGACGACGCGGCCGTGGAACATGACCAGTACGCGGTCGCAGACCCGCAGGTCGTCGAGTTCGTCGGACACGATCAGGGCGCTCTTCCCGGCGTCGGCGACCTGGCGGACGGTGCCGAGCAGGGACTCCTTGGACTTGACGTCGACGCCGTTGGTCGGGCGGATGGCGACCAGCACGTGCGGCTCGGTCGCCAGTGCCCGGGCGATGACGACCTTCTGCTGGTTGCCGCCGGACAGCGCGGACACCGGGGCGGCGGCACTGGGCGTCTTGATGTCCAGTCCGGTGATCATCCGCTCGGCGAAGGCCCGGGTCCGCGAGGGCAGCACCGTGCCGAACGGACCGAGTTGGTCGGTGACGGTCAGGGTGGCGTTCTCGGCGACGCTGCGCTGCGGGATCAGGCCCTGGATGTGCCGGTCCTCGGGGACGAAGCCGATGCCGGCCGCGAGGGCGGCGGGGACCTGGCCGGTGCGCACCCGGCGGCCCGCGACGGTGATGCTGCCGGTCTGCGGGCGGTGCAGTCCGGCGATGGTCTCGCCGAGCCGGACGTTGCCGCTGGCAGCGGCCCCGGCCAGGCCCACGACCTCACCGGGGTGCGCGGTCAGCGAGAAGTCCCGGTAGGCACCGGCCAGGCTGAGCCCGGCGACCTCCAGCAGCGGGGCGCCGTCCTGGCGCTGACGGCCCGTCACCGACCAGGCGGGCTCGGTGGCCCGGGCGCTCTCGCCGGTCATCGCCTCCACCAGGGCCTGCTGGTCCAGCTCGGCGACCGGCGCGGTGACGATGTGCCGGGCGTCCCGGTAGACCGTGACGGTGGCGCAGAGGTCGTAGACCTCCTGCAGGTGATGCGAGATGAACAGGAAAGCGACGCCCTGTTCCTGGAGCGAGCGCAGCTTGTCGAAGAGCTTCTCGATGCCGCGCGCGTCAAGTTTGGCGGTGGGCTCGTCGAGGATGATGAACCGGGCGCCGAACGAGAGCGCGCGGGCGATCTCGACGAACTGGCGCTGCTCGACGGTGAGGTCCTCGGCACGCGCGGTCGGATCGACCTCGACGCCGTACTCGGCGAGCAACTCGGTTGCACGGTTACGCAGTTGCTTCCAACTGATCGGGCGCAGCGCACCACTGCTCTGCCGGCCCAGAAAGAGGTTCTCGGCGACGGTCAGCGCCGGGATGATGGTGGAACGCTGGTAGACGCAGGCGACCTTGGAGCGCCAGGCGTCGGTGTCGGCGGGTGCTGGGGCCGGCTCGCCGTTGAAGCGCAGGGTGCCGGTGTCGGGGTTCTGCAGCCCGGTGAGGACCGAGACGAGGGTGGACTTGCCCGCGCCGTTGCGGCCCACCAGCGCGTGCGACTCGCCGGGCGCGACCGAGATACGGGCGTCGCTGAGCGCGACGGTGGCGCCGAAGCGCTTGCTGATCCCGTCGGCCTCGACGACGGGGCCCCCGACGGGGCTGGGGTCCGCCATGGCGGGTCCTTTCAAGGTCGACCCCGTGAGCGGCGGTGCGGATGGGGTGTCGGTCCGCCGCTCACGGGAGCTGATGGGGTCACTTGCCGACGTTGTTGCCCCAGAGGGTCTTGTCGTCGACGTTCTCCTTGGTGACCAGCGGGGCAGGCAGCTGGTCCTCCAGGCCGTTGGGCAGTTGGATGACGGTGGAGTCGTGGTCGGTCGCGCCGGGCTGGAAGGTCTTGCCCTCGGCGGCGGCCTTTGCGTAGAACAGGGCGTACTTGGCGTAGAGGTCCGCGGGCTGCGAGACGGTGGCGTCGATGTCGCCCTTGCGGATCGCGTCGAACTCCTGCGGGATGCCGTCGTTGGAGATGATCGCGATGTGACCGCTCTGCCCGGCGGGCTTGAGCAGGCCCTTCTGCTCGAGCAGGGCGAGGGTGGGCTGCAGGAAGACGCCGCCGGCCTGCATGTAGATGCCGCCGAGGTCGGGGTTGGCGGCCAGGGTGGACTGGAGCTTGGCGGAGGCGACGTCGCCCTTCCAGTCGGTGGCCAGCTCGATCACTCGGATGTCGGGGAACTTCTCCTTCATGCAGGCCGCGAAGGCCTCGGAGCGGTCGCGCCCGTTGATGGAGCTCAGCGAGCCCTGGAGCTCGGCGACCTTGCCCTTGCCGCCGAGCTGCTTGCCGAGGAACTCGCAGGCCTTGGTGCCGTACGCCTTGTTGTCGGCGCGCACCACCATGTAGACGTTCCCCTTGTCGGGGCGGGTGTCGACGCTGACCACCGGGATCTTCTTCCCGGACAGCGCCTCCAGGGTGGAGGCGATCGCACCGGTGTCCTGCGGGGCCATCACGACGGCCTTGGCACCGGTGTTCTGGAAGACCTGGACGTTGGCGACCAGCTTGGTCACGTCGTTCTGCGAGTTGCTGACCGGCAGGGTGTTCAGGCCCTGGGACGAGGTCTCCTGCTTGATGTACTGCGCGTAGGAGTTCCAGAAGTCGGAGTCCGTGCGGGGCAGGTCGATGCCGATCGCCGGCTTGCCGCCGGAGGCGGACGAGTCCGAGTCGCTGCCGCGGTTGCAGGCCGTGGCGAACCCGGCCAGGACGACCACGGTGGCGGCGATGGCCGCGACTCTGGGGGACCGAAGCTTCATGGTGCTGATCTCCTTGGAGGGATGTCCGGTGCCACTGCCGGGGCAGGAGGGAGCCGGTACGGGCCGGCACGGTGGGAAAGCCCGGCCCTCATCCAGGAGGGAGGCCGGGGGACCATGCTTCCCGCAGTCATCGGACGGCTTGCGGTACCGAGGACCTTACGAGCCGGAAACATAGCTGACAAGAGGAAACCTCGGATGAATCTCAAACCGTGACACCCCGACCTCCGAGCCATACTCCAGAAGCGCGTCATATCCGCTCTGAGCTGCACAGATCGGCACTCGAACACTGGTCGCGATCACAAACATCGGAGGACTTCTTGCGAGGGTGCGGCCATCGCTCGTATGGTCAGGGCACTGCAGATTCATCCGATGTGTTGGCTGGAGAGCCTCGGTCTCTGGCGCGCGACGACAGGAGATCAAGCCATGAAGCTACTGCGCATCGGGGCACCCGGAGAAGAGACCCCGGCCGTCCTCGACGACAACGGCGCCGTCTTCTCCCTCACGGGCCTGACCGCCGACATCGACGGCGCGTTCCTCGCCTCGGACGGAATCGACCGGGTCAGGAACGCCCTGGCCAAAGGTGCCCTGCCGCTCATCGACACGGCCGGCCTGCGGACCGGCGCGCCCATCGCCCGCCCGGGCAAGGTCGTGTGCGTCGGCCTCAACTACCGGGACCACGCCGAAGAGACCGGGGCGCCCGTTCCCGAACGGCCGGTGGTCTTCATGAAGGACCCCTCCACCGTGGTCGGTCCCTTCGACCAGGTGCTGATCCCGCGCGGTTCGGTGAAGACCGACTGGGAGGTGGAGCTCGCCGTCGTCATCGGCCGCCAGGCCCGCTACCTGGCAAGCCCGGCCGAGGCCGCCGACCACATCGCGGGCTACGCGATCAGCAACGACGTCTCGGAGCGGGAGTTCCAGTTGGAGTACTCCGCGCAGTGGGACCTCGGCAAGTCCTGCGAGAGCTTCAACCCGCTGGGGCCCTGGCTGGTCACCCCGGACGAGGTGACGGACCCTCAGGCGCTCGGCCTGCGGCTGACCGTCAACGGCGACGTCCGCCAGAACGGCGACACCAAGAACATGATCTTCGACGTGCCGTACCTGGTCTGGTATCTCAGCCAGTACATGGTGCTCAACCCCGGTGACGTCATCAACACCGGCACCCCGGCCGGTGTGGCCCTCGGCCTGCCCGGTACCCCCTACCTGCGCGCGGGCGACACCGTCAAGCTGACCATCGACGGTCTCGGCACCCAGCGCCAGACCTTCATCAACGCGTGAAAGGCACCGAGTTGTCCGCAACAACCGCGCGGATCACCGCCGTCGACACCTACGACATCCGCTTCCCCACCTCGCGGGAGCTGGACGGGTCCGACGCGATGAATCCCGACCCCGACTACTCCGCCGCTTACGTCGTCCTGCGCACCTCCGCGGGCGGCCACGAGGGCCACGGCTTCACCTTCACCATCGGCCGTGGCAACGACGTCCAGGTCGCCGCCATCGACGCGCTGCGCGAGCACACCGTCGGACGTTCCGTCGCCGACCTGTGCGCCGACCCCGGCTCCCTGTACCGCGACCTGATCGGCGACAGCCAGCTGCGCTGGCTCGGCCCCGAGAAGGGCGTGATGCACATGGCCATCGGCGCCGTCGTCAACGCCGTCTGGGACCTGGCGGCCAAGTGCGCGGGCAAGCCGCTGTGGCAGCTGCTCGCCGACGCCGACCCGGCGTGGCTGGTCTCGCAGGTCGACTTCCGCTACATCGCCGACGCGCTCACTCCCGAGGACGCGCTGGAACTCCTGGTCAGGGGCAGGCAGGGTGCAGCTGAGCGCGCCGAACTCCTGCTGCGCGACGGCTACCCGGCCTACACCACCTCCCCCGGCTGGCTCGGCTACTCCGACGAGAAGCTCACCCGGCTCGCCAAGCAGGCCGTCGCCGACGGCTTCACCCAGATCAAGCTGAAGGTCGGCGCCGACCTCGCCGACGACATCCGCCGCTGCCGGGCCGCCCGCGAGGCCGTCGGGCCGGACATCCGGATGGCCATCGACGCCAACCAGCGCTGGAACGTCGCGGAGGCCGTCGAATGGACGAACGCCCTCGCCGAGTTCGACCCGTACTGGATCGAGGAGCCCACCAGCCCCGACGACATCCTCGGCCACGCCGCCATCCGACGGGGCGTCAGCCCGGTCAAGGTCGCCACCGGCGAGCACGTGCAGAACCGGATCGTCTTCAAGCAGCTCCTCCAGGCCGACGCGATCGACATCCTCCAGCTGGACTCCGCCCGGGTGGCCGGCGTCAACGAGAACCTCGCCATCCTGCTGCTCGCCGCGAAGTTCGGCGTCCCGGTCTGCCCGCACGCCGGGGGCGTGGGCCTGTGCGAACTCGTCCAGCACCTGTCGATGTTCGACTACGTCGCCCTCTCCGGCACCACCGAGGACCGCGTCATCGAGTTCGTCGACCACCTGCACCAGCACTTCCCCGACCCGGCCACGGTGACCGGCGGCCGCTACCGGACACCCACCACGCCCGGCTTCTCCGCCACCATGCACCAGGCCAGCATCGACACCTACACCTACCCCGGCGGCGCGTTCTGGGCCGCCGACCTTGCCGACCAGGAGGCGCAGGCATGACCACCGACCTCGACGGGCTCACCGCCCTGGTCACCGGCGGCGCCTCCGGCATCGGCCTGGCCACCGCCCGACTGCTCGGCGAACGCGGCGCGGACGTCGCGGTGCTGGACCTCGACCCGTCCGGCGCCGGCGCCCCGCTGCGCGGCTACACCGCCGACGTCGCCGACGACCGGTCCGTTCGCGCGGCCGTCCAGGCGGCGGCCGAAGCGCTCGGCGGCATCGACATCCTGGTCAACAACGCGGGTATCGGCGCCATGGGCACCGTGGAGGACAACGACGACGAGCAGTGGCACCGGGTTCTCGACATCAACCTGCT
>NZ_LMCT01000040.1:88485-89972 GCF_001424875.1 Kitasatospora sp. Root107 | reverse complement strand
CTCTGCTTGCCCTCGCTGCCGAACAGCAGCGAGCCGCCGTCGGCCGCGAAGGTGACCGATTCGCCCTGGCGCTGGAACGGGACGTTCACCGTCTCGGGGGCGGTGATGGTGCCGTCCTTCCAGTCGTAGAGCTTCGCCCAGAAGTAGCCGCGCAGCACCACCTTGGTACCGTCCGGCGAGAAGCCGCCGTCGGTGACCCAGGGGACGTCGGCGATGCTCTTGAAGGTGTTCACGGTGGAGGAGGAGAGGCTCTCGGGGCCCTGGTACAGGTGGCCCTTGTCCTTGTCGCTCTTGCTGGCGATGTACACCCGGCCGGTCACCGGGTGGACCAGCAGCGCCTCGGCGTCGCGCGGCCCGTCCGCGTACCGGACCCGGTAGCGGGTGGCCTGCACGGTCTGGTCGCCCAGTTGGGCGGGCTCGGCGAAGCGGTACAGCCAGACCTCGGGCCACTTGCCGTTGAAGTTGTCGCCGATGTCGGCCAGGTAGAGCTGGTTGTCCGGGCCGAGCGCGATCGCCTCGGCGTCCCGCAGGGTGACCCCGCGCAGGGTGACGGTGGCCAGCGTCCGGCCCTGGGAGTCGACGGCGAAGACGTACGGGCCGTCGTCGCTGTCGTTGTGCGTCCAGTAGACGCCGGGGTGCTGACGGCTGGCGGCCAGGCCGCTGGATTCGGTGATCCGCGCGTCCTGGACGGTGAACTCGCGCCGTGGGCTGCCGTCGGCGGCGGCCGGGGCGGCCGCCGGGCCGAGCACCAGCAGCAGGGCAGCCGCCAGCGCCGAGGCTGGTCCGGCCGACCGGCCCCGCCGGAGGACCGATCTTCCAGGCACCCGAAGCACACGGCGATCATCGCATGCGGCCGGGCCACCGTCCCAGCCCGCCGACCGCACGCTGACACCCCGTCACGAGCGCCGGACACCCGCCGACGCCCCCGGGCCACCGGCCGCTCACGGCCAGAGCAGCCCCCGCTCCCACCCGCAGGTGGCCCGCTCGTACGCCAGCCGGATGTGCCGTCGGCCGGGGTCGCCCTGCCAGAATTCCACCGCTATTCCACCGCTTCGGCGCGCAGCACGTACCGGGTCAGGCCCGGCACCGGGGCGCTCGGGTCGGCGGCCACCTCNGGGGTCGCCCTGCCACTTCGGCGCGCAGCACGTACCGGGTCAGGCCCGGCACCGGGGCGCTCGGGTCGGCGGCCACCTCGGCGGCGGCCAGCCGCCAGGCGGACTCCAACTCGCCCGCGCTGCCCAGCCGCTGGCTCTGCCGGCCGACCACGGCGGCGGTGTGCCCGGCCGGACCGACGCCCCGCTCGGCGGGCGGTGCGTCCTGCCGGCCGATCGCCTCGACCGGGCCGCGCACCCTGACCTGGCGGCCGAAGTCGGGCCAGTACGAGGTGAGCGCGGCCCAGGGGGTGACGGCGAGCTGCTCGCCCTTCGGGCTGCGCAGGTCGGCGAAGAAGCTCCAGCCGCCGGTGACCGGGTCGATACCGGGTCGAT
>NZ_LMCT01000040.1:45809-88422 GCF_001424875.1 Kitasatospora sp. Root107 | reverse complement strand
TTTCCGGTCCATCGGCGGGCGGGTGCGCAGCAGCTGACGAAGCGTCGCCAACTCCTCGCTCTGCTGGGCCGGTCGCGTCACGGTACTGCCTCCCGAGCTCGGTGTCCGGGTCCCCATTCTGCCCCGGCCCGGGGCCGGAACCGCCGTCGGCCACTCGACTACGCTGGCTCGACATGAGACGCAGATCCGCCGTACCGCCCGCCCCGCTGCCGCAGCGGCGCGGGGTCGACCCGGTCCGGCGGCGGCTGCCCGTCGAGGGTGGCTGGGCGACGGTGCGCGACTACCTGGTCGACCGGCTGCCGGTGCCACCCGAGCTGGTCGACGCGATGTTCGCCGCCGGTGCGGTGCACGGGGTGGCTGGACCGCTCCCCGCCGACGCGCCGTACCTGCCGGGCGGCTACGTCTGGTACCACCGGGAACTGGCGCCGGAGGTGCCGGTGCCGTTCCCGCTGACGGTGCTGTACCGGGACGAGCGGATCGTGGTGGCCGACAAGCCGCACTTCCTGGCCGTCACGCCGCGCGGCCGCCACGTGGCGGAGACCGCACTGTCCCGGCTCCGGGACGAGCTGGCGCTGCCCGAACTAAGCCCGGCACACCGGCTGGACCGGCTGACCGCCGGGCTCACGCTCTTCGTGGCGCGGCCGGAGTACCGGGGCGCCTACCAGCTACTCTTCGCCGAGCGCCGGGTCCGCAAGGAGTACCGCGCGGTCGCACCGTTCGACCCGGAGCTGACGCTGCCCCGTACGGTGCGCAGCCACCTGGTGAAGGAACGCGGCGAACTGACGGCCCGTGAGATTCCGGGCCCGCCGAACAGCAGCAGCGTGGTGGAACTGCTGGTGCACCGCAACGGCCTGGCCGGGTACCGCCTGCTGCCCGAGACCGGCAAGACCCACCAGCTCCGGGTCCACCTGAGCGCCCTGGGCATCCCGATCCTGCACGACCCGCTCTACCCCGAGGTCCTGCCCGAGACGGCCCCGGACGACTTCCGCCACCCCCTCCAACTCCTCGCCCACACCCTCGAGTTCACCGACCCGGTGACCGGCGAGCCGAGACACTTCGAGAGCACCCGCCACCTGTCGGCCTGGCCGTCAGCGGACTGACCCGCGTACGGGCCGCGACGACCGCGCGTCACTCCGTACCGACGGACGCGGCACTGCTCCGACCTCCGCCAGGTGTGACTACGAAGACGACCCGAACGCCCCGAAGCCCGCCGATGTCGCGATGCTGCAGGCCGAGCCGGCCGTGTTCGGGCCGGGGACCGCATCCGCGCCACCCGCGACACCGGACTCCCCCGCCCGCACAGAACCACGTCCGGCTGGAGATCGTCCAACTCGCACTCGACCCTGCTCGCCTGGTCTTCCGGCCGGATGGTCAGTCCCCTCGGACCACCCGGCCGGACTACTCAGACCACCCGGCCGGCAGTGATGGCGTGCTCGGTCTCCGGGTGCCAGGTGCCGGAGTTGACGCTCCACCGGTGGCCGCCGAAGGAGCCGTCCGCCTTGGCGTAGAAGACCATGTGCCCGATACCGGCGCCCGCCCGGTTGAGGGTCTCGGTGTCCGGAAGGTTGTCGACCATCCGGGTGTCCGGGTACGGCTCGTACGTCGCGGTCCCGTACACGCCGTGCGGCGAGGCGGTGCAGTCGATCACCTCGACCACGTACTGGGTCCGGTCGGCCTGGTCCATCCAGCCGGTGCGCACGCCCTTCACCTCGCGGACCATGACGATGTGTCCAGTGTTGCCGTCCACGGTGCCCTGGTAGTTCACCGAGACCAGGTCGCCGGGCTGGAGGTCGGTGACCTTGGTGACCGCCTTGAAGTGCGGGCCGGCGCCGCCGTCGTTCCCGGCGAACCGGGACTGGTAGCGGGCCGCGGTCGGGTGGTCGGTGCCGAACCACTGGGTGAAGTAGCTGCCGTTCTCCGCCCACTTGTAGGTGTGCCGCAGCACCGCGGTGGTAAAGGAGTTGCAGCGCGAGCGGTTGACCCAGCCCGCCGGGTCGCCCGGGTCGCCCCAGACCACCTCCGCCTCCTCGCCGATCAGGTAGACGTTGTTGCGCTTGGCGGCCTGACCACTGATCAGGTCGACGTCCTGATCGCTCAGCGCCCGGGCGAAGGCCCGGACGTCGGAGATGGAACCGTTCCACCGGTTCACCGGGGCGCCGTCCCACTTGGCCCGGCCGATGTTGAAGCCCTGGTCGGCGGCCCAGGCCGTGGTGCTGGTGTCGGTGACGCTGCCCTCTCGTCGGCCGTCCACGTAGATCCGGAGGGTGCCGTTGTCCCAGACCCCGGCCAGGTGGGTCCAGCGGCCCGGCACCGGCGCGGTGGTGGCCACAACCTCGGCTCTGGCGGCCTGGTTCGCGCTACGTACCCGGAACACCCAGGCCCCCGGCGTGTCCTGGTACATCAGCAGGAAGCGGCTGGTCTGCGCACCGTCCTGGCTGACCGCCGTGAAGATGTTGTCCAGCGGGACGCCTTCGGCCAGGCGGACCCAGGCCGAGACGGTGAACGGCTTGGTGGTGTCCAGCACCGAGGTGGTCGCCGAGTAGGCGTTGGCCGTGCCGTCGAAGCCCAGTTCGCCGCCGGCCCGCAGCTTCGTCCAGGCCGTCCCGGCGCCACGGGTCAGCGTGTGCGCGGAGTCGGCCCGATCGGTGGCGGTGCCGTCCAGCGGCCAGTGCCCGGCCAGACCCTCCGTCAGCTGACCCGCCGCCAGCATCCGCTGGTACTGCACCATCTGCTCGGCCTGCACCAGGTGCGGCACCGAGACCGGGGTGAACGGGGTGTTCAGCGGCTGCGCCGCCTCGGCCACCCCGGTACCGCGCGCCACGCCCACCAGGGCACCGGCCCCGGCCAGTGCCGCACCACTCAACAGGCCACGCCTGGTCACCATCGTGATTCCCCCCACGTGATCGAACCGCTGTCGGCGGCAGAGTCTAGCCTCGGGCTTTCACCAGTAGGGCTGTCCAGACCTGCTCGCCTGGATACCCATGCTCGCCCCCACCCAGCCCGCCCGCCGATGGGAACCCAAGCGCCTGCGGCTGCAGCTGTTCTCCGCCGCCGCCCAGCTCCTCGCCACCGGCCGCCGCCACTACCTCTGCCTCGCGCGCCACTGGCCTGGACCGACACGCACCTCGACGAGCAGACCTCGCCACCGGAGCCGTGCAACCCGGCGCCCACCCGACGCGACAGCGGGGCCATCGGCATGCCCACCAACGCCCCGACAAGCCAGAACAGCCGGCCGACCCGTTCCAAGGGTCAGCGACGAAACGCCCAGCGAGAGCTCCATACACTCTCCGCCATGACGACGATCGACGATTTGATACGCCTGGTGCAGCCACCCGCGAACCCGGTCCATGCGAACGGTGACTGGGCGGCGGTCGAAGCCGCCCTCGGGCTCGGGCTTCCCGCAGACTTCAAGGATCTGATCGAGCGTTACGGCTCCGGCCTGTTCGTCGATTTCATCGCGCCGCTGACGCCCTTCGGCGGTCGCAACCTGCTGGTCGAGAGCGCCCGGCAGCTGTTGGACGGCGAACGGTCCTTCCGGCGGAGCAATCCCGACAAGTGTCCGTATCCCTTCCACCCCGAGCCCGGCGGACTGCTGCCTTGGGCCGGTGTCGACAACGGAGCCCGGCTCTGCTGGCTCACCGAGGGGGAACCGGACAGCTGGACCGTCGTCGCATGGAATCCACGCAGTTGGTACTACGAGGCCTACGAGGTGGGGGCAGTCGAGTTCCTCCACGACCTGCTGAGCGGGCGGATCACCACCGCGGCGTTCTCCCTCGAAGAGGAGGACGAGGAGGAGGGTGACGAGTCGCTGCCGGCCCCGACCTTCGAACCCACCTGGCAGTAGCACGGCAGGATCTGAACTCACCGCAGCCGACGGCGAGTTCACTTGACCATTCAAGAGATGCTCAGGGGTTGCATCCGCCCACGCCTGGGCGCACGGTGAATATATGGCCGTAATCCAGGCGCGCCCTCAGGTGCGGCCAGCCATCCCTCCCCGTCATGTGCTCTGAGTTTCGCGCGCCTGCCATGGCGTCGGCTGATTCCGTGGAAGCAGGTGACCGCCTCACCCCCAAAGGCGCTCTTCATCTCCCGCTCTCGTCGCTGCCCGGGATCGTCAAGGATCCGTCGGACAGGTAAGGAGTAGCCGTGAACATCAATGAGCTGAGATCCCTGGCGGAACAGGCCGGGTTCTCGGGTCAGGACGTCGGGATCGCCGCAGCCGTGGCCATGGCGGAGTCGAGCGGCAACCCGGACGCCCTTGGCGACACCACGCTGGTGGACGACAAGTGGGGACCGTCCGTCGGGCTCTGGCAGATCCGCGCCCTGCGGAAGCCCCAGTCCTACGGATTTCCCGACACCCTCCGTGTGGAGTCAGCTCTGCACGATCCCCGGAAGAACGCTGCCGCCGCCTACGCCATCTTCAAGGGCGGCAACGGGTGGCAGCAGTGGAGCACCTTCACGAACGGCGCCTACAAGGCTCACCTCCAGGCTGGGCCGACACCAGGAGCATCGGGCATGTTCGATCGAGATCTCGTCATCAACAAAGCGAAGTCGTACCTCGGCATCCATGAGACCGGCGACAACCGGACGGAGTTCGGCAAGGAATTCGGAGAGGACGGTGTCGCCTGGTGCGACATCTTCGTCTGGTGCATCTTCAACCGGGTCGGGCTGGTGGGCCTGCTCCCCGGCAAGTTCGACAACTGTGGTAAGTCCACCGAGGCTTGGAAGAGCAACGGTCGCTTCTCCGAGTACCCGGGGCTGGGGGCACAGGTCGTCTTCGGCCCTGGCGGCGGTGAGCACACCGGCATCGTCGTGAGCTACACCGAGACCACCGTCACCTCCGTGGAAGGCAACTGGAACGACCAGGTCTCCCTGGTCACCCGCGAGCGCAGGGACCCGTACGTCTACGGGTACGGATATCCCAGGTTCGCGGAGGGAATCCGCTGCGCGGACCCCGCCTACCAGAACCAGGACGGCCAGGGCACCGGATCCACGACTGCGGAGATTCCCATCGAGCCTCCCGACGTGCTGTACGTCGGACAGGTCAACCACGCGGCGTCCTGGGACCCGCCGGCCGAACAGGGCCACCGCTCCTACTCCTGGGCGCAGGTGCTCCGCCTGGAGAAGGCCCTCGAATCCGAGGGGCTGCTGGCCCACCCGTTCGTGGACGGCTCCTACGGGACGGTGACCATCGACGCGTACCGGCAGCTCCAGCTCAACCTCGGATACAAGGGCCCGGACGCCGACGGCAGGCCCGGCATGGAGTCGCTGTCCTGGCTCGGCCGCAGGCACGGCTTCCGGGTCGAACCCTGACCCGGCCGCACCTCGCAACCACCCCTGTCCGCACCCGCGCCGCTCGGACCCCACCGAACGGCGCATCTCCCATGCCGGCCTGAGCGACCGTCAGATCACCCCGGCCGACCGGAGCAGCCAACGGTTGGTCCGCCCGACCAAGCCGGCCCGGTCGAGGACGTCTATCGCCTTGGCGGCCATCTGCTTCTTGGTGGCGCGCCAGTGCGGGTTGCTCCGGGCCGCCTTGCGGCCGACCTTCGGGTCGATGCCGACGGCCGCGTACAGCCTGGGGTTGATCAGGCCGACGGTGGAGCGGTGCACCACCAGGCCGAGCAACAGTTGCTCCCAACGGCGTTGCAGCGGACCGACCTTGGTGCGGACCAGCTCCTCGCGGGCGTAGGTGATGTGCCGGGACTCCTCGATCACGTGGATCCGGGAGACCTGACGGGTGAGCGGCTGCATCGACTCGTCGTTCATCAGCTCGCGCTGGAAGGCGTCCAGGATCTCCTCGACGTACATGGTGCCGCCGAAGGTCTGGCTGTGCGTCGAGATCGCCTTGAAGAGCCGGCCGAGCTCGTGCGACAGCCGCCCTGGACCGTAGGCGGGCACGCCCATCCAAGAGATCATCTTCGCGAACATGACGGAGTGCCGGCACTCGTCCGCGATCTCGGTCAGCGCGTACTGCACGTGCGCGCTGGTCGGGTCGCGATCGAAGGCGTGCCGCAGCAGCATCTGCATCAGGATCTCCTCGAACCAGATGCCGACGCTCGCGATGCTGGCGACCTCGTGCTTGCTGAGCTCGATCCGCTGCTCCTCGGTCAGCGTGTCCCAGAGCGGCGTGCCGTAGAGCGAGAGGTTGTGCGCCGGGCTGTAGTAGCGGCCGGGCACCGGCGGGGAGGCCCAGTCCACCTCGGTGAGCGGGTCGAAGGAGACCTTGGCGGAGGAGGCGAGCAGCCGCTCGGCGGTCCGGCGGCGCTCCTCCGGCCACTCCTCGGGCGCGGTCCTGACGGTCGGCCTGCGGCCGGCTGCGGTGGTCATCGGCTCTCTCCTCCTCGGGCTGGCCGAAGGGCACGGCGCACCCCTCTGCCCGAGAAGCTAGAGATTATTAGACGGACCGTCAATAGTTCTGACCGTCAGGCCTCCACCGCCCGCTCGCCGGCGGGCGCAGCCGCCGCCCAGTACCCGGGGTCGAGCACCTTGTGTCCGGTCAGGTCGGCCCGGACCTGGTTGGCCAGCTTGCGGGTGTCCCGGCGGTTCATGGTGGCGCCGATCCCCGCGCCGATCAGCAGCGGAATCAGCGAGGGCAGCTTGCGCAGGGCGAGCCGACCGCCAGCGCGGCCAGACTCGCCGGCCGGATCAGCGCCGCCCGGTCGATCCCCCGGCCGTCGGCCCAGGCGCCGACGTACGCACCGGCTCGCTGGGCGACCGTGCCGACGGCGGGCATTCCGTAGATCTCGTGCAGCTCGGCGATCAGTTTGATCTCCACCGCCGCGACCGAGAGCGTCTCGGCCGCGATCTCCAGCGCCATCGCGGGCGGCACCGGCAGCATCGCCGCCGCCCCGGCCCCGGCCCCGAGCGCGGACGACGACCGGCAGGCCCCGAGCGAGATCAGTTCGGCCAGCTCCTCCGGGGTCGCCGCCGTCGGGTGCTGCGCGCGCAGAGTCGCCAGGCTGCGGATCGGGATCCGCGGCGCGGCCCGCGCGGTCGGCCAGTGCCTTCCCTCCCCACCCCGCCCCCTTCGCCGCCACCAGCCCGCTCCGCCCGAGCACCCGGGTCAGCGTACGGATCAGCTCCCTGGCCCGCTGCCCGCCCTTCCGCCGGTACCACGCCTCCCGAACGGCCGGGCTCGCCTCCGGCAGGTCGCGCTCCATCTCGGTGGCGAGCGCGGCCAGCTCGCCCGCCACGTCCTCACCGGCCGGCTCGGGTACGGAGTCCTGCCGGCGGCGCCTGCGAATGAGTCCCATGACCTTCCGGGTACCCACCCGGCGACCCGCCACGCCCACCACCAGCGGTTGGTTCACCCTGGTGGCGGCCCTGTGACAGTCCCGTCTCCCTCGGCCCCATCCGGGAGAGCCCGGGCGGTAGCGTGGCCGGATGACGATGCGGGTGGTGTCGCTGGTGCCCTCGCTCACCGAGGCGATCGCGGTGAGCGGGCGGGAGCTGTTGGTCGGGGTGACCGACTGGTGCAGCGAGCCCGGAGATCTGACGGTGGCGCGGGTCGGGGGGACGAAGAATCCGGATCTGGCGCGGATCGTGGCGCTGCGGCCGGATCTGGTGGTGGCCAACGAGGAGGAGAACCGGGCCGTCGACCTGGCGGCGCTGCGCGCGGCCGGGCTGTCCGTCCGGGTCACCGAGGTGCGGACGCTGCCGCAGGCCTTCGGCGAGCTGGCGCAGCTGCTGACGGGCGATCTGGGGCTGGCCAGGCCGGACTGGCTGGACGCCGCCGAACTGGCCTGGCAGGCGCTGCCCGAACGGGCGCCGACCCGGGCCGTGGTGCCGATCTGGCGGCGACCCTGGATGGTGCTGGGCCGGGACACCTTCGCCGGGGACGTACTGCGGCGGCTCGGCGTGCGGCTGATCCACGCCGAGCACCCGGAGCGGTACCCGGCGATCCCGATCGGTGAGCTGCTGGCGGCCCGCCCGGAGCTGGTGGTGCTGCCGGACGAGCCGTACCGCTTCACCGCCGAGGACGGGCCCGAGGCCTTCCCCGGCATTCCGACGGCGCTGCTGAGTGGGCGTCACCTGACCTGGTACGGGCCCTCGCTGGCCGAGGCTCCGCAGGTGCTGTCGGCAGCCCTCGACCGGGCCGTCCGGCGGTAGGCGCCCGATCAGATCAGCAGCTTGGCCCGCAGTGCGGCGGTGAACTCCTCGCCCAGGCCCAGCTGTTCGGTGATGTAGCGGTCGACCGAACCGTACTGCTCGGTCAGGTCGGCCAGGAAACGTCGCATCAGCTCGGCGGGCGCCCGGCCGTAGCCGGGCCACTTCATCACCAGGTCGGGATAGGAGGCGTGCCACTCGGCGACCAGCCGCTCGGTGGCGAGCCCGGTGAGCGCGAAGTCCTCGACCACCGTCTGCTCCGGCACACCGAGCCGGGTGAGCACCAGGGCGGCGACGATGCCGGTGCGGTCCTTGCCGGAGGCGCAGTGGAAGGCCACCGTCCCGTTCGCCGGGTCGGCGATCACCTGCAGGGCGGCCCGGATCTCGGCCACCCCGTCCGAGGCCACCTCGGCGAACCGCTCGGCCAGGTACACCGCCGGGTCCACCTCGGGGCCCAACGCGGCCTGGTCGTAAGGGCGGTGTTCGATGCTCAGGTTGTGGTAGCCGAGCCCGGGCAGCTCGGGCACCCGGCCCTTGCGCTCGATCTCCCACGGGTAGCGCAGGTCGATGACCGTCCGCACGCCCAGCTTCTCGAACCGCGCCAGATCCTCACCCGCCAGCTTGCCCAGCGAGTCGGAGCGGTAGAGCAGCCCGGGCCGGGTCTCCCGGCCGTCCGAGGTCCGGTATCCCCCCAAGTCACGGAAGTTGTGCAGCCGTTCGAACTCCAGATGCCTGATCATGGCCGCCACTCTATCCACGCACCCGAGGCCGGCCGACGGCGGTGGCCGGGGCCGTCGCACGGGGGCCCCGGCACGAGCAGGAGCGCGTCCCGCAGGCGGCGTACCGTGGGGAGGAGGGCCGTCCTCCCCACGGCAGAGTCCGTCCGGACGGCCACCGAAGGAGGCGCGATGTCCGGCATGCTGCGGAAGAGTCTGGAGACGCCCGAGGAGGTCCGCCCGTTCGAGGCGGGCAAGGGGCAGCTGGCACTGGTCGACATGGACGGCGTCGCCTTGGGGCGGGCCACCTTCGAACCCGGCTGGCGCTGGTCCGAGCACGTGAAGCCGATCGCGGGCACCGACAGCTGCCAGTCCGCCCACACCGGTTACTGCCTGTCGGGGCGGATCACGGTCCGGATGGACGACGGGGAGGAGCAGGAGTTCGCCCCCGGTGACGCGATGGTCATCGCCCCCGGGCACGACGCCTGGGTGGTCGGTGACGAGGCGTGCGTGGTGCTCGACTGGCAGGGCTACGCGGACTACGCCAAGCGCCCCGCCTGACCGGCCAGGACCGGGTCGCTGCCCCGACCCGGACCGACGCGCTGACCTGGGGGGCCGTGGCCGGGGGTCCGGCGTCCGGACCTCTCCCGATGGGCCGATAAAGTACCTGCACCACGACCCATCAGGAGGGGTACCACCATGGCTGACATCGAGACCGCCAAGCAGGCCTTCGCACGCTTCGACGCCGACGGCGACGGCTTCATCACCGCGGCCGAGTACACCAAGGCGATGGCGGAGCTCGGCGACCCGTACGTCACCGAGACCGTCGCCCAGGCGCTCATCAACAAGGCCGACACCAGCAAGGACGGTGTGCTGAACTTCGACGAGTTCTGGGCCGCCCAGAACGGCTGATCCCGGCTCAGCCCAACAGGGCCTGCCAGTCGGTCACCCCACCGTCCCGGCCGCTTCCTTCGGCCGGGACGGCCCCGTCGATCACGTAGTACTGCGGGGCCATTGCGGTCTGCCGCTCCGACAGGGCGGCCAGCACCGCGAGGTGCACCCCGGCCGGGGTGAGCGCGGTCGGGCCGGCGTCCAGCCGGGCGGTCAGCCGCCCGTTCTCCACCGCCACCCTCGGACGGACCCTGGCGCCGAGCGCGTGCGTCAGCAGCTCCCGGACGGCGGCCAGGTCGATCCACGAGCCGTCGACCGACTCCCACTCACCGTCCCGCACCCCGGGTGCCAGGCCCGTCAGTGCGGTCAGCCTGTCCAGCGCCACGGGGCCGGCCGCGGCTGCCTCGACCAGGGTCAGCAGACCCCGCGCCAGCCGTTCGCTGTCCACCCGGTCGAACACCTGCGGGCAGGTGTGCAGCGAGAGCTCGACGCAGTCCTTGACCCGCCAGATGTTGAGCATCACCCGGATCGGCACCTCCTCCTCCGGGTACCAGCTGAGCTCCGGATCGGTGTATGGCATCGGGCGCGCCTGGGCGGCGGCGTCCGGGATGGTCATGCTGAGGTCGTTCACCACCACCTGGCGGGCCCAGCGCGAGCCGCGAAGGTGGGCGACGTCCTCGATCAGCTCCCAGATCCGGGTGGCGTCGAAAGTGCTGTGCCAGTAGCCCGCCAGCGCGGCAGCCTTGGTCCGGCCGATCACCTCGTCCAGGTTCTCGGCCGCCGTGTCCACGGCGAGCAGGGCGTCCTGGGCCAGCGTGCCCACGTAGCCGACCAGCTGGGAGCGGTGCCGGTTGGCCGAGAGTGCGGCGATCACCAGCTTGGGCTGGGCCGCCCGGTGCGCGACCAGGGCGGCGAAGATGCCGAGCAGCACGCTGGACGGGCTGGCACCGGTCCGCTGCGCGGCGGCGGCCAACGCGGCGGCGGCCGAGGGGGACCGGATCGCCAGGGTGGCCACCCGGCCCGGCGGCCCGGTGATGCCCGAGTCGGCGAACACCGCCTGCGGGCTGGTGCGCAGGATCTTCTCCCAGTGCCGCAGCGAGGCGGTGGCCCGGCGGCGGCCCACCGGGGTGCGCTCGGACTCGGCCACTTCCAGCGGGGTGGGCGCGCTCGGCGGCGCGAGTTCGCCACCACTGAGCAGCGTGTACCACTCCTCAAACAGCCGGGAGGTGGCGGCGCCGTCCGCGGCGGAGTGGCAGACCACCACGGCCAGCCGGACCGGCCGGCCGTCCCGGGTCAGCAGGGTGTACCGGATCGGGAAGTCCGCCGCCAGGTCCCAGCGCGTCGAGTTCACCCTCCGGACCGGCCTCCACCAGGGTCACCCGGAACGATCCGGCGGCGTGCACCACCTGCCGGGTCCCGCCGCCGGGGCCGTCGGAGGGGAACCGGGTACGCAGCGACTCGTGCCGCTCGGCCAGCTGCCGCAGCACCGCCAGCACCTCCGGCAGCCCGGCGCCCGGCGGGACCGGCCAGACCGCCTGCTTGTTGATCTGGTCGGGGTCGTCCCGGCGGATGCACAGGATCATGTTGTCCTGACCGAAGGTCAGCGGCCCCGAACCCGAACTGCCGCCGTCGTACTGAACCGTGATCACGGTCATCGGCCCAGGCCCCCGGTCAGCGCCAGCCGGACGGACGCCGGCCACTGCGCCGGGTGCTCCCCATGGGCGTGGATCAGCGCGAGCGCGATCCGCTCCAGCCCGAACGCGGCGCAGGCGGTGTGCCCCGGCTCGCCGTCGGCGGTGAAGCCGAAGGCGGTACCGAAGGTGTCCTTGTGGCAGTTGGCCGAGGCGATCGCCTGGACCAGTCCGTCGGCCAGCTCGACCCGCAGCTCGTACTTCAACTCCTGGGCGCGCTGGGCGGCTTGGAAGATCCTGCGGGCCCGGCCGAAGAACGGGTCGTCGGCCACCTCGACGGTGGCCTTGAGGTCCAGTGCCGTCAGCCAGTCGGCCACCCGGTCCAGCCAGCGCGTCCGCCAGTCCTCGCAGTGCTGCTGACTTCCGGCGGTGACGTACTCGGCCATCCGGAAGCTGCGCAGCCGGCCCGGCTCGTGGCTGCCCTCCTGCCGGAAGCAGTACGCGGAGGTGGCGAACCTGACGGGCTCGGTGAGCTCCCGGCCCTCCAGCGTGGCGTAGAGCGGGTAGCAGGCGGCGGGCAGCAGGACCACGTCGCCGATCTGCTGGGTGGCGTGCCAGTCCGGGCGGCCGGAGAGTTCGCCCCACTCGGCGGCGGTGCCGGTGAAGCTGTGCACCGTGCCGAGCAGGTGCGGGAAGGCTTTCGCGTAGCCCGCCCGCTCGACCAGTGCGCGGGAGATCACCGGCGGGACGGCGATCCGCTCGAAGGGTTCGTCGGCGCCGAGTACCTCGATCCCCAGCCGCAGGTCGGCGATCAGTGTCTCGAAGGCGCCGGAGTAGAGGACCACGCCGGGTACGTCGGTGGGCAGCAGGGTGGCCGCTCCCGACGGGTGAAGATCAGTCATCGGCTGCTCCTGGTTCGAGTGGCTCGAAGGGTTCGAGGTCGGATGGTTCGAGGTCGGGCGGTTCGAGGCCGAGTGGGGCATGCGGGGTCCAGGTCCGGCGGCGGACCAGGAAGGGTGCCGGTCCGGCCAGGGCGACGGCGGCCCGGAAAGGTCCGGGCACCTTGATGTCCCGGATCCAACAGGGGCTCGGCGAAAGGCCCTTGAGTGCAGCCAGCCGCAGCGGGCTGCGGCCGGCCAGCCTGAGCGGCAGGCCCTGGGCGAGCCGTCCGCCGTAGACCTTCACCCCCGCCTCCCGGCGGCACCAGAGCTGGGCGAACCGGGCCGAACGGTGCTGCCCGGACGGCCCGTCGGCGACGAACCGGGCCTCCTCGGGCGGGAAGTACCGGTCGGCCACCCGGACCGCGACCCGTTCGGCGGGCAGCTCCTCGACGTCGGCGCCGACCGGCCGGCCGTGCGCGACGGCGAGCACCGCGAGCGACCCTGATCCGGACCAACTGAACTGCACGCCGGTCGGGTTGTGCACCGGCTCGGGCTTGCCGTGCGGGCCCCGGCGCCAGGCCAACTCGGCCGGTGGCAGCCCGAGCGGCCGGGCGGCCAGCAGCCGGACCGCGCCCCGGCCGACCACGAACCTGGCCCGGCGGGCCGGGTCCGGCATGGTCCTGGCCCGTTCACGTTCGCCCGGGTCGAGCAGCCGGTGCAGGCGGTCCACCACCGGCGCGGGCTGGTCGGTCGGGATCACCCAGAGCGCGACGGTGTCGATGCTCACCGGACGGCCGGCTGGTCCAGCGTCGACCGGCGGCCGAACTGCTCGTCGAGGTCGGTCACCCGCAGCGGGCCGGTGAGGCCGGCCACCTCGGACCAGGGGCCGGTCAGCGGCTGGTCCGGATGGCCCGACGGCCGGACGGCCGGGCCACGCATCTGACTGATCGTCATTTCCTGTCCCTCCAGGGCTGGTTCGAGCAGCAGAAGCACACCCCGATGCCGCCTCGGCAGCGTCACAGGACCGGCGGGCCGGTAGTGCAGTGCGCTCTGCTCCAGGATCAGCACCAGGGCCCGCCGGCAGCCGCCGGTCCGCGCGTACTGGTCGGCGATCCGCAGCGCGGTGAACGGCGCGGCCGATCCCTGGTCGCCGATCGCGAAGGCGAGCGGCTGCCCGGGACAGCGGCGCGCCAGATGGAGCGTGACAGCCCGGCCGGGTTGGACAGGGCATGGCTGGTTGGCTACGTTCGGGAGGGATAACCGCTTCCACCGGCTGGTCCCCGGTCAGGCCGAGCCGGTCGATCAGCGCCTCGCCCATCTCGCCGTACGCGTGGCCGACGCCCTGCTCGAGCAGGTCCTCGCGCAGCGGCAGCCCGTACGGCCGGGCCAGGTCGCCCGCGAAGACCCGCAGGTCCGGGTCGAGCGCGGCCTCCGAGTGTCCGTCGAACTCCTGGGCCAGCACCCGGCTGATCCGCAGTCCGCCTTCGCCGGGCCGGAGGTACGGCCCGGCGGGGTGCGGGTGCATTCCGGTCAGTCCTCGGCGATCGTGTGTCCGGCGACGAAGTCGGCCAGGCTGGCGACCGAGCGCAGGTCGTCCTCGCCGATCTGCTCGACGTCGACCTGGATGTCCAGCGCCTCCTCCAGCTCCAGGATCAGCTCCAGCGTGCCGGCCGAGGTGAGCCCGAGGTCGTCGAAGAGGCAGGCGTTCTCCGGGACTTCGGTGAGCTCCTTCTTCAGCACCCGGGGCAGCAGGGTGCCGATGCTGGTCAGCACCCGGCCACGGAGGGCGGGATCAGTCTGCAGGGTGGTGTCGTCCATCGGTGGTACGTCCCATCGGGCATGGCACGGCTCGGACAGCAGAGCCGGAACCGGCTTGGCGGAGAGGAGAACTGACGGCACGTCAGTGGAAGACGGTCAGTGGCGGACGGTCAGTGGCGGACGGTCATCGCCGAGAAGGTGGCGCCGAGACCGGAGGCCGCGATCAGGTAGCGGTCACCTGGCCGGAGCAGGCCTCGCGCGGTGGCGGTGTGAAGATTGATGAAAGCATCTGCGGCGAAACTGTGCCCGACCGAGGCCACGTTGTCCAGCACCACCCGTTCCACCGGGTAGCCCAGCCGACGGCACAGCCGCTGCCAGGAAATGCTGTTCACGTTGTGCGGCAGGATCAGCGCGATGTCGTCCAGCCCGAGTCCGGCCTGGTCGACCGCCCGCAGGATCACCTCGGCCATCGCCTCCGGGTAGGCCCGCTGGTACCCGGCCATCAGCTCCGGGTCCTCGGCCAGCCGACCGTCGAACTCGCCGAGCTGCCGGACGGCGTACGACAGCACCTCGTCCCGGCCGCCACCGGCCCGGACCAGGCAGGCGGCCGCGCCTTCGGCGAAGACGGCCGTCTCCGGGACGAGTTGGGCGTCCCGGGTGAAGGTCTTCTCCCCCGTCAGCACCAGGACCAGTGCCTCCGGGTCGGGTTCGGCGGCGAGCAGTCTGCCGGCCAGGTCGATGGCCAGCAGGCTTGCCGCACAGGCGTGGTGGGTGACCGCGAAGGCGTTGGCGTGGCCGAGGCCGAAGCGGTCGAGCAGTTCGTGCAGCGGGTTGGCCGGGTAGGGCGTCGAGACCGGCATGCTGCGGGCGTGCAGCACGTACCGGACCTGGTGTTCCCGTCCCCGGAGTTCGGTCAGGGCGCCGACGGCGCCGGTGAGCAGGTCGAGCAGCGTCCCGTCCGGGTCCAGGCGCACCTGGTCCAGGCCGTGGAAGCGGCGGAAGAGTTTGAGTTGGCGCGGGGTCAGACCGATCCGCTCCCCGACCGCCTCGATGGGCACAGCACGGTCTGGCAGATGGACGGCCACTGCCTCCAGTGCGGTCACCCGGGCTAGTATTCCCACGCCCCGCGCACCGCACAAGATGCGTTCCGCTTCCGACGCGGGCGACCCCGAGCAGGTGGAGACCTCCCTGATGGTGCGTCATACCCCTTTGACCAGCAGGTTCATGCTCGTCGTGCCACCGCTGACCGGCCACGTATTTCCCACAATTGGTCTAGGCCGCGAGCTGCTGGACCGTGGCCACCAGGTGGTCTGGACCGGTTCGGAGCCCGTGCTTCGCTCGCTGCTGGACCCGGGCAGTGGGATTCTCGGCACCGGTTCCCGGCTGTTCCGCCCGCAGGGCGGCTCGGGCCTGGCGGCGGTGCACTCGCTCTGGGACGGCTTCGTGGTGCCGTACGCGCGGTTCACCGCGAAGGCCCTGGGCTCCGCCGTCCGCAGCTGGCGGCCCGACGTGCTGGTGGTGGACCAGCACACTCCGGCGGGCGCCCTGACGGCGCATCGGCACGGGTTGCCCTGGGCCTCGCTGGCCCCGGGCCTGATGGAGCTGGGCCGCCCGTTCGCCGAGCTGGAGCCGTGGATCGAGGAGCGGCTGCGCGGACTGTGGCAGCGGGCCGGCCTGCCAGCCGGGGCGTACCTGGACCCGCGCTTCTCCCCCGACCTGGTGCTGGCGCTGACCAGCGACGTGCTGGCCGGCGGCCCGCACCCGGAGCAGTACGCGCTGGTCGGCCCGGTGCTGGCGGACCGTCCGGCCCAGCCGGACTTCCCCTGGGAGCGGCTCGATCCGACCCACCGTCAGGTGCTGGTCTCGATGGGCACGCTGGCCGAGGAGGTGACCGCCGACTTCCTGCGCCGGACGGCGGCCGCCCTGCACCGGCTCGGCCCCGACGTACAGGCGGTGGTGGTCGCACCGCGCGAGCTCTGGCCGGCGTTCCCGGCCCAGGCGGTGACGGTCGAGCGGGCGCCGGTGCTGGAGCTGCTGGCGCGCGGCAGCCTGTCGGCCGTGCTCGGCCACGGCGGCCTGGGCACCACCGGGGAGGCCCTGACGTACGGCGTACCGCCGGTGCTGGCGCCGATCCGGCACGACCAGCCGCTGGTGGCGGCCCGGGTGGCCGCCGCCGGAGCCGGGTTGCGGATCTCCTTCGAGCAGGCCGGGCCCGAGGAGATCGCCCAGGCCCTGCGCCGGGTGCTGGACGGACCTGCCCTGCGCGCCGGGGCCGAGCGGCTCGGCGCGGAACTTCGGGCGAAGGGTGGCGCACGCACGGCAGTTGACCGCCTTGAACTGCTGGCCGCCACGGCCGCCCGGCGCGAAAACCCGATGAAAACCCGATGGTCCAGACCATTGTGGTGGCGCACGCACGGCAGTTGACCGCCTTGAACTGCTGGCCGCCACGGCCGCCCGGCGCGAAAACCCGATGGTCCAGACCATTGTTCCGGACCCTGCCCAGACCCTAGGGTGACTCGCAGTGCCCGGTCGCGGCGCCCGGAGCGGGCGCCCCACAGCGCGGGCCTTCCCCTGACAGCCCACCCCAGTACGGGAGTTCCGGCTTGATCGAGACCACGGGGCTGCGCAAGTCCTACCAGTCCCGCAAGGGCCGCCAGGCCACCACGGTCGACGCCGTCGCCGGCCTCGACCTGAGCGTCGCCGCCGGTGAGATCTACGGCTTCCTCGGCCCCAACGGCGCCGGGAAGACCACCACCCTGCGGATGCTCGCCACCCTGATCCGCCCGGACGGCGGCGAGGCCACCGTCGCGGGCGCCGACCTGCGGCAGGACCCGGCCGGCGTCCGCCGCCGGATCGGCTACGTCGCCCAGGGCGGCGGCACCACCGACACCGTCAGCGGCCGGGAGGAGCTCGTCCACCAGGCCAGGCTGCACGGCATCGGCAAGGCCGAGGCCGGGCAGCGCGCCGAGCGGGCGATCACCGCCTTCGAGCTGGGCGAGTTCGCCGACCGGCCGTGCCAGACCTACTCCGGTGGCCAGCGCCGCCGGGTGGACATCGCGCTCGGCGTGATCCACTCGCCCGGCGTGCTGTTCCTGGACGAGCCGACCGTCGGTCTCGACCCGGCCAGCCGGGCGCAGGTCTGGCAGGAGATCCGGCGGCTGCGCGGCGAGGGCATGACGGTCTTCGTGACCACCCATTACCTGGACGAGGCCGACGCGCTCTGCGACCGGATCGGCATCATCGACCACGGCGGCATCGTCGCCGAGGGCACCCCGGAGGAGCTCAAGCAGGAGATCTCCGGTGACGTGCTGCTGGTCGGCCTCACCGACGGCGACAGCGTGGAGAAGGCGGCCGGCGCACTGCGCGGCGAACCCGCCCTGCACCGGCTGGAGACGCCCGAGGACGGCGGGCTGCGGCTCTACGTCCGCGACGGCGCCTCCGCCATCCCGCAGCTGCTCCGCACCCTGGACGGCGCGGGCGTGGCCCCTGCCACCATCCAGCTCCAGCGCCCCAGCCTGGACGACGTCTTCCTGGCCCGTACCGGCCGCTCCCTCGCCTGAAGCTGCCCTGCAGCTAGCCCGAAGCCGGAGAACCCGCCCCATGAAACTCGCCCGTGACACCTGGCTGGTCTTCCAGCGTCAGGTGCTGCTGATGGTCCGCACCCCGGTCTGGCTGGTGGTCGGCGTCGTCCAGCCGCTGTTCTACCTGCTGCTCTTCGCGCCGCTGCTCAAGCAGGTGCTGGGGGCCGGGAGTTACGAAGAGGCGTACCGCATCTACGTGCCCGGCCTGCTCGCCGTGCTGGTCATCTTCGGTGGCCTGTTCACCGGCTTCAGCCTGCTCGGCGAGCTGCGGGCCGGGATCATCGAACGCTCCCGGGTCACCCCCGTCAGCCGGCTGGCGCTGCTGCTCGGCCGGGCGCTGCGCGAGGTGCTGGCGCTGATGGTGCAGGCCGTCATCATCACGCTGCTCGCGCTGCCGTTCGGCCTCTCGGTCGCCCCGCTCGACCTGCTGCTGGCCTACCTCCTGATGGCCCTGCTGGCGCTGATGACCTCCGCGATCTCCTACGGCATCGCCCTGCTGGTGCGCAGCGACGCCGCGCTGGCCCCGGTGGTGAACACCGTGGCCCAGCCGATCGCGCTGCTCTCCGGCGTGCTGCTGCCGCTGGCGCTGGCGCCGCAGTGGCTGCGGTCCATCGCCGAGTGGAACCCCTTCTACTGGGCGGTGGAGGGCATGCGGGCCCTGTTCGCAGGACAGGTCGGGGACAGCTCGGTCTGGCAGAGCCTGCTGATCGTCTCGGTGCTCACCGTGGTGGCGGTCTGGTGGTCGGCCCGGCTGTTCGCGGAGCGGGTGCGCTGACCGGCACGACCGAGCGGGGCGGGGCCGTCGGCCCCGCCCCGCTTCGGCATGCCCCTACTCGGCCTCTTCCCGAATGAACGCCGCCAACCTCTTGATGCCGTCGCCGATCTGACCGGTGGTCAGGCTGCTGGAGGAGAGCCGCAGCCGGTACTCCCCGCCGCCGGCCGGGTAGAAGTCGGCCATCGGCGTCCAGAGCACGCCGTACTGCTCCGCGCACCGCCGCATCGCCGCCGCGTCGGCCCGGAACGGCACCGTGAGGACGGTGAAGTAGCCGCCCTCCGGCTCGTTCCAGCCCACCCCGAGCCGGGCCCGTTCGGCGGCCGGGAAGTGCTGCTCCAACTCGGCCAGCAGGGTGGTCAGTCCGGCCGCGTAGTGGGCGACCGCGGTGGCGTTGGCGGCCCGCAGCCGGAAGTCGTACCGGATCAGCAGGCCGCCGATCACGGCCTGGCTGAGCGCCGGGGTGTTCACCGTCGTCATGCTCTTCAGCTTGGCCAGCTGGTCGGCCAGCAGCGTCACACTGCCGTCCGGCGCCACCACCTGCTGGTCGGCCAGCACGTAGCCGAGCCGGGCGCCGGGGAAGCAGGTCTTGGCGAACGAGCCCAGGTGGACCACCACTTGGTGCCGGTCCAGCGCCTTCAGGGTCGGCCGGGTGCGGCCGGTGCGGGTGAAGAAGCCGTACGGGTTGTCCTCGATCACCAGCAGGCCCTCGGCCCGGGCGGTGGCCAGCAGCTCCCGGCGCACGGCGGTGGGCAGGCTGACCCCGGACGGGTTGGCGAAGTCCGGCACCACGTACAGCGCCCGGGGACGGCGGCCCTCGGCCCGCAGCGCCCGGGCGGCGGCCGCGACCGCCGCCGGGTCGCCCTCGGGGACGGGCACGGTGCTGATGTCCAGCAGCCGGGCCGCCCCCGTGACGCCCACGTAGCAGGGTGAGCTGACCAGCAGGACGTCGTCCCGGTCGGCACACAGGGCGCGCAGCACCAGCAGCATGCCCTCCTGCGCGCCGACCGTGACCACCAGCGCCGGTGGCGCCACCGTCAGGCCCTCGTCGTTGGCCAGGGTCCGGGCGATCAGCTCGGCCACGATGCCCTTGGTGGGACCGTACTGGAACAGCGTGCTGCGGACCTGCTCCTCCGTCAGACCCCGCTCCCGCAGGTGGTCCAGGTAGGCGTCCAGGTACTCGGCCACCCGGTCGGTCTCGAAGAACCCCTCGTAGGGGCGCCCCGGGGCGAACGAGATCGCCTCCGGGTGGCGGCCGGTGATCTCGTTCAGGAAGGTCATCGAGTCCAGCAGCGGGTCGGCCAGCGAGCCGTGCAGCTGGTCCAGCCGCAGGCTCATGACGGCCCGTCCGTCCCGAAAGCCGTCCGCAGCCGCAGCGCCGCCCAGTCCTGGGCGTCCCAGCCGGCCGTCAACTCCCCCGCCATCGCGAAGAAGCCGTGCACCATGCCGTCATACCGCCGGGCCGCGATCTGCACGCCGGCGGCCGTCAGGGCGGCCGCGTACGCCTCGCCCTCGTCCCGGAGCGGGTCGTACTCGGCGGTGATCACGGTGGCGGGCGGCAGCCCTGACAGGTCGTCGGCGCGCAGCGGAGAGGCCAACGGGTCCTCGCCGTCCGCTTCGGCCTTCAGGTAGTGCCCCCAGTACCAGTCCACCGAGTGCCGGTTGAACAGCAGCGGGTCCTCGCTCTCGCGGACCGAGGCGGTGTCGGCCCGGTACGCGGTGTTGGGGTAGACCAGCAGCTGGTGGCACAGGGCGGGGCCGCCCTCGCGGCGGGCCAGCAGGGTGACGGCCGCGGCCAGGTTGCCGCCCGCGCTGTCGCCGCCGATCGCGATCCGGTCCGGGTCCAGGCCCAGCTCGGCGGCGTGCTCGGCCAGCCAGCCGGTGCCGGCTTGGCAGTCCTGGACGGCGGCGGGGAAGGGGTGTTCGGGAGCCCGCCGGTAGCCGATCGAGACGGTGACGCAGTCGGCGGCGTTGGCCAGCCGGCGGCAGATCGCGTCGCAGGTGTCCAATGAGCCGAGCGTCCAGCCGCCGCCGAAGAGATAGACCAGCGCGGGGAGCCGGGCGCCGCCGTGCGGCCGGTACAGCCGCACGGTGAGCGGACCGCCGGGGCCGGGGATCTCCAGCTCGGTGACCGAGTGGACCGGCTCGGCCTGGTCCAGGGTCAGGGTGTAGAGGGGGGGTGTACCGGCTTGGGCGCGCCGAGCCAGCAGGGCCAGGACTTGCGGGTCGAGCGGCATGGCTTCGCTCAACCTCCGTTCGGGGAAAGGGAGCTGATGGGGTTCCAGGTGACCATTCGTCAGCTCTGCCGGTATGCCTCGACATAGATCGTCTCGTCACTGCGGAAGGCGGTGTCGAGATCTGCGATCTCGGTGTGCATACCTTCACGATAGGCGCACAATTGCACCGCCTCGGCCGCGAAACCGGCCTCGCCCAACACGTGCTCCAACTCCTCCTGGTCGTAGATCCATTGGTGGCCGTAGTACTGGAAGATCTGGTTGATCAGGAACGCCTTGCGCTCGGGCATCGGCGGGCCGAAGCCGAGCATGCTCAGGCGTCGCCGGTGCTTGGCCAGGAAGCCGTCACCGTTGACGTAGCCGGCCAGGTAGCGCCGGAGGTCCGGGGTGGTGATCCGGAGCACGCCGCCGGGGCGCAGCACCCGGTGGCACTCCCGCAGCCAGCCCAGCGCCACCGGTAGCGGCACGTGCTCGATCAGGTGCTCGGCGTAGACCCAGCTCACGCTGGCGTCGGCGAACGGCAGCGGCCGGGAGATGTCGAGCTGGGTGAAGCAGCGTTCGCCGTCGACCCGGTAGAGGGTGCCAGGCTCGGTCGTGGCCTCGGGGCTGGTGAGTGCGGTGATATCGCTGCCGAGACCGTTCGGGTGCGCGGTCTTGAATGCGGCGAACTCGATTCCGGTCAGGCCCAGGTCGAGGAAATCCTGGTGGCTGTGCGGAAGTGTTCCGGATATCGGTTCGAGTTTCTCGCAGCCGGCCACTCCGGCACTGAATTCTTCCATCCGGACGGCCAGCGTATCCGGATTCTCCCAGTCCCAGTCGGAAAACTTGTCCACTGCGCTGCTGCCTTTCACTGGAAATGCACGGAATATGAGAACGGGTCAGGCGCCGAGTCGCGCGAGGGCACTGCGGTCGAGGTCGCCGGGGCGGGGGCGGCCGAGCAGTGCCAGGGTGTGTTCGAGTTCGTCCCGGAGCAGTCCGAGCACCCGGGCCGCACCGGCCTCGCCGCCCGTCGCCAGGCCCCACAGCACCGGGCGGCCGACCAGCACCGCCCGCGCCCCGAGCGCCAGCGCGGTGGCCGCGTCGGTGCCGGTGCGGATGCCGCCGTCCAGCAGCACCGGGAAGTCGGCGGGGACGGCGGCGGCCACCTCGGGGAGCGCGGTCAGGGTGGGTACCGCGCCGTCTAGTTGGCGGCCGCCGTGGTTGGAGACCACCACCGCGGCCGCGCCGTGCTCGACCGCGAGCCGGGCGTCCTCGGGGTGAAGGATGCCCTTCAGTACCAGCGGCAGGCTGGTCCGCTCGCGCAGCCAGGCCAGGTCCGCCCAGCTGAGCGTGGTGTCGAACTGCTGCCTGGCGTGCTCGGCGATCGCCGAACTGCCGGCCGCCGAGCGGCCGCTGGCGGTCATCAGCTCCGGATCCAGGTTCACCGCCCTGACCTGCGGTGGAACGGCGAACCCGTTCCGCAGGTCACGTAGTCGGCGGCCGATCCTCGGGGCGTCCACGGTCAGCACCAGGGCCCGGTAGCCGGCCTGCTCGGCCCGCTCGACCAGCCCGGTCAGCACGTCCCGTTGCCGCAGCCAGTACAGCTGCAGCCAGAGCGGCCCGGTGGCTGCGGCGGCGATCTCCTCGATGGTCCGGCTGGCGAACATCGCGGCCACCGTGAGCAGGCCGTGCTGCCCGGCGGCCCGGGCCGTGGCGGTCTCACCCGCCGGGTCGACCAGCCGGTGGTAGGCCATCGGCGCCACCCCGATCGGCGCGGCCAGCGTGCTGCCGAGCAGATCCACCGTCAGATCCGGGGCCGAGACGTCGACCAGCACCCGAGGGCGGAAGCCCCAGCTACGGTACTGGCTCAGGTTGCCCCCCAGCGTACGTTCCTGGTCGCTGCCCCCGTCGATGAACTCCCGGACCGCGACCGGGAGTCGGTCCCGGGCGTCCTCCTCGATCTCCCGCAGCGTCAGCGGACCCATCGGCGCCCCACCCTCCCGGGCGGCCGCGCGCGGGCCGCTCCCGGGTCGGCAGCGTAGGTGCCCGATCCCTCATTGGTATAGACCTTGACCCGATCCAATCGTCTGTGCCAGGGTCGGGGAACGCGGAATTCCAACCCGCCGAAAGTGAACCGACTGCCATCTTTGTCTCCCCCATTCGTGGAGTGGCGTTGACCGGTTTCCCCAGCTCTCCGCCCCCGCATTCCGAAGCACCGGAAGGCTGGGTCGAGCACTTCCTATTGGCCGGTCCCGGTCAAGAAGTGTGTCTCCGGTTCGAAAAGCCGGTGACACGCGCCGACTTGCGTTCCCTGGTCGCCGACCAGGTGACGCAACTGACCGCCGCCGGGCTCGCGCCCGGCGGTACGGTGGCCCTTCGGCTGCCGCCCTCGCTCGGCTACGTCAGCACCCTGCTCGCTGCCTGGCAGCTGGGCGGCCAGGTCTGCCTGTTGGACCACCGGCTGACGGAACACGAGGTGGCGGCAGCGCTGGACCGGCTCACCCCGCAGGTACTGGTCGAGGCGGACCGGCACCCGGCTTCGGGGCTGCGCGGGTTCAGCGAGATCGAACCGGTCGCCGTCCCACTGCCCGGCGGGCAGCCGGCCCGATCGCCGCACGCACTGGTCCAGTTGAGCTCAGGCTCGACCGGACCGTCCAAGGTGATCGGCCGGACGGCCGCCGATCTGCTCCGTGAGCTCGCCTGCTACCGCGCTCTGCCCGGCTTCCCCCAGGCGGGCTCACGGACCGTACTGCTCTCCTCGGTGGTCCATGTACTGGGCCTGGTCGGCGGGTTGCTGCACAGCCTGCACAGCGGGGTCCGGCTCACCGTGCCGGAACGCATGACGGCGGCCGGCATCCTGGCCGCCGTCGCCGAGGACGATCTGCCGACCACCGTGATCGGCGTACCGTTCCACGCCGAACTGCTCGCCGGGGTCCGTGCCCCGCGCCCGCTGCCCCAGCTCACCCGCATCATCGTCGCGGGCGAGCTGACCAGACCGGGCGTGGCCGCGGCGATCGGCGAACGGTACGGGGTACCGCTCGGGACCATGTACGGGATGACCGAACTCGGTGTGAACGCCACCGATCTGACGGGCACCCGGTACCCCGGCACCCGCCCCGTCCCCGGTCTCGAACTGCGCACCGAGGGCGGCGAACTGCACATCCGGCGGGCCGACTCGCCGTACCTGGGGCTCACCGATCCGAGCCGCTGGTCCGACGGTTGGCTGCACACCCGCGACGCCGCCGGACTGGACCGGGAGACCGGCCTGCTCACCGTGCTCGGCCGACGGGACTCGCAGGTCTCGATCGGCGGACTCAAGGTCGACCTGACCGAGGTCGAGCACACCCTGACCGCGCTGCCCGAAGTCCGGGAAGCCGTGGTGGTGTTCGAGTCCGGCGCGGTCGCGGCCTACCTGGTCCCGGCCGACGGCGCCGGGGCCGAGGAGATCCGGGCCGGGCTGGAGCACCGACTCGCGGGCTACAAGCGGCCCCGGCGGCTGTCCCTGCTCCCGGTGCTCCCCCGGACCGCCACCGGCAAGCTGCTGCGCGACCCGGCCGGGCTGCGGGCGGCCGCGCTGGCCGAGCCGGCCGAGCACTGAGCTCGCCACACTTACCTGGGCAGTACCTGGGCAATTCCTGGGCATTCCCTATGAGTTCCACCCACCCCTTGAACGGAGCCCCCGATGCAGGACGCAATCCGCGAGTTCGTGCTGGCCGCCCTGACCGAGATGAACTACGACATCTCCGAGGCCACCGGCGACACCGACCTCGGACCGGCCGGTCTCGACCTGGAGTCGCTCGCGCTCGCCGACCTGGCCGTCCAGGTGGAGGAGGAGTACGGCGTGAAGTTCGACCTGGACGACATGGAGAGCACCGCGCTGATGACTCTCGACCAGTTCACCGCCGACGTGGCCAACCGGCTCGCCGCCGCCGGTACCCCGGCGTGACCGGGGCGCCGCTGCCCGACCGGGCGGAGGTGCTGACCGTACTGGCGCAGTTCCACGACCGCTCCGCCGAGGCGGTCGACGAAGAACTCGGATCGCTCGAACTCACCTGGCTGATAGCCGAGTTCGAGCAGCGCTACGGCGACCTGGAGCTGCCCGACGAGGCGGTGGACGCGGTCCGTACGGTCACCGACGCGGTCGAGCTGCTGCGGACCGCGGTCGGCCCGGCCGGGCGCGGGCAGCCGTGACCGGCGTCCGGGTGGCGGTCACCGGGCTCGGGGTGCGCTCCGCGTTCGGCGCCGGGATCGGCCCGCTGCTGGCCGCCGCCGCGCACGGAAGGCCCGGCTTCGGCCCGGTCGACCGCTTCGATGTGACACACCGCCAGGCCCGCCGGGCCGCGCTGGCGCCGGGCTCCCCTGTCCTCGGCGAAGCGCTCACGGCGGTACTGGCGGAGGCGGCCGACCAGGCGGGCGTGCCCGACGGACCGCTCCTGCTGGCCCGGCACGGTGACCCGGTCACCGCCGCCGGCTGCGCACCCGTGCAGGAGCGTTGGGGCTCGGGCCGGGTCTACACCGGCGCGTGCGTGGCAGCCGGCACCGCGGTGGCCGACGCCGCAGCGCTGATCACCGCCGGACAGCAGGACCGGGTGCTGGTCGCGGCCGGCTACCTGGTCGAGCCGGACACCTTCGCGGTCTTCGACGCCGGCCGGGCCCTGGCCCGGGACGGCGAGGCCCGGCCGTTCAGCGCCGGCCGCAGCGGGCTGCTGCTCGGCGACGGCGTGGTGGCGGTGGTGCTGGAGTCCGAGGCGGTGGCGCTACGGCGCGGCGCCGAGGTGCTGGCCGTGCTGGCGGGCTGGGGCCGGGCCGGCGACGGGTACCACGTCTGCCGTCCGGCGCCGGACGGCTCCGGACTGGCCCGGGCGATCCGGGCCGCGCTCGGCCGGGCGGATCTGACGCCGGATCAGATCGGGTACGTGAACGCCAACGCCACCGGCTCGCCGCTGGCGGACCAGGCCGAGGTACGGGCGCTGCACACGGTCTTCGGGCCGAACCCGCCGCCGGTCAGTTCCAGCAAGTCCGTGCACGGGCACGCCCTCGAGGCGTCCGCCCTGCTCGAACTCGCGGTCACCGTCGAGTCGCTGCGCACCGGCCTGCTGCCGGTCAACGCGGGGTGGCTCGGGCCGGACCCGGACTGCGCGCTGGACCTGGTGCTGACCGGGCCGTACCGGGCCGGGCCCCGGTACGCACTGAGCCTCAACTCGGCGTTCGGCGGCGCGAACACCGCGCTGCTGGTGGCCGCCGCGTGAACGGTTCCGACGGGGCGAACGGCGACGAGCGCGCGAACAGTCCCGGGAAGGTGAACGCTCACGCTGACGTGAACGGTCTCCGTCTGCTCGCGCAGGGCCGCTGGCCGGAGCCCGGCGACACCGAGCTCCCCCGGCTGCCCGGCTTCACCGACTCCCCGTTCAACCCGCTGGTGGTGACCGCCGCCGAGCGCTGCCTGCACGCCTGGGGCCGCGAACTACCGGGCCGTACCGGCCTGTTGCTCACCAGCCACAGCGGTGACCTGGGCACCGCCCGGGCCATCAACGAAGCGGCCGGCAGCGGCCGCCGGGTACCGCCGCTGCTGTTCTTCCAGTCCAACCCGAACGCCGTACTCGGCCACCTGGCCGCCCGCTGGAACCTGACCGGACCGGTGGTGGCCACCAGCCCACCGGCCGCCGTGCCAGGTGAAGTACCGCCGGACGCCTTCGAGTTGGCGTCCCTGCTGCTGGCCGACGACGACGCCGACCAGCTGCTGGTGATCGCCGCCGAGCAGGCCGACCCCGCCGACCCCGGCCGGGCCGTGGCCGTGCTGGTCGGCACCACCGCCTGACACTCCTCCTTCATCCCCCGCCGCTGTCCGCCAGCGGCTCATCTCACCGGCATGGCCACCGGCCATCGGGAGGGACCACCCACCGTGAGCATCCGCAGCATCCGGGCCCGACTCGCGGACGACCCCGCCGTCGGCGCAGGAAACGTCCTGACCACCCGGATCGCCCTCGGCGAGGGCCTCGACGAACCACTGCTGACCTTCGACACCCCGGTCGACGACCACGCCGCCTGGCAGCCCTTCACCCTCCGCGAGCTCGACCGTGCGGTCCGGGCCAGGGCCGCCGCCCTGCACGGGCTCGGCATCGGCCGCCGCGACCCGGTGGTGATCTACGCGACCGCCGCCGCCGACCACGTGCTCGGCTTCCTGGCTCTGGCAAGGCTCGGCGCGATCCCCGCCCTGCTCAACCCCAACCTGGACGGTGAGAAGGCCGCCCGCTACATCCACCGGCTGCGCGCCGCCGGGGTGTTGACCGAAGGCGTACGAGGCCGGGTACCTCGGCAAGAACATCCTCGGCCGTACCGGCACTGGGGCGGCGACCCGGTGGCGATCACCCACTCCTCCGGCACCACCGGCCTGCCCAAGGCCGTGGTGCACTCGCACGACAGCCTGTACGCGGCGATCCGGCACCGCCTGGCGCTGCCCCGCCCGCAGGGTTCGGAGCGGATGCTCTCCGCACTGCCCTCCCCGCACGCCGCCACCCTGATCATCACCAATCTGGCGCTCAGCTCGCAGGCCCAGCTCGCACTGCTCTCCGCCCAGGGCGGCGAGGGCGTGCTGGACGCGGTGGAGAGCTGGCAGCCGCACGGCGTGATCGGCTTCGCCGCCACCTGGGCCGACCTGGCCAGGCACGACCTGAGCAGCCGTCAGCTGGACAGCGTCGCGCTCTGGTGGAACACCGGCGACTGCGCGCACGAGGCGCACATCCGCCGCCTGATCGCCACCGGCTCCCGGGCGGGCGTCACCCGCGCGGGCCGGGTCCGCACACCGGGCTCGGTCTTCGTGGACGGCCTCGGCTCCACCGAGATGGGCCACTCGCACTTCTTCATCACGCACAGCCAGGACACCGACCGCTACGGCCGCTGCGTCGGCCGCCCGCACGCCTTCGTCGACTGCGTGGTGCTCGGGCCCGACGGCAGCGAGCTCGGGCCGCACGAGATCGGCGAGCTGGGCACCAAGTCCCCGACCCTGGCGCTGGGTTACTGGAACGACTCGGTCACCACCTACCGCACCCGGGTGCGTGGCTACTTCCTCACCGGCGACCTGGTCTACCGGGACGAGGAGGGCTACTACTACCACGTGGACCGCGCGGTGGACTCGGTCGACCTCGGCGACGGGCACCGGCTGCACACCGCGATGTCCGAGGAGCGGGTGCTCGCGGCCTGCCCCGAGGTGCTGGACTGCACCGTGGTCGCGGTCCGCGAGGGCGACCGGGTGGTCACGGACGTACTGCTCCAGCTGGACCCGAAGACGGACCGACTGGCCGACCGCACCGAGGAGGTGACGGCGGCGCTGGAGGAGCGGGTGGCCGCCACCGTCCGCCGGGTACTGGTGGTCTCGGACGACCGCATCCCGCTCGGGCCCACCGGCAAGGTGCGCAAGGTCCTGCTCCGCGAGTGGCACCTGGCCGGCGCCCGGGCCGGCCGGTGACCGCCGCTGCGGTACCCGCCGCCACCGTGACCGGCCTCGGCCTGGTCACCCCGGTCGGCCGGAAGGCGGCCGAGGTCTTCGAGGCGCTCACCGCCGGACGCTCGGGCATCGGCCCGGTCCCCGAGGGCCACCCGGCCTTCGGCTGGCTGCCGGCCGCCGGGATCGCCCCGGCGATCGACGGCCGCGAGGTGCTGCCGCCGACCGAGACCCGCTGCGTGGACCGGTTCGTCCTGCTCGCGCTGGCCGCCGCCGACGACGCACTCGCCGACGCCGGGATCGTGGTCGGCCGGGACGTCGCGCCGGACCGGATCGCCGTGGTGCTGGGCACCGGCGGCGCGGGCCTGGAGACCTTCGAGCAGCAGTCGCACCGCCGCCTGGAGCGCGGCCGTCCCGCCGTCAGCCCGTACCTGCTGCCGGGCATGCTGGCCAACATGGCGGCGGCCCGGATCGCCATCAAGTACGGCGCCCGAGGCTACAGTTCGGCCCCCGTCACCGCCTGCGCGGCCGGCGCCCAGGCGGTTGCCGAGGCGCTCCGGCTGATCCGGGCCGGTGACGCCGACGTGGTGGTCTGCGGCGGCAGCGAGTCCTCGCTGCACCCGACCATCGCCGCCGCGTTCACCAACGCCCGGGCGCTCGCCCAGGGTTGGGAAGAACCCGGGCAGGCCAGCCGCCCGTTCGACGCCCGCAGGAACGGCTTCGTGCTCGGCGAGGGCAGCGCCGTCCTGGTGGTCGAGCGGGCTGAGCACGCCGACGCCCGCGGCGCGGCGGGCTATGCCGACCTGGCCGGCTGGGGCGGCAGCACCGACGCGCACCACCCGACCATGCCTCGCCCGGACGGTTCCGGAGCCGCCGACGCGATGCACCTGGCGCTGCGCAGTGCCGGTCTGGCGCCCGGCGACATCGACTACGTCAACGCGCACGGCACCGGCACCAAACTCGGCGACCTGGCCGAAGTCGCCGCACTGCGCCAGGTGTTCGGCGCCGGACAGCCCGCCGTCAGCTCCACCAAGGGCGCCACCGGCCACCTGCTGGGGGCGGCCGGTGCGGTCGAGGCGGTGGTCTCGGTACTGGCCGTGGCCCGGGGTGAACTGCCGCCCACCGTCAACCTGGACGACGTCGACCCGGCCTGCGACCTCGACCACGTCCGGGGCGCCGCGCGCACCGGCCCGGTTCGGGCCGCGCTCTCCAACTCCTTCGCCTTCGGCGGTCACAACCTCAGCCTGATCTTCGGCCCGCCGTCCACCCGCGCCACCAGACACCAGCCGGGAGAGATCCGTTGAGCATCCAGAGCATCGCCCACGTCGAGTTCCACTGCGCCGACGCGGACCGGTTCGCCGCCTACCTGGTCGAGGCGTACGCCTTCGCCCTGGAGCCGCCGGTCGCCGCCGAGCCGGGCGTCCGCCGGGTCTGGGTGCGGCAGGGCGCGATCCGCTTCCTGCTCAGCTCGGCCGAGCAACCGGGCCACCCGGTGGCCGAGTTCGTCGCCCGGCACGGTGACGGGGTGGCGGTCTTCGCACTCGGCTGCGCCGATCCGGCGGCCGCGCTGGACCAGGCGCTGCGCAACGGTGCCCGGCCACTGGCGCCCGGCCTGGTGGCGGGCTTCGGCGACGTCGCGCTGCGGTTCGTCCCCCTGCCGGAACCGCTGCCGGAGCAGCCCGCCGCCACCGCCGACCTGCTGCAGTTCCTGGACCACGCCGCGCTCTGCGTGYCGGCCGGGGAGCTGGCGGGTGCGGTGAAGTTCTGTGAGCAGGCGCTCGGTTTCACCCGGATCTTCGACGAGTACATCGAGGTCGGCGCCCAGGCGATGGACTCCAGCGTGGTGCAGAGCCCGTCCGGCCTGGTCACCTTCACGCTGATCGAGCCGGACACCGCCCGCCCGCCGGGCCAGATCGACACCTTCCTGGACCGGCACGAGGGTTCGGGCGTCCAGCACCTGGCCTTCCACACCGGCGACATCGCCGTCGCGGTGCGCGAACTCGCCCGGCGCGGCGTCGAGTTCCTCACCACCCCGCAGACCTACTACGACGTGCTGCCGGAGCGGATCGGGGCCACCAGCGTCCCGGTCGAGACCCTGCGCGAGCTGAACGTGCTGGTCGACCAGGACCACGGCGGCCAGCTGTACCAGATCTTCACCCGCTCGGCGCACGACCGGCGGACCTTCTTCCTGGAGCTGATCGAGCGTCAGGGCGCGGGCACCTTCGGCTCCGCCAACATCCGGGCCCTGTACGAGGCCGTCGAACGCCAGCACGCCACCACCCCGGCCAACTGAGGAGCACCGATGACCGAGTTCGAACTGACCGAGGCCGAGCGCGCCCTGCTCCCGACGCCCGAGGAGGTGGCCGGGTACGCCGAGCGCGGCTGGTACCTCTCCCGGAAGCTGTTCACCGACGAGGAGCTCGATCTCCTCCAGGACGCCACCGAGAAGTACTACGAGGGCCACCGCGACCGCACGCTGGCCGTCCGCCCGCCGAATCTGGCGGCCTGGGAGCCCTCGCACGGTCCGGTCCAGCGGCACAACGACTACGTGCACTACGAGAGCGAGGCGATCGGGCGGATCCTGCGCAAGCCGCTGCTCGGTGCCGTCGCCGCGCTGCTGGCCGACGCCGAGGAGATCCGGGTGTTCCAGGCCACCCTGATCCTCAAGCCGCCGATCCCCGGCGAGCCGAGCAACCAGGTGCCCTGGCACTTCGACCGGCACTACTGGGCCACCAGCACCTCCGAGCGGATGCTCACCGCGTTCGTCCCGTTCCACGACTGCGGAGAGGAGATGGGCACCATCACCATGGTGGAGGGCAGCCACCGCTGGCGGGAGCGGCCCGCCGGCGAGGACTCCAGCCGGCACTTCGCCCAGCGCGACCGCAGCGAGCTGGAACAACTGCTGCTCGAGAACGCACAGTTCAACGGTGCCGAGGTCCGCAAGGTCCCGGTGGTGATCCCGCGCGGTCACGTCAGCTTCCACCACTGCCGGACCTACCACGGCAGTGGCCCGAACCTGGCCGAGATCCCGCGCCGGGCGGTCTCGCTGCACCTGCAGGACGGCGCCAACGAGTACCGCACCCACACCAGGGCCGACGGCACCCCCGTGGTCTACAACCACGACGTGCTGGTCCGCCGGACCGCCGACGGGCGCCCGGACTACGCCGACCCCGAGTTCTGCCCGCCGATCTGGCGAGGTGCCGTGTGAGCCTGCGAACCCCGGCCGACCGCTACCGGATGATTCGGTTGATCCGAGGCTTCGAGGAACTGGCCCTGGAACTGGTCGCCTCCGGCGACATCGTCGGCGGCACGCACCCGTACATCGGGCAGGAGGCCGTCGCTGTCGGGGTCTGCTCGGCGCTGCGGCCGGAGGACCGGCTGACCAGCACCCACCGGGGCCACGGGCACGTGCTCGCCAAGGGCGCGGACCCGGCCCGGCTGCTGGCCGAACTGACCGGCCGCGAAGGTGGGTTGAACCGGGGCCGGGGCGGCTCGATGCACGCGGCCGACCTCTCGCTCGGCATCCTGGGTGCCAACGGTATCGTCGGCGCGGGTGCGCCGATCGCGGTCGGCGCCGCCTGGGCAGCCCAACTCGCCGGTGAGCCACGGGTGGTGGTCAGCTTCTTCGGGGACGGCGCGCTCAACCAGGGCGTACTGCTGGAGTCCTTCAACCTGGCCGCGATGTGGCAGGTGCCGGTGGTCTTCGTCTGCGAGAACAACGGCTACGCCACCACCCTGCCCGCCGCCGTCGCGGTGGCGGGCAGCGCACTGGGCCGGGCCGAGGCGTTCGGCATCCCGGCGGTGGCGGTGGACGGCATGGACACCGAGGCCGTCCGCGAAGCCGCGCTGGCGGCGGTGGACCGGGCCCGCTCGGGCGGCGGCCCGGAGTTCCTGGAGTGCAGCACGTACCGCTTCGAGGGGCACCACACCATGGAACGGCGGATCAAGCTGGACTACCGCCCGGCCGAGGAGATCGCCTCCTGGCGCGAGCGCGACCCACTCGCACGGGCCGCCGCGCTGGTCGGCGACACCACCGCGATCGACGCCGAGGTGGCCGAACAGCTGTACCAAGCCAGGGAGTTCGCGCTCGCCTCACCCGCACCGGACCCGGCCGGCGCCTGCGACCACCTGTACGCGAGCGGGCTGCGGCCCCGGGCGGGGGCGGTGGCATGAGCTGGCTCTCCTACACCAAAGCGCTGAACCGGGCGCTGGCCGACGCGCTGGCCGAGGACCCCTCGGTCTGTCTCTTCGGCGAGGACATCGGGGCCGGTCTGGCCGGGCCGACCCTCGGGCTGCAGAAGCGGTTCGGGACGAGCCGGGTGGTGGACACCCCGCTCTCCGAGCAGGGCTTCACCGGGGTGGCGGTCGGCGCGGCGCTGGCCGGGCTGCGGCCGGTGATCGAGTTCCAGATCCCCGCGCTGCTCTTCCTGGTCTTCGAGCAACTGGTCAACCAGGCCCACAAGTTCTCGCTGATGACGGGCGGTCAGGCCAGCGTGCCGCTGACCTGCCTGGTGCCGGGCTCCGGCTCCCGGGACGGCTGGGCCGGACAGCACTCGGACCACCCGTACGGGCTGTTCGCCCATATGGGCGTGAAGACCGTGGTGCCCGCCACCCCCACCGACGCCTACGGGCTGCTCCGCTCGGCGATCGCCGATCCGGACCCGGTGGTGGTCTTCGCCCCGGCGGCCGCGCTCGGTGTCCGGGAGGACGTCACCGGCCCGCTGCCCGCGATCCCGCTCGGCCAGGCCCGGATACACCGTCCCGGCACGGACGTCACGGTGGTCGCCGTCGGCCATCTGGTGCACGAAGCCCTGGCAGTGGCAAGGGAGTTGACAGAGCAGGGAATCTCGGTCGAGGTACTTGACCCGCGCACCCTGTACCCCTTCGATTGGGACTCGCTCGGCGCCTCGTTGGAGAAGACCGGGCGGCTGGTGGTGATCGACGACTCCAACCGCAGCTGCGGGATCGGGGCAGAGATCCTGGCCACGGCCGCCGAGCAGTACCGCCTGACCGCACCACCTCGCCGGATCACCCGCCCGGACGGCGCCGTGCTGCCGTTCGCCCGCGAGCTCGACCGGGCCCTCCAGCCCAGCGGGGATCAACTCCGGCACGCCGTTCACGCCGTCCTCAAACACTGAATCTTCCGGGAGCAGAGATGTCCAACAACCGTTACAGCTGGGACCGTACGCACCCGGGCCTGTCCGGCCTGCAGGCGGCGATCGAGCCGCTCCGCCGCCAGGTGGTGGACCACTCGATCTACGCCGAGCTGAACAGCCAGGCCCGGGTCCGCACCTTCCTGGAGCGGCACGTCTTCGCGGTCTGGGACTTCATGTCGCTGCTGAAGAGCCTGCAGCGCGAGCTGACCAGCGTGGACGTGCCGTGGGTGCCGACCGGCCCGACCGCGAGCCGCAGACTGATCAACGAGATCGTGCTGGTGGAGGAGAGCGACGAGCTCGGCGAGGGCTTCATCAGCCACTTCGAGCTCTACCTGGACGGCATGCGCCAGGCGGGCGCCGACACCGCGCCGATGGCGGCCTTCCTGGAGCTGCTGGGCAACGGCACCCCGGTGCCGGAGGCGCTGAAGCTGGCTCAGGTGCCGTCGGCGGCGGCCGACTTCACTTCGGTCACCTGGGACATCATCGAGAGCGCGCCGGTGCACTGCCGGGCGGCGGCCTTCGCGTTCGGCCGCGAGGACCTGATCCCGGAGATGTTCGAGCAGGTGATCCGGATCGAGGACCCGGACGGTGTGCTCACCGTCTTCAAGGACTACCTCGCCCGGCACATCGAGGTGGACGGCGAGATGCACACGCCGATGGCGATGCAGATGCTGATCGACCTGTGCGGCGACGACCAGCAGAAGTGGGACGAGTGCGCAGAGACCGTGCGCACCGCGCTGGCCGGCCGGGTCCGGCTCTGGACGGCTGTCGAGGAGGCCTTCCCGGCTTCGCCCCTGACGGTCTGACAGGCGGCCGGCGGGGCGGGCGACGCGTGTCCGCACTATGGACACGACATGACCGGTACATGTAGAAAGGCGTCCCGGCAGCGTCCGCCCCTTCCAGCCCTCACACGTACAGCGCCTCCCCCTCTCGCGTGCGCCCGACGGATCGTTGCCGGTTCGCAGTCTGTCTCATCGCATCCCGCCCGGGGACCGAGCCGACCCACGGCTCCGTCCGTCCGGCGCCCCCGAGATCCGAGGAGCACGATGCACATCCGCATGCGAACCGCCGCAGTCGCCACCGTGGTCGCCCTGGCCGCCGGCGCGTTGACCACCGCCGCCGCCCCGGCCGTCACTCCGGACGGCTCGGGCCAGGGCCAGGTCCAGACCGTCCGGGACGTGGTGACCGACCAGGACGGCAGCCGACACGTCCGGTACGACCGCACGTACGCCGGGCTGCCCGTGCTGGGCGGCGACCTGATCGTCCATCTGGCACCCGGTGGTGCGACCAAGTCCACCGACCGAGCGGTGCCGGGCTCGATAGCCGTCGGCTCGACCACGCCCTCGGTCTCCGCCGACCGTGCCGGACAGCTGGCCGTCGGCGAGCTGAACCGGTCCGCCAAGGCGGAGGGCAAGACTGTCCAACAAACCGAGGCAGCACCGCAGTTGGTGATCGACGCGCTGCACGGCACACCCCGGCTGGCCTGGCAGACCACCGCGAGTGGGCAGGACTCGCTGGGCAACCCGGTCGCCCGCACCGTGCTGGTAGACGCCCGTACCGGCACGCAGATCGACGCCTGGGACGCGATCGAGACCGCGACCGGCGACGGCCAGTCGCTCTACGGCGGCACCGTCCCGCTGGAGTCGACGCTCTCCGGCTCCACGTACCAGCTCAAGGACCCGACCCGGGGCAACACCTACACCGGCGACGCGGCCAACAAGACCGACCTGTGCTTCGGCAGCATCTGCTTCAGCCGGGCGCCCGCGACCCTGTTCACCGACGCCGACAACCACTGGGGCACCGGTACCACCGCCGACCGCTCCACCGCGGCGGTCGACGCCCAGTACGGCACCAACGTCACCTGGGACTACTACAAGAACGTGCACGGCCGCAACGGCATCGCCGGGGACGGCAAGGGCGCGTACAACCGGGTGCACTACGGCAGCAACTACAACAACGCCTTCTGGCAGGACAGTTGCTTCTGCATGACCTACGGCGACGGGGACGGCAACGTCTTCGGCCCGCTGGTCTCGCTGGACGTGGCCGGGCACGAGATGTCGCACGGCGTCACCTCCCGCACCGCCAAGCTCACCTACTCCGGCGAGTCCGGCGGCCTGAACGAGGCCACCTCCGACATCTTCGGCACCCTGGTGGAGTGGTACGCGGCCAACGGCGGCGACACCGGCGACTACCTGATCGGCGAGGAGATCGTGAAGCCCGGCTTCGGCAAGGAGGCGCTGCGCTTCATGGACAAGCCGTCCAAGGACACCAAGTCCGCGGACTGCTGGAGCTCCAGCGTCGGTGGGCTCGACGTGCACTACTCCTCCGGCGTGGCCAACCACTTCGCCTTCCTGCTCGCCGAGGGCAGCGGAGCCCGGGTGGTCAACGGCGTCTCCTACGACAGCCCGACCTGCAACGGCTCCACCGTCAACGGCATCGGCCGGGACAAGCTGGGCAAGGTCTGGTACCGCGCGCTGACGGTCTACATGACGTCCAGCACCAACTACGCGGGCGCCCGCACCGCCACCCTCAAGGCCGCCACCGACCTCTACGGGGCGGGCAGCACCGAGTACGCCGCGGTCGCCGCCGCCTGGTCCGCCGTCGCGGTCAACTGACCGGCCGGTCCCGCCTGTTCGGTCCGGAGCGGGTCACCGCTCCGGACCGTCGCACGGTCCGCCTCGAAGTAGCCGGCCAACCGGTCCAGCAGCCGTTGGAAGTTGGCGGTGTCCTGCTCGTTCACGGTGAGGGCTTCGCAATCTGACGGTGCGTTCGCTTGACGTCGGCGATGCTGCCCTGCCCGTCTCAACAGTCGATAAACGCACCGCTGTTCACTCTGCTCGCAACTCCGCTCAGAACCGCCCCAGCACCCGGTCCACGGTGATCTCGATCGCCACCCGGGCCGGGTTGACCCTCGGCGTCTGGTACCGCTCCGCGTACCGGCGCTCCGCCTCGGCGACCGCCTCGGGCTCGGACCGCACCACCGCCGTGCCCTCCAGCGTGCACCAGCGGGCCCGGTCCACCTGACAGACCGCCACCCGCAGCCCGGCCTCCCCTGCGGCCAGCACGTTGAGCGCCTTGCGACTGCTGCCGCTGCTGATCACCCGGGCGATCCTGGCCTCCGGGTCGTAGCTCACCCCCACCGGGGCGACGTGCGGGGTACCGTCCGGGCGCAGCGTCGTGAACGTGGCCAGGTGCCGTTCCCGCCAGAAGTCGTGGAAGGAGTCACCGAGAGCACCGAGGTCATGAGCCATACCGGAATGCTACGTGCCTGCTCGGCGGGCCCGGCGCGCGGTACCGTACCTCCCGTCAACCGGGTACGGGAGGGGTCGCAGTGCGGGAGTTCGAGGTCGACGGGTTCGCGGCATGGCCGCCGCAGGGCGGGGCCAGACGGCGCGGCAAGCGGCTGCGGGAGAAGACGCCGCGCGAGTCGCACAGCGCACTGCAGCTGCCGGCCGACCGGCCGGACGTGGTCGAGTCGGTCGACTCGGCCAACGTCGGACGGCTGGCGCACCTGGTGCCGATCCGCACCGGCCGGATGGCCGCCTCGCCGTTCGCCTTCCTGCGCGGCTCGGCCGGGCTGATGGCGCACGACCTGAGCACCGGGCCCACCAGCGGCCTGACCGCCCAGCTCTGCGGCGACGCGCACGCCGCAAACTTCGGCCTCTACGGCGACGCCAGGGGCCGGCTGGTGATGGACATCAACGACTTCGACGAGACCGTGCCGGGCCCCTGGGAGTGGGACCTCAAGCGGCTGGCCGCCAGCCTGGTGCTGGCGGGCCGTCAGTCCGGCGCGAGCGAGGACGAGTGCCGCAGCGCCGCGTACGACACCGTCGGCTCCTACCGCAGGACCATGCGGGTGCTGTCCGGGCTGCCCGCCATAGAGGCCTGGAACGCGATCGCCGACGAGCAGCTGGTCGCCGTCACCGACGCCCACGAACTCCGGGACGTGATCGGCGGGGTGGCCGCGAAGGCGCTGCGCAACACCAGTGCCCGGTTCGCCGCCAGGTCGACCGTCGAGGACCAGGACGGCCGGCACCGCTTCACCCCGGCGCCGCCGGTGCTCAGCGAGGTCGACGACCGTACCGCCGCCTCGGTGGCCGCCGCGCTGACCGGCTACCTGGCCACCGTCCCGGTCGAACTGCACCCACTGCTCTCCCGGTACAGCGTCCAGGACGTGGCGTTCCGGGTGGTCGGCACCGGCAGTGTCGGCACCCGCTCGTACGTGGTGCTGCTGCTCGACCAGCGCGGCGAGGCGCTGGTGCTCCAGGTCAAGGAGGCCAGGCCCTCGGTGCTGCTGCCGCACCTGGCCAGGGCCGGGTACGCGGTCGCCGAGCCGGTCGCGCACGAGGGCCAGCGGGTGGTGCTCGGCCAGAAGCGGATGCAGGTGGTCAGCGACACCCTGATGGGCTGGGCCACGGTGGACGGACTCCCGTACCAGGTACGGCAGTTCCGTAACCGCAAGGGCAGCGTCGACCCGGCCGCACTCCAGCCCGGCCAGCTCGACGACTACGGCCGGCTGACCGGCGCGCTGCTGGCCCGGGCGCACGCGCACACCCTGGACGCGGCCGTGGTCTCCGGCTACTGCGGCAAGAGCGGGGCGCTGGACGAGGCGATCGCCGCCTTCGCGGTGGCGTACGCGGACCGGACCGAGGCCGACCACGCCGACCTGGTCGCGGCCGTCCGCACCGGCCGGCTGCCGGCCGAGAGCGGAGTCTGACGGGCCGACAGGTGGTGGGGCGCGTCCGGTGACCGAAAGGGCGCGCCCGCTTGGCCGGTTCGCGCCCTGTCGGGCACGGCACCCCGGGGCTACGGTCGGTGGTGGCCCGGACTCGCTCCGTCGACGTCCGCCCCGTCCCCCGGCCCTGTATCCCTCGGCACCACCAGCAGAGGAAGAAGCCGTCATGACCACCGCTCCCCTCGTCCCCCTGCACTGCCTGCGCCAGGCCGAACCGGGTCCGCCTCGGCTCACCGAACTGCCCACCGGGACCCCGGCCTGGCTGCTCACCCGGCACGCCGACGTCCGGCAGGCGCTCACCGACCCGAGGCTGGACCGGGCCTCGCTCTACGCGCCGGGCGCTCCCGCCCTCTCGGTCGTCCCGAACCTGCTGGACGACCCGGACGGCCTGCTCAACATCGACGGCATCGAGCACCAGAAGCTCCGCCGCACCGTCCAACGCGCCTTCACCCCAAGGGCGATCGAGCGCTGGCGCCCGTGGGTCTCGACGGTCGTCGAGGAGCTGATCGACGAGCTGACGGCCCAGCCGGCCCCCGCCGACGTGGTCGCCGCCTACACCCGGCGGCTGCCGGTCGCCCGGTCGCCGTGATCAGCCGGCTGATGGGCCTGGACGGGCTCGACCTGCGCAAGCTCGGTGACTGGAGCGACCACGCGCTCTCCACCACGGCGTACACCGCCGAGGAGATCCAGCAGGCGATGGGCGAGTTCGGCGCCTTCTGCTTCGACCTGGTGCTGGAGCGGCGTAAGAACCCCGGCGACGACCTGGTCAGCAGCCTGGTCCAGGCGGCCGACGAGGCCGACGGCGTCACCGAGATGCAGATCACCAAACTGGTGCTCGGCCTGGTGGTCGCCGGGCACGAGACCACCATGACCACGCTCGGCAACGCGCTGGTCTTCCTGCTCACCGAGGACCGGGCGGCCTGGGCCCGGATCAGCACCTCCCGGGACGAGGCCGGGGCCGCCACCGAACAGCTGCTGCGCACCATCCCGTTGGGCGACCGGGTCGCGCTGCCCGGGATGCTCCGGCGCGCCACCGAGGAGCTGGAGATCGGCGGGGTCACCATCCCGGCCGGTGCGGTGGTCGCCGCCGACACCTTCTCGGCCAACCACGACCCGGCGGTCCACCCCGAGACGGGCGAGGGCGAGTGGCCCGACCTGTTCGCCGCGGTCGACGTACCCACCCTGACCTTCGGCGCCGGGCCGCACCACTGCCTCGGCGCCTGGCTGGCCCGGATGGAGCTGGAGTCCGGCCTGCACAGCCTGGCCGCCCGCCTGCCGGAGCTCCGGCTGGCCCACCCCGTCGAGCAGATCGAGTGGCGCGAGGGCCTGCTCACCCGCAGCCCGCTCACCCTCCCGGTCACCTGGTGAGCGCCGCACTGGAGAGCCGGGTCGACCGCGCCCGCTGCGTCGGCACGGGCGCCTGCGCCGCCACCGCCCCCGCCGACCTGACCCTCGGCCCGGACGGCCGGGCCCAGCTCCTGGCCCCGGTCCCGGTCCACCTCGGCCAGCTCACCGAGGCGGCCGAGCTCTGCCCGGTTGAGGCCATCACCATCCACCGCGCCGACACCGGCGATCAGGTCGCCCCGGCCTGCTAGTTCCGTGCCACCTGGTCCGGCCGACACCGGCCGGACCAGGTCAGTGCGGCGGCCCGCCGCCCGCACCCGCGTCGGTGGTGCGGAAGCGGGCCCGGTAGGCGGTCGGGGAGATGCCGAGTGTCTGCTGGAAGACCCGGCGCAGCGACTCCGACGAGCCGAAGCCCGCCCGCTGCGCGACGGTCTCCACCGTCTCGAGGCTGCCCTCCAGGAGGGCCCGGGCGGCTTCAACCCGGACGGACTCGACGTATCTGCCCGGTGTCATGGCGACTTCGGTCCGGAAGAGCCGTTCCAGGTGCCGACCGCTGACACCGGCCACCGTGGCCAGCGCGGCGAGTGAGTGGTCCGCCGCCGGGTCGGCGCTGACCTGGTCCATCACCCGTCGTACGGCGGGGTGCCGGGGCTGACTCGTGGTCAGCCGGGCACTGAACTGCGCCTGCCCGCCCGGCCGGGCCATGAAGACCACCAGCTGCCTGGCCACGCTGCGCGCCACCTCGGCGCCCAGATCCTCCTCCACCATGGACAGGGCGAGGTCGATGCCTGCGGTGACCCCGGCCGAGCTGGCGACCTTGCCGTCCCGAACGAAGACGGGGTCATCCTCCACCCGGACCAGCGGGTAGGCGGCCGCCAGCTCGGCCGTCAACTCCCAGTGGGTGGCGGCCCGTCGACCGTCCAGCAGGCCCGCCTCGGCCAGCACGAACGCCCCCGCGCAGACCGACGCCACCCGCTCGGCACGCGGCGCCAGCCGGGCGATCAGCCGGACGAGGTCCTGGTCGGCCACCGCCGAGCGCCAGTCCCTCCTGCCGGGCACCAGGAGCGTGTCGATCCGGTGCGGCAGGGTGTCGGCCGTGCCGTCGGTGCCGATCACCAGCCCTGCGGAGGTGGCGACCGCGGTACCCGCCGGGGAGACCACGCGCACCCGGTAGTCGGCGCCGTAACGGTTGGCGGTGGTGAAGACCTCGACGGGGCCGGTGACATCGAGCAGCTGCACACCGTCGAACGCGACCACCGCCACGGTCCGGCGGCCCCGAGGGGTTACTCCTGCCACGGTGAGTCCAGGATCGTGCGGACGAAGTCCACCCGCTCGAAGCCGGGGTCGAAGTGCGCCAGGACGTCCGCCTTGACGTTGCCGAACGCGGTCTCCGGCCTGGGGCCGACGCCCTCGTGGAACGCCCGCAGGATCTGGCGCTTGAAGTCGGGGCGCGGGTGCAGCGCGACGATCGCGGCGCGGTCCTCGGCTGAGACGGCGTCATAACCGATGCCCAGCACGTCGTACTCGACACCGGCGGTGACCAGCGCCACCTCAGGCTCCATGAAGCCGGGGATGCCGGGGGTGGTGTGCAGGGCGATCGCCGTCCAGACCCGGCGGATGCCGTCCTCGGGTACGCCGTGGCTCTGCAGGAAGCGCCGGGCCTCGTTCGCGCTGTCCACCTCGAAGCGACGGCCGGTGTGGTGGAACTCCTCGTTCAGGCCCAGGTCGTGGAACATCGCCCCGATGTAGAGCAGCTCGGGGTCGAAGCTCAGGTCCCGGTGGCGCCCCTGCAGACTGCCGAAGAAGTACACCCGCCGCGAGTGGTGGTAGATCAGGTCGTCCGTGACGTCCCGGATCAGCTCCGTCGCCGCACGGGCGAGCTTCGTACCCGGGACCCGCACGTCCGCCGCGCCGTCGAAGCCGAAGTCCACGTCGAAGTCGGTCGTTGCCATCTCGTCCACCCATCGGGTCCGGTCCTGCCGCCCGGTCGGGCGCTGCCTCCAGCCTCGCCCGCGCGGCGGTCCGGCGCCATGGCGATCGCGCCGTCCATCCCACGGATCACGACCTGCCCTCGCCGGTCAGGCGCGGGCGGCCTGGCTCGAGGAGTCAGCTCCCCCAGCCGCCGGGCCCGCGTGGCCACCGGGTCTTCTCCCGCCCGGGGACCGGGCGTTGGCGCTGCACCAGCCGGACCACCGCCTCCGGCGCGCCCTGCTGGCCGCGGATGCCCGGAAAGGCGTTCACGTCCACGACCAGCGGGGCGCCGTCGGTCTCCAGCACGTCCACGCCGTAGACGTCCAGGGCGAACACCTCTCCCACCCAGAGGGCCAGTTCGGCCAGTTCCAGCGGGACGGTCCAGCTCTCGGTGCCGGAGCCGGCCGCCAGTTCGGAGCGGCGCAGTTCGCCGAACACCTGGCGGCCGACCACCCAGAGCTTGCGGTCCCAGCCGTCGCCCGCGGCGAACTCCTGGTGGATCAGCGGTTCGTCCGGCCACTGCCGCCGCAGCTCGGCCAGCCCGGCCCGGTCCGGCACCTTGGCGACCAGGTCGTCCTTCCGGCTGTGCCGGCTCTTCACCACCAGCGGATAACGCAGCGCGTTCGGCGACAGGGACGGGGCGAACGGCAGCCCGGCCGCCAGGGCCAACTCGGCCATCAGCGCCCGGTCCTGGCACCGCTCGGTGGCGGCGGCCGAGTTGAGCACCACCGAACCCGCCGTCTCCAGCCGCCGGGCCAGGGCCAGCGCGGCGGGCGTCCGGGCCTTGAGCAGGTAGACGTCGGCCGGATCGGCCGGATCCGGGGCGGCGAACTCCACCCAGTGTCCGGCCGCCGTCAGCAGCGCCGCCGTCGCGGTCAGCAGCGGGTGCCGGGGGTCGCGGGCGATCACACCGACTCTCACCGCACGCCCCCGCCCACCGGGTCGAGCTCCACCCGGGGCACCGGCAGCACGGGGGGCGGCAGCGCCGCGCCCCGCCGGGCCAGGTTGATGATCGCCCGCGCCACCCGGGGAACCGCGTCCGGCACCTGACGGAAGCTCGGGAAGTCGTTCACGTCCACCACGATCGGCCCGTCCGGCCCGAGCACGACGTCCACGCCGTACAGGTCTAGCCCGTAGACCGCGCCGACCCTGGCGACTATTCCGGCCACCTCGGCGCTCAGCGGCACCGCCCGCTCCTGCCGTTTGCCGGGCACCAGCGGCGAGGTCCGTTCGGTGCCGAACAGTTCGCCGTCGACGCAGTAGACCTTGAGGTCGATGCCGGAGTTCTGCACCCAGGGCTGCGCGATCAGCATCCCTTCGCCCGCGAACTCCCCGGCCGCCAGCACCAGTTGCCCGGGGTCGTCGACCAGGTGTACCGACCGCCCCTGACTGCCCTCGGCCGGCCCTCGGCCGG
>NZ_LMCT01000040.1:44497-45804 GCF_001424875.1 Kitasatospora sp. Root107 | reverse complement strand
GACCACCAGCGGGTAGCGGTCGGCGGGGATCTGCGCGAGGTCGGCCAGCCGGGCCGCCGCCCAGGTCTCCGGGACCGGCAGGCCCAGACCGGCCGCCCGGACCGCCGCGCTGGCCTTGTCCCGGACGCACCGGATCGACCGGGCGTCGTTCACTGTGGTCAGCCCGGCCGCCGCGGCGGCCTCCAGCAGGCCGAGCCCGGGGCCGCCGGAGACCGTCTTCAGCACCCAGGCGTCGTGACTGCCCGCCCGCACCAGCCGGCCGAGGTCGAGCAGCGAGCCGCCCGGGCGCAGCACGTCCACCTGGTGGCCCCAGTCCGCCAACTGCCGGACCACGTCCACCGGTATGCCGTCGTTCCGGTACTGCTCCTCCACCAGAAAGCAGAACTTCATCCGCACCGCCCCCTACCCCGCCCACTGTCTGCCCGTCTGAGACCGACCAGAATGCCACGAACCGGCCCGCCAAGATCATTCGCACCCGTAAGGAATCGGCAACAGACCGGCCACGATGCCACCCGCAACGTCACAGCCCGGTCCCGATGCCGCTGCGGGCGGGCGCCAGTCGGCCGCTGACCCGGTCCACCGTCGGCCCCGCCCATTACTCTTTCTTGGTGAAGGCTTGTCCGATCAGGGCAGGTCATCGGGATCGTGAAGGAGGGGCAGTGCACGAGACCGTCAGTCCGGGCCCCGTCCGGACGGCTCCGGCCGCACCTCGGGTGCCCGGCCGGCCCCGGGGGTCACGCGGGCCAGGGGTGCCCGAACTGCTGCGGCCGCACGGGCTGCACGACCTCCGGCCGGGGCCCACCCCGCCGGTGCTCCACTACCCGGCCGGCGACCTGGTGGTCGTCTCCGGGCTGCCGGGCAGCGGCAAGAGCACCCTGATGCGGCGCTGTGCCACGGCGCCGGTGATCGACTCCCAGCAGAGCCGCGAGCACTGGGCCGCCCGGCTGCCCGCCTGGCTGCCGTACGCGCTGTACCGGCCGCTGGTGCGGCTGCGGCACTACCTGCGGCTGCGCCGCGCCCTGCTGACGGGTGGTCCGCTGGTGGTGCACGACTGCGGCACCCTGCCCTGGGTGCGTGGCTGGCTGTCCCGCACCGCCGCCCGGCAGGGGCGCCGGCTGCACCTGATAGTGCTGGACAGCAGCCCGCTCCAGGCCAAGCAGGGCCAGCAGGCCCGGGGCCGCCGGGTCTCCGCGTACGCCTTCGCCAGGCACCGCCAGGCCACCGCCCGGCTGCACGCCAGGCTCGCCGCCTCGGCCGGGCCGGTGGACGGCTGCGCGAGCACCGTGCTGCTCTCCCGCTGCTCTCCC
>NZ_LMCT01000040.1:0-44488 GCF_001424875.1 Kitasatospora sp. Root107 | reverse complement strand
AGGACATGCGGCAGGACGGGTGAGTCGCCGGGCGGGTCGCGCGGCGCGCCGGGGTCCGCTGGCTAGGGTGCGGTCATGCCCCCTACCTCACGTGAGGCGCGCCTGCGACGGCTCGCCGAGCGGCTCGGCACCCAGCACCGCACCAGCGTCGAGCCGTTGTACGACCCGGGCCGGCAGAGCTGGACCCTCCGCTGGTACGACGGCCCGGCGGTGGCCGCCGTCCGGTCGGCACTGGAGCAGGACGGGCCGGAGAACGCGACGGTACTGGCCCGGCGCGACCTGACCACCCGGGCGCTGGCACTGGCGGCGATCCGAGAGACCAGGGCGGGAGCGATGCACCGCTGGGTGGGCAACTGGGGCCAGCGGTACCACCTGGAGCAGATGATCGGCGACCGGCCGTACCCGGAACGCACCATCGACCACCGGGAGGAGCAGATGCTCACCCGGCTGCTGACGGCCGCCACCCTCGGGCGCTCGACCGCCCCGGACGAGAACCGGGCCTTCGAGCTGATCGCCCGGGACGGCATCGCCTGGCTGCTCCCGGAGCAGCAACTCGCCGATCCCGGCCGGACGGACGGCCTGGCGCTCGCCCCGATCGAGTTCCTGACCGCCCGTTACGCCACCGCCGAACACCGGTCCGCCTGGGAGACCGCCCTCACCCCGATGCCGCTGGAGGCGGCGGTCGCCGCCGTCCGGGCCGACCCGGACGCCCCGCCGGAGGCCGCCCGGGCCGCGCTGGCCCTGCTGCCGACCCTGCGGGCCACGCTGACCGACGAGCTCGACCGGGCCGAGTCGGCGCTCGCCCGGGTGGCCACCGAGGGCTGAATGTTCGTGCCGGACACCGTACTTGACTGTTCGTTGACCACCCGGCTGAGATGGGCGGGTGAGCGAGAAGAGAGCATCCCGGCTGACCGGGATATCCGGCTGCGTGCTGATGGTGCTGCTGGTGGTGGGGCTGATCCTGCTGCTGGTCTGGGCCCTTGGCAGCAGCGGCACGTCCTCCCAGTGGCATTGATCATGGGCGACTCATGGGCGACGAACAGGCCCGGAACCAAAGCCGGTTGAGCACTGGTAGGAAACTTTCCTAACCGCTAGCATTCACGGCGGCGGCTCGGCGCGGTGCCCTGACCTCAGGGCGTGACGCGCTCAGCGAGAGCTCTGACCCGGCCGCCGGAGCGCTGCCCCCGACCCGGGGCGCGGCGGTTCGCTTTGGTTCCCAGCTCTCGCCCCTTCCCAGGCCAGGGAGTTCACACATGCGCCTGCACCCTCCCGCTCAACCTTCCCCCCGATCACCGCGAGCAACCCGCCCCGGCACCCTCGGCATCATCCTCGCCGCCGTCCTCCTGCTGGTCGGCGGCCTGTTGCTGGTCGCCCCCGAACGGGCCGGGGCCGCCGCCGACACCGTCATCTCGACCGGCAAGCCCGCCACCGCCTCCTCGGTCGAGAGCTCCTCCTACCCCGCCAAGTACGCCTTCGACGCCAACTCGGCCACCCGCTGGGCCAGCGCCGAGGGCGTGGACCCGCAGTGGCTCCGGGTCGACCTCGGCGCCACCGCGACCGTCAGCCGGGTCAAGCTCACCTGGGAGGCCGCGTACGCCAAGGTGTACCGGGTCGAGGTCTCCGACGACGGTACGACCTGGACCCGGATCGCCAACGAGACCGCCGGGAACGGCGGTACCGACGACTGGTCCGGCCTGACCGGCCGGGGACGCTACCTGCGCGTCTACGGCACCGCCCGGGGCACCTCGTACGGCTACTCGCTGTTCGGCGTCGACGTGTTCCCCGACCTCGCCGACCGGTGCCTTCACCGTCGTCGCGGCCGGTGACATCGCCGCCCAGTGCACCGCCTCGGACAGCTCCTGCGCCCACCCGAAGACGGCCGCGCTCGCCCAGCAGATCAACCCGAAGTTCTATCYGACGATGGGTGACAACCAGTACGACGACGCCCGGATCTCGGACTACCGGGCCTACTACGACAAGAGCTGGGGCGCCTTCAAGGCGAAGACCCACCCCATCCCGGGCAACCACGAGACCTACGACCCGGCCGGCTCGCTCGCGGGGTACAAGGAGTACTTCGGCGCGATCGCCTACCCGCAGGGCAAGAGCTACTACAGCTTCAACGAGGGCAACTGGCACTTCATCGCCCTCGACTCCAACTCCTTCGACCAGACCGCCCAGATCGACTGGCTCAAGGCCGACCTGGCGAGCAACACCAAGTCCTGCGTCGCGGCCTACTGGCACCACCCGCTGTACTCCTCGGGCGGGCACGGCAACGACCCGGTCTCCAAGCCGGTCTGGAAGATCCTCTACGCCGCCAAGGCCGACCTGATCCTGAACGGGCACGACCACCACTACGAGCGGTTCGCCCCGCAGGACCCGGACGGCAACGCCACCTCCTCGGGCATCGTCGAGATCGTCGGCGGGATGGGCGGCGCCGAGCCGTACGCGATCGAGACGGTCCAGCCGAACAGCCAGAAGCGGATCAGCGGTCAGTACGGCGTGCTGAAGCTGGACTTCACCGACTCCGGCTACGGCTGGACCTACGTCGGCACGGACGGCCAGGTCAAGGACACCAGCCCGAAGTACAGCTGCCACTGATGACCTACCTGGCGACCACCGGCCGCCGGGACGACGCCTCCGCCTCACCGCCCACCGGCGGCGGGGCGGGGCGTCGGGTCCCCGCGACCGTCCTCGCGCTCGGCACGGTCAGTCTGGTCACCGATGTCTCCTCTGAGATGGTGACCGCCGTCCTGCCGCTCTACCTGGTCCTCGGCCTGGGACTCTCACCGCTCCAGTTCGGCTTCCTGGACGGCCTGTTCAACGCCGCCTCGGCCGTCGTCCGGCTGATCGGCGGACACGCCGCCGACCGGAGCGGACGACACAAGCGGATCGCCGGGATCGGCTACCTGCTCTCCGCCTGCTCCCGGCTCGGGCTGCTGCTCGCCGGCGGCGCGACGGCCGGCCTGGCCACCGCACTGGCCGCCGACCGGGTCGGCAAGGGCATCAGGACCGCCCCGCGCGACGCCCTGATCTCACTCAGCGGCCCACCCGAGACCCTCGGCCGCTCCTTCGGCGTGCACCGCGCCATGGACACCACCGGCGCCCTGCTCGGCCCGCTGGCGGCGTTCGCCGTGCTCTGGGCCACCGCCGACGCGTACGACGCCGTCTTCGTGGTCAGCTTCTGCATCGGGCTGCTGGGCGTACTGGTACTGGTCCTGTACGTCCCCGGCGGTCCGTACCTGCCCTCTCCCACCCGACCGGCTCCCGTTCCTGCCAAGGCACTTGCCCCACTCCGCGACCCCGCCTTCCGCCGCATCCTGGCCGCCGCCGCCCTCCTCGGCGCCGCCACCATCGGCGACTCCTTCGTCTATCTCCTGCTGCAACGCGAACTCGACCTGTCGCCGGGCTGGTTCCCGCTGCTGCCGCTCGGGGTGGCCGCGAGCTACCTGCTGCTGGCCGTTCCGGCGGGCCGGATCGCCGACCGGTTCGGGCGCCGACTGCCGTTCCTCTGCGGGCACTTCGCCCTGCTCGGCGTGTACGCGGTGCTGCTGACGCCGCTGCGGCCGATGGCGATCGTCCTCGTCCTCGTCCTGCTCGGAGTCTTCTACGCCGCCACCGACGGCGTGCTGATGGCCCTCGCCGGACCGGTCCTGCCCACCACCGGCCGGGCCGGCGGGCTGGCCCTGCTGCAGACCGGGCAGGCGCTGACCCGCCTGGTCGGCACCGCCGGGTTCGGCGCGGCCTGGACGCTCTGGGGCCAACGCCCGGCCCTGTACGCGGCGTTGACCCTGTTGGCAGTAGGCCTGACCTGCGGCTGGGTGCTGCTCAGGGAATCCTCGCCCCTGGAAGGGACTGCTTCGTGAACACCCTCTCCCCCCGTGCCCGCCTGGCCGTCGTCCTGCTGGCCGTCCTGCTGCTCGGCGGCGGATCGCTCGGCTACGTCCTCCGGGCCCGCGAGCACGCCACACCCCAACAGACCACCGCCGACGCCTCGTTCACCCTGGCCGGACCCCGGCTCTACTACCGGGACGGCGACACCGGCCGGGTCGCGTACCGGCCACCGACCCCGGAGTCCGCCCCGGTCACCGGCGGCCCCTCCTGCGAGCGCTTCCACGCCGCCGGGGACACCGCCCTCTGCCTCCAGCGGCTGCCAGGCCTGCCCGCCAGGGCCGACGTCGTCGTCCTGGACCGGCAGTTGCACGAGACCCGCCGGATCACCCTCCCCGGCATCCCCAACCGGGCCCGGGTGTCGGCCTCCGGACGGATGCTCGCCTGGACCATGTTCGCCACCGGTGACTCCTACGCCACCTCCGCGTTCTCCACCCGGACCTCGATCCTCGACCTGGACACGGGATACCTGGTCAAGTCCATGGAGCAGATCCCACTGACCATCGACGGCGCCCGCTACCACGCCCCCGACGTCAACTACTGGGGCGTGACCTTCGCCCAGGACGACAACCGCTTCTATGCGACCGTCGCCACCAAGGGCCGCACCTACCTGGTCCAGGGCGACATGGCGGCCTGGTCCGCGACCGCCCTGCGGGAGAACGTCGAGTGCCCGTCCCTCTCCCCCGACAACTCCCGGATCGCCTTCAAGAAGCGAGTCGCCGACGGCCCCGACTCCCCCTGGCGCCTGTACGTCCTCGACCTGCGCACCATGACCGAACACCCCCTCGCCGAACCACACAGCGTCGACGACCAGGCCACCTGGCTGGACGACCACACCATCGCCTACGCCCTCCCCGCCCCGGACGGCCACGGCACCGACCTCTGGTCCGTCCCCGCCGACGGCACCGGCTCCCCCCGCCTCACCGTCCCCGGCGCCTCCTCCCCCGTGGCGACTGGCTGAACGGGACGGCTACTGTTCCTCGCGAAGCGACCGTTGATCAAGGAGGGCCGATGGCTGTCGACGAGGCGCCGGTGGCGCGACTGCGGGTTCACAACGACGGCGAGGAACTGCTGGAACTGGTTCTGGAGCCGTACGGAAGCGACCACTGGCTGGCGCCCGGTGAGACTTTCGTGGTCTGGACGTTCGGATCCGCGAGCGACAGGCCCTGGTCCGGGACGAACTGCGGCAACGAGCCGTTCGAGGTGGACTACCGGCCGAGCTCGGTAACGGTCCACGCGAACGGGAGTCGAGGCTATGTCACGGATGTTGGCGGCCACGAGATCGACTGCGGCCACCGACGACCCACCGGCGATTCCGGCTGACACCAAGTACTCCAGCAGGGCTTCGACGTTTTGCTGGAGTACTAGACGAAGTACAAGCTCTCCATGTCCCTGACCGCGTCCTCGGAGTGCCGCACACGGAACGCCGTCGTCTCCATCTCCTCCCACCCCCACGGATCCGAATGCCCGAGCGCCAAGCCGCCCAGGCCCGCCCAGTAGACCTCGTTCGCGGGCTCGTCCAGGTCGACGCCGGCGTTGTCCACCATCCAGCCCCTGAGATCCAGGGACGCGATCACCGCACGCGGATCGCCCGAGATGACGAACGGCTCGTCACCCGGCCATCCCGATGCGTGGAACATCGCTCCGTCCGGCAACCAAACGATGTTCTCGGTGTGCTCCATCCCCCCGTGGTAGGAGACCCGTCCCACGATCCGCGCATCCGGGAACCGCTCCCGCAACTCCTTCGCCGCCGACCGTAGCGGCTCGTCGTTGCCGTCGGTCGCGAACGCGGGAGTCACGATGCTCAACATGCCGCCCCACGCGGCAGCGTGCACGATGTCCAGATCAGACCGTGCTGCCGATGGGAGCGGGGTCTGCGCGGAGCGCGGCCCGAGGTCCTCCAGAACGGCCTCGATGCCCTCGAACGACTCGACGAACGCGCGTGCGCGCTCAGGGTCGTTGGGGGGCAGGTTGCGGGCGTCGACGTTGAATGGCGCCTCGAACACTGTCAGGTGACACAGACTCATCGAGCCGCGCACGATCCGGTCCGGCGCAGAGGTCCAGTAGGTGTCCTCGTTCATGCGGGCAACCGTAACGGCCGACGATGACAGAAGCGCCGCCGCCCGGCCCCTCGGCAGGTGTTCGCCCCGTACGCCGGTGGAACCATGCCCGCGCCCCGGGCGTGTGACCCCTTCTGGCAATCTGCCCCTGCCAGCCTGGAAGGCGGCCCCGACGGGGGCAAGGGACCGTTCCTCTACGACTGGGCAGCGGCCGGCTGCCAGCCGTCGCAGAGTTCGACTACCAGGGCGAAGTCCCCCACAGGATGCGTTGGGCACTGGCCCGCCGCAGCATCCGCAAGCCCGACGAGATCGCCTACTGCCTCGCTTACGCCCCCTTGGAGACCACGGTTCAGGAACTGGTGCGGATCGCCGGGACGCGCTGGGCGATCGAAGCGTGCTTCCAGGCTGCGAAGAACGAATGCGGTGTGTCGGCGATGCGCTTCTCGGCCGTTCCGATCCCCCGGATGTCTCCGATGAGGACCTGAGTGCCGTGGCCGATGACGACCCCTGCGACATCTAGCCGCCAATTCGAGAGCTGCTGATCGGCCGTCAGGCCCCTCCTCCCCTCTGGAGGTGACGCAGACGCTGCATCACCTCGTCTGCCACCGCTTCGCCGGTGGACGCTGAAGCGCCGTTCACGGTGATCGGCATCGAGCCGACGAGCGGCCCCGCCCCTGTGTCGCGCACGATCACGGTGGCTGCCGGAGAGCGGGCCGGGATGAGCTTTACCGGGCGGGCGGCGGCTGGCCGGTGGGTGATGATCCCGCCGTCGGCGAGGTGCAGCCGTCCAGGGTTGCCGTAGACGACCGTCCCGCCGAAGCGCCCGGCGATCTCGCCGAGGATGGCCTTTGACCTGGTTCTCTTCGAAGGCGCCAGCGGGATGTAACCCTCCCCGCCGGTCTCCGGCTCGCCAATGCGGTCGGGCTCGGTGTGCGGGGTGGTGCCGTCCATCGTCCGGTGTTCTCGGAACGGCAGGTCCTCGACGTGCCCGAAGTCGGTGATCCCGGCGTCCTGGCCGGAGTAGGAGTTCATGTCGCCCATCACCAGCACGGCCCGGTTCGCGGCCATCCACCCGGTGATCAGGTTGGCCTCCACCTCCCGGAAGCGGGGCGAGCGCGAGCACAGGTGGACGGAGGCGATCGTCAGGCTCGCCGCCGCCTCCACCTCGGCGACCATCCGGGTGTCCACCGCGCACGGCCCGTGCCACCACCCCTTGCTCTCCGGCCACACCCCGGTGGGCCAGAACGAGTCGCTGTTCAGCATGAGGCCGGGCGGGTTCGGCGAGGCGGGCGTGGGCCCGGGGTTCACGAATGGCGGCAGTCCGCCGAGCCGTCGCGCTCCCTCCCACCGCAGCCTGCCCCGGAAGCGGTCGGCGTGCGTCATCTCCTGCGCGAAGACGTCGAACGGCCCGAGCCCGGCCAGCCACTCGTACGCGGCGTAGCGGCGCTCGACGCTGCCACCGCCCTTGCCGTCGCTCTCCCCGCCGTTGTGCTCGATGTTCCAGCTCCCCACGGTGACAACGTCTGTCGGGAGCGTGCTGTTTCGGGGCATGGTCATATGAACTCTCCTGCTGGTGAAGGTGATCGGCGTTGACCAGGGCGTCAGGCGGTGGCCAGGCGGGGCACGTCCGGGCGCGGGCCGAGGATGGCGGTGCGCGCTGCGGCGGCGAGGATGCTCTGGGTGCGGGTGGGGAGCCCGCACCGGTTGAAGTGGAAGATCAGGTGGTACGCGAGGACCTGGCGGAGGCCGCGGTCCAGGGCGCCGGTTCGGGCGGCGGTTCCGAGGGCGCGGCCGGCCTGGCGGAAGGCGTCCGCCCGCCGTCCTGCGGGAGCCAGCGGGCGGCCCGGGCCGAACAGCGACCCGGCCGCCGCGGTGTCTGCGCGCAGCAACTGGCCCAGATCATCGGCAAGTTGCTGGAGTTGGACGGGGGCAGCATCGGCGGGCAGCGGACGCTCGGCGGCGACCAGGTGCCAGACGTCCCCCTGCTCAAACCACTCAAGTCGGCCTGCGTGCAGCATGGTTGTGCTCAGGAGGATGGAGAGTTCGCGTTGGCCGAGCAGGGCGCGCGCTCGGCTGTGTGGGTCCAGGACGGCGCGGCTGTCGGCGTGGAACAGATCGTGCGCGAGCGTCATGGCGGCGGGTCCGCCGAACGCGGCGGTCTCGGGTTCGTAGATCCCGTGCCAGTAGCGAAGTACCAGACCAGCGTCGGTGAGGTCGTCCAGGGCGGCCGTGACGAGGTCGTGGGTCTCACTTCCGGGCTGGGCCAGCAGGCGCAGCCTCCAGCAGGGGGCCTTGCGGATGAACCACCATGAGGCCAGGCCGTGTTCGGCCTCCGCCTGCCGTAGGACCGGGGCGAGGTGTTCGGCGGCGGTCTTCTCGGCGTCCGCCCAGTGGGGGAACTCGATGTACAGCTGAATCCACTGCTGAATCTGCTGCGGCGTGGAGGCCCGTAACTGGAGGGCGTCCAGATCACTACCGCGCTTCAGTCGATCAGCAGACATGCGTCCCATCCAGAGGTCGGTGCGCCGGTGGCGGCGGTGGTCAGGGCCAGGGCTGTCCCGGCGTCGCCTTCGAGGAATCCGGGCCCGGCGCCTGGCCCGGAGTGGCGTACCAGCTCGGCGGCCAGGCGGGGAAGTGCCGTGTGGAGGGCGGGGGTTGTCGCATCGGATGCCGCGCGCCAGGTGGTCTGGTAGAGCCCGGCCCAGCCGTGGCACAGGCCGGCGTCGGTGATCTTGTCGAGCTGTTCGGGGTCGGCGAGGCAGGCGCTGAGCGCGTCCTCGAATTGGCGTTGGCGGGCCGGGTCGGTGGTGGCGATGGCGGCGAGTTGTCCGGCGCGGGTGATGCCGGGGGTGCCGTAGCACCAGCTGGGCCGGTAGGGGCCGCTCTGGGTGGGGCGGCCGGTGTGCAGGTCGGCGCGGGTGAGGTGTTCGGGCCACCAGGGTCCGGCGGGGCTGTCCTGGCGCCAGGTGTCGAGCCAGTCGAGGACGGTGGTGATCGCCTCGTGCTGGCCTGGGACGGTGATGTCGCGCCTGGCTGCCTGGCTGAGCAGCAGGAGGGGGCCAGTGATGCCGTGGGCGGTACCGAGGTTGCCGTGCCCGCCGGGCATCGGGTGCTCGGGGCCTGCGGGATCGTGCCCGACCCACCAGCCGGGCAGCTGCTGCTCTTCGTGTGCCAGTGGGCGGGTCAGGGTGACCAGGTAGGTGAGCACCTGCTCCAGTGCGCTCCCGCCGGGGTTGCGGTGCAGGAGGAGCGCGCCGATGCCGGTCAGTCCGAACAGCAGGTCGAACTCGCGGAACTCCGGTAGGGCGCCCCGGTTGATGCGGGCCGTGGCGGTGTCCACCCGGCGGTGGGCGAGGTCGGCGACGTGCCGGTCCAGGACGGCCAGGGTGCTGCGGTAGCGGCTGGAGGACTCGGCGATGGCGGCGTGCAGGGTGAACGCGAAGGCAGGGGCGCCGAGGTAGAGGCCGGTGGTGGGCCGCGGCGGCGCTGATCTCGCCCGTCGCGGCGGCCTTCACCCAGGCGTGGGCGTGGCTCCAGGTCCCGTGTCCGGTGTGGGCGCGCTCGATGTGCAGCAGGGCGCTTCCGGCTGCTCCCTTGGCCAGGGACTGGCCCAGCCACGGTTCCCCTTCGGCTGGCGGGCTCGGTGCGGCCATGTGGTCGGCGAGGCGCTGGGCGGCCAGGGAGGCGGCGGCTCGCTCGGGTGAGCTCATGTGGCCCTCCGTCCGAGTGCGAGGTGCCGCTGCGCGCAGGCTCGCACCAGGCGGTTGGTGATCTTCTCCTGGTCCGGATCGACGCCGACGGCGCGGACGTGGTGCAGGTGTAGGAGGGAGCGCAGGACGGTGAGCGGGTCGCGGTCGGAACTCAGGTGCTTGCAGTAGTTGGCGAGGGCGTCGGTGCGGGCCTGCCAGGCGGCGGAGACCGTTTCTCCGCCGGGCAGGGCCCACAGGGCGCGTCGCAGGTCGGCGAAGTCGAGGGCCTGGTCACCTAGGGAGCGGTCCAGCGGCCCACCCTCACGGGGAATCTCCCGCACCAGCCACTCCAGGCCCTGCCCGGCGGCGGGTGCGAAGGCGGCTGCCAGGTCGGTCATCGAGCCGGCGGCCATCGCCTGCGGAGCGAGCCCGGCCTTCTCGGCGATGTGGATCTGGGCGAGGGCGGCGGCGGAGTCGGCGGCGAACACCGCATGGGCGGCGTCCAGCGCCGGGCCGTGGCCGTAGCGGCCGACCTGTGGCTCGTAGGTGGCCAGGCTCATCCCGGCCAGCAGCCGACTCCGCCGCAGCCGGTCCGCCCAGGCCGCGAGGTGAGCGGCGGCCTGCCCGTACGCCCCGGGGTCCGGCAGCGCCAGGTAGAGCGCCAGGTGCTGGTCCGCGTCGGGGCGGGCCAGCTCGCGGTGGCGGCGGAACCACCACACCGGCACGCCTTCCTTCTCGCTCTCGAAGACGCCGAGCAGGGCGGGCAGGTGCTGGGTGAGCACCTCGTTGTGGCGTGCGGGGTGGCCGAGCAGCTGCGCGTGGAGGACGGTCGACTGCCCCGGCAGATGGACCGCGGCCGCACTCCGCACCAACGCCGGCCCAGCCGCCGGGACGGCCGGCCGCGCGGGCCGGGCCGGTGGAGCGGTGAACTGCGCCAGGGGCAGCAGGAGTTCGTGGGAGCGGCCGATCCAGGCCAGGTCCGTCGGCGACGGGGCTTCGCGGAGTTCGAGGTGGCGGGTGCCGCTCAGGGTGGTGCGCAGCAGCTGCCGGTGCACGGGGTGGGTGAGGTCCAGTGGCAAGCGCTGGTCGTGCCGCATCACGGTGACGTGGTCGGGTACGCGCATCGCGTGCCGCCACGTGTCGAACGCCTGCTCCCACGAGTCGCCTTGGAGGTCGTGGGCGGTGAGAAGCCAGCGGGCTGGGGACAGGACGGTGCGGCGGTAGCGGACCCGGGGCAGGTAGGGCATGTGGGCGGCGGCGCCGAAGTCGAGGGCCTGGTAGACGGGGCAGCGGGCGGTGGTGATCTCGGCGAGGAAGCGGGCGAGAGCCGGGGTGTGCACGCCGGCCTCCAACGCGTGGGCTACGCGCGGCTCCACCCGTCGCCCGGTGGTCTTCGGGATCAGCACGGCACCCGGGATGTTGACGATCTCGTACTCGCCGGGCTCGCGGACGTCCACGAGAGGCGGTGACCGCCAGGTCCGCCAACTCGATGACGCTCTCCTGGGCCTCACGGTGCTCGGCCAGCGGGATCACGTGCTCGGTGACCGCTGCCGTGCGGGTGACGTTGTCGTTGCGGCGGCGCCGGGGGGCGAAGCTCAGCTGCGCGGCGACGGCCTGCGGATCACCCGGCCCGTAGCTGGCGTCGAGAGCGGCTCGGTCCTCAGGGGTGAGCAGGTGGGCGAAGCGTCCGGCCATGCTGCTGCCGGGCCGTGGCGCCCCGGTCACCACCAGCCGGAAGGCCCCGCGGTCGAGGTCGGCGGTGGACTGGGCGTGGATCTCGAAGGAGACTTCCGCCCGGGGCGATGGGATCAGCGCGTCCGAGCCCTCGGGGGTGCCGCCGGTCAGGTCCTCGATCACAGCGGGGGTCAGGACGATCTCGCCGCTGCCGTCCAGCATCGCCCGTTGGACCAGGGCGAGCAGCTTCTCGTCGCGCCCGGTGAGCGGGCGTGCGGCGCGGCCGGTCGCGGAGCCCAGGTAGTCGGCGGGCAGGCCCAGGCCGCTGTCGGCGACCAGTTCGATCACGGGCACGAGCGCCCCGACGCCGTACCGGGCGCGGAACTTCCGGTGGTAGTCGCGCCACTGCGGATACCCGTACGGGTGTGCACTCAGCCGGTAGAGGACGGCGACAGCGTCCTCAGCTTCCGTGACCACGTGCTCGGGGATCTGGACATCACAGTCCAGCACGGTGTCCACGACCACCGGCACCGGCGCTGCGCCGCTGACCGCCCGCATCCGCTCCAGCAGGGCGGCCGGAACAGGCACACCCGCAGTGGTGGCCCGCTGGGCGAGCTGATCGCGGATCTCGCCCAGCTCATCCAGGAGAGCCCGGACGCCGGGCAGACCGGTGAGTTCCGTGCACAGGTGTGCGAGCGCGTCAGGTTCGGTCATCGGAGCCCACAGGCTGCTCACCAGCACGCCCTGCTCCAACAGCCCGGCTAGCAGGGTGCTTAGTTGCTCCCGGATGGCGGCGGGATACTTCGCCGCGAGATGGTCCCGCAGGTCGTCGAAGCGGATGGGGGTGGTGGCGGCTTCGAGTGCGGCGGCGACCGGGCCACTGTGGCGCACCGCGACCTCCACCGGGCTCATCTGCACACTGGTCCCGTCGGCCGGGCGACCCGGCACAACCCAGCGGTCTCCACGCAGGTGACCGGTGTTGTTGATGACGACCTTCAGGCCCCCTTGGACCTGGGGGTCGCGCTCCAGACGGGTGATCACCTCAGCGGTCCAGTCGGCGTCGGCACGAAGCCGCACCTCGTGCTTGCCGCCCCACTCCACCCGGCTGGTGGTGCCGATCCGAACAGGGGCGATGCCGGCGAACAAGCCGAACGGTGTTGCGCGGCCCTGCCACCGCAGCGCGTACGAGGCCAGCGACAGGACCGCGCGCTGGAGCTGGCGCGGCTCGGTTCGCTCATCGGCAAGGATCTCCGCCAGGCGGCGGCACAGCCCGGGGCTGGCAACGCTCAGCGCGTCGCGGACCTCCGCCCGCTGCCACACCGATTCCAGCCAGTGCAGCGCGGTGGTCTGATCGCCCGTCAGGTCGACGTCGCGGGGCAGGTCCAGGCCGCCCGGGTCGGTGGTGGCGCGCAGCAGCGCGCCCCCGGACATCCGGTGACCGGACCGGGTCGATGGTGGTGCCACGAAACGCCTCCCTCGTCGCTGGAATGGTGAAGGTGCTGCTGTGGTGCCGGGCGGGGTGAGCCGCCCGGCACCCCGGCAGCGGTGGGTCAGGCCGGGTCCTCGATGTACGAGCTGCACGCGCTGGAGCCGCCCTGGCAGGTGCCGCCGCAGCCGTCGCTGGTGCTGCACATCAGCTTGCCGTTCGGGTGAGCGGCCACCACCACGGCGATGTCGAGCGCGAACTCATCGAACTCCCCGCCGTTGTCGGGCCGTTCGGCCAGGGCAGTGCCGCCTCGGGACGCGTTGACGAACATGTCGGTCTCCTGTTCTCGAAGGGGTGGTGCGGGATGCCTGGCGCTACGCGGCGGATGCCGGCGCGGGCCAGGAGATGATGACCCGGCTGTGGACCTTGTCGATGACCCGGCCATCGGGCAGCAGGTCGTCGGCGGTTCCGGCCGGGTGGATGCTGAACTGCGGACCGGGCCCACCACGCTGCTCGCGGTCCCAGACACGGACCTGCTCGGCCACCGAGGCCGCCAGCTCCTCGCGGTGCGGGCCAAGCGCGTGCACGAAGAACTCCACGTTGCGCGAGTCCTCGGTCAGCCGGTGGGTGACGTAGGCGAAGGAGTCCCCGTCCACGGTGGCCAGCGAGAACCACTTGTTCGCCGGCGCAACGAGCCCGGTGTCCAGGTCCGAGTCCACCGCCATGACGCAGAAGCCGTCCAGGACGGTGGCCAGGAACAGCTGGAGCGTGTCGAAGGGCTCCTGACGGCCCACCAGCACGCCGGTGGCGGTCTCCGCGCGAGAGGTGCGCACCGCGTTGTCGAGACGGCTGGGGTCGGCGGGCAGCCCGTCATCGAACCGCAGACCGATCTCGTCGGTACCGCTCACCAGCAGCAGCAGCTCCTGGTGAGCGCCATCGCCCTGCATCGCCACGAATCCGCACACCCGCGAGGACTCGCTGACCAGGTGGTCGCCCTCGCGGACGAAGGCGACCGAGCGGGTCAGGCCGCGCATCCGCAGTGGCACCACCAGCTGCCCGCCCGGGGCCAGCTGGGCGATCCAGGCCGGCGGGACGTCCCACGCGCCGACGGTGACCAGGATGACGTCGAAGGGCCCATCCCCGAACCCCTTCTCGGCGTCGCCGAGCAGGACCCGCACCCGCGAGTACCCGGCGGCCCCGAGCAGCCGCTCGGCGCGGTCCGTCACGTCCGGGTCGATGTCGACGCTGGTCACCGACCCCTCGGGCCCGACCAGTTCGGCCAGGTAGGCGGCGTTCAGGCCACCGCCCCCGACCTCCGCCACCTTCATCCCCGGCCGCACCTGCGCCTGTTCCAGCTGGAACGCCTGGATCTGCGCCGCGCTCACTGAGCTGATGGCGATGCCGTGCTCGTCGCGCTTGGTGATGACGGCGTTGTAGGGGTCGTACGCGTCCTCCGCGCTCGCCTCCGGAGCGAACAGGTCCCGGCGCACAGTGCGCATGGCCCGCTCGACCTCCCGGCTGGTGATGTCGCCGCTGGCGCGCAGCGTCGCGATCATGCTGTCCGCCAGCCGGGCGGCCCGCTTCGTACTGTCGGCGTGCGCCTGGTCCTGCTCGGCCATTCGATCCTCATTCCTACGATGATCAACCAACTTGCAGCAGGACAAAGGGAATTGGAGCCTCCGCCTGCGGGTCTCGCATGCTACTTCCCCGCCGTCGCGGGGCCGCTCCATTGGGTCATGGAGCAGTCCCGCTTCTCCCCACCCCGGCCTCGCCGAACGGCAGAGGTACGCATCGCAGCGGGGAAGTCTCGGATCAGCCAAGAGGTCAGGCGGCCTCGGGCGGCAGCGGGGCGCCACTACCCGAAGGCTCGGGCCTGCTGCGCCTGGCCGACCCGGACCGCGGCCGGTGAGTCGTCGCCTGGACCCCCGAGGGGCTGTCGATCGCCTCCGCCACGGACAGCCAGCGTCCGCCCCGGGCAGGCTCGCGGGGCTCCGCGAAGCGGGGAAGGCCGTCGTTACTCATCCTTGGTATCCCTCCGGTCGGTCAGTCGGCGAAGACACCCTGTGAGGTCCGGCCTCGGGGCCGGGAGGCGTGGCAGGTAGGGCGCGAGGGGAGGCGGCGCGAGGACGTGCGACCCGCTCGGGTGGACGCGGACCCGCGGGCCCTGTGCCGACAGGCAGTTGCATCGGCTCCCGTCCGGAATCCACGGTGCCGTCACTGCCTCGCTCCGGCGGAGGCGGCAGGCACCGCCGTGCGGGCGGTGTCGTTGGCCGTGCACGTCACCACCCAGACCACCTCGTCGTGGGTGAAGGTGACGGCGTGGCTGCGGCCTGCGGCGAGGTCGTCCACCGCCCGGTCGTACCCGGCCCTGCTGGACAGCCAAGCCGCCGGCACGCTCTTCACATCGAGTTCAAGGCGTGTAGCTACCTGGCCTACTTGGTCGACCAGTTCACGAGCGGCAAGCCGGACGTCCGATGCTCCGCCGCTCCACAGCAGCATCGGCTGCCCGGAGCTGAAGTACGCGGTGACGGTGCACCAGTAGGGCTGCGGCACCAAGGGCCGCTGCCGGGCGAAGGCGTTCGGAAGCCGGGGAATGGAGACAGGCACCCGGTGCGTACTGGCCGGCGAACAGATCACCGCTGCTTCGCGGCGACGGGGCCAGCCACCAATCAGCCGCCGAACGAACTGCCTCATGCTGCCGCCTCCCGGAGCACTCGCGCCCACACCTTCTTCCGTCCTCGCGTCGTCACCACGTCCATGTCGGCGGCGCAAGCGCGCACCAGCAGCAGCCCCCGCCCACCTTCCCCGCTCGGCGCGGCAGTCGGCGTGACCGGCATCAGGTCCGGACGCGAATCCAGAACCTCAATCCGGCAGTCGCCTTCCGACTCCTGCACCCGCACCCTGATCTCGTCTCCAAGCCCGGGGGCCGTGTGGACGATCGCGTTGGCGACGAGCTCCGAGCAGATGAGCACGGCGTCGTCCAACGGCCCGCCCTCCCAACCCCAACCGGCCAGCACACGTCGAAGCTCATGCCGGGCCACGGACACTGACTCCGGGCTGGCGTCAAACGCCCGCTGCCACTGGTTCAGCTGCTGAGCCATTCGCGTGGTCACCACCGACAATCACTCCGATCGGGCCGAACGTCGGAACCGCTGGAAGTGCTGAACCGCGCACTGGATCGCCGTCGATCACCGATCCGTGATCACTGTGCGTCTCGTGTTAGAGACGCTACGCTTCTCGCCAGATCAAGAGGACTGACCGCCAGTACGGGTAACTCCGCCTGTTTCACGCGAGGTTGGTAGCGACGTGACAGCTCACCGCGAGGCGCGGGGCCTCGAAACACTGACTGCCAGCAGCCCCCGGCCCGGCCAACGCCTCGGGGCGGTCTCAGGGCACCTGTTCAAGGAGATCCGGGAGCGAATCGGCACCTCCCAAGACCAGCTGGCCGAAGCCCTCCAGGTCGACAAGAGCACGATTCAGGGCTGGGAGTCCGGACGCCGATCGCTGAACTCGTCACGCGCTGGATCGCTTCGCGTCATCAGGCGGAACCTGCTCCGCTTAGGTGGGGACCCCACCCTGCTCATGCTGCTCGACCAGGCACTCGACGCCGACAGCATCATCAACTTCGTAGTGAACGACCGGGCGATCCAGCGCGCGGATGACCACCCACTCGCCAGCTGGGTGCTCACCCGGGACACAACTCACATGCTGGCCTGGGCCCTTACTGGCAACAGCCCCGCCTCGCTACCTGCCGCCGAGAAGGCCCCGCGTCGCGGGCCCGCTCCCACCTTCCCACAGCTCCCTCGCGATGAGCTGAGGGCATTCTTCAGCCAGATGCGCAGAGCCGCCGAACTCGCGCACTCGTCCGGCGAAGAGGCAGCACTCCTGCGCCGGCAAGCCCTCTACCTCTGCTCCTACGACACGTCACCCGACACCGCCGGTTGGATCGCCGACATACGCCGAAGGCCAGCACGAGCGCGGACACGGGGCTGGTCACCGGACTGGGCCGATGACCGATCCGTCGCAACATCCCTCAGCCGACACGGGGACCAAGTAGCCCTGGCGGCCTTCATGGCCACCGGGATGGATGACGAAGTCGGGGAAGCCGCCAACCTGAACTACTGGGCCTACTGGCTCGGGATCGACTCCCTACCCAAGACTGATGACCACTTCATGATCGCCACGCCAGCGCAGTCGTGGGACGCCCTTGCCCTCCTGCGGGGACTCACCGACCGACTCAAGCCCGGAATCGCTGCGATCGACCTCAACATCCACTCGGTCTGGGCGTTGCTTGCATTTCGCCGTGGGCTCCTCACCCCTGACCCGGGCCTCGCCCGGAGTCTCCAGGATCAAGTCACGACACTGCTCGAAGCCGACGGAATCTCCGCGCAAGGACGAGAAGAGCTCGTGTCCGTGCACTACGGTCTGAGACTGACCACCTGATCTTCAGGAAGGACGACCAAAGTGAACGACCGTCAGGAATCCGAAGGCACCGTCAGCTACCTGATGGAGGCAGGAGCCCTGAAGCGCGCCAAGCGCAGTGGTTGGTGGATCGCCGGCATCAAGGACCCCGAGACGATCGCCGAGCACTCGTGGAGGACGGCCCTCATCGGGGCGGTCCTCGCCATGATGGAAGGCGCCGACCCCGCGCGGGTCGCTCTGCTCTGCACCTTCCACGACACCCAGGAGACTCGCATCGGCGACATCCCCTGGATCGGGCGACGGTACATCCAGACCGCATCGAACGAGGCAGTGACCGCCGATCAAGTAGCCGACGCTCACCCGGCTGTGGCCGAGGGGATCAGCGCCATCGTTAACGACTACGAGAACGGCGAGTCCCTGGAGGTCCAGGTTGCCCACGACGCGGACAAGCTTGAGTGCATGATCCAGGGGCTTGAGTACATCCAGCAGGGATACCCCGCCGCACAGGAGTGGGTGGACAGTACCCGCGCGAAGCTCAAGCTCCCGTCGGCGATCCAACTCGCCGATGCCGCTCAGACCATGAATCTGGCCGACTGGCAGCGTACTTACCTCCGCTAGTCAGCCTGCATCAGGTCGGAGGCCGAACGCCCGTCGGCACCGTGGGTGGGAGATCGGCCACTCGGCTGCCTCATCTACGGTGCGCAGAGTTCGAGTTGCCTTGTCGAGGTCAGCGTGTGACGTCCAGCCGCAGTCGGCTCCGTCGAATACTTCGACCATCTGCACCCCGGCCTCGCGCGCCTTGGCGAGCGTGCCCGCGTTGTACGCGACCGCTGACTTGGCGAGCGTCGCGGCTTCGGCCCACGCCCTCACGGGCACCCGGGCGCCGTTGCGGTAGACCACGTACTCGAGGGGCTGGCTGCCGCCAGTCGGTCGGCAAGAGCGCGGGCGGCCTGCCACGCTGTTGTGTTCCCTGCGGCGAGCGGCGGAACCTCGCGGCGGGCAGCGGCGCGGGCGGCCCGGTAGAAGGCATCGGCCATGCGGCCGGCCTGCTGGCTGCGGCGGAGGAAGTCGTCGTAGCTGTCGGCGGAGAGGGCCTGGAGAGCGTCGCGGTGGATCAGTGTCCACGCGGAGGGGGCGGCGGCCGAGCAATGCTCAAGACCTGTGGATCAGCCCCGGGAGGCGCGCGGAGGGCGTACCTTCCCGATTGATCCTTTGATGGTCACCGAGTGGGCCGGCGTTGCGAGCGCCGGTCGGGAAGGTACGCCCCGTGCTCACCGTAGTGAATGACGACGACTCCACGCGAGACGGCTCCCTGATCGACGAGATCGTCCGCGAGGGCGCGCGACGGATGCTGGCCGCTGCGCTGGAGGCGGAAGTCGATGCCTACATCGCCGAGTTGGCTGATGAGCGCGACGCCCGGGGCCGACGCCTGGTCGTCCGCAACGGGCACCACCAGCCCCGGAGGGTCACCACCTCGGCCGGATCCGTCAAGGTCCGGGCACCGCGGGTGAACGACAGGCGGGTAGACGAGAGCACGGGCGAGCGGCGGCGGTTCTCCTCCGCGATCCTGCCGCCGTGGTGCCGCAAGTCCCCGAAGATCGCCGAGGTGCTGCCCCTTCGCTACCTGCACGGCCTCTCATCGGGGGACTTCGTGCCCGCGATGGAGCAGTTCCTCGACTCCTCGGCCGGGTTGTCCCCGGCCACAGTCACCCGGCTGACGGCCCAGTGGCAGGACGACCACGCTGCGTTCCAGGACCGCGACCTGTCCAAGACTGACTACGTCTACATCTGGCTCGACGGCATCCACCTGCGCATACGCCTGGACCAGGCCAAGGCCGCCGCCCTGGTCGTGCTCGGCGTGCGCGTGGACGGCACCAAGGAGCTGGTGGCCATCGCCGACGGCTACCGCGAATCGTCCGAGGCGTGGGCCGGTCTGCTGCGCGACTGCTCGCGTCGGGGCATGCGCGCCCCGGTCCTTGCCGTGGGCGACGGCGCGCTCGGCTTCTGGAAGGCCCTGCACGAGGTCTTCCCCAGCACCCGCGAACAGAAGTGCTGGGTCCACAAAACCGCCAATGTGATCGACTCCATGCCCAAGTCCGCGCAACCCGCCGCGAAGAAGGCCCGACAGGACGCCTACAACGCCGAGGACCGCGAACACGCCGAGCAGGCCATCGGGGTGTTCACCAAGCTCTACCAGGCAAAGTTCCCGAAAGCCGTCGCGAAGGTCACCAACGACCAGGATGAACTGCTGGCCTTCTACGGCTACCCGGCCGAGCACTGGATCCACCTGCGCACGACCAACCCCGTCGAGTCGACCTTCGCCACCGTGCGGCTGCGGACCAAGGTCACCAAGGGCGCCGGCTCCCGCGCCGCCGGGCTCGCGATGGTCTTCAAGCTCGTCGAGTCCACCCAGGCCCGCTGGCGCGCCGTCAACGGCGCCCACCTCGTCCCTCTCGTTCGAGCAGGAGCCCGCTTCGAACGCGGACTCCTGGTCGAGCATCAGGACCAGGCGGTGGCGGCGTGACAGGGTCCACTGCCGCCGACCGCGCGGGGAAGTACGCCCGGGTGGAGCGGGAACGGCGATTCCTGCTGGCAGTTGCCCCGCAGGCCTCACACGCACAGGAAGTGCGACGGATCACTGACCGATACTTGACGGGCACTCGTCTGCGTCTGCGCCGGGTGGACCGGCCCGCCCCGCTCCAGCCCGAGTTCAAGCTCACCCAGAAGGTGCCCGCCGACCGACCGGGCCCCGTGCAGGGGACGATCACGAACACTTACCTGTCCCAGGCTGAGTACGACGTGTTCGCCACGCTGCCCGCTGCGGTGCTGACCAAGACGCGCCTGAGCATCCCGCCCCTGGGCATTGACGTTTTCGATCCGCCTCTGCACGGCCTGGTCCTGGCCGAGGCGGAGTTCACCACGGACGAGGACATGTACGCATTCGAGCCGCCCGCGGACATCGTCGCCGAGGTGACCGGCGACCCGCGCTTCACCGGCGGGCGACTCGTCCAGGCCCACCGAGCCGACCTGATCACCTGGCTCGACGACTACGGCATCAAGCTCAACCCAGGCCACCGAGAACCATGATCAAAATAAGCCAATCCACAGGTCTTGACTATTACTCGATCGTGAACGCGATCCTGTACCAGGGGCCGGACCGGATGCCAGTGGGACTACCTGCCGCACGACCTGCGGCCCAGGAGCGCGACGTACTGCTACTTCGCCACGAGGCGCGACGACGGCGCCGACCAGACGGTCCACGAGCTGCTGCCGCGCCAACTGCGGGAGCGCAAAGGTCGATTGGAGGACCCTAGCGTGGTGGTGCTCGACACGCAGAGCGTGCACGCGGCCGTGAACGTACCGGTTGCCTACGAGGCCTGAGGGGCCATTGACAGATCGTCAGGGACGGGCCGTCGTAGCCGGATCGCCGGAAGAGGCGCATGGCTGTGTCGAGAGCCTCGCCGGCGTCGAACGAGCGCGGTCTGCCCATGGCTCCTCCTCAAGGATCCATATTCGGCCGTGCTTCCTGGAATAGACCTGCGCGCAGCCGGAGTTGTGGCCTCGCAGAATGCGTAACCGAACAGTTCGGTTCGATTGAGGAGCAGACCATGACTCAGCAGCTCCCGGGGAAGACGGCCCTGGTCACCGGTGGTTCTCGGGGTATCGGAGCGGCGATCGTCCGTCATCTGGCGGCGGATGGTGCTGCCGTCGCCTTCACCTACAACTCCTCGAAGGAGAAGGCGGAGGCCCTCGCTGGCGAGCTCGGCCCGCGGGTTGTCGCGTTGCCGGCCGACAGCTCCGACGCCACCGCGCTGCAAGCAGCCGTGACGGCCACCGTCGAGACCTTCGGTTCTCTCGATATCCTCGTCAACAACGCCGGGGTCGGCCGCTTCGCGCCCCTGTCCGACCTGACCCTCGACGACTTCGACGACATGTTCTCGGTCAACGTCCGGGCGATCTTCGCCGCCGTCAAGGCCGCCGAACCCCACTTCACCAGGGGCTCCCGGGTCATCAACGGTCTACTCGGCCTCCAAGGCCGCCGTGTCCGGGCTCACCCGCGCCCTGGCCCGGGAGCTCGGCCCGCGCGGTATCACCGTCAACAACGTCCTGCCCGGCCCCGTCGATACCGACCTGAACCCTGCCGACGGCGAATTCGCCGACGTCGTCACCCCCCGAACCGCGCTCGGCTACTACGCGACCCCCGACGACATCGCCGCGACCGTCGCATTTCTCGCCTCGCCGGCCGCCCGCTACGTCACCGGCAGCGACTGGACCGTCGACGGCGGCCTGACCGCCTGACCCGCCCGAAAGTGACCCCGCCGACGCCCTGCCGCGTCGGCGGGGTCATCTGTTCAACCCTCCCGCTAACCGCAGTGGGCGGGTCGCGAGTTGATACCCGTCTGCACGCCCTCCCCGTGCCCAGCCACCTACGGGGCGAAGTACCTCAAGGTCGTCAAGCGACTCACGGACGATGAGGACGAACTGCTGGCGTTCTTCGACTTCCCCGCCGAACACCGGATGCACCTGCGGACCACGGACCCGATCGAGTCGACCTTCGCCACCGTCCGGCTACGCACCAAGGTCGCCGAGGGCGCCGGCGGCCGGGCCGCCGCTCTCGCCATGGTCTTCAAACTCATCGAGTCCGCACAGGAACGCTGGCGGGCCGTGAACGCACCCCACCTCGTCGCCCTGGTCCGGGCCTGCGCCCGATTCGAACGCGGCCACCTCGTCGAACGCCCCGAGCCGCTGGTGGCGGCATGAACACGCCGCGGGCCGCAGCGGTCAGCTCGTGTGCAGCAGGACCCTGCCGAGGTTGCTGCGGGATTCGATCAGCTCGACAGCCTTGGCGATCTGATCGAGCGGCAGGGCCTCATGCGCCGGGCGCAGGCGGCCGGCGGCGTGCAGGTCCCACAGCTCGGCCCTGCGCTGCTCGATCAGTTCGGGCTGCTGGCGGCTGATCAGTCCGATGGAGAACCCGATGACCGACTTGAGGCCGCCGAGCAGGCTGCCGGCGTCCACGGTGCCGCCGCCCGCGCTGAACGCCACGAGCCTGCCGTGGGGCGAGAGGGCGTCCACGCCCCGCTGCACCAGATCGCCGCCGACGCCGTCGAGGACCAGGTCTACCGGGTCACCCCAGGAGTCCTGTGAATAGATCACCACCTCGTCGGCGCCGCACCCACGCACGAAATCAGCCTTGTCCGCCGACCTGACCGCCGCGACCACGCGGCCCGCACCCAGAGTCTTGGCCAACTGCACGGCCAGATGCCCGGCACCGCTGGCCGCCGCGGTGACCAGGACCGACTCGCCCTGCTCGAAGCGTCCGGCACGTAGCGCGCTCAGCGCGACCAGGCCGCCGCGAACCAGCGCCAGCGCCTCGGCTGCGGTCACCTGCGGCGGGACAGCAGTGACCATTGCCGGGACAGCGAGCACCGACTGCGCGTAGACGTCCTCGAACACCACCCCGCCCACCCGGTCTCCGACCCGGAAGCCCTCCACGCCCGCTCCCAGGGCAGCGACCCGCCCCACCATCTCGCCCCCGGGCCCGGCTGTCGGCACCGTGCCCCCGCGCAGCATCCTGACCAGGCCCAGGCTCACGCCCACGACCTCGGTGTTCACCAGCAGCTGTCCGGGGCCCGGGACCGGTGCGGCCACCTCGTCGATCCCGAAGGGCTCGACGGTGTCCTGCGGCTGGAACCTGACCTTGCGCATGTGCGCCTCCCTCTCCTGCAATCCGTTGGGCGACCCAACGATAAACCGAATCCATTGGGGGGTCCAACGATTTCGGCTAGGCTGGCCCCGTGGACACAACCCCCGCGCCGCTCGGCCGCTTGCAGACCCTGCCGAGCTGGCTGCTGGGCCGCGCCGCGACCCTCGGACACCGCCTGGTCAGCGAGCAGCTGGCCGAGGAGGGGGTGCGGATGCCGCACCACGCCGTACTGTGCGGCATTGCCGAACTCGGCCCCATCGCACAGGCCGAGTTGTCACGCACCGTCCGGATCGACCCCAAGGACATGGTCACGGTGCTCAACGAGCTCCAAGCCAAGAAGCTGATCAGCCGCACCCGAGATCCCCGCGATGCCCGCAAGAACGCGCTCGCGCTCACCACGGGCGGCCGGGCGCTGCTGCGCAGGCTGGAGGAACTGAGCGACCAAGCCAACGACGCCCTGCTCGCCCCGTTGGCCCCGGCCGAACGAAAGCAGCTCGCCGCCCTGCTCGCCCGACTGATCATCACGGAATAGAAGGTAGACAGACACTCACTTGTTCTTTATCCACCGGGCTCGAACTGGATCGGTCTTCGCCGCCTGACATGCCATCAGCGTCAGCTGATCTCGCCCAACTTCCTTGAGCTCAGAGCAGGTTGCTCCGAGCATAGGAGACTCCACCGGCCGAATCCGGTGGCACCGCCCACCGGCCGGTGACTACGGTCTCGGCATGACCAGCCAGAACGAGCACCTAACCCGGCCCGATCTCGCCGCCATGCTCACCGACCAGACCGCCGCCTGCGCCCCGGCCCGCGAGGCCCTCCTGGCCGGCGGCGAGCTGCAACTATTCGACCGGGCCGCGCCCGACTGGATGGTGCGCGGCATCGCCGCCACCCGGCTGGGCTGGGCACGACGAATCGGCCTAACCACCCTCGGCCTCGACGAGTCGGTCGAGATCCTCTCCCGACACCGCGACGTACCGCTCCGCACCGGCCTCCTCGACGCGCCGGACCGGTCCTGGTTCTTCACCCTCTACTTCGACGCCACCGGCACCGACCTGCAGCGCAGATCGACGTCGGCGCCGCCCAGGCCGGTGGCGGAGGACCACAGCCAGAGCGGTAGCGGATCTCCTCCGCCGGGCAGACGATCGACCTCCAGTCGGATCAACGTCCCCTCGATGATGGGAAGTTCACTGTCGTGGTCGATCCAGGCGGATCGGGTGGTGAGCCGGGGGTGGAGTCGGTCCCAGGCCATCGCTCGTGCGGTGCCGTAGCGGTCGGTCACCTGCACGGTCGCCACGTTCGGCTCGCCCCAGGTGTCGGGCTTGGCGAAGCGGAACTCCTTGCCGTGCTTGGGGAACCGCCCGCCCAGGGGGTAAGCCTGGGCGTACTCCAGCTGAGTGGGCGTCGGCCGTCGCATGACCCGGTCCGAGCGCATCCTCCCCAGCACCTCGACGGGTAGGTCCTTCAAGAGGTGGGCCAGGCGCGGTGCGTCGTAGCCGGCGTCGAAGACGACCAGGACATCCGAATCACCGGTCCGCCAGCTCCCGCCTGCGATCAGGTCCTCGACCACGCGGCGGACCTGGACCGCCGTGACCTCGGCGACATCGTCCTCGGGGCCAAGTCGCACCGCGTCCAGCAGCTGGCACCAGGAGGTGCGGCCCGCCTCCAGCGCGGCGACGAACGAGTACGGCCAGCCCGGGATCATCAGGTGCTGGTCCCGGCCCCGGCCGAAGGTGTGGCAGAACAGCCGGTCCGCGCTCCACTCGGCGTCAGGTCGCAGCCAGTTGCTCACGTCCACCGCCAGCACCAGCCGGCCACCGGCTGCACTCGGCTGGGACAGCGCGGCCAGCGTCCGCCGCAGCCGTCCGGCGGCGAGGCCGCCATGGCTGAGAGCGTCGTACAACGCGCCGTGCCCACGACGGTGCTCGGCCAGCAACGTCAGGTCCACCGGCGACGTCACCGGCCCGTCCGCGCACAGCAGCGCGTCCGTGAGCTCGAACAGTTCGTCACGCCGCGCGGTCAGACATCCGTAGAAGTCCTCCCGGAAGTGTGACGCTTCAGCGAACGGCTCTCGCTGGACATCGCGGTACAGCAAACTCATCCCTCACGGCCTCCGTCGAGTTCAGGTGCATCCTTGGTCGGAGCACAGGATCAGATGAAGGCCGTGTCCACGTCCGGCGAACTCACGGACGAGTGAACTCGTTCGAGAAGCGTGCGTGATCGTGACACCATAGGCCGCGTGATGACGAACCGAAAGGTCCATGCCGCGTAGACGGCCGGCGGACGTCCGGACCAGCCTCTCCCCGCACCGGACACAGGCTTCAAGACCCGCGATCAACGGTGTCTCCTCGCGGGCACTCTTCGAGGTAGCCCACCTCGAACGCACGCGGAACTACCTACAACCAGGGGATGTCACTGCCGCTGTGCGGCTTTGGCGGGACCACGTTCACCGCTCCGAGCGGCAGCAGTGGCACGACTACGAGTGGGGCAACGTGCACTGGTACTGCTGCGGCAACCCCTTGGAGGCTCGCGCCCTCCTCGACACGGTGATGAATGCGATGTCGCCCCGGGGCTCCCGCTCACTCCGGAAGATCATCAACAAGCTTGACGCCGCCTACAGCATCCCCCTGCCGCCGCATGACAGCGGTCGAGGATAAAGCACAAGATGGACTGGCTGTTCCTCAACTTCTTCGCGGGTGCCAAGGTCGACAACCCCGTGGCCGTCGACGCCGGACCGCTCGGCGGGCAGATGCGGTGCGGCACCAGCACGGTCAACGGTGGCGTCATCTGCCATTGGGAGGACGCCGGCACCTTCGGCACCGTGATCGCCGGCGGCGTCACCGATGTCCGGCAGGCGGGCGACCTCGCCCTCAAGTTCCGCAACACCGCAGAACACTGAGCTTCGACGAGAGTCGTGGGAGGGGTGGGCCGGCAGATGGACGGTGACCGGCGGCGTGCAGCAGTCGTGGCACTCGGCGAGCTCGGGCGAAGCCCCGACTACCGTGACCGGGCAGATGCCGGTCACGGCTTGGCAGGCTTCGCCGAGATGCCGGAGGCCGTCAGGCCGCTGCTGGAACTCGTGCTCGACCCGGACGACACCTTCGTCACCCTGGTGACCGCGAGAGCCGTGCTTCGGCGAAAGGACAGAGCCGGGCTGAGGATTGTGGCCTCCGCGCTGGCAACCGCCGACGAGAATCGCAGCGACTGGATCCACACCGCGATCGTCGATGTGTTCGGCATCTTCGCTATCGACCGGGACGACGCGATGCGCTTGTGCGAGGAGATGTCGCGGGACGCTGACGGCCACGTCGCCCTGGGAGCTCGTCAACTGCACGAGATCCTGCGCGCGATCGACCCTGTTCTTCGCCCTTCACAGCCCGCTCTGGGAGACAGCACGGAATGACAGGAAACGGCGCTGAGAATGGGAGTCGAGTGGAGTCGGTGACGTTCCGGGCCTGGCGGCAGGACGGCCCGGCGCCATTGGCCCCGATGGGTCGGCGCTACGTCACGGTGAATGAACTCCTGGTGCGACTGGGGAGTTTCGGGTTGGGGCTGACCTGGCGGGTGCGGTTCTACGAGGACGGGGGCCGGCTCGCCGGGATCGTGCAGCTCTCCGAGGCCGGCGTGGGGACGCTGGAGCTGTTGGCCTTGCTGCCTTCGGATCTACAGGCGATCGATGCGGACTTTGTCGGGTACAGGGGCACTGAACGAGTGCTGGTGCTCCGAGAGTTCGACAGTTCGTCGTGGGAGCTGCTGACCGCCGACGCCTGGGTACTCGGTGAGATTCGTCGGCACTTCCCGGACACGGCTCCCCTCGCCATGGAGTGCTGGGAGGAGACCCCCTGGTGGGAGCAGCCGCTGCCCAAGAACTGGGGTGAGTAGGTACGGCTGGGTCACCGGACGTGCGCGTCGAAAAGGTCCCCCGAGTAGGGCGCAGCCACCAGGCGGTGCATCACCGGCAGGGGCAGGGCCGGGTTGGCGGCGGCCACGTGGGCGAGTTCCTCGTCGTCGAGGAGTTCGGTGAGCCGTCGCAACGGAAGGCTCGGGTGCCGAGCGGCGTCCGCCCGTACGTCCGGGTCGGGGTCGGCCGACAGCCGGGCCAGGGTGGGCGGCGGGATCTGCGGGTCGAGGAGGGCGAGCCGTCGGAGCATCGGGTCCGCGGCTTCGGCGTAGCCGCTGAGTTCCGCCGTCGGGAAGTTCGGACGGGTCGTCAGCTGCCACCGCTCGCGGCCGGTGTACTCCAGGAAGCTGCGCAGCAGCAGTTCCGCCGAGGCTTGAGGGTGGTTCTGGGCGAGCAGGACCCGCACCCCGAGATCCGGGTCGTCGGACAGGAGCGTAACGAGGTCCGGCGGCAGACTGGGATCGCACGCGGCCGAGCGGCGCAGCGTGGGGTGACTGCTGAGGGCGTGGCGGCGGGACCGCGCCGGATCGTAGTACTCGGCGGGGAAGCCGGACGGGCCGAAGGTCTGGTCCGAGCTGACCTGGTAGTCGATCGCGGCGCGTTCCTCCTCGGTGAGGGCCGGGTGCAGGGATATCCGGGTGCGTACCGCCGGGTCGGGGTCCTCGGCGAGGGCCTGCCGCTGTTGCGCCGTCAGTTCCGGTCGGCCCGCAGCCGTCTCGCGCACGTGCGGGTCCGGATCGCGGACGAGCAATGCCAAGACGTCGAGCGGGAGGCTCGGGTTGCCGGCGATCATAGCCAGATCCTGACGCTCCGCCGGAGTGGCCAACACTTGTTCCACCACGCGGCGGGAGAGCGCTCCGTGCATCAGCAGGTGTGTCCGGGCGTGGCTGGGTCGGTCGGGGAGCTCGCGCTCGACGTACTCGGGGTCGAGGTGTCTGTCCTGCCGCTGGGCCGTCTCGCGTACCTCTTCGTCAGGATCGGCGAGCAGGGCCGACTGTTCCTGCTCGGTCAGCTCCGACCACCAGGCGCAGGCGTAGACCCTCACCATAGGTTCCGGGTGCGACGGAAACGTCCACCGAGCCGACCTCGGGACCTGCCGGAAGAGCGAATCCAGGCACTCCTGCTCATAGGTCGTCAGCATCCTGACCACGGTCTGCTCCGGAAGCTTGCTGTGCCCGTACCGGTAGCCCGGTCCCCGGCCGAGCCAGGCCCGGACCAGCCAGTGCGGATCGTCCACCAACCGGGCGCGTTGCGCCGGGTCGACGTGCGGGTTGGCCGCGAGGAACCGCCGGGTACGAGGGTCGGGGTGGGTGAGCACCGCGTCCACCACCTCCACTGGCAGGTCCCGCTCCAGACAGAGGGTCATCCGTACAGCGGCGGAGTCGCACGCGAGCAACCGGAGCAGCACGTCCGTCGGGGCAACCGGGTTGAGCGCCACCCCGGCGAGCCGCCGGGCCGGCAGATCGGCCGCCTGCCAGTTCTGCTCGGCCGCATGTGAACCGTGACGCATGACCGACGACTCCCCCTGATCGGCAAAGCAGCGATTCTAGCCCTAGGTTCCGGGATGTGGTGTCCAGCCGGTCGCGGTGGCCCACGGCTCGGCGACCGCGATGATGAGGTCGACGACCGGGTCCTTGACGTCGGCGTAGGTACCGGTATCCGCGACCGTGTCCGCGAGAACCCTCTTGAACCGGGCGTAGGAAGGGACGGCCTCGGGGTGGGCCCGAAGCCAGTCGCGGAACAGCAGGGCAAATCTCTCGTTGGGGGAACCAAGCAGCCGAACATGCAGGTTGACGTCCCCGCCGGGGTGCCCGCGGCGCATCCACAGCCGCTTCGCCCATCGGGCCTGGTCGTCGTCGCATCCGGCGGGCACATGGTCCTGCTGGTAGGGGGACAGCTGGAATCCCCGGTCGGCCAACGGCTGTTCGAAGGCGTGCGCCGCCTCGGCGAGATCGCCGACGCTGATCTGCAGGTCGAAGGTCGCCTTGGCCGCCATCCCGGGGATCGCGGTGCTGCCGATGTGATCGACGCGCAGCGCCAGCGGTGCGAGCGCGGCCCGCAGTTCGGTGCTGATGACGACTCCTCGCGCCCGCCAGCCGGGGTCGTGGTCAGCCACGATGGGGCGAGTGGGCGTCGTGTCGTCTGCCATCCGAGGGAGTATAGGAGCAGCGGTCCGGCCGTGGCAGGACCAGCCGGGGAGCTCGCCGAGGATGACGACGCAGGTCAGCGCCTACGACAGCGCGTCCCGGGCCAACAGCGCGGCCTGCACCCGGTTCTCGCACTGCAGCTTGGCCAGGATCCGGCTCACGTACGTCTTCACCGTCGCCTCGCTCATGTGCAGCCTGCCGCCCGCGTCGGCGTTGGACAGGCCCTCGCCGAGCAGGTCCAGCACCTCGCGCTCGCGCGGTGAGAGGGTCGCCAGCCTGCGCCGGGCCGCCTCGCCCCGGGCTCCGGCCGCCGGGGTGGCGGCCAGGCTGTCCACGATGTGCCGGGTGGCCGCCGGGGAGAGGAAGGCGTGGCCACCGGCGGCGGCCCGGACGGCCAGGATCAGTTCGGCGGGGGCGGTGTCCTTGAGCAGGAAGCCCGCGCCGCCGGAGGTGACGGCCCGTAGGACGTTGTCCCGCGCGCCGAAGGTGGTCAGCACCAGGGCCTTGGCATCCGGTGCGTAGCGGGGCAGTTCGGCCAACGCGCTCAGGCCGTCCAGTACCGGCATCTGGATGTCCAGCAGCACCACGTCCACCGCGTGCTCCCTGGCCAGCTCCAGCGCCTGCTGCCCGTCGGCCGCCTCGGCGACCACGTCGATGTCCTCGGCGCTGGTCAGGATCATCCTGATGCCCGCCCTGATCAGCGGCTCGTCGTCGGCGACGAGGACTCGGATCACGCGCACTGGCCTCCGTCCGGTTCGGTCCCGCCACCCACGATCTCAGTCGTCCGCACGGTAGTGCACCTTCTCCACCAGCACGCCGTCGCGGAAGCAGAGCCGGGACACTCTGCTGCTGGCGAACTGGTCCGACTGGTGGTCGGACACGAACCAGACGCAGTCCGTCCCGGCCGGGGCCGCCGGGCCCTTGTCCCGGTAGGAGCTGGTCATGAAGCCGCTCCCGGCGGGCAGTTGGGCGCGGACCTCCGCCTCGGACTGGCCGACCTGGAGGGTGTCGTACCGGCTGTCCGGCAGGGTTGCCCGGTCCAGGGACTCGAAGAACTTGACGCCGCCCCAGAGCAGCAGGCCGAGCACGCTGAGCAGCACGCCCGCCACCACCAGGGCGCAGCCGAGGGCCGGCCGCCGCCGGGGCAGCCGCTCGGCGGGGGCGGCGGGGAGGTCGGGCCCCGGCGTGCAGCATGCCGCCGAGCAGCCGGGTGCGCTCGCGCAGGCCGGTCAGGCCCTGGCCGCCGCTGACGGCGGCGGTCGGCGCGGGGGTGCCCGCGCCGTTGACCACCTCGACCAGCAGGGCGTCGGGTTCGTACCGGAGCGCGACACCGATCGGGGCGCCGGGAGCGTGCTTGTGCGCGTTGGTCAGCGACTCCTGGACGATCCGGTACGCGGCGTGGCCGGTGGCCGGGGTGAGCTCCCTGATCTCGCCGGTCCGGGTCAGTGTGACCTCGGTGCCCGCCGCCCGGGAGGCACCGGTCAGCCGTTCGATCTCGCCGACGCCGCCCGCCTCCTGGGGTTCGCCGGTGGCGTCGTCCCGGAGCAGGCCGACCACGCCGCGCAGTTCGCGCATCGCGCCGACGGCCGCCTGCCGGAGCACCGTGACGGCCTCGCGCTGACCCTCGGTCAGGGTGCGGTCCACCTCCAGCGCGCCGGTGTGCACGGAGATCAGCGCGAGCTGGTGGCCCAGGCTGTCGTGCATGTCCTGGGCGATCCGGTGCCGCTCCCGGAGCCGGGCCTGCCGGGCGATCATGACGCGCTCGCGCAGCAGCTGGTCGTTGCGCTCGTGCAGGGCGGCCAGCAGGGTCCGGCGCTGCGCCCGGTAGCGGGCGAACACGGCGGGCAGCACGGCCAGCAGCAGGAAGCCGCCGACACCGACGCCGAGCAGGGCCGGCAGCGGCATGTCGTCGAGGTCGGAGGCCAGCGAGACGGCCGTCATCAGGACGAACGAGACCAGGAAGACGATCACCGCGTCGCGGGCCCGGGTGATCCGCCGGCCGGCCGACCAGCTGGTGATCATCAGCAGTGGCAGCCAGCTGCCGAGGGTGCCGCCGCCGATCGCCGCGCCCACCAGGGCCAGGCCGGGCAGCCCGCGCCGGAGCAGGAAGAGCACCGCCGCACCGAGGCCGATCACCGTGAACGGCACCGGTCCGCTCGCGCCGACCGCTCCCAGCCCTCCGCTGACCACGCCGACCAGCAGCGCCGCCAGACCCTCCCGCAGCAGGGCAGCCCGTCCCCACGGTCCGGGCAGCGCTCTGGCCACCACCGTTCTCGCCCCGCTCACGATCCGCTCGCTCACCACTCGTGCGAGGGTAGGCGAAGTCCGGTCCTGACCGGCAGTCGCCGTTCGTCGCGACCCGGTCGCGACCAAAGTCTCGACCGCCTGGCTGGGCCCGGCCGCCGCCTGGCTGGGCCCGTCCGCTACGTCATCCGGTGGACCGTCCGGCGCGCCTGCCCCGCCCTCGCACTCGCGTCCGGATGATCTGCAGGTATGAAATTCGGTTCACCTGCTTCATGGGCCCGACTGGCCACCGGGCTCTGCCTGGCACTCACCGCAGCCGCCTGCGGCAGCTCGGCGGAGAGCGGCGGGGAGACCACGGCCTCCCGGGCCCCGCAGCCACCGGTCGCACAGCAGCCCGCCGTCCTGCCGGGCCGGGCCGCCGAACAGGAGGACAGCGCGCAGCGGTCCGGCGTCCACCGGTTGCTGACCGAGCGTCAGCAGGCCGAGCTGGCGCAGGCCTGGGGCCTGCCCTCGCTGCCGCTGGCCGCCCCGCCGGCCCCGGCCCGGAAGGTGGCGCTGAGCGCGGGGCCGCACGTCACGCTGGCCGGGGACGACCTGCCCGCGCTGGTGCGGCGGGTGCCGACCGACGACCGGGTGGTGTTCCTGACCGTGGACGACGGGAAGGAGAAGGACCCCAGGTTCAACCGGATGATGCGCGAACTGGGCCTGCCCTTCAGCGCCTTCGTCTCCGGCTACCTGGCCCGCAGCGACTACGGGTACTTCCGGGACCTGAACGCGCAGGGCGTGCGGGTCAACAACCACACCGTCAACCACAAGGACCTGCGGAAGCTGAACTACGCGCAGCAGCAGGCCGAGATCTGCGGCCAGCAGGACGAGCTCGAGCGCGAGATCGGGGTCCGCCCGGTGCTGTTCCGGCCGCCGTACGGCGAGTACACCACCGACACCCTGCGCGCCGCCCGCTCCTGTGGCATCACGGCGGTCCCGATGTGGAACGAGGAGGCCTTCCCGGACCGGATGGAGTACCGCCAGCTCGACCGGCGGCTGCACCCGGGCGACATCATCCTGACCCACTTCCGGGGTACCGAGGACTGGTCGGGGTCGATGACCGACATGGCCCGTCAGGTCCTCCGGACCGTCACCGAGCAGGGCTTCGCACTGGCCCGGCTCGACGACTACCTCGGCTGACGCCCGACGCCGCCCGCCCGACTCCGGACGCCCGACGGGACTGACCGGCCGTCACATTCGCCTTCCCGGACTTGGTCATGCGCATGTTGACCTGCGGGCCAGCCCCTCCTATGCTCGGTCCGCTCTTCGCTCCGTGGCCCGGAAAGGCTCCCGAAATCTCCAGTACGCCGCAGGCCCTCGGCCGCCGCCGATTCCTCACCTACCTGGTGGCCGCCCCCGCCCTCGCGGTCGGCGCCCAACTCGCCCTGGACGCCGAGCCGGCCCAGGCCCTGCCCGGGCTGCCGAGCCTGGCCGACCTGGGCGACGCGCTGATCCTGGCCGGGCTGCCGACCGCGCACCTGCTGGTGCTGGAGGTCACCGAGGCCGGCCGGGTGGTGCTCCAGCTGCCCCGGGTCGAGGTCGGCCAGGGCCTGACCACCGCGATGGCGATGCTGGTCGCCGACGAGCTGGACGCCGTCCTCACCGACGTGGACGTCCCGCTCTCCCCGGCCCGCCCTGAGCTGCTGTTCGCTCAACTCACCGGCGCCTCCAACTCGGTGCGGTCCCTCTACGACCCGGTCCGGGCCGCGGCCGCCGCTGCCCGGGCCCGGCTGGTGACCGCCGCCGCCCGCCGCTGGGACCTCTCCGCGACCGGCCTGCGCACCCAGGACAGCCGGGTGATCGCCCCGGACGGCCGCTCGGCCTCGTACGGCGAACTCGCCGTCGCGGCCGCCGCCGTGCTGGTCCCGGCGGTCTCCACGCTGCCCCGGCCCGCCACCCAGCAGCGCCTGGTCGGGCAGCCCACCGGCCGGATCGACGCCCGGGACATCGTCACCGGGAAGGCCAAGTACGCGGGCGACCTGGACGTCCCCGGCGCGGTGCCCACCGTGGTGCTCCGGCCGCCCACCGTCAAGGGCACCGTGCGCAGTTGGGACGGCGCCGCCGCGCGTGCGATGCCCGGCGTGCTGGACGTGCTGGCGGTGCCCACCGGTATAGCCGTCCTGGCCGAGACCTTCGACCAGGCGCTCAAGGCCAAGGCCGCCGTCCAGGTCAGCTGGAACCCGGGGCCGCTGGCCGCGCTCTCCGACACCGACGTCCGGGCCAAGCTCCGGGCCGCCACCGCGCCCTTCGTGGTCCCGCCGCTGCTGAGTCTGAGCCTGGACGCCGAGTTCGACTTCGCCTTCGTCAGCCACGCGCCGATGGAGGTGCTCACCGCCGTCGCGGACGTCCGCCCCGACCGGGCCGAGCTCTGGTTCGCGGCCCAGGCGCCGATAGCCGCCCAGCAGGCCATCGCGGCCGTCCTCGGCCTGCCGGTCGGCGCGGTGAAGGTGAACGTGGTCCGGGCCGGCGGATCGTTCGGCCGCCGCCTCTTCGCGGACGCCGCCGTCGAGGCGGCCCGGATCTCCCAGGCGGCCGGACGGCCCGTCAAACTCATGTGGACCCGCAACGACGACATCCGGCACGGCCGGGTGCGCCCCGCCAGCCACCACCGGGTCCGGGCCACCCACCTGCTCGGCCAGGTGCTCACGTACGAACACCGGGTCTGCACCGTGCGGACCGACTTCGGGCACGGGCTCGGCGAGGCCCTGACCGCCGCCGGAGCCTCCCTCCCGGTCGGTGCGGACGCCTTCTCGCAGGTCTTCTTCGACCTCACCCAGGAGCTCCCGTACGAGCTCGGGGTCACCACCCAGCTGCTCACCGAGGTGCCGCTGGACATCCCCACCGGGAGCTGGCGCTCGGTGTACTCGGGCCTGGTCCGGGTCGCCGACGAGGTGATGGTGGACGAGCTGGCCCGCACCCTCGGCCGGGACCCGGTCGCCTTCCGCCGGGCCAGGCTGCGGGACGCGGGCGCCCGCGCCGTCCTCGACAAGGCCGCCCAGGCCGGGAGTTGGGGCCGCCCGATGCCGGCCGGGCACGCCCAGGGCATCGCCTTCCACTCCGAGCACCGCTCCAGCGTCGCCTGCCTGGTGGAGATCGACGCCACCGACCCGGCCGAACCCCGGGTCACCAAGGCGGTGGTGGCCGCCGACGTCGGCCGGGTGATCAACCCGCGCGGCCTGGAGGCACAGCTGCTCGGCGCCGTCACCGACGGCATCTCGGTCACCCTGCGGGCCGGCCTCCACCTGGACCGCGGCGCGATCCGCGAGGGCAGCTACGCCGACTTCCACTACGCCCGGCAGCGGCACAGCCCGCTCGCCTTCGAGGCGCACCTGATGCCACCGAGCGGTCCGCCCGGTGGCGCGGGCGAGCTCGGCGTCCCGGCGGCCGCCGCCGCGGTGGCCAACGCCTACGCCCGCGCCACCGGCACCAGCCCGCGCAGCTTCCCGATCAAACACTGACCGATCAGACACTGACCGATCAACTTCTGAAGGACCGTCACGTGCCCACTCATCAGTTCGTCCTGAACGGCAAGCCGGTCACCGTCGAGGCACCGGCCGACATGCCGCTGCTCTGGGTGCTGCGCGACAAGCTCGGCGTCACCGGCCCCAAGTACGGCTGCGGGGTGGGCGTCTGCCGCGCCTGCACCAGCCATCTGGACGGCGAGGAGATCCAGCCCTGTGTGGTGCCCGTCGGCGACTGCGCGAACCGTCAGGTGACCACCATCGAGGGCCTGGCGGACGGCGACGTGCTGCACCCCGTCCAGCAGGCCTGGCTGGACTGCGACGTGGCCCAGTGCGGCTTCTGCCAGCCCGGCCAGATCATGACCGCCGTGGCCCTGCTGCGCCGCACCGCCTGCCCGACCGACGCGGACATCGACCGGATCGAGAACGTCTGCCGCTGCGGTACCTACTTCCGCATCCGGCAGGCCATCAAGCAGGCGGCCGACGCGCTCGACTGACGCCCGCTCAGGCGATCGGCAGGGCGTGCAGCACCCGGTCGTGACCGGCGTACAGCCGCTTGCCGTCGGTGTTCAACCGCCAGACCTGGACGCCCGGTTCGGCGTCCCGGAAGGTCCACCGGACCGCGCCGGTCGCGATGTCCAGCGCCCAGACGCCGCCACCGGTCGGGCCGGGCACGAAGAGTGTCCCGCCCACCGCCACCGGACGGCACCGGGAGTCCAGCCGGAACGGCAGCCGGCAGGACCACACCTGGCTGCCGTCGGCGGGTACGTTCCTGGTCACCTCGCCGTTGTCGCGCAGCAGGTACAGCGCGCCGTCGGCGGCCAGCGGCCGGATCGGCCGCCAGCTCTCGTCCTCCAGCACCCAGCCCGGCCTGCCGTCCGCCAGCCCGAACGCCCGCACACCGTTGGCGCGCCGGGCCGTGTAGACCCGTTCGGCGTCGCACTCCCGCCAGCTCAGCGCCTGGTCGGCCGAGGCGCTCCAGAGCACGGAGCCGTCCGCCGCGCTCAGCGCGACCACCTCGTCCCGGGTGCTGCGCGCCACCAGCCGCCCACCGGGCGCGGGCTGCAGGTCCGTCAGGAACCCGTCGTTCTCCCGGGCCGTCCGCAGCCAGCACGGCCTGCCGGTCGGCAGGTCCAGCGCGAACAGCGCCCCGTCCTCGAAGCCGCCCACTCCGAACAGCACGTCCCCGTCCACGTCGAGCAGTTGGCAGAACCGGCCGGCTTCCGGCGGGATCGCCACCGACTGGTCGGGCCCGTACCCGTAGGCGGTGAACCGGCCGCCCCCGACCTGATGGACCCGATCTCCCGCTGCCAGCAGGTCCTCGGCGCGGGGCCCCGGGGGTCCGCTGGGCAGCTCGATCCGCTTGACCACCGCGCCGCTGTCCGGTGACAGCAGGTAGACCTGCTCGGTGGTCGCCAGCAACGGCACCGTCCCGGCCCCGGCCACCCGGTCGGCGGCCTGCGGCACCTCACCCCGGTACGTCCAGAGCGGCTCAGGACCGGACACCGCGACCCGGCCGCGCTCCGGCTCCCGGTCCCCACCCCGGCCGAGCCCCCAGGCCGCCCCGCCCGCCACCAACGCTGCTGCCCCCAGCAGCAACTGACGGCGTGACGGCCCGCCCGGCGCCGCCTCGAGCTGCTCGCCCGCCGGAGCGCCGCCCTCGGGCTCGTCCAGCGTTGTCGACCCGACCTGCTCCCCCGTGTGCATTTCGGCCCCACCCCTCCATCATCCGATGATCAGAAGAGAATAACGGGCCCGGCCGCAGCCCCGGTGACGCCAGGTCAACAGGATCGTGCTGGCAGCATGCTGCCTGATCCCCGGCCTGACGCCCTCTACCCATTTCGATCAACCGCTGGGACGCTGGTCCAGGTCCGGGTGCCCGCTGGGGTGGCGCACGGCGGAGCGAGTGGAGAGTGCGGCGGATGCTCCTGGTGCAGCAGTGACCCGGACGGAGCCACCGGCCACCAGCACCGGCCCTGCCCCCTCGGCGACCCGTCGTGATCTGGGGGTGTTCCTCGCCGCCAAGACGATGTCGGACATCGGGTACGCGCTCGACTTCATCTGCCTGTCGGTCTTCGTCTGGGAGCGCAGCCACTCCGCCTTCGCCACCGGGCTCTTGAGCGCCGCGCTGTACGCGGGCGCGATCGCGGGCGGCCGGCTCGGCCACCGGTACGGCGACCGGTGGGACCGGCGGCGGGTGATGATCGGCGCCGACCTGGTGCGGATGCTGATGCTCGCCCTGCTCGCGCTGCTGCCGGACGCGGCGCAGAACTGGTGGCTCTACGCGGCCGTCGCGCTGATCGGCACCGGCCGTTCGGTCTTCGAGGCCACCCTGTCCGCCGCGACGCCGGTCCTCGCCGGGGAGCGCACCCAGGCGGTGAACAGCCTGCTGGCCGGGCTCAAGGGCGTCGCCTTCATGGTCGGCATGGGCCTGGCCACCGTACTGGTCCCGCTGATCGGCTACCGGGGCGTGTTCGCGCTGGACGCGGGGACGTACGCGCTCTCGGCCCTGGTGCTCACCGCCCTCCGGCTGCGGATGCGCGAGCCCGGCGCGGCGGGCGGCGCCCGGCGGGACCGGACCGGCGCCTGGCCGCTGCTGGTCGGCGCGGGTCTGGCGATGCTGGTGGTACTGCGCGGTCTGGACGCCTTCGGCAGCGCCTCGCAGCACGTCGGACTGCCCATCCTGGGCAGCGAGTTGCGGCCCGACTCACCGACCTTCGTCTCCGGCGCGGTCTGGGGCTGCTGGGCGGCCGGCCTGCTGCTGGCGAGCTTCGTCCTGCGCCCGCTCGCCAAGCGCGTCATCGAACACAACCCCATGATGGTGTTCTGCCTGGCCACCATGGTCATGTCGGCGGGGTTCATCGGGATCTTCTGGCTGGACGGCTGGTGGCCCCGGCTGCTCTGCGCCGTGGTCGCCGGTCTCGGCGACGCGCTGAGCGAGATCACCTTCAAGCAGGCCATGCAGCGGCTGCCAGACGACCGGCGCGGCCGGGCCTTCGGCCTGGGCCAGATCGTCGTCAACAGCGGCTTCATGGCCGGACTGCTCGTCACCAGCGTTGCGCTGCAGCCCGATCGGGTGCCGGAGTGGGTCCTGCTGCTGCACGGCGTCCCGCTGCTGATCGCGGCCTGGACGGCCGTCACCGCAGGCGCCAAGAGCACGCCCGTGGCAGCCAGTTGAGGAGACGTCGGTGACGGAGAGCGCATACCTGGACCATGCCGGTTTCGGCCGCCTGCGGCCCGCCGCGGTGAGCGCGATGCAGAGCGTCCTGACGGAGGTGCTGCCGCACGGCAGCACCCGGCTCGGCGGGATCTTCGCCACCCGGGCGGCCGCCCGCCGGTCGATGGCCCGGCTGCTCTGCTGCGCGCCGGAGGAACTGGCCTTCGTGCCCAACACCTCGACGGGGGTGCATCTCGTCGCGGACGGTCTCGACTGGCGGCCGGGCGACCAGGTGGTGCTCTTCGAGCGTGACTTCCCCGCCAACGTCCGCCCGTGGACCAGGCTTTCGCGGCACGGTGTCGAGCCGGTCTGGGTGCCGATGCACGACGGCGGATACCGGATGGCCGACGTCGCCGCCGCGATCGGCCCGCGGACCAGACTGGTCGCCGTCAGCCACGTCAACTTCGCCACCGGCTTCCGGATCGACCTGGACGCGGTCTGCGCCCTCGCCGCCCGGGTCGGCGCCCTGGTCAGCGTGGACGCCGTGCAGAGTCTCGGCGCGCTGCCGCTCTCGCTCGCGGACTCACCCGTCGACTTCCTGGCGGCGGGCGCGCACAAGTGGCTCGGCGGACCGCCCGGGACGGGCGTCTTCTTCTGCCGGGCCGGGCGCCTCGAGCTGCTCCGGTCGCCCCCGACCGGCTGGTTCGGCTTCGACGGCGCGGCGGAGCTGATGAAGGGCCCGGGCCCGCTGAGCTACCACCTCCCCGAACGGGCCGCCACCGCCCGGGTCGAGGGCGGCATGTACGACCTGGTCGGCATGGCCGGGCTGGCCGCCGCACTCGCCGAACTGGAAGCCGTCGGCCTCACCGCCGTGGCCGACCGGGTGCTCACCCTCGCCGATCGGATCAGGACGGGTATTTCCGATATCGGCTTTACTCCCGCCACCCCGCCCGGCCCGTCCTCGAACTCCGGAATCGTCAGTTTCTCCACTCCGCAGCTGGACAGCGCCGAACTCGTGGACACCCTGATCGGGTCCGCGGTCCAGGTATCCGTACCGGCCGGCCTGGTGCGGGTCTCCCCGCACTATTGGACGACGGACGAAGAAGTCGATCTCTTCCTGGTCAGGATCTCCGAACTGAAGCCATGACAACAGCCGGTCCGTGAAACGTCTTTCACGGACCGGCAACCCTTGGCGGGCGGCCTTCGCCACCCGGTCCAACCCGGCACAGCCGAACCCTGCGGCCCCATGGCCACAGGGCTGGAGCGCATTTTCTGCCAGCCGAATTCATTACCTGACAAGGCCCTTCGAATTACGGCCGAAATACTCCCGACCACCCTTGACCGCACCCGTCGGACTGCCATAGTTTCCCCTCACCAGCACCGGCACGAATATACGTGTCCGGTCATTCGGTGAAGGGAGTACGAAATGTCGTACGAGTCCTGGGAGTCCCTTGCGGACGAGGTCGAGATCACCACGGGTGCAGCTGACTGCTGGACCTGTCTGATGGACGACGCCACCTGAGCCGTCCCACTGGTGTTGCGCCCTGTGGCCTCCGGTCGCAGGGCGCATCTCAGTTCTCCGAGGGCACGCCGAAGAACACGTCGAGAACGATGGGGATGGGCACCGTGGACCGCTGGCAGTTCAGTCACGGCACAGTCGGGGTGAACGCCCCGAGCTGGCTGACCTTCGAGGTGCACCGGCCGTACTTCGACGGGGCCGACAGCCCGCTGACGGTCATTCAGGCCAGGGCGGCGGTCCTGGCGGCCCGTCGGTTCGAGACCCGCACGCCCGGCGCACTGCGCTTCGGCATGACGATGCCCGCGAGCTACCGGCGGCTGCTGGTCGAGGAGTCCCGGCTGCACCGCTACCGGGCCTCGAACCCGGCGGAGCTGCCCGAGGAGCTGGCCTCGCCCGCGTGGCGGCGAATGGCGGAGGCCTACCGCAACCACGCCGACCTGGACGCCGTCGACCGGGCCGGGCTGGCCCACTGGCTGGTCGCCGCCTGCCTGCTGCCCGCCGTGCTGGACCTGGTACCGGCGAATCTCGACCCGGCGGCCTGCCAGGACACGGTGACGGCGGGGCTGCAGGCCGCCCGCGCCGTCGCGCTGTTCGGCCTCGAAGGTCTGACCGAACGGACCACGGCCGCCTACCTGCCGCTGGTCGACCAACCGGCCCCCACCCTCACCCACGTGCAGTCGGTGGCGGGCTGGGGCTATCTGCTGGCCAGGCACGGCGGCGACGACTCGGCCGTGCCGCACCACCTCGATCGCGCCCGGGCTCTCCTCGCCGACCTGGCAGGCGAGTTGACCGGCTTCCAACGCACCGTCACGGAGGCCCGCCTCGCCCTGCGGGAGGTGATGTACGCCGAGCGCCAGCGGGACTTCGCCGGCGCCACGGCCCGGCTGACGGCGGCTCAGCAGGCCGTCGACGAGCTGACCGCGCCGGACCAGGACGACGCCCTGGTGCTGCTGGAGACCAGGCGCCGGCTGATCGACCGCCGGGTCGAGATGGCCGTCAGGACCGGTGACACCGAGGCCGAACAGCGGGCCCTCGCCGAGGGGTTGGCGATCGACCCGAGCTGCGTGAAGCTCCGGATGCAGACCGCGCAGGCACACCAGCGCGCCGGCCGCCCCGAGCAGGCGTTGACGGGCTACCTGCACGCCGCCCGGCTCGGCCCGTACGGGACCGGGTTCGCGCTGCTGCACGCGGCGGACTGCGCCGAGCAGACCGGGCAGGGCGAGTTCGCCCGGGTGCTCACCGAGCGGGCATTCCGGGCCGCGCCGCGAGCCTCCGCGACCCGTGACCGGCTGGTGGCGAGCTGCCTGGCGGCGGGAGACGAGCCACTGGCCGAGGTGGTCCGGTTGGCCGCCGACCGCGACCCGGAGCGCCCGTACGCCAATAACTGGCACTACCGGATGCACGCGGCGTACTTCAATCTCGGCGAGTCGCAGTCCCCCGGTCTCTACGCCAAACTGCCCACCCTGGCCTTCGAGTTCGCCGAGCAGGGCACCCCGCCGAAGGTGAACTGGCAGCGGCTGATGCCGCCCGCCTTCCGCACCAACCTGATCCGCGAGTCGGGCCTGACCGAGTTCGCCGTCGCGCACCCCGCCGAACTCCCCGCTCACCTGCGCACCCCCGCCTGGGACACCCTCTGCGGCTGGGTCGAGAAGTTCGCCACCTACGACGCGGAGCGGCAGCACCAGGTCGCTGTGGTGCTCTACCGGCTCGGATTCATCAAGCTGGTACAGGAGTTGATTCCCTTCACCCCGGCGGCCGAGCTGCAGACTGCCGCCGAGCTGCGGCTGCACCACTGGCTGGACGTGGTCCGCTGGGTCGGCTCGGTCGGCCGGGCCGCCGTGGTCGCCCCGGCCAACTCGCGGGCGATCGTCGAGCACCTGGCCTGCCCGACCCACCTCCGGTTCGTGATCGCCGTGTTCTCGGTCATCTACGAGGCCCGGGAGACCCGTTCGCTCGAGACCGCGCTCGGCTGGCGGGAGATCGGCGAGCAGGCGATGGCCGAGTTGCTGGCCGATCCGCAGTACTCGCCGTTCGAGAAGATGATGATGGAGAGCCGGTTCTACCGCAGCGTCAGCTACGTACCGTTCCTGCAGCAGGACGCCGCACGGCTGGCCGCCGACATGGACCGGGCCGAGGAGCTGGCCCGGGCGGTGCCGGCCGTCGGCGAGTACCAGGAGTTCCTGCGGCGAGAGAATCTGCGGGCCTGCGTGGAGAGCCGCTCCAAGGAGTTCTACGCCTTCGGCGAGAACGAGCGGGCGCACCTGCTGGTCGCCGAGGCACTGGCCCTCGACCCGTACGAGCCCAAGACCCACATCGAGGTCGCGGAGGGACTGCTGAAGGACGACAACCCCGAGGCGGCGGCGCACAGTTACCTGCGGACGGCGCGGCTGGGGCCGGTCTCCACCGCCTTCGGCTACGCGGCGGCGGGCGACTGCTTCGCCCGGGCCGGGCAGCCGCTGCTCGCCGAGGACTGCTACCTCCAGGCGCTCCGGATCGACCCGTACGCCATCTCCGCCGCCCGGGGCTGGGCCACCGTCGGCCCGGCCAACGGCATGGGCGAGCTGGCCGCGCAGTACCTGGCGGATCTCGAGGCGTGGGGCGCGGCCCGCCGCGCCGCCAGGACCGCATGAGCGCCGAGTGGCGACTGACGCACCGTCAGCCGACCGACGTCGAGGCCGTGGTGACCCCGGTCTGGTCCGATGACCTGCCGGCCGAGCTGACCCCCGCCTTCCGCGCGGGCAGCGGCTTCTCCGGCGCACCGGGCCAGACCCTGCACCTGCCCGGCGCCCCGGTCACCGTCCTGCTGGGCTGCGGCCCCCGGGCCGCCTACGGACGCGACACCGCCCGGACCACCGGCGCCCGGCTGGCCCGCGCCGTCTCCGGCTACCGGCGGCTGGCCCTCCGCGCCCCCGACGCCGAACTGCGGGCGCTGGTCGAGGGCTACCTGCTCGGCGGGTACCGCTTCGCCGGGTACTTCTCCCCTGTGCCCGCGACGGACCAGCGGATCGACCTGGTCACCGAGGACATCCCCGAGGCCCGCACGGCGCTCGCCGCCGGGCTGCGGATCGGCGAGGCCGTCCTGCTGGCCCGCGACCTGGTCAACGAGCCCGGCGAGGCGCTCACCCCACCGGAGTTCGCCGACCGGGCGCTCAAAATCGCCGCCTCCTCCGGCCTGGAGTGCGAGGTCTGGGATGGCGACCGGATCGCCCACGAGCGGCTCGGCGGCCTGCTCGGGGTCAGCCGGGGCTCCCTGCTGCCGCCCCGGCTGGTCCGCCTGAGTTACCGGCCCACCGCCGACCCGGCCGCCCGCCGGATCGCCCTGGTCGGCAAGGGCGTCACCTACGACGCGGGCGGCCTCTCGCTCAAGCCGAACGCCGAACTCGCCGCCATGAAGGCCGACATGGCGGGAGCGGCCGCCGTACTCGCCGCCATGTCCACCCTCACCGCCCTGAACTGCCCGGTGGCGGTGGACGGTTGGCTGCCGCTGACCGAGAACATGCCGAACGGGAACCCGATCCGGGTCGGTGACGTCCTCCGGATGCGCAGCGGCACCACCGTCGAGGTCCGGCACGCCGACGCCGAGGGCCGCCTGATCCTGGCCGACGCCCTCACCCTGGCCGGGGAGACCACCCCGGACGCGATCATCGACCTCGCCACCCTCACCGACGCGGCCGCCGTCGCCCTCGGCCGGCGCATCACCGCCGTACTGGGCACCGACGACGCCCTCACCGACGGCCTCCGCAGCGCCGGACGCCGGGCGGGCGAGGAGCTCTGGCCACTGCCACTCCCCGACTCCTACCGCACCCAACTCGCCTCCCGCGTCGCCGACCTGGCCAACTACACCCTCGGCGTCCGCCACGGAACCGCCCTCCTCGCGGGCCTCTTCCTCCGCGAGTTCGTCCCCCCGGACATCCCCTGGGCCCACCTCGACATCCAGGGCACCGCCCTCTCCGACACCGACGACGCCGAGTGGACACCCGGCGGCACCGGCGTCGGCGTCCGCACCCTGATCGAGTACCTGCTCGCCGACGGCAGCTGACCCTCGTCAGCCGACGGCAGTCTCCTACTGCAGTCCCAAGTAGCTCCAGCGCACACCTTGCCGAGCATGCGGGTCCTCACGCTCGCTGTGGTGCACGACGCTCAGACCATGGCCACGGGCGAGCTCGATCGTCTCGTGCGCCGAAACGTCGAACATCCGCCGCCCGGCCGGGACCGGGCCGTGCCGCAGGGAGAGGACTACTCGCCCCTCGCCGGCGAGCAGGTCGGCGATGCTCCTCATCGCCGACGACCGCTCCAGTTCGTCCAGGTGCATCCACACGGCCGTCAGCAGGATCAGGTCGAAACGTTGACCGCGACTGCGCAGTATCCTCATCTCGGGCAGCGAGTCGTCGACCCACTCGATGTCCCGGTCGTCATGGATCTGTTGGCCCAGAGCACGGAGCTCCGCAGTCGGCTCGGCAGCGACCACCACGTGCCCCTGGCCGGCCAGCGCGGCGGCATCACGGCCACTGCCGGCTCCGATGTCGAGGATCGCACTGGGCTGAGCGGGGAACAGGTGCAGTACGTCGCGGTGGACCTCGGCGAAGGAGACGCTCTCGTACTGCTCGACGAGCATCTCTGCGGCTTCGCCGTAGCCGGCGGTACTGGAAAGGGGCTCCGGAATGATCACTCGCACAGACTAAGGTCACGGACAGACAGGACGGCCGACGGTGCCCGTCCACACCCCTGCCGTAGAGAGGGCCGACCCCGATGAGCACCCACCTGATCCTGCCCGGGTACCAGAACTCCGAGGCCGAGCACTGGCAGAGCTACTGGGAGCGGTCCGACCCGGCCCGGTTCTGGCGGGTCGAGCATGCCGACTGGGACAAGCCGCAACTGCCGGACTGGGTGGGCACCCTCGACCGCGCCGTGGCGGACGCCGACGCTCCTGTGGTGCTGGTCGCGCACAGCCTGGGCTGCATCACCGTCGCGCACTGGGCCGCCTCGGCCCGGCCCGAGCTTGCGGCGAAGGTGCTGGGCGCGCTGCTGGTCGCCCCCGCCGACATCGACACGGCGGAGGTGCCCGAGCTGGTCAACTTCCGCCCGGTGCCGCTCGCCCCGCTGCCGTTCCGCACCACCGTGGTCGCCTCGGACGACGACCGGACGACGACC
>NZ_LMCT01000039.1 GCF_001424875.1 Kitasatospora sp. Root107 | reverse complement strand
CGGCCACCAACGACGGCGCCAACGTCGTGCAGTACAGCGACTGGGGCGGCACCAACCAGCAATGGCAACTCGTCAAGGTGGACGGGGGCACCGGCACCTGCACGCTGCCGTCGACGTACCACTGGACATCGACCGGCCCGCTGGCAACCCCGAGCGCGGGGTGGGCCTCGCTCAAGGACTTCACCAACGTCGTCCACAACGGCAAGCACATCGTCTATGCCACGACGCACAACACCCTCACCGGTGACCAGGGGGCCTGGGAATCGACGGCCTTCAGCCCCTTCACAGACTGGTCCGACATGGCGTCGGCCACCCAGAACAGAATGTCCTTCGGTGCCATCGCGCCGACGCTGTTCTACTTCGCCCCGAAGAACCTCTGGGTGCTCGCCTACCAGTGGGGGGGTTGGCCAGACCCCTTCTCCTACCGCACCTCGAGCGACCCCGCCGACCCCAACGGCTGGTCCGCGCAGCAGCAGCTGTTCACGGGCACCCTCCCCGCCCCTGGGGCCCCCATCGACCAGACCCTCATCGCCGACGACACGAACATGTACCTGTTCTTCGCCGACGACCGCGGCGGCATCTACCGCGCCAGCATGCCCATCGGCAACTTCCCGGGCAGCTTCGGTTCGTCGTACACGAAGATCATGAGCGACACGCCGCTCAACCTGTTCGAGGCGCCGGAGGTCTACAAGGTCCAGGGCCAGAACCAGTACCTCATGATCGTCGAGGCCCAGAACTACACAGGGAGTGGTCGTTACTTCCGCTCGTTCACGGCCACCAGCCTCGACGGCACCTGGACACCGCAGGCCGACACCCTGAGCAACCCCTTCGCCGGCAAGGCCAACAGCGGCGCCACCTGGACCAACGACATCAGCCACGGCGACCTGGTTCGCACCAACCCCGACCAGACCAAGACCATCGACCCTTGCAACCTGCAGTTCCTCTACCAGGGGCGCGACCCCAGCACCGACGGCATGGAATACGGCCTCCTGCCGTACCGGCCGGGCTTGCTGACACTGCAGCGCTAGAGGTCCGGCTTCTGGCGGTCCCCCTTCGCATCCCAACCGAACAAGGGAATCAAAAACAGTGACATTCACACTTCAGCGGTGGTCGAAACGCGTCCTCGCCTTGACGATAAGCCTTCTCTGTCTGATGGCATTTCTTCCGGCCGCAGCCCGGGCAGACAACCCGATCGTGCAACACATTTACACCGCCGACCCGGCACCGCTCGTCTACAACGGCCGGGTCTACCTGTACACCGGGCACGACGAGGACGGCTCCTCCTCCTTCGTGATGAAGGACTGGCGGGTGTGGTCCTCCGCCGACATGGTCAACTGGACCGACCACGGCTCACCGCTCAGCCTGAACACCTTCAGCTGGGCGGGCGCCAACGCGTGGGCGGGCCAGGCCGTCGAACGGGGCGGCAAGTTCTACTGGTACGTGCCGGTGTCGGTCCGGGCGACCGGCCAATTCGCCATCGGCGTGGCGGTGTCGGACAGCCCCACCGGCCCGTTCCGGGACGCCCTCGGCCACCCGCTGGTGGAGAACAGTGAGATCGATCCGACCGTCTTCATCGACGACGACGGGCAGGCCTACCTGTATTACGGCAACCCGAATCTTTGGTACGTGCGGCTCAACGCCGACATGATCTCGTACTCCGGCAGCCCGACGCAGATACCGCTGACCACCGCGGGGTTCGGCACCCGTACGGGAGATGCGAGCCGGCCCACCCTGTACGAGGAAGGCCCGTGGTTCTACAAGCGCAACGGCCTGTACTACATGGTGTATGCGGCGAAATGCTGCTCCGAGTTCATCGGCTACTCCACCTCGCCCGGCCCGACCGGACCGTGGACGTATCGCGGCACCATCATGCCCTCGGAGGGCAGCAGCTTCACCAACCACGCCGGCATCATCGACTTCAACGGCGGCTCGTACTTCTTCTACCACAACGGCGCTCTGCCGGGCGGCGGCGGCTTCACCCGGTCGGTCGCGGTGGAGAAGTTCAGCTACAACGCCGACGGCACCATTCCAACGTTCAATATGACGACGGCCGGGGCGCCGCAGGCCGGCACGCTCGATCCTTATGTCCGCCAGGAAGCCGAGACCATCGCGTGGGGCAGCGGCATCGAAACCGAACCCTCCAGCGAGGGCGGGATGAACGTCAGCTGGATTGAGAACGGCGATTACGTCAAGGTCAAGGGCGCAGCATTCGGCGCCGGTGCCGGCTCGTTCACCGCCAGGGTGGCATCGGGCACCAGCGGTGGCCGAGTCGAGCTGCACCTGGACAGTCCTACTGGGCCAACGGTCGGGACCTGCACGGTGTCGGGCACCGGAGGCTGGCAGACCTGGAGCACGGTCTCCTGCCCTGTTACCGGTGCGACCGGGACCCACGATCTGTACCTGCGCTTCGCCGGTGGCAGCGGGTACCTGTTCAATATGAACTGGTGGCAGTTCACCTCCGGCCAGCCCACCTTCTCGTCAACCGCCGTCGCCCAGCACAGCGGCTACTGCCTGGACGACCCCAACCGGAGCACCGCCGACGGCACTCAGTACCGGCAGTACACCTGCGGCACCGGTGAGGAACAGCGGTTCGACTTCCACCCGGTGCCAGGGGTGGCGGACACCTACTTCCTGGTGAACCACTACAGCGGCAAGTGCCTCGACATCCGCGGCATCTCCACCGCCGACGACGCGGCGGTCCACCAGTGGACCTGCCACGGCGGCACGAACCAGCAGTTCACGCTGCGGCAGGCCGCCGCCAACGACTACCAGCTCGTCGCGGTGCACAGCGGCAAGTGCGTGGACGTCAGCGAGATCTCCACCGCCGTCGGAGCACTGGTCCACCAGTGGACCTGTGACTCCGCCAGTGCCCTGGCCACCAAGAAGAACCAGGTCTGGCGACTGACCGGCAAGAGCTGAACCAACACAGGGTCGGGCCCGGGCCGGCAACCCGGCGCCCGACCCTGTCCAGGGGTCTGTACAGCTGCTAAAGCTACCGGCGTTCCCACAAGCAACAACCGCAAGTGCTCGTGGCGGTGGTTCTACCCCGACGTGACCTGGCAGATCGCAACGCTCGGTGTGCACTTCTGACCACCGGCCGCAACGCGTGGACTTGATCCTGTCGGGGCCGGCCTCTGCCCGTCCCGACAGGATCAAGCCGCCGTCGGCGACACCAGCACGGGGCCTAGGCCGTGTCTGACAATTCTCGGTGCGCCCAGCCGGGCGCTCAACGTCGCGCGCTGATCCGCCGCGAATTGTTAGACCCGCCCTAGCCGGTGCCGCGCTCCGGCCGGTGCCTCAGCAGGGGCACGGCCGTACCGCTCAGCCGTACCGTTCGACGAGCGCGTTGCCGATCGAGGCCAGGTGGTCCCGCACACCCGGAGGGCCGGTCACCTCCAACCATTCGACCAGCCCGGAGAGTTCACCGGCCAGCGTGTACTCGTCGTAACCGCGGACCGCGACCTCGATGCGGCCGTCGGCGGTGGGACCCCCCACATCCAGCCGAGGGCCCAAGGCCATCCGGAGCAGGCCGATTCCGTGGGGCGTGCACACCGCCTGGATCTCCAGGGGCATGCGCCTGCGGTCGACCTGGTCGGCGATCTCACGCCAGCTCTCGGCGAGGTCGAAGTCCTCGGGCCGGTCCACGGGATCGCCGGTGGGTTCGGCGGAGGACACGCGGTCGATCCGGAAGGTCCGCCGGCCGGCCTCGGTGCCGGCGACGAGGTACCACGACGGACCTTTGGCGACGATGCCCAGCGGGTGGACGGTTCGCTCGGTTCCGGCGCCCTTGCCGTCGACGTAGCCGAGTCGCACCTGGACGCCGCGGATCACCGCGTCCTGGAGTTCGTCGAGGAGACGGGGCGGCCGGTGCTCGATCCGGCTCGTCCCCCAGCGCTGCGGGTCCAGGACCAGCGACGACGCCGCCGCCTCGGCCTGGATGCGGAAGGGCTCCGGCAGGGCGTGGACGAGCTTGCGCAGCGCCGCTTTCACGGTCGGCGTCGCGGCCGAGGCCGGGCCGGCGACCAGGAACAGCGCGCGGGCCTCACCCGCGGTCAACCCGGACAGGTCGGTTCGGGCGCCGCCGACGAGGCGCCAGCCGCCGCCCCGGCCCTGCACGGAGTACACGGGGACCCCGGCCATGGCCAGGGCGTCGAGGTCGCGGCGGGCGGTGCGCTCGGAGACCTCCAACTCGCGGGCGACCTCCGCCGCCGTCACGCGCTCGCGCCGTTGCAGCAGGAGGAGGACGGCCACCAGCCGGTCGGTTCGCACGCCGGCAACACTTCCACACAAAACCGGTCATGGGATGACCGGTTTCGGTGGGCAGGATGGCGACATGGCCGCACCGGCGAGTCGAACCACCCGCGACCGTGTCGGCTCCCGGCCTGTCGGGGCTGCACCGTCGCCGTCGTCGGGACTTCTCCGCTCGACCAGCCCGATGCCTGAAGCCCGAATAGATGAGGAAGAAATCCCATGTTCGATCCAGCTGATTTCCCCGAGCCCACCCTTGTCCCGGTCAACGGCGTGGAACTCGAAGTCTTCGAAGCAGGCCGACAGAATGCCGGAAGGCCCGTTGTGCTCTGCCACGGCTGGCCGGAGCACGCCTTCTCCTGGCGCCACCAGGTGCCAGCCCTCGTCGCGGCGGGCTACCACGTCATCGTCCCGAACCAGCGGGGGTACGGAAATTCTTCCCGCCCGGCCGAAGTGACGGACTACGACCTTGCCCACCTCACGGGCGATCTCGTCGCACTTCTCGATCACTACGGGTACGAGGACGCCACCTTCGTCGGTCACGACTGGGGTGCCATGGTCGTCTGGGGGCTGGCCCTGCTGCACCCGAACCGGGTGAACACGGTGGTCAACCTGAGCCTGCCCTACCAGGAACGCGGAGAGAAGCCCTGGATCGAGGCCATGGACGAGGTGCTCGGCGGCGACTTCTACTTCGTCCACTTCAATCGGCAGCCGGGCGTCGCGGACGCCGTGTTCGACGAGAACACCTTCCAGTTCCTTCGCAACATCTACCGGAAGAACGAGCCCCCCGCGGAGCCCCGGCCGGGTATGGCGCTGATCGATCTCGCCAGGGCCGAGAAGCCGCTCGGCGAGCCGGTGATGAGCGACAGCGAACTGGCCGTCTTCGTCTCCGCCTTCGAGTCGACAGGGTTCACGGGCAGTGTGAACTGGTACCGGAACCTCGACCGCAACTGGCGCTTGCTGGCGGACGTGGACCCGATCGTCCGGCAGCCCGCGCTCATGATCTACGGCGACCGGGACACGGTCCGCAGGTCCGAGAATCTGGCGGAGTTCGTGCCCGGTGTGGACGTGGTCAGTCTGGACTGCGGCCACTGGATCCAGCAGGAGAAGCCGGAAGAAACGAACCGGGCGATCTTGGAATGGCTGGAGCGCCACTAGAGGCCGTGTCTGACAAATGATCACCTGGCCGGTTCGCGGAGCCAGCGGATCAGGGAGGCCAGGACGAGTCCGGCGCGGTAGCGGTCGGCGAGTTTGTCGAATCTGGTGGCGATCGCGCGGAACTGTTTCAAGCGGGAGAAGCATCGTTCGACCACGTTGCGCTCGCGGTAGGCAGTCCGGTCGAAGACAGGTGGCCGACCGCCGAGGGTCCCGCGCCGTCGGCGGTTGGCGGCTTGGTCTCAGCGTTCGGGGATCGTGGCGACGACGCCCCGGCGCCGTAGCAGGTGACGGATCGCTCTGCTGGAGTACGCCTTGTCGCCCAGCACGCGATCCGGTGTCGTGCGCGGCCGGCCCGTCGTGGCGCGCGGGATGCGGATCCCGTCGAGGACCTGGACGAACGTGGTGGCGTCGTTGACGTTGCCGGGCGTGAGCACGATGGACAGCGGCAGGCCCCGGCCGTCGACGGCGAGGTGGACCTTGGTGGTCAACCCGCCTCGGGACCGGCCGAGGGCCTGGCGCGCCTGCGAGCTGCCCGGATCTTCCAGTTCGTCCCCGTCTGCGTCCCCTTTTGCGGGCGCCGGCCGCGTGCTGGTTGGCGCGGTTGATCGTGGAGTCGATCGAGACGGTCCATTCCACCCGGCCCACCGCGTCGTCGCGGACCTGGACGTGCTCCAGCAGTCTCGCCCACGTGCCGTCCGCCTCCCAGCGGGCGAACCGCTCGTAGACCGTCTGCCACGGCCCGTACCGCTCAGGGAGATCACGCCACGGAGCCCCGGTCCGAAGCCGCGCACAGCACCCCGTTGACCACCTGCCGGTGATCACGCCACGGACGGCCACGCCCGTCCACCTGCGGCAGCAGGGGCGCTATTCGTTCCCATGCCGCATCCGTCAGCTCACCTCTGCCAGCCACAAGATCAATTATGGGCGGAGTCCTGGCCCTGATCGGGCACGGAGGCCGGCACGAAGATGCTCAGCCGGTAGGTGGTCGGCTGGATCAGGCGCCCACAGAACGTGTCCATCCGTACCGTCGTCCAGTCGATCTGCCTGTCCGTCGCTCGGAGACGGCGGACGTGAGCGTGCCACGCCGACTCGTCCTGGGTCTCGAAGAGCACCTCCCAACGGCCCGCGTCGGGCGCGAAGCGAGCGGCAGCCCGCCGCGAATCGTCCTGCTGCTGACGCTTTCTCTTCCTCTGCCCTGGCACCGGCACCGCATCGCTGGCTCCCACCATCACAACAAGGCCAATATCGGTCGCCCAAGACCAGCAGACCGCTAATTATTTGTCAGACACGGCCTAGCCCCCCGGTCACCGCAGCGGGGGCGCCACGTTCCACGACCACCCTGCTGCCGTAGCGCTCCGACAGACGAGCCGCCTCACCCGGGTCCCCAGCGGCCGTCATCACCCTCACACCCGACCCGTCCGTGAGCGGCCCCCCGCCCGCCACCACGATCCCGCGATCCCGCCAATACGACGTGTCAGCGATGACCCTCTGCACCAGCGCGAGCATCTCCTCGTCGGAGAAGTCCGCCCGCCGCAGATCCACGCTCACACCAGTGACACGCGCACGGACCGCATCATCGAAATCGCTGCCGGGCTTACGGTAGACAGTCATGGTGCGCGACCTGTGATCCAGCACCATCCCCGAGTACCAGCGTGTGTACCGCTCGCGCGCCAAGCGGTCGACCTCGTCCGCCGCACGGGACAGCACAGCATCATTCATCGGGACCGCCTCCCCCGCCTGCGGCCCCTGCGACCCACCGCTCTGCGGGCCAGCGCAGGCAGCCAGCGGCAGAAACACCGCACAGACGACCACCGCGACCCACCGATCGACCACGAAACGCATCGCACCCCCTCCTCAAGCCCACACCGCGAAAACCCAGGGATCTGATGCAGGCGAACGTGACTTGGTTCCACAGAGGACGGCGGTGGCACGCTCCTGCACGCGGGTCACGGGATGACGGCGAGTCGGGCGACGTTGGCGGACATGCGCCACCGCTCGCCTCCTCCCTGACCAGCACCCCCGCCGGTCGCGACCACCCCTGCCTGTCACCTCCGGCGGCACCGGCACAGCCGAACACCCCTACTCGCTCTGGCCGTTGAGGGAGTAATTCAGCTCGGACGCGGAGCACGCGCGGCCGGTGCCGGTGCCGGCCGAACTCCAATACGTTCTGGTCCACGGCCATCTCGACCACGGCCTCTGGCCGCACTGGCCGATAGGTGACCGCCGCCCGCCGGGCAGGCCCCCGACGGTGCCGGGCAGCTGCTCCGGCGCGTCCCCGGCCGGTGCAGCAGGGTGGCCAGCTCGGCGCGGACCGCCGACGGCAGGGGCAGGCTGACCTCGGCCGGGCGCTACCGCCCGTCCGAACCGGACCGAGCGAGAACCGTGGCCTGGGAGGCGGGCGTCGCTGCCGGGTGATGGCAGTGCCACCCGCTCCGGCAGTCCGAAGCTGCCCACGTGGAAGAAGACAGCGACGGCCTCCTTGGTGCTCGGGTTGACCCGACCCTGCAGGGACATCGAGACCTGGGAACCGTCACCATCGCAGCCTTCTCTGGCTCCGCACATGATCGAGAAGACAGGGCCTGGCGGGCGGACGCCGGATGGACGGCGCGCTGGGTCAGACCTCGGAGTAGCTGAGGTCTCCGATCGTCCAGCTGCTGATGTCCTCAATGGCGATGCGGTACATGCCTCCGGTGTGGGGCAGCCCGAAGTCGCCCTGCAGGATCTGTGCCCGGTGCAGGTGCAGATGGGTGGGCCGCGCCGACTGGCCGGTGGAGGGCCTGGTGAACAAGGCGGCGAACGGCTTCAAGTGCTCTGAGGCTTCGAGGACTTCCGCCACTCGCTCCAGCCACAGGGTCACCGGCGCGAGCCGGCCCGTGATCACCGCTCCGGGGACCACCACGGTCAAGGACATCTGGTTGCTGTGCTCGGACTCCACCATCGCGGCGATGTCGACGAGCAGCCTGTCAGGGTTCGACATGCCGCATAGATTAGGGCACAGCGACCGCAGACGTGACAGCCGCCCTGCACCGAGGGGCTGACTGATTCGCGCAGGGCCGTCTCAGTGGGATGTGCGGGACGCGCCTAGGCGGTCCGGGCAGTGCAGGCTCCGATGGCGCAGGCATGTGCTCGGAGGTCCGTGTGGGGCTGAAGGTCCTTCCGAATCCCTCCCTGCCTCGTCCTGGGCAGCGCGGACATCTGACCCCGCTGACCAGGCATGGTGGAGCGCCGCGAAGAGCAGCGGCTCGGGCAGGTTGTGCCAGCGGATGCCCGGGCGCTCCTCGCTCATCTGGAGCATCTGGAGGGGAGATCGCCGACCTTCGTCGTCGGTGGCAGCACCGCTGAGCACCCGTCCGGGAACGAGTGCCGCGGCACCGAAGGGCAACCTCGTCAGAGCTTGAACAGTGCGGTGTACGGCTGGGTGATCCGTCGCTGCTGTGACCCGAAGTCAACGAGGACCGCGATATCACTGTCCGCCTCGACCCCGATGGCCCGGCCGAGGCCGTACCGGTCGTGCGTGACCCTGTCGCCCACCGCGAACCGCTTGCGCGGTGCTTCAGCACGGACTTTGAAAGGGCTGGTGGGCAGGTGGCGCCGTACTACTGGTTTCGTCATCCACTCCAGTATGCAGCGAAAAGCACAAAACCGACCCCGTCCGAATGGTCCGAATCCCGCCGGCCCAGAGATAACGACCCTTACCTGCCGTTTCGGGCAGTGGGCCGACGCACCGCCCCCGCGCACAGGGGTGGCGCCCGGACCACAGCGCATGCGGCAGCCGCGTCGCACCCCTCACCGCCGATTCCGGCGGCCCGAGTCGGCGGTGAGGTCGCCAACTACACGGCAGGCACGGGTCGTTGGCGTTCCGCCTGCGACCGGCCCCTTGCGCTCAATGCGGGGATCCTGCGTCCCCGGGGCAAAATTTCCCACCGCTGCAGGCTGCGGCCTGCTATCGTCTCCTTAGTTGCAGTAGTGGTTCCCATGAACTTTGTGTGCGCCTGCTGATGTATCGCAGGCGCATTTTTGTTTCCCGGCTCTTTTCCCGGGTGGGTGCTCATCGCGGCGACTCGGAGTCCGCACTGTGCGGGTTTCGGACAGCCCCTTGAAGGAGATTTCTTTATGGCTAATGGCACTGTGAAGTGGTTCAACGCGGAAAAGGGCTTCGGCTTCATCGAGCAGGAGGGCGGCGGTCCTGACGTGTTCGCCCACTACTCGAACATCAACGCCAACGGCTTCCGTGAGCTGCTCGAGGGCCAGAAGGTCGAGTTCGACGTCACGCAGGGCCAGAAGGGCCCGCAGGCCGAGAACATTCGTCCGCTGTAGTTTTTCTGCCTCGGCACCCGCCTGGCAGCGAGGGGCCCGCACCGCGTACATGCCCGGTGCGGGCCTCTCGGCATTGCTCCACGATCAACCCCTGGCCGTTGAGGCCCCCTTGGCTCCGCCACCGGCAGCCATCCCCGCGCGAGCCGCTCAGCGCCGCGTCCGGATCGGCGCCCTGCCGTGACTTTCCACGGTTCGAGGTTCTGCGCTCCCGCCCCTTGCGGTGAGCGTTGACCACAGGTGACGTGCCGCACGGTTCTACCGTCCACGCTCCGCCCGTCATACTTTTCGGCCCGTTTCCCCGCGGGCTCCGCCGGCGCCTCGCGCTGCGGAGCCGCGTCGTGACGTGCCGCCCAGGAAGGTTTCCCATGAACAACTCCAGTCGCTCCTCCTATCAGAACGCCAACTCCCGTTCCTCCTCCTCCCGTTCCGGTGGCGGCGCCGGCTCCAGGTCCCGCTCCGGCGGCAGCTCCTTCTACGGCGAGCGGCCGGTCGGGGGCGGGCGTTCGTCCGGCCGAAGCGGCCGTCAGGGCTCGTCCCAGCAGGGCGAGTTCGCGATGCCGGTGAGCACCACCCCGGCGCTGCCGGCCGTCGAGTCCTTCGAGGAGCTGGACATGCCGAAGGCGCTGCTGTCGGTGCTGACCCGCCAGGGCGTCACCTCGCCGTTCCCGATCCAGGCCGCCACGCTGCCGAACTCGCTGGCCGGCCGCGACGTGCTGGGCCGGGGCCGCACCGGTTCCGGCAAGACCATCGCGTTCGGTCTCGCCGTGCTGGCCCGCACCGCCGGACAGCGCGCCGAACCGCGCCGCCCGCTCGCGCTGGTGCTGGTCCCGACCCGTGAGCTGGCCCAGCAGGTCACCGAGGCGCTCACGCCGTACGCCCACGCTGTGCGGCTGCGGATGACGGCCGTGGTCGGCGGGATGTCGATCGGACGCCAGGCGCAGGCGCTCAACCGTGGCGCCGAGATCGTCGTCGCCACCCCCGGCCGGCTCAAGGACCTGATCCAGCGCGGCGACTGCCAGCTGGACGGCGTCGGCATCACCGTGCTCGACGAGGCCGACCAGATGGCCGACATGGGCTTCCTGCCGCAGGTCACCGAGCTCCTCCAGCAGGTCGCCGAGGGCTGCCAGACGATGCTGTTCTCCGCCACCCTGGACCGCAACGTCGACCGCCTGGTGCGGACCTTCCTCAAGGACCCGGTCACCCACTCGGTGGACCCGTCCGCCGGGGCGGTCAGCACGATGGAGCACCACGTGCTCCAGGTCCAGCACGCCGACAAGGGCGCCACGATCGCCCACATCGCCTCCCGCGACGGCGGAGTGATCATGTTCATCGACACCAAGCACGGCGCGGACCGCCTGGTCCAGGACCTGCTCGCGAACGGGGTGAAGGCCGCGGCCCTGCACGGTGGCAAGTCCCAGCCGGAGCGCACCCGCACGCTGGAGCAGTTCCGCAACGGCCAGGTGACCGCGCTGATCGCCACCAACGTCGCCGCCCGGGGCATCCACGTCGACGGGCTCGACCTGGTGGTCAACCTGGACCCGCCGAACGACCACAAGGACTACCTCCACCGGGCCGGCCGCACCGCCCGCGCCGGCGAGTCCGGCACCGTCGTCACCCTGGTGCTGCCCAACCAGCGCCGCGAGATGGCCCGCATGATGACCACGGCGGCCATCACTCCGGCCTCCTCCGTCCGGGTCCACTCCACCGACGAGGAACTGGCCCGGATCACCGGCGCCCGGGTGCCCACCGGCATCCCCACCGTGATCGCCGCCCCCGTCGTCGAGCGCCCGCGGCGCAGCGCCTCCACCGGCCGCAGCCGTCGCCCCGGCACCGGCCGCAGCACCCAGACCGCCGGCAGCCGCCAGGCACGCAGCCGCGTCGCCCTCGCCGCGTAGTCGACATGCGTGCCCAGCTCCGCCCGCGCGGAGCTGGGCACGACCACCCCGAGGCAAGTGCCACATCTCGTGGCGACCGCACCCGCGCCCCAGGCTTACGCCGCCCGCCCCGCAGACCGGAGCACTGCCGTCCGCAACGGGGCCGACACGAAGGAACCCGCCCGTGAGCATCGCCCTCGAACGCCCGACCACCACCGCCGGCGCCACGGTCGGCGACCTCATGAACCGCCCCGAACTGCAGATCAGCGACGACGCCACGGCCGACACAGCGATGGACATCCTGCTCAGCTCCGGGGCCGACCACCTCCTGGTCCGTGACGAGGACGGCCGCTGCGCCGGCCTGCTGACCCGTCTGCACCTCGCACCGTTCCAGGCCCGCTCCTGGTACACGGAGCGCACCCCGGTCCGCGACATCCTCCACGACCGGGCCCCGTTCGCCACCGCCGACATGCCCGCAGCCCACGCGGTCGCCGCCATGCGCGCCCGCGGCCTCGATGCATGGCCGGTCATCGACCACGACGGCCACGCCATCGGCCTGCTAGCCGCATAGGACCGCAGGTCCAGTACTCCGGAACCCGTCGGGGGGACACCCCGTGCTCTGCCCCAGGACTGCCGACTCCTGCGGGCCTTCTCACGGTTGCGTCGGACGGATGCGTGTCGAACGCCGGAGAATGGCCTCCAGGTCAGGTGTCGGCGGCGGTCTGCGGGTCGTTGCCGGGCCGGCGGAGCTGTTCGTTGATGCGCAGGGCTTCTTCGAGTTGGTCTTCGAGGATGATGATGCGGCAGGCGGCGTCGATGGGCGTGCCCTGGTCGACGAGGTCGCGGGCGCGCATGGCGATGCGTAGTTGGTAGCGGGAGAAGCGGCGGTGGCCGCCCTCGGAGCGCAGTGGGGTGATGAGGCCCTGGTCGCCGAGGGAACGTAGGAAGCCGGCGGTGGTGCCGGTCATCTCGGCGGCGCGGCCCATGGTGTAGGCGGGGTAGTCGTCATCGTCGAAGGAGCTGACGGCGTCGGGAGTGCTGGGGATGTGGGGCCGGTTGGTGGTCGTGGCCACTGCACCTCTTTCTCTTACCTGGGGTGGAACGCGTCGAGGGGCCCCGGCGCCATTGCGGCTCCGGGGCCCCGAAGGGGAACAACACCATCTACCGGCCTGAGCCGGTCCTCTGTTTCCGCACCGCCCCGGGGGATGGGGCGTGCGGGGATCGCGTATGCGTGACCGGAAACCACCGTCCTTCGTAGCTGGGGGGTCTGCGGTGTCCGCCCGGACGAAACTGCTCAACCTCACGGGCCGGGCGATCCTGATGGCGCTTGCGCCCTCCGTTCTTCCTCTGCGTCACTGACAACCTGCGAACTGCTGGAACTTCGGTACTGCGAACTGCCTGTCCTGCTGAGGTGGCCGTACCGGCCCACCCTCTGATCCGTCAGCCAGCCCCGTCGCCAGTCCCGCTCAACCGCTCGGCTTGGAACCCCGCTGCCCGGACCTTCCCAGCACGCGCGCCCGCAGTCCGGCGCCTTTGCTGAGACCTTGCGTACCGCAACCTCTGGTGACTGCGAATCGACTTCACCTGCACTTACCGCGGTACCGCTTGTCGGCAGCCCCTGATCACTGCGGGCCACCTGGCCCGGCCGCCGGTCCTGTCGCCGTCCTGCACCAACCCTGGCTTCAGAACCCCACAACCGCGCCGATCTGCGACTTCCTGTACTGCTCCCGCCAGTTCGTGTCTGGCGGGTACCGCTGACTGCTGACTACGAGAGAAACACTAACCACGCCCCGCAGCAATGTCTACTCTGGCCAGCACAGATTTTGCGGTGTTCGAAGGGAAGGTAGTCTCCAGCCCGGGCGCGGGCCGGAACACGCCGCGCGTGACCAGGGGCAACGCGCAGGAGGGTGAACGGTGGACGGAACCCCGGGCATGTCGACGGCTCGCACACCCGTCCCCCATCCGCAGGCCTCCCTGTTGGCCGCCCTCGCCGAAGCCGTCCACGACCGCAACGACTGCCGAACACGGTGTCTCTCCTGCGGCTGGCTGTGATCGTCGGCGCGATGCTCTCGTCAGGTGGGGATCTGACCTGTTCCGGTGCGGGTGGTGGGCAACTGGACAGGGCAAGGGCGGCCTGCTGCGGACCGGCCCGGTGCGCTGTCTGGGCACTGCGTCGATCGGTCTTGGGTTCGGTCAGGACGATGGAGAGGGTGTAGCGGACGAACAGGACGCCCTGGTCGACGTGGACATCGTCCCAGTTCAGACCAAGCGCTTCGCCTTTGCGCATAACGGTGTTGATGACGAGTCGGGCGAACAGCGGGTCGTGCTCGCGCGCGTAGACCAGGAAGCGGGTTGTGGTCGAGGCGGTGGCAGATGACGGCCGCACCCAAGGCGCTGGAGAGACCGGCGATGATCTGGTGGACCGTCACCGCTCCTCTGTCGACGGCGAGTTGGGCGCGCGCACAGGCATCGATGTCCTCGTAGGCGAGGTCGTCCAGCGGGATGCGGTCGAGGGCGGGGTGAGGTCCTGGTGGACGTACGCGCGGTGGCGGGCCAGGTCCAGGTGCCGTGGTCGGGGTCGGGGTCGGATGCCAGGCGTGGGCAGCGGGCGCCGAGCCAGCGCCGGATGTGATCGGTTGGTTCCGCTGGTCAGGCGTGAACTCCGTGGCGTCGAGGAAGAGTCGGGTCGGCGCGTTCGTCCGGGATGACACGGGCAGCACCATGAACCCGGCCTGGCGGTCGCTGCGTTTGACGATTTCCAGGGTGAGCTGGAGTTTTCCTTCACCCAGTCGACCAGGCGGCCGGTGTAGCCGCCGTCGGCCCGCACCAGCGTGATCTTCCGGTAGCGGGTGCGGAGCCGGTCCAGCATGCCGCAGGCGGCGTCGCGGTCGACCGAGGTGACCAGCACCGTCAGCAGCAGGCCGAGCGTGTCCACGATGACGTGCCGCTTGCGCCCGTTGATCCTCTTGTTGCCGTCGAAGCCCCGTAAGGCGGCCGGCACCGACGCGGTCGGCTCCCGCCAGCGCCGGAAGAACGCGTAGACCCGGTCCCAGGCGGGAAAGGCGGCCGGCATGGCCCGCCAGGTGATTCCGCCCGCGAACAGGTAGCGGATCGCGTCGATCATCTGCCGGTGCAGTAGCCCTCCGGCTGCTCGCCCTTGCCGTTCACCCAAGCGGGCACGGGCGGACGGTCGCGCACGGCCGCCCACTCGGCGTCCGTCATGTCGGAGGGGTAGGACCGCATCCGGCTGGGACGGTCAACGGGGTCAGCCTGCCGCTCGGTTGGCTTCGCACCCAGAGCCGCAGGAACGCCCGGTGCGGCCGGCCGAGACAGCCTGGCGGATCGCCGAGGAGCCGGAGGGCCGGCCGGTCGAGGTCCTGCCCGTCGAGAGCCGAGGCCCGCCCTCACCGGATCCCCAGAAAGGGAACTATCCGGACAAAACCCCTTGACGTACCCGTGCGTACCTGGGCACGATGAAGCCCTGGCACACCCCGCACGCACGTGTGGGAAGCACATTCGGCCAGTTCGACAGACCGGCGCTTCGGCGCCTCGAGAGCCCGGCGGCGCGCACCCCTCATCGGCCGCCACAGCCGCTCTCGCAGTTCAGGTCCCGTTCCGGGACTTCTTCCGGGGCCTCGCCCCCGCTCCTGAGTCTCGCACCGGGCCCGCCCCGCCACACCAGGGGCCCGCGCCGCCCTGCGGCGCCGCCCGCCGCCTCCCCCTCCGAGAGGCCGCCCTCGATGAGCACCACCCTGCACCCCAACGTCCTTCCGTACCCGCAGCAGGCGCCTGACGGCGACGGCCACCCACACCGCCGGGCCGGGGACGGTGTCGCCAGCAGGCACAGCGTCAGCCTGGTCGTCCCCGCGCAGAGCGAGGCCCGCGACATCCCGTGGGTTTTCGAGCAGATCCCGCGCTGCGTGGACGAGGTCATCCACCGCTCCTTCCTGGACGCGCTCAACCTGCGCTCCTCCGGCTTCGAGATCTTCGAGATCGAGGCCGGAGGAGCGCACGCGCTGCCCGCCCCCGCGGAGGAGCGATGATGAATGGCTCCGACCAGCGCACCGCAGCTGCCCGCCGGCGCCCTGCCGCCCGCGACTCGTTCTACGCCCCCGTCTGCGTCGTCGAACTGGACCTGGACGAACCGAGCGAGCTGCGCTCGCCCGGTGGTCTCGGCACCACCGCCCCGGTCGGCCGTGTGTTGGCGTTGGTGCGACTGCACGGACACCCGCTCGGATTGGTCACCGCCACCGGAACAGCAGGCGACAGTGCCACGCTGCGCCGAGCGCTGGTCGACGCCGCTCACCGGGAACTGCGTGTTCCCGCCCTGCCCAGCACGACACCCGTGGCGCGTCCCGGTCAGGTCGACCGCGCCCGGGTGCCCGCGGGCCCGCCGACGGTCTCCGTGATCGTCTGCACCCGGGACAGGGACGCGATGTTGCCGCGCTGCCTGGACTCCGTCGTACGGACCGACTATCCCGGGGCCGAGGTGATCGTGGTGGACAACGCCCCCACGAGCGACGCCACCGAGGTACTGGTCCGCTCGCGCTACGGGGACCGGGTCCGGTACGTGCGAGAGCCCCTGCCGGGTCTGGCTCGGGCCCGCAACCGCGGCCTCTCGATCGCCCGCGGTGCGATCTGCGCCTTCACGGACGACGACGCCATCGCCGACTCCCGCTGGGTGGACGCCCTGGTGGAGGCGTTCCGGTCGGACGACCGGATCGCCTGCGTCACCGGCCTGGTCCTCCCGGCCGAGCTGGAAACCGAGGCGCAGTTCGTCCTGGAGGAGTACAGCGGGCCCAGCAGGGGCTTCGCCGCCCAGAGCTGGTCGCTCCGGGCGCCCCTGGACGACCCGCTCGCCCAGTTCTCGGTCGGCCGGTTCGGGATGGGGGCAAACATGGCGTTCCGCACGGACGTGCTCCGTGCCCTCGGCGGATTCGACCCGGCGACCGGCACCGGCACCCCGTCGCGCGGCGGGGAGGATCTGCTGTCCTTCCAGCAGGTGCTGACCTCGGGGCACACCGTCGCCTACCAGCCGGACGCGATCGTCTGGCACCGCCACCGGCGGACCATGGAGGCGCTCGCCATCCAGGTGCGCGGTTTCGGGGTCGGGTTCGGTGCCTACCTGGCCGCCGCGGTGTCCCGTCAGCCGAGCCTGCTGGTCAAACTCGTCCGGCGACTGCCGTACGGCCTGTGGCGGTGGCACACCAGCCACCGGTTCGGCGCCCGGCCGGGGCCGGTCGACGGGGACACCCTGCGCGGCCTCAGGCGGCTGGAGCGCCGAGGCCTGCTGTACGGCCCGTTCTGCTACCTGTACACCCTCTGGCAGCAACGCCACGTCCGGGCCGGAGGTTGACCGCCATGTCAGAGACGATCTTCCGGCCGACGGCACCCGCCCAGGTGGCCGAAGCGCGCGGCGAGATCTGCGCCTTCGCCGACGACGATCTCATCCTCGACCCGGACTGGGTGCCGGCGCTGGTCGACGGATTCCGGTCCGACGACCGCGTGGGCTGTGTCACCGGGCAGGTCCTGCCGGCCGAGCTGGAGACCGAGGCGCAGCTCGTACTGGAGCGGTACAGCGGATACTCCAAGGGCTTCACGTCGCGCAGCTGGTCGCTCGTCCGGCGCGTGCCGCGCGGCATCCGGCAGACGCTGCACCGGGCCGGCGGGGCCGCCGGCCCCCGGGACGGGTCGATGGGACGGCTGAGACGGCTGGAGCTGCTCGGCCTCCTGTACGGACCGTTCTGCTACCTCCGCAGTGTCCGGCTGCAACGCCAGGCCGAAATCCCGACGAGGCCGTGATGTCCTCCCACGTGTCCGCGCTCTCCAAGCTTCGACCGGCACCCAGGCAGCCGTGCTCCTGCCCGGTGGAGCTCCCCTGCGAGTGTTCCTACCTCACGCTGCTGAAGGCCCGGCTCAGAGCGGCCGACACCGTCACCCGCAGGGAACCGCTCTTCCGCAACGGCCACATGCTGGCGGTCAGTTCGCTCGTAGTGCCTGCTCGAACTGGAGCAGGAACCTACGGTGCCAGGGCAGGAAGGACGGCGACCACCCGCCATTACAGCGTCGAGGACGTCGGACGCAGTTACGCCGCGCTGTCGGCGGCCACCTTCCTGTCCACGCTCGGCAGCCTCAACCTCGGCGACGCCCTCGTGCGGTTCGTCCCGGCCGCCGGACGGCACACCCGGCGCCTGGTACTGCGCTGCTACGTGATCAGCGCAGGTTGCAGCTCCCTTGCCGCCGTGACCTTCCTGCTGCTGATCCCGGTGGTCGCGCCCGACCTGCGATTCCTGCGAGGTCCGGTGCTGGCGGTCTCGTTCGTCGTCGCCACCGCGGGCTACTCGATCTTCGTCCTCCAGGACGGGGCGCTCACCGGTACCCGCCACACCGGCTGGGTACTCGGTGAGAACACCGTCTTCGCCGTGGCGAAGGCCGTGCTGCTGGCGATGTGCGCCGCCCTCGCGGTGACCATGGGCATCCTGGTCGCCTGGGCGGCGGCGATGCTGCTGTCGATCCTGCTGGCCAACGTGGTGCTGTTCCGCCGGGCGGTCCCGGCCCACCAGGCGACCGCTCCGCCCCAGGAGCGGCCACCCGAACGGGTGCTGCGCTGGGCGACCGCCGACTACCTGGGCACCCTGTTCAGCTTCGCCACCTACAGCGTGGTGCCGCTGATGGTGCTGAACCAGCTCGGCGCGAAAGGCAGCGCCTACTTCTCCCTGGCCTTCGTCATCGCCTCCACGCTCTATGTCGCGGTGTTCAGCATGGGCCACTCGCTGGTCGTCGAGGGCTCGAGAGACCCGAAGCGGCTCGCCGAACACGCCCGGCACATGCTGCGCCACACGGCGCTGCTCACCACCGTGGCGGCCGCGCTGGTGGTGGTCGCCGCACCCTGGATCCTCCGCCTGTTCGGGCCCGAGTACGTCGAGAACGGCACCACGGTGCTGCGGCTGCTGGCGCTGTCCGCCGTGCCGATCGTGGTGCCGAACGTGGTCATCCAGGTCGCCCGGGTTCGCCGGTCGCTGCCATGGATGGTCGGGGTGCGGTTGGCGAACGCCGTGCTGACCATCGGACTGGTCGCGGTGCTGCTGCCCCGGTACGGCCTGGTCGGAGTCGGTCTGGCCTGGCTCACCGCCCAATGCGTGCTCGTCGTCCCGCTGCTGGTCGTCCTGCGCCACTGGCTGCGGTCCGTGGAACGAAGTGACGGACATGACCACTGACGGCTCCCGGCTGATGGTCCGCCGCGACACGCCGCCACGCGTGTTCGACGATTGGACGAAGGGACGAGACGCCCACCGCCGCCTGCGCGAGGCGCTCGGCAGCCCGGTCGGCGGGCCGCCCAAGGACTGAGCGACCGGCAGGCCAAGAGTGATCAATCGGCAGGAAAGCCATGACGGTGACTGATTCGCTGGAGCACGACACCAGACCGACGGCCGGGCGACTGGCCCTCCTGGTCGACCGCTCCCGCGCCGGGCTCCCGGGCACGAGCGGCTGGACGGGGTGGCTCGTCCGGGCGGCGCTGCCCACCGCGCTGCTGCTCTGGCTGCTGGCCCTGCGCAATGTGCGACTCGACCGGATGGGCTCCCTCGGACTCTTCCAGGCGCTTCCCCCGCTGTACTGGGCCGCGGTGGTCGTGCTCACCATCGGCTTCGCCCGCGTGTGGTCCGCCCCGCGGTTCCGGCAGCGCTGGGCGGCCGCCTACGTGCTGGGCCTGATCGCGATGGTCCACGCGACGCCGAGCCTCGCCTACCCCACGCTGCGGTACTCGTGGGCCTGGAAGCACGTGGTGGTCGTCGACGCCATGATCAGGCACAACGGCGCCGTGCCGGACGCGGGCGACCTGGACATCTACAACCACTGGCCCGGGTTCTTCCAGCTCAACGCTCTGCTGCTCAAGGCGACCGGCCTGCACTCGGCGCTGGGCTACGCGGTCTGGTACCCGGTGCTGGCCAACCTGCTGCTGCTGGGCCCGCTGCTGATGCTCTTCCGAACCGTCACCCGGAACCAGCGGCTGGTCTGGGGCGGCATCTGGCTCTACTACGCGACCTCCTGGGTCGGCCAGGACTACTTCGCCCCGCAGGCCTTCGCCTATCTGCTGTACGTCCTGGTGCTCGCGCTGGTGATGCGTCAGCTGTCGGTCACCCGGAGCATCGTCGGTGCCGCCGATGCTCCGCGCGCGGACGCGGCCCCCGCGGCCCAGGCGATGTCCTGGGTGCTCGAAGCCCCGCGCCGGGGCGGTTGGCGGCCGGCGCCGTTCGTGCTGCTGCTGGTGCTGATGGCCGGAATCGTCACGTCGCACCCGCTGACCCCGCTGATGCTGATCAGCACGCTGGCGATGCTCTCGCTGCGCCGCGCCAACCGACGGGTCGTGCTGCCGGTGCTCGGCGCGGCCGTGGCGATGACGTTCGCGTGGGACGACACCGTCGCCCGCTCGTACATCGCCCGGAACGTGAACGACCTGATCGCCGGGCTCTCCGCAGGCGACCAGAACGTCCGGCCGGCCGCCGCCGTCAAGCTCGGCGTGATCGACCACGAGCAGGTCGTGGTGTCGTACCTGGCCTGGGCGACCACCGGGACGATGCTGCTGCTGGCGGGCTACGCGCTGATCCGGCACCGGTCGCTGCGCCGGAGCGGTCTGCCGCTGACCCTCTTCGCCCCGCTGCCGGTGCTGATCGGCAACAACTACGGCGGAGAGATGGTCCTTCGGGCCTACCTCTTCATGCTCCCGGCCGCCGCCCTCCTGGCCGCCGCCGCGCTGCTGCCCGGCGAGCGGAGCGGGCGCATCAGGCGGACGACGGTCGTGGTGGCGATGCTCGCCCTGCTCGGCGGAATGTTCTGCGGTTACTACACCAAGGAGAACATGAACTACTTCACCACCCAGGAGGTCGCCGCGGTGAAGTACCTCAAAGACACGGCACCGCTCGGCTCGCGGATCATGTCCGTCTCCGGCACCGTGCCGGGTGGTCAGCGGTTCTACGACCAGTACCACCGGGTGGTGATGACCCTTGCCCCGGGCGACGACCAACGCGCGCTGGTCAAGGATCCGCTGGCCGAGGTCCAGGACAGGATGGCGAACCCGGCCCTGGCCGCCCCCTCCTACCTCATCCTGAACAGGGCCCAGGCGGCCGACCTCCGGCTGACCGGCCTGCTGCCCGCCGACACGGTCCAGCGGGTGTCGGCGGCCGTCAGCGGCTCGCCGGCCTTCACGCTCGTCTTCAGCAACCACGACGCGGCCGTCTACCGCTACATCCCGTCGGTGCCCCAACCGGGTCCGAGCGGAGGGAGTGCAAGCCCATGACCAGCTCGCCGCGTCTCTCCCTGCGTCTGGTTCTCGCGCTCTCCGGCTGGGTCGCCCTGCTGGCCGCCCAGTTCGGTCCCGACGGCCCGCTGCGGGTCGCCCTGACCGCAGCCTTCCTGTTGAGCTGCCCGGGAACGGCGGCGATGCTGCTGGCAAGGCCCGTGCCGACGCGTGCGACGAGCTTTCCGGACCGGCTGGCGGCGGGCGTGCTGGCGCTGGCGCTGAGTGTGACGATCTCGGCACTGGTGGCCGAGGCGTTCTTCCTGAGCCACGAGTTCACCGTCGGAAGGGTCCTGGTCACGCTCGCCGCTCTCACCACCGTGCTGGCGCTCGTCCCGCGCGGCCACCGGATCCGTATTCGGCCGGCCGAAGGCCCCCGGGAACGCGTCCGGACGGCCGCGCGGGGGCTGCGCAGGAGTCACAGCCGGCGTGTCGGCCTCCTCGGGGCAGTCGGCCTGCTGGCCTTCTCGACGGCCTGCGGGACCGCGTCCGGAGGCGACGACCCCACGGCCCGGCCGTCGCTCGCCCCGCTGACCTCCCCGAGCAGAGACGGCTCCCCGAGCGGAAGCAGCCCGGGCGGACACTCGCCCGCCGCCACCGGCCCGTGGCACCTGGTGTTCCAGGACGACTTCTCCGGGACGGCTCTCGACCGCGACAAGTGGGCCACCTGCTACGACTGGAACCAGCACGGATGCACCAACCCCGGCAACCCCGAGAAGGAGTGGTACCTGCCGGGCCAGGTCGAGGTCTCGGGCGGCGCGCTCTCGCTCACGGCCGAGCGGAAGACCGTCAAGGGCAGCGACGGCGAGACCTACCCGTGGGTGTCCGGCATGGTCAGCACCGGCCGGGACACCGCGGACGACCGCCCGCACCGGACGTTCACCTACGGCTACCTCGCCGCCTCGATCCGGATCCCGACCGACGACAAAGGCATGTTCCCCGCCTTCTGGCTGGCGGTTCTCGACTCCCGGGTCGATCCCCAGGAGCTGGACGTGGCCGAGTTCATCAACACCAACGAGTACGTCGACATGAACCTGCACTACGGCGCCAACTACCAGAGTGACGGGTCCGTCCACCACCAGGTCGGCCCGGCCGACTTCGCCGCCGACTACCACGTCTTCGCGATGGACTGGCAGCCGGAGAGCATCACCTGGTACGTCGACGGTGTGCCGCACTTCCGGGTGACCGACCCGGCCCTGATCCCGGACACCGAGATGCAGCTGATCCTCAATCTCGCGGTGGGATACCAGCAGTTGCCACCGGACCACGTCAACTCCGCCCGCCTGCAGGTCGACTGGGTCGAGGTCTGGCAGCACTGAGGGCGACCGGCGAGGGAGCCCGGCGGGTGGCCCGCCAGGCACGACACCGGATGGCCGGACGCTTCGTCCCCCTTGGAGGCTCGACATGATCACGTCCACCGCAGTACCCGTCGCGATAGTCGGTGCCGGCCCGTACGGCCTGTCCGTCGCGGCCCATCTGAAGGCCCTGGGCGTGCCGGTGCGCGTCTTCGGCGTGCCGATGGGCAGTTGGCGAACGCGCATGCCCGCGGGGATGTTCCTGAAGTCCACACCACGGGCATCCGCGATCTCGGATCCCGCGGGCCGCCTCACCCTGAACGACTTCCGGGCCGCCGAAGGCCTGGCCTGGGTGGGTGATCGCTACGCGGTTCCGCTCGACGAGTTCATCCGCTACGGCGAGTGGTTCCAGGGCCGGTGCGTGCCCGAGGTGGAGCGTGCCGCCGTGGTCCGGATCACGCCCACACCGGACGGCTACCGCCTCGCGCTGGACACCGGTGAGGCGTTCACCGCCCGTACCGCGGTGCTGGCCGGCGGCTTCCCGCCGTACGCGACCGTCCCCGCCGAGCTGTGGCCGCTGGTCGGGGCGGGCCTGGCCTCGCACACCTCGGAGCACGCGGACCTGCGGAAGTTCGCCGGCCAGCGGGTTGCGGTGATCGGTGCCGGGCAGTCCGCGCTGGAGAGCGCCACGCTGATGCACGAGGCGGGTGCCCAGCCGATCCTGGTGGCGAGGACGCGGCAGCTGCTCTTCGGCAGCCCGCCCGAGACCGACCGGGGCGGCGAACGCCCGTGGCCGGAGCGGCTGGCGAAGCCGGCCTCTCCGCTGGGGCCCGGGTGGTCGTTCACCGCGTTCAGCCGTGCCACCGGGGCCTTCCGGTACCTGCCGGACCGGACCAGGGCGCATCTGGTCCGGACCGTGCTCGGACCGTCGGGCGGCTGGTGGCTGCAGGACCGGATGCAGGGCCGGTTCCCGGTGCTCACCGGTCACGAGGTGGCCTCGGCCGAGGCGGCCGGGGGCCGAGTCCGGCTCCGCCTGCGCGGGCCGACCGATGTCCTGGAGGTCGACCAGGTGCTCGCCGCCACCGGGTACCGGGTGGACGTCGAGCGGCTCGACTACCTGGACCCCGGACTGCGCCGGGCGGTGGCGCGGCGGAACGCGGGCGCGCCGCGGCTGTCCAGCAGCTTCGAGTCCTCCGTGCCGGGGCTCTACTTCACCGGGCTGTCCGCCGCCAACACGTTCGGGCCGCTGATGCGCTTCGTCTGCGGTACCGGCTTCGCGTCCCGGCGGATCAGCCGGGCGATCGCGGCGGGCAACCGGCGCTGACCGGCGGCCGGACCGGCGCCTGTGCCACATATCACAGGTGGTCGGCGACCGCCTCCGCAGGCCCCATCCCACCAGGAGTTTTGAGCATGTGCACGATCGATGCCGCGGCTTCGGCCACGGCACCGGGCTTGCGCGCGGACCTTCTCTCATTCAGGCTGCTGGCGATCCAGCCTGGGGGGAACGAAAGGTCTCCCACGTATGCCCAAGCATTCGAAGCATCGCCGCAGCACGTCCGGCGTCCGCCGGCTCGCCACCATCGGACTCGCGCTCGCCGCCACCGGGACCGGCGCGGCCGCCTGGGCGGCCCCGGCCAACAAGACCGAGCCGGTGGTGGTCGACTCGCTGTCGATCACGCCGACCGCTCCCGGTGCCGACGCCCCGGTCACGGCCACCGCCAAGCTGCACTCCACCCGCCAGATCTCGGTGCAGAACCTGACCATCGCGGTCCGTTCGGCCGACGGGAGCAACTACGACTTCCAGGGGGCGATTCCGGCCACGCTGACGTCGGCGGAGCGTACGTTCACGCCGAAGAGCCGGACCTTCCCGGCGGGCAGGTACACGTACTTCGTGGCGTACAAGAGCAACAACCGCTGGCACAGCCTGGCCCCGCTCGGCACCTTCACCGCGGGGGCCGCGACGGCCCCGCCGACGGCGACCGCCTCGCCCACTGCTTCGCCCACCGCGACGGCCTCCCCCACCGCTTCGCCCACCCCGACGGCGACGCCCACCGCTTCGCCGACCGCGACGGCCTCCCCCACCGCTTCGCCGACGGCGACCGCTTCACCCACCCCGACCGCGACGCCCACCGCTTCGACCGACCCGCTCGGCGTCTCCGGCAGCTGGCGCAAGATCTTCTCGGACGAGTTCAGCAGCGGCTCGCTCGACAGCTCCAAGTGGGTTCCCGGCTGGTACGGCGACGGCGGGCAGGTCCCGTCCAACTGGGACGGCATCTCCGGATCCGTACAGCCCGGCGAGCTCCAGTGCTACTCCGCGAAGAACGCCCTCGTCAGCAGTGGCAGCCTGCATCTGACCGCCGCCAAACAGCCCAACACCTGCACCTCGAAGCACATCACGGCCACCAAGGAGTACACCTCCGGCCTGGTGTCCACGAACCCGCACGACGGACGGACCTCCGGCGGCTTCGAGTTCAGCTACGGCATGGTCGAGTCACGGATCTACCTGCCGGCCTCCGGTACGCAGATCGCCAACTGGCCGGCCTTCTGGACCGACGGCCAGCGCTGGCCGGACGACGGTGAGATGGACGTGATGGAGGGTCTGAGCGGCCGGGCCTGCTACCACTTCCACTCGCCCTCCGGTGGCCCCGGCGGCTGCGCCGCGGGCAACTACACCGGCTGGCACACCTACGGTGCCGACTGGCAGCCGGGCTCGGTCACGTACTACTACGACGGCGTGAAGGTCGGTCAGGTCACCACCGGCATCACCTCCGCGCCCCAGTTCCTGATCCTCAACAACGCGGTCGGCTCCTACGGCGGCCCCGTCCTGGCCCCCGCCGACATGCAGGTCGACTACGTGCGCGTCTGGCAGCACTGACCCGGCCGGTAGACGGCGGCGGTCCGGTCCCGCGGAGTT
>NZ_LMCT01000038.1:23931-76503 GCF_001424875.1 Kitasatospora sp. Root107 | reverse complement strand
CACGGCTCAACGACCCCGCCAGCCACGGGACACGGCAGATCTCAAACACGGTCTGAGGGTGGGCTTGCTCGTAAGGCAGGTGGGCTTGGGAATGCAATGGACGATAGACGGATGGCGGAATGTGTGCCCTGTGGTCGGTCGCCATTCATTCGGTCGCAGGGACATGGATTCACCAAGTAAGTCAAGACTTACCTTTGGGGAACTTTGACCGTAGGGTGTGGCTCGAATCGAAGGAGCCCCCTGTTGTCGAAAACGAATGATCCCGCTGTGCGTGCGGTTGAATCCGAGCGGGATTATGTGTCCTCCTTGCACGAGTTCCTCGCCGAGCGGATTTCCGAGGCGCGAGTGCACCGGGCGAGTGTGCTGAAGGCCCCGGCGGACAGTGCCGGTGAGGCATACGAGAGAGAAATCGCCGCCGAGCGTCTGGCCAAGGAAATCGGTCGGCTGGAGGGCGCCGAAAAGGGGCTGGTCTTCGGGCGCATCGACTGGACGGACGGCACGGCCCTGCGCATCGGGCGGATCGGACTGTACAGGGAGGAGGACGACCTGCCGCTGCTCGTGGACTGGCGCGCCAACGCGGCGCGGCCCTTCTACGAGGCGACACCGGTCCACCCGATGGACCTGCGGCGGCGCCGGCACCTGCGCATCGAGGAGCGCACGGTCGTCTCGGTGAGCGACGAACTGCTGGACGGGACCGCCCCGACCGACGAGGACGTCGTGGGGGACGGCCCGTTGACCGAGGCCCTGTCGGCACGGCGTACGGGAAGGATGCACGCGGCCGTCGCGACGCTGCAGGCCGAGCAGGACGAGATCGTCCGCTCCGCCCACCGCGGGGTGACCGTGGTGCAGGGCGGGCCCGGCACCGGTAAGACGGTGGTCGCCCTGCACCGGGCGGCCTATGTCCTGTACGCGTTTCCGCGCGCCGCGGAGGAGGGTGTCCTGGTGGTCGGGCCGAACGCCCGGTTCCTCGACTACATCTCCCAGGTCCTTCCCTCGCTCGGGGAGAACGACGTCGTCCTGGCGACCTGCCGGGAACTGGCCGGAGTGTCCACGGACACGGTGGACCGGTTCGATGCGGCGCGTCTCAAGGGCAGCTCCGACCTCGCCGAGGCCTTGGCCGGCCTGCTGCGCGAACACCAGGCCCCCGCCGGTGACTTCACCGTGCGGGTCGGACAGGAACTGGTTCGCCTATCCGGCGAGGAGGTCGCCACGGCACGCGACGCCGCCGTGGCAGCCGTACCGGGACACAACGCCGCACGCCGGGTGTTCAAGGAGCTCCTGGTCGACGCCGTCACCGATGCGATGCAGCGAGACATGGGTGACGTCCTGGAGCAGATCGACGCCGATACCGAAGCGATGACGGGCTTGGACCTCGACCGGTTCACGGGAGCCGCCCAGCGCCGTGCCGAAGGTGTGGCCGACTCGGGTCCGGTCCACGAGCTGGACCTGGACGCCATCCGAGCCGATCTCCTCGACGACGCCGGTGTCGACCGAGCGGTCGAGGTGTTGTGGCCGCGGTTGGTCCCCGGTGACCTCGTGAAGGCGCTCCTGACGAACGCCGGCGCTCTCGCCGGGCGCCTGCCCCGCGCTGCGCGGTCAGGACGACCCGTGGACCGACGCCGATGTGCCGTTGCTGGACGAGGCGGCGAGCCTGGTCGACGGCCCGCCCGAGCGGACGTACGGGCACGTCGTCGTCGACGAGGCGCAGGAGCTGACCGCCATGCAGTGGCGGATGATCGTCCGCCGATGCCCGTCGCGGGCGATGACGCTGGTGGGTGACTTCGCCCAGGCAGGCCCAGTCGCGACAGCACGCGACTGGAAGGAAGCACTGAGCCCCCACGTCGGCCCGCGGTTCAAACTGCACAGCCTGACCGTCAGTTACCGCACCACGCAGGAGATCCTGGAGAGCGTCCGGGACCTGCTCACGCGGATCGCTCCGGACCAGAATCCCACACGGTCACTGCGGAGCGGTGAGCGCCCTCGCACCGTGACCGCACCTCCGGACGGGTCGGTGACCGCCGTCGTCCGGGAAGTCCGCGCTCAGAGCACCGCGCACCCGGGCGAGCTTCTGGGAGTGATCTGCGCCGACGGCAGGGTGAGCGAGCTGACGGCCCAGGGGATCGCCCATTACGCACGCGTCGTGCCGGCGTCCGAAGCACGCGGCCTGGAATTCGACGGGGTAGTCGTCATGAACCCCGAGGAAATCATCACGGCTCGCCCCGCTGGGGAGCGGGACTTGTACGTAGCCCTGACCCGGGCCACCAAGCGCCTGTGCACAGTCACCGTCCAGCCCGCCTGACGATCCGGCATTCGCGGAAGTCGCGATCCCTACGGAGGTAGATCCGTGAGAATCGTCGTCTGCCGGCCGCGGAGCAGGGGAGCGGACGCCGCCTGTGCGGTCTCGGAGCGCCGGCTCAGGCGGTGGCGGTGGCCAGCAGGGCGAAGGCGACGAGCGGTCCCAGAGGTCGTTCTGCTCCCTCCAGTCGGCAGGTCGGTTCTCGGGGGTCCACGTCTTACTCCGGTTGTTGATCGGGGTGAGCAGCAGGACCGCGGGCCGATGGTGTGGCGGCTGACCCGGGCGGGACGGCCTCCGGTCGTGTGAGGGCCGGCGGCCGACTCCGCGTGGTGGGCCGCCGGTCCCGTGGTCCGGTCGTCAGTTCAGTGGTCGGCGGGGAAGCGTGCGGTGACCGGGCCGTTCGGGGTCTCGCGGTGCAACCACACCGGCTGGCGGCCGAGTTCGGCGACGGCTGGTGTCACGTACAGGATGCCCGGCTGCTCACCCGGCTCTGCCGTGTCGTAGGCCGCTGCGAGGACCAGGCGGAGGACCTCGCACGCCATGCCGTCCGGATCGGCCGCGGCGGCGAGCGGGTCGAGCCGGGCGCCCAGGTCGATCAGGGCTTGCCGCAGCGTGCTGGTGATGCGGCTGACGGGTGCGCCGTCCAGGGCGGGGTGACCGCTGGTGTCCGGATGGGTCAGCAAGGTTGCGGTGGTCGGTGGCGACGAGGTCACGGTATCCATGCCCTGGACGCTAGGGGAGGGAGCCGACACCGGCGGGGCCGCTCCTCGACGATCACCCGATCGGGGCGCGTACGGTCGAGCGCGGCCCGGCGTCGGTGCGCGCCGTGTCGGTGAGGGGTGGCAGGCTTTCCGGTACAGGTCAAAGGATATGACGACGGTTCACCAACTGGACCGGGGGCCGAGGCGGGAGGGGAGGGGCATGGACGAGGACGAGTGCCTGCGCCGGTACGGGCTCCGCCCGGGCGGAGCGGACCTCGACGAGATCCGCCTCCTGCTGGCGGAGCGGACGGCGCGCGAGCGACGTAGCCAGGGCGAGGGCGACACCGAGGTGATGAAGCTCTGCGGCGGCCGCGGCGGAGGCCCTGGTGGGGCTGCGGAGGGGGAGTCGAGCGGTGAGTTCGAGGGCTTCTCGGTGGCGGGGCACTCCGCGTACTACGACGGGTACTACGGGGACTGCTGAGGACGGAGTGCCGGTCGGGCGGACGCGCTCCGGATCCCGCCGCCGCGACCGGCAAGTGGGTGCAGTGCGTGTACGCCGGGTGCGCCTGGCATGCTCGCGTCCGAAAAGACTGCAGGTCAAAGCCCTTCTCCAGAGCGGCTGTCAGGTCTAGCATTCCGGGCACGACAGGTCCGACCCGAGCCGTCAGGGCTGTCGAGCAGAGCGGCCGCGCTCATCTCGGCCGAGCCTCCCCGGCCGGGGCCCGGGGGAATCCTCCCCAGGTCTTGGCCCTCTGCGGTCGGCCCTGATCCGTGCACACCTCTCCCTAGACCCTGGCAGCGTGATGATGAAGGCGTTGGAAGCACCCCACCCGAAGATCGAGATCGTGCAGGTGGACAGCGCCGGGTCCGATCTGTTGGCAGTCGTCGTGCGATGCCTGGCGACCACTCAGGTGGGTGCGCGCTTCCGTTGCGTGGGCCGGCACGGTCGTCCGGTCGACCTTGCCCTGGCGGAGATCCGCCGCTCCCCGCAGGCGGTGGTGACCGAGGTGGACCCGCCGCACGGTGCCCACTTCGTGTTCACCGGTGCGGGTGCGGACGACCTCCAGTTCAAGGCCGGGGACGTCCTGCGGGGCATCAACCCGGGGGCCTGAACCCGTCCTGACGGGCCCTCGCATCGTTGCGGACCGCCCTTCCCCGGGTGTCAGCGGTGGGTCAGGTGGGTGCCAGGCCGTGCGGGCACAGTGGTTTCACGCCGAGGGGGGTACGCGCCACTGCCGAGGCTTGGAGAGGTGCCGGAGCGGCTGATCGGGTGCCAGGCCGGTGACGGTCGAGCAGGACCTCCGGGTCCGCACAGGTTCGAATCCTGCCCTCTCCGCCCTTAGCCGGGCCCGGGACTGACGGGACGGAAGTTCCGTTGACGTGATGGTTCGGCGGAGAGGCGGGCGCCCGCCCGATCTGCTAACTCCTTCACAATCACGCCGAGTTGGTCGGCCAGCCGTCGCGTGCGCCGTTGGTAGCGCTCGATCAGGCCGGGGACTTGCTCGCAAAAGGTCTGCCGCGGGCAGCCCAGACGCCACGACCCTGCGCCCGTCCACCGGCACATCCGCGATCACCCGCCCGTGAAAACCGTGGACCTGTCCCGTCAGCTGCCCGCATATCGGCCACGGCACCGGATCGTTCCGGGTCCGCTCCGACACCCTGATGAACTCGCGCTCATCCGTCACGCCAGCGATGACCAAGCCAGACAGCCCCGAAAACACCACATTCACAAGCTCGTTGACATCACGCATACCATGCCGACGACGACTGTCGCCCTTCGTTACCACCGATTACGAGACAGAGCCGTTCATTGGACGGACTCCGTACGCGCGGTGGAGATCCCGATGGGCGGGGTGAGCGCGCACCGGTCGGCGCTGGGGCGGTCGGCGCCGACCGGTGCGGGCCGGGTGGGTCAGCCCTTGGCGAGGGCTTGGACGCGGTCGTAGGCGCCGTTGAAGTAGTTCTGGTCGCCGGGCAGCACACCGGAGTCAGATCCGGCAGGACGATCTGCCGGATCTTGATGAGGCTGCTGCCGAAGTAGCCGCCCGGACGCCGGGATGGCGGGCTGTCGGCCTGGCGGTGGGTCAGGTGATGTGGCGCGATGAAGCAGCACCATGGCCTCAGCGACTAGAGACGGACAGGGCGTTGGTGAACGATCCCGACTCGGTTGGTGTGCTCGTCTCGGGCCCGGCGGAGGCTGAGCTGTCGGTGGTGCTGTTCCGTGGTGGCTGGGCCGATGTCGACTGCTTCGACGGCCTGGACGACGCCGGCGCCCTGCCGGCCTCGGATATCGCCTCAGCGCGGGAGTTCGCCGTCCGGCTTGACGGCTGGGTGGCCCACGTATTTGGTCAGCTTTCCTGATTTGGGTGAACTGAGCCTGTGAGGGGGTCTTGCTCGGCGCCTGTCGGCTGGAGCCGAAGAAGACCCGTCGCGATCCTCAACCGAAAACAGCCGAAATGGGAACCGATCCCAGGAGATCCACACCACCACGACATCCGCCTCAGCCAGAACACCGGGGTGCGTATCCGCAGTCCCTGGCTGAGCCTCAGCCCGAAGTTGTGCTCTGCTCGGTGGCTGTGGTGTACAGGCCCCGGCCGGTCCGCTGCGCACGACCGCTGCTGGCGAGGCGCTCCAGCTGGGTGCGGATCGCGTTGACGTTCGCGGCGATGGCCTCCAGCCCGAGCTCTTCGGTCACCTCACGGGCGCGCAGCGGCCCCGCCATCTTGGCCAGCACCGCCAGCACACTGTCCGCGTCGGCGACACTCCGCCGCCGGCCCGGGGACGGCGCGGCTGAGACATCGGCCGCCGCCCGCTTCCCGGCCGCGGATACCTTCTTCACCGTCTCCTTCGGCGGGGCGCCCTTCGTTGTCTTCTTGGCCACTGACTTCGTCGCAGTCTTCTTCGTCGCGGCCGTCTGCTGCTCCATCTGCGCAGCGATATCCGTGGAGGCCGGGCCGGTGTTCCTCGCCGCCACCGTCTTGCGGGCGGTCGTCTTCCTCGCGGTGGTCTTCCTCGCCGTGGTCGTGGCGGGCTTCTTCTTGGCGCTGGTCCTGCGCGCGGGTCGGGTGACAGCTGGCACCGGCTGAGCTTCGGCTTCGGCCGCGCCGGACTGCCCGACGCCTGACTCCTGCACCTCCACCGCCTCCTCCGAAGTGGGCAATTGGGCCGGGGCAGCCGACGCGTCCCGGTTGTCCAGGGGAGTGCCGGCCAGGGCCCGCAGGCCATCCAGGACGCCGGTCATGGCGTCAATCTGCGCGGTGACGGCGGCGAGTTCCTCCTCCAGCTCGCGGCGGCGCTCTTGTGTGGCGGGAAGCCGGGTTTCCAGCAGCGTGATGGTGGATTCCACCCCGCTGTCCGAACCGAAGGTGCCGCTGTCTCCCACAGTTACTCCCAAATCGTTGTCGATCACCGCTCGTTGCGGTGAATCTACGGGCCCCGCAGCCCGCCTGTACCCGGCTTTGCCGGAAACCTCCACCTATGAGTTGTGCGAGGCAGGCCAGGGTGACGCCCCAACAGCGATACCGAGATCAAAAGGTGGAGGCGGACACTGGGGTGGCTCCAGTACTGTGCGCAGTCGTCCCAGTCGGCTACCGCCGACCGCGTATTTCACTGTGAGCAGGAACGTTTCTTGAACATCGACTTCGGGCTCGACCCGGTCTTCTCGTGGTACATCATCCTGCTGGCCGTCAGCGGGGTGGTCATGGTTGCGATAGCTCTGCTGCCCGTGGGCGGCTTGACGAACGGCATGCGAGCCCTGAACGGCGTCCTCGGCGTCGGCTTCGCGGGATACGCGTACTACCTGTGCTTCGTCTTCGAGGGCGGCAGTTACGCGGTCTTCTTCTACGCGTTCATCCTGCCCGTGCTGATGACCGCACGGTTCGTCAAGTCGCTGTCGGAGGGTCGCCGGGCCTGACCTGCCGTCACCACGCGGCCCCTGTCATCGGCATTCAACGAGCTACCGGTGACAGGGGCTGCGATCCATCGCTTTCCTAGACCCCCTGCGAACCGCTCCCGTACTGGTCTGCGCGGCACTGGGCCCCGTCGACCGAGCCTCGAGGGTGCGAAATTCAGACGTGGAGCCGGGGGTTGGGGCCTGGCCGACGAGGTAGATCCGCTTGCGGAGTTGCAAGTACAACACCGGGCTGACCGACCCACAGGAGTTCCTGATCACCCCCGGCCGGGCCGATGGGAGCTGACAAGACAGCGGCTCGTCTCTCACCACGGCTGCGGAGGGGACAAGGCGGATCAGCTGTCCACCTGCCGCCAGCAGTACCACCCGTGCTGCTACAGGACAGTGAGGGTGATGACCCACAGGTGGGGGACGGGCGGGTCGGGCAGGATCACGTAGTGCGCGATCAGATCCGGCAGGACGATCTGCCGGATCGAGTCGTCCAAGTCTTCGCGGTCGCTGGCCGGCCACGACCAGGGGTCGGCCATCGCCAGCTCAAGAGCACCTTGGAGCTGCTTACACTGATCCTCGGTCAGGACCGTGCGGACCAGGGCGGTGGCTTCGCCGGAGAGCCGGGCCCGGTAGGGAAGATCGGTCACTGGCCGAAGACGTCCTCGAAGTCGTGGCCGTCGTCTTCGGGCCGCCCTTCCCGATCCCAGGTCTGGACAGCGGCGGCGGTCAGGGCGGCAGCCCGGGCAATCTGCTCCGCACGGCTGCCGTGCGCCGCGAGGTAGTCGGCCGTGACGACCCGGGCGAGATGGGTATCGAGGTCGACGCCCGCACGGGCGGCCTCGCCCCTCAGATGGTCGACCACTACGTCGTCGAGACGGGCCGTCAACTCAACAGTCATAGACCGATGGTACGGGCGCTGGGCCGGGTTCCGTAGACCACATCGACGTACTCATCGCCTGGAACGCGGAACGGGCCCCGCCTGCTGGTGTGGCCCGCTGCCGGGAAGCGGACTGCCGCCGCGGCGGCGGCTGTCGCAGCCCGGCCGGAAGCGAGGCCGGGCGGCAGGCAGCCCGGGCTACGGCCGGGGGTGGTGCTTGCGCACCGCGGCGAAGGTCTCCGGGTGGTAGAGCCCGGGAACGCCGTACGGCAGGAGCTCCGGGTCGAAGTCCACCGGCAGGCCAGCCACCACCCGGAGCTCGGCCGGCGCGGTCCGGCGCCACTTCGGCTCGTAGGTCTTCTCCAGGTGCACGTGCAGCATCCGCCTCGCCATCTCCCAGTGCCGGGCCTCCTCGAAGGTGAGGTCGTTGTCGAGCATCCAGATGGACAAGCGCCTCATCATGCGGGGCGCCATCAGGAACTGCCCGAGGGTGGGAAACGGGAACTTCGAACGCTTGCGCATCAACTCTTACAGCACAGGCAACTTGAACTCCGATACATGTCCCAACGACGCGGTGGGCATGCGAGTATTCCCAGCTCAGACGGCGTTTGAGATCTGCCGTGTCCCTGGGCTGGTGGCCTCGTCGACGCGGCGGTCGTTCACCCGCGGCGCGGTGGCCTCGACCGGGCCGGCGGCGGTGGTTACGGTCCGGGGCCGGTGGTGGCCGTTGCGGACTACCAGGCGGTGCCCCCGCTCGTCCGTCTCGGCCGCCAACTCGGCTATGTACTGGTTGACTTCCGCCTCAAGCGCGGCGGCCAGCATCCGCCGGGCCCCCTCGCGGACGATCTCGTCGATCAGGGAGCCGGACTCCGTCGAACCGTCGGCATTCACTACGCTGAGCATGGGCGTGCCTTCCCGACCGGCGCTGCGAACGCGGGCCTACTCGGTGACCGTCACAGGATCATTCGGGAAGGTACGCCCTCCGCGCGCCCTCCCGGAACCGATCCACAGGTCTTGAGCATTGCTCCCAACTCTGGCCCGCCGACTGGCGAGACCTCCTGCGGGCTCCTGTCGCGCCGACAGCCTGAAGAGCACGTCTATCCAACCAATTGACAAGGGTGCACCACCTTTAGCGGGAGACCTGTCATCCGAAGCCAGGCGGGCGGTTGGGCTCTGTGATGGACTGGGAGTACAGGGTAGGAGCCAGGTCGTCGGGCGCAGAAAGCCCTGACCGCGAGGGTGGCGGCCAGGGCGAACTGCGCGCCTGCGGGGCGCACCGTTGGTGGTCCCGCACTGCTTGATGGGGTGTCAGCCCTTGGCGAGGGCTTGGAGGCGGTCGTAGGCGCCGTTGAAGTAGTTCTGGTCGCCGAGGAGGGGGCCGGAGTCGGCGTACTGCCAGATGGTTTGGTACGACCAGCCCGCCGGGAGGGTACCGACGGTGGAGGCGTAGCGGGCGATCCAGAGGGGGTTGGTGGCGCCGAAGCCGGAGTTGTTGCCGGTGCAGGTGGTCCACCAGTTGGTGGTGGAGTGTACACCCTTATACCTCGTAGCTGACCTGCGAAAACGAGGAAAGGTGCACATCTATGCAACACTCCGGCGGTGACCAATCTCGCGGCTGAGTGGGCCGCCTCCATGGGCGACGTCCTGACGGATGTGCCGGACGTCGTGAAGTTCCTGCCGGGTTGGCTGGCCCTCCTTTTGTCGGGCTACCTGGCCCTGCGCACGTGGCGTACTCAGCGGCTCCGGAGGGCGCTTGGTCCGGACGGAGAAGCTGTGCGCGAAGCATTGGTCGACGCCCGTCGCCTGCTTGAGGAGGTCTGCACTCGCGGAGGGCAGCGAGTGCAGTGGTTCCAGAAGGACGAGCAGCGCGAGGTCGGCCGCGTGGTGCAGGACCTTGCCGACCGTGTAGGAGACAAGAAGCTGCGGCGCGCGATGACCGCTGTCGCCGGGACATGTGCCGAGGTTTTCGCGTTCGCCCCGCCGAATCGGATCATGGTCGCCGTAGCCGGACAGCCCGAACACCCGAGCCAGATCGAGCAGCGGAACCGGGATCAGGCACAGCTTGCCCAGCAGGTGGAGCGTGCGCACCAGGGGCGCGGCGAGGTGGCTACGGCTATTACCCGGTTGAACGTCGTGGAGCGCCGCGTCACGGGCCGCTAGATCGTCAGTTCCGTGTGGCGTTCGTGATCGTGGGGCTGACGCTGGCCGTCTTCTTTCTCGGCATGGTCATCGGCCAGCAGTTCGCCGACTGTCTGTAGAGGCGGCGACGCCTCATGGCCAGACATTTCGCCGGCAGCCGGTCAGGAGTAGACGAACCCGAGATCCGTCAGCCCCTCCGAGCGGCACAGGTGATCAGACGCACCGTCAATCTCGGTCTGTAGGAGCTGGTATGCCGCGCCGTGGTCCGCTCCCCACCGCATCGCGGCCCGCCACAGTGCCCGGCCATGTCTGTGGCCTCGGAAGTCGGGCAGTACACCGAAGTACTGCGGGAGTAGCCGCAGCTGCCCGGCGTGGTCGGTCATGGTCTCCATGGGCCCGATGGCCCCGCTCACCCGACCGTCGGACACGGTCACCAGAACCGGCCCGACCCCGCCAAGCTCCATGCGGGAGTGCAGGAACGCGAAGCCATCGCCGGAGAGCTTGTCGGCGAACTCCGGGAACGTGGCCTGTACGGCCGCCGGCTGGTCCTCCAGCGGCCGGACAGTGCCCACCTGGTCCGTGGTGCGCTCGGTGGCGAACTCGCGGAACTGGACCCTCGTACAGGCCACGCCCGACCGTGCCGGTTGGCCGGGAGCACCGAAACTGACTACCCGGGCCTTACCCGCGCCGTGCTCGGCAGCGAGCTTGGTCGCCAGCTCCGCGGCCTCCGCCAGGCCGCCCGGCTGGTCGCCGTACAGGTGAACCTTGACCGTGCCCGCACCGCGTCGGCTCAGTGTCGGGATGAGTGTCTGGCCGGGCCCGTGGTCGATGGCCAGTGGCAGCACGGTTTCGCCCTTCACCTCGGACCACCGCGCGTCCTTGTCGTACGGCAAGAACCGTTCCGTCCCAGCCACGGCGAGCACGTCGGCGAACAGCTCGCGGCCGAAGGTGGCGGGATGGATGGGGCCGAGTGTCGGCACGTACGGGACGGTCACCACCGGCCGCAGCCAGTCCCACTGGAGTTGCATGGCCGCACTTTACTCAATAGCGGTGACGTCTTCCGGCGAGTCGTCGAAGCTGGCGAGTAGAAGCCGAAGCCGTGCGTTAGCGTCTGCGGCCATGAAGGAGAACGTCACGCTGGTCGTGTCCGTGCTGGCGTTCTTGGTCAGCGTGGCAGCGGTGATCTATACCCACTTGCAGCTGAGCCTGGCACGGCGGATCAGACGCGAGCAGCTGGAACCGTTCGTGGTCGTGGACATTGCTCCTCACGGTCCAGGGTCTCAGATCCTGTGCCTGACGATCAGTAATACCGGGCCAACCGTCGCCCGAGACGTGAAGGTCCGTGTGAAGCCGGAACTTCGCACCAGCCTTGGCGCAGAGCAGGAGCGGGCACTAGCGCGGGCAACGAGCCGGACGATTCCCTCGCTCGCGCCGGGGCGGGTGATCTCCTACATGCTCGATACCGGCAACAGGCTCTACTGGGCCGACCCGCCGCTTCCGCTCCTGTACACCTTCGAGGTCTGCGCGCGCGGACCCTTCGGCGATGTCGAACCGCTCACGTACGTGATCGACCTGGAGGTCCTCAAGTTCACTGAGTTGAACGGCGAGACCACAGTCGGGCAGTTGACGAAGATCGCAGAGAATACCAAGAAGGCAGCCAGCAACCTGGAACAGCTGCGACGTGAGACCGAGTTGAGGCGTCCGTCGAAGCGCGCGCCAGGGAAGTGGACCATCAGGCATCTGATCGTGCGATGCCGAAGGCCCCGGTCGAGTGTGCGCCGGGGCCTACGGTTTCGTCACCGTTCGGGCTAGAACGGGTTGTCGTCACCTGCGTTGCAGGCGCACTTGGTGGACTCGGCGAGGTCGTCCAAGTCGTCCACCAACTCCACCTCCGTCACGCTCGCGCGGGTCGTGCTGAGCTGGACCAGGGTTACGGGGTTCATGCGGTCACCTCCTCTCGCGGTCGGCCGTGCTGGCAGTAACTTCCGAGTGGTGCCTTCGCCTCCTGGTAGAGCTTGGCCATGGGCCGGCAGACCCCGCAGGAGCCTGACAGCGTGCAGCCGGAGCACCCACCGGTGCGAAGCATGAGGGAATCGGCGATAGCGCCGAGCTTCCGCAGACCTTCGACGCCTTCGGCCATCAGGTCCACGTTCGGGTCGCGTCCGACCTTGCAGATCGACGCGACGCCGTACGGGTCGGAGTGGAAGAAGGTGTGGCCGGCGTTGCAGCCGGAGAACACCTTGCGCTGCCGCAGGTGTTTGGCCGACTGTGCGGGCAGTGTCTCCCCGCCCCCGTAGATCGTCGGGGCCATGTTGACGTACGAGTTGTGCTCAAGGCCCCAGTCCTCCGCCATGGCGACCATCGCGGCCTCCTCGTGGGCCGAGCGCTCGGTGACCACCAGGTTGAGGCGCATTGGGATGCCCGCCTCCAACGCGGCGGCCATGCCCTTCTGGAAGGTGGCGAACGACCCCTTCCGGCGGGTGAGGCCGTCGTAGCTGGCAGCGCTCGCGCCGTAGACGCTGACGACCACCCGGTACGCCGGGAGGGTGGTCAGCACGTCTAGGACCTTCGGCTGCCAAAGGCGCGAACCGTTGGTCGAGACCGTGATCAGCATGCCCAACTCGTAGGCCAGCGTGTAGGAGTCGGCGAAGTCGCGGTCCACGGTCGGTTCTCCGCCCGTGATCTGCAACCACAGCACCCCGACCTCCTGCATCGTGCGCAGGAGCTTCGCCTTGCCCTCCATGGACAGGCCCTCGAACTTCTTCTCACCCAGGTAGCAGTGCTCGCAGTCGTAGTTGCAGCCCAGGTTGATTTCCCAACTCGCCCGGCTGTACTGCGGATCGGCCTTCTCTCGGAGCAGGAGAAAGTTACTGGCCGGGACGCTCACAGGCAGGTCGAGTGCCCACCTCCGACGGGCTGCCTTGATCAGCCAGTACGGGGTCGTCTCTCCGGCTCTGGTGGTGCGCTCCAGCTCCGCGTACTGCTCCTGCGGGACCTTGATGCCGGCGGTACTGCCGGGGTGCACGATCAGGTAGTCATCCAGGAATCGACTGCCGATCAGCTGGTGCTTGGCTGTGGCGCTCACTGAATCCCCTCCCTGGGGCTGATAGCCCGGGACCTGTTCCGTGATGCTGCTGCCCACGCCGCGACGGCGCGGGATGATGCCCCGTCCGCGAGTGCTCTGCCGTTCTCGCCCGGGGACAGGAGTTCAGGTGTAGAGGCCCACTCGGTGGGCCCGGTAGACGACCATGGCCGCCAGGGCGAACAGGTCGCGCCCGGCCACGTCGGCGGGCACGTCCCCTCACCCGTGAGAGCAGCGGTGGTCCCGGGCGTCAGCAGAACCGGTTTCACGGGCAGCAGCCGCACCCGTCGCGGCCTCCGCTGCTTCACCGGGTCAACAGGCCGAGCAGCACGCCGAGAACGGCTGCTCCGGCTATCACGTAGGCCCAGGACTCGGCGCGCGATGTGTCGCCGGTACGGGCCCGCTCGCAGCCTTCCTGATACTTGGTCATCTGGTCGTCAGCCAGCACTTCTCCCAGCTCGGCGGCCGTGACTTCCGGCCGGTACGCGTCCCGGGGCGGGTGCGCGTCGAAGTACCCCGACTGCGGCCGGTCGTGGTGCACGGGCATGGGGATAGTTCCCTGGTCGAGTTGCGGAGACGGACGCTCACGGCCGCCAGCCCCGTCTAAGGTCCCGGAGCTGCGCGACGCTGGCTCGGAGCGTCTGCATGGTCTCGGACTCCGGCATGGGCTCAAGCGGGGGCTTGGCGTGGGCCTGGTCCTGGTCGTCGGGGGCCGGGGCGTTCGGCTGGTCGGCCGTCACGCCGCCTGCTGTTGGCTGTGGGGCCCGCCGTGCCGCTCCTGCATCAGCCGGGCGTCAGCCGCCTTGATGGTCGGGGCTTCGGTGGTCTGATGCTTCAACAGGGCAGCGATCCACTCGCACTCGACACACACCGCCACGATGGGCCCAGCCTCGTTGTTCTTCTCCACGGCTCCACTCCTCCGGATCGCTGAAACAGCGTCAACAGGACGGTAGAGACAGGGCGGAACGGGAGGCTACGAAGTTCTATGGGATTCCACGCAGGATTGCACCGGTCACCCGAGCGCAGCAATAGCCGATGTGATCAGCGCACGGGCGTCTGGCCCGTAGACGGCCTGCTCGGCCAGCTCTGCAAATGCCTCGGCGTACGCCGTGACCTCGCTCGGTTGAGTGATCGTCAGGTAGCCGGACACCAGCTCCACGTTCACCTGCGCGGCGTCGAAGATCCAGAAGCCTTCAACCGGCATTCGGGATCGGTCAAGCCCCATCGGCACCACGCCGAGGCTGACGTTCGGCAGGGAGCCGACCGTGGCCAGCTGGTTGAGCTGTCCGGTCATCACGTCCGCCCCCGCGAGGCAGGACCGTAGAACGGACTCCTCGATCAGGAAGGCGAATTGGTGGTCACCCTCGTACAGGATGTGCTGGCGTTCCATCCTGGCGGCCACGGCAGCATCCACGTCGTCCACCAGAACCCGCCGACGCTGAATCCCCCGCAGCACCGACGCCGTATAGCCCCGCGTCTGGAGCAGGCCAGGCACCAGCCAAGACGAGTAGGCTCGGAAACGGTGAGTGCGCTCGTACAGCGGACGCCGGGCCTCCTGAGCCTGCCTCAGCCCGGTGCGCTCCATGCGTCGCCACTCAACGAACATGCCTGCGACAGCGCGGACCGAGGCAATCAGGTCCGCCGCGCGGTCCTCCGCCCCGCAGGCCCGGCACCACTGGCGGATGTCGTCCTCGGAAGGCGGGGTGTGGCCGTTCAGCAGGCGCGACACCTTTGACGGGTACCAGCCGCAGGCGGCGGCCAACTCGCGTCCCTTGAGCCCGGATTCCCGCAGGGTCTCGCCGAGGCGGTCGGCGAGATCCTGGCGGGCGCGCTGAACGCTTGATGATGCAGAGACAGCCATGAGATCGCCGATCAGCCGGGACGGTACTCCGCGTGCGGCGTGGCCCGTTCCCAGGCAGCCTCACAGGCCACGATGTACTGCTTGGCCAGGGCCGGATCAACTCGAACCTCCATACCCGGCCCGGCCCACTGCCCCTCACCGGTGAAGTGATGCAGGATCACCACCTGGTCGTCCATCACCCAACCGTCCAGCCCTGGGAGCAGCAGATCACCCGCTCGGGACCGTGGTAGCCAGCGCACATCCTCGCCCGCCGCGACGTTGGGGAACGTCACGTCGTACTCGTAGCGGATGTAGTCGGTGACCGGCTCGGACACCACTCGGAGACGGCGCATGGCCACGCCTCGGCCGGTCGTCTCGACCACCACGTCCAGCCAAGACCGCCACCATGACTCGCGGTCGGCAGGGTCCAGCCGCTTGCCCTGCTGCCAGGCGATGAACTCCGGGTCGTCCAGCATGTAGTGGTCGCGCATCTCCAGATGCACCGCTGAGTGCTGCGCCTTCGCCAACTGCTCACGAACCGCCGTTGCCACCGTCGTTGACCTCACTCACTGTCGGGCCGAGGGATGAACTGAAGCATGTTGGCAGGGAGCCGGATCACGGTCTCGTGGTCGGGCACGTCGGTGGAATGCCCCGGAACGGAACCCACCTCCTGAGCCTCCCTCACGGTAGCTTCGTCCGCCTTGTAGGACTGAATAACCAGATCGCCGGTCACGTCGTCCAGCCAGATGGTCGGCGAGCCGTCATCAGGGGTGTTGGGGTAGATGCCGAGGAACTTCAGAGCCATCGCTGTCTCCCATGACGAACGGATTCCACGCGGTTCCATGACCATCTCGGACCTGATGATTGCGCGTCAAGACCACGTTCGGGTAAGCGCGATGGAGATCCCGACGAGGGGGCGGGTGCACACCGGTCGGTGCCAGGTTGGGCTGGTGCCGACCGGTGCGGGCCGGGAGGCGGTCAGCCCTTGGCGAGGGCTTGGAGGCGGTCGTAGGCGCCGTTGAAGTAGTTCTGGTCGCCGGGGAGGGTGCCGGAGTCGGCGTACTGCCAGATGGTCTGGTAGGACCAGCCCGCCGGGAGGGTGCCGACGGTGGAGGCGTAGCGGGCGATCCAGAGGGGGTTGGTGGTGCCGAAGCTGCTGTTGTTGCCCGTGCAACTTACCCACCAGTTGGTAGTGGAATGTACAGGCTTGTACCTCGTAGCTGACCTGCGAAAACGTCCGGAGGTAGCTATCTACGCAAAGCTGGCCTGGGGCCAGGAGATCAGCAAGCTCGGGCTGCACCCCCGCACGGAGATCATCGCCTGGGTGGCCGACCACCCGAAGAGTCGACCATGAGTGGGGCCCCGTTTCCGAGCATGCAGTCCCCTTTCCACCGTGTAGTCGATCGCACGTGACCGAGTGATACTAATTGGTCTGTACGCTGCGTCGCCTGCGCCGGGCGGGGAGAAGGGATGCCATGACCATCACTGCGGAGGAGCGGCGGGCTCGCATTCTCGAGGTCGTCCGTGAACTGGGCACGGTCCGGGTGATCGATCTGGCGGACCGGATCGGCATCGCCGCGGTCACCGTGCGGCGGGACGTGGCAGCGCTCGCCGAAAGCGGCGTGCTCCGTCGCTCGCACGGCTCGGTCTCCCTCCCGCAGGAGGCATCCGCAGCCCACTCCGGCGGCCGCGACCGGGTCATCGGCATGCTCGTGCCCACCTTCGGTTCCTACTTCGACGAGGTGATCGACGGAGCGCGCGCGGCCGCCGCGGCCGCCGGGGCCCGGCTGGTCCTGGGAATCGCCTCGTACGAGTCCGCGGACGACCGCGCCCAGGTGGATCAGCTGCTGGACTCGGGGCTCGACGGCCTGCTGCTGACCCCCAACTGGCACCCGGGCGCAGCCCCCGCCGACACGACCTGGGTCCAGGACCTGCCGGTGCCCGCTGTTCTGGTCGAGCGCCTCGCGCCGCCGGAGAGCGCCGCCGCCGGGCTGGACGCGGTCGGCTCCGACCACCACCACGGTGTCCTGCTGGCCCTGCGTCATCTGCTCGGGCTGGGGCACGAGTCGGTGCTGCTGGCCGCCCGTGAGGACACCTGGACGGCCCATCAGGTGCGAGCCGGCTATGAGGAGGGTGTGCGGTTGCTCGGGCTCAAGCCGCAGCCGGTGATCGACATCCACCGCCCCGGGCTCGACACGGAGATCATCGCCACTCGGATCGTCGAGGCCGTCGCCGAGGGCGTGCGGGCTGTCCTGGTCCACAACGACCAGGAGGCGATCCAGCTGGCGCCGCTGCTGCGCTCGCGCGGGCTGCACGCCCCCGAGGACCTGGCGCTGATCTCGTACGACGACGTCTTCGCCGCGCTGGCCGCGCCGGCCCTGACCGCCGTCGCCCCGCCCAAGCGGGCGGTGGGTGCGGAGGCGGTCGAACTGATGCTGCGTCGGATCGGCGGCGGGCCCGAGCTGCCCGTCCACCATGTCCGGCTGCTGCCGGCCTTGAAGATCCGCACGTCCTGTGGTGGTGCGCCGGAGGACGGGGCCGGCTGACCCGGTGGGTCAGGCGGTCAGTCCGTCAGTCGGTCGAGGAAGCGCGCGCCGGGCTCGAGCAGCCCTTCGAGCGGGGCGGCCGAGGGAAACCACGGTGCCTCGTACTCCCAGGACACCCAGCAGTCGCGGGGCAGCAGGGCGACGCACTCGGCGATGGGCAGGATCCCGGTGCCGAGTGGCAGCGGTGTGAGGTCGTGTGCTCCGGCGACGTCCTTGACCTGGACGTAGCCCAGGTACGGGGCGAGGGCGGTGTAGGACTGCGCGGGTGACTCGCCGGCCAGGTGAGTGTGCATCAGGTCCCAGAGCGCGCCGATGGACGGATGGTCGACCAGGTCGAGCACTCTGGCCACGTCTCGCCCGGCTCGGTGCGAGTCGTGGGTCTCCAGCAGGATCCGTACGCCCAGCTCCCGCGCGCTGTCGGCGACGGCCGTCAGCCGGCGGGCCGTTCGGCGGTGGGGCCGTCGCCGCCGTGCGGGAAGACGCGGAGGCTGTGGGCGCCGAGGTCGGCCGCGAGGCGGAGTTGGTCGCGGAGTGCGGTGATCAGGTCGTCGTCGTCGCCGGGGGCCGCGATGCCGAGGTAGCCGGCCACGCTCAGGGGGGTGATGCCGGTGGTGGTGAAGGCCGAGGCGGCGGCCGACCGTTCGGTGGCGGTCATCGCGGGGTGGATGGGCTCGCCGGCGTGGCAGCGGAGTTCCAGGCCGGCCCAGCCGTGCGCGGTGGCCGCGCGGAGGTGATCGGCGAGTGGGCGGCCGGGCAGGCCGAGGGTGGAGAAGGAGAGTGGCACGGCGCTCACTCCGAGGGGCGGACGGTGACGGTGACCTGGCCCGGGGCGAGTACGGCCTCGTACTCGGCGCCGTCGGGGCGGCGCACGTGGAGCCGGGTGCCGTCGGTGTGGACGTGGAGGTGGGGGAAGGGCCGGGATGCGGTTCGCGCGAGTCTGGACGCGCTGACGAACAGCGCGGCTCCCGTGTTCGTGCGGCCGGTCAGGACCGGCAGCGCGGCGGCCGGCCCGAAGGCGGTGCCGGTGGGCAGCGGGTGGGCGGTGGCGGCCGTGAAGCCGTCGATGTTCTGCAGTGCGGAGGTGAGCCGTGCCCCCTCCGGGTCGGCGGCAGTGCTCCAGGCGAGCAGGCCGTCCGTCCCGGTGTCGGTTTCGGTGCCCGCCACCGCCCAGCCACTGTGCCGTACCTCGGTGCCGGGTTCGGCACCGTTGACCAGGTGGGCGTGGATCTCGTCGGCTCCCGAGACGAGGACCAGCGAGGTGACGGTGACGCCGGGCAGTTCGTGGCCGCCGACGCGTGGACGGTGGAGGGAGGCGGCCCAGCCGTCCCCGGCACCGAGCGGGTGGATCCGCCCGCGTTCGCTGAGCTCCCCGCCGGTCACCAGGCCGAAGTGGTTGTCCGGGGGACCGTCGAAGGCCGGGCCGGTGGCGGTGGAGTGGGCGAGCCGGGCGTAGAGCGGGTTGTCGGGCAGTACCTGGTCGGCGGGCTGGTCGTCGCTGCCGTGGTTGTGGAGGCGGACCAGGCCGTCAGTGGTGGACTGGATCAGCCAGCCGGGCTGCGGCAGTGCCAGGACGGCGTCGGTGGTCTCCGCCGGGCCGGGTTCCTCGACGGCGGTCCAGACGGGGTGGTCGGCCGGTAGCAGCAGGCCCAGGAAGCCCTTGCTCGCCCAGTAGGGGGAGGCCGGGCCGGAGTACGTCTGGACCATCGGGTCGAAGCGGCCGAACCAGCCGAGCGGGAGCAGGCCGTCCGCGTCCACGGCGCCGCCGTCGAGGAAGTACCGCAGCGCGCCGGAGGCGAGGCGGCGGGTTGCGCCGGGGGTGAGCGGGGTGTGTCCGGTGAGTGCTCCCGCCCACAGCGGCGCGGCGGCGGCGAAGCGGTAGATGAGCGAGCGGCCCTGGTGCACGGGGGCGCCGTCGGCGCCGAAGGTACGGGCGTGACCCTCGAGGTGGGCGGCGAGCCGGGGGCCGTACTTGTCGAGGAGCTGCTGGTCGCCGCTGAGGTGGGCGTGCAGCAGGGGGTAGAGGTGGAGGGCCCAGCCGTTGTAGTGGTCGAAGGCACGCGGGCGGCCGTCGGTGTACCAGCCGTCGCCGAGGTACCACTGCTCGATCCGCTCCAGGCCGCGGTCCACCGCGCGCTGCGCGGAGCCGTCGTGGTCGAGCCCGGCGTCGACGAGGAAGGCGCCCACCATCGCGGGGAAGAGCCACCAGTTGTTGTCGACCGGTGAGGGCCGCAGGCCGGGGGCGAGCCAGGCGCGGACCTGTTCGCGGGTCTGCTCGTCCAGGGTGTCCCAGAGCCAGGGCCGGGTGAGCCGGAGTGCCACGGCGATCGAGGCGGCTTCCACCAGGGCTTGGGGGCGCAGGGCGATGTCCGGCCAGGAGACCTGGTCGCCGCCGGCGAGGTCGTGTTCGGCGGTCGGGGTCCGGGTGCCCGCCGCCAGACCCCGGGCGTACGCGCGCATCAGCCCGGCCGGGTCCGCTCCGTCGGCTCCGGTGACGCGGAAGGCGGCGAGCAGAAACGTCCTGGCGTAGCCCTCCAGGGCGTCCGAGCGGTGCCCGGAGAGGCTCGGCCGACTGCCGGGGAGGCTGATGAGCGCGTGCTCGGGGCCGGCGTGCGTCCGTACGGCGGCCAGCAGGGCATCCGCCACCGTCTCCCAGTGGGACCTGGTCCAGCCGGTGTGCGGGCTGAGCGATCGGTCCTCAGGGGGAAGCTCGAGCGAGGGCATGGCTGGGCTCCTTGGTCGGTTGCTGATCGAATCTAGGAAGAGGGAGATCACTCGTCAAGCATTATTGACCAAATGATCGGCCTCCTACACTCATCTGTGACCTGAATGCAGGTGGGCGCCCAGCGGCATCTGCTTTATGTAGTCACGATCAGATCACATCAGATCAAGTGATCCTCTGCTCTTGACTCTGATCGAAAGCGGTCGCAGGATAGCCACACCCGCCGACCGACCACTCGATGATCGGCAGATCCGGCACCCCGCCCCCTTCTCAGGAGCCGAGCCATGACCAGCACCCCCTCTTCCGCCCGCCGCAGAACCCGCCGCATCGCCACCGCGGTCGCCGCCTCCGCCTTCTCCATCGCGCTCGTCGCGGGCTGCGGCAGCGGCGGCGGGGACAGCGCCACCCCCGCCGCCGACGGGCAGCCGGTCACCATCACCTTCTGGGGCTGGGCGAAGGGTACCCAGGAGGTCGTGAACGCGTTCAACGCCTCGCACAAGAACGTCCAGGTCAACTTCGAGTCGATCCCCTCCGGCGTCGCCGGCGGCTACGCGAAGATCTCCAACGCGGTGAAGGCGGGCAACGCACCCGACCTGTTCAACACCGAGTACGGTCAGCTGCCGGACTTCGTCAGCCAGGGCGCCGTGCAGGACATCACCAAGCTGCTCAACGCCGACCTGAAGGCCAAGTACCTGCCGCAGTCGGTGGAGCTGACCACCCTCGGCGGCAAGAGCTGGGCGCTGCCGCTGGACGCCGCTCCGCAGGCCTTCTTCTACCGCAAGGACCTGTTCGAGAAGGCCGGCATCACCAGCCCGCCGAAGACCTGGGACGAGTACCGCGCCGACGCGGAGAAGCTCAAGAACGCCGTCCCCAACAGCCGCATCGGCACCTTCTTCCCCGACGACCCGAGCACCTTCGAGGCGCTGTCCTGGCAGAACGGGGCGCACTGGTTCACCGGCGTCAGCGACACCTGGCGCGTGGAGCTCAACGGGAACGACACCAAGCGCGTCACCGACTACTGGCAGAAGCTGCTGTCGGACGACCTGGTCCGCGTCCAGCCCTCGTTCAGTCAGCAGTGGACCGCCTCGCTGCAGAAGGGCGAGACCGCCGCCTACCTCGGCGCAGCCTGGGGCGGCGGCGTCCTCAAGGGCACGGTGCCGGACGCCTCCGGCAAGTGGGCCGTCGCGCCGGTCCCGACCTGGGACGGCAAGCCCGCCAGCGGCATGCTCGGTGGCACCACCTTCGCGGTCTCCAAGGACAGCAAGAAGGCCAAGGCCGCGCTCGAGTTCGCTCAGTGGGCCACCACGACCCCCGAGGGCATCCAGGCCCGGATCTCCTCCGGCACCTCCTCGATGTTCCCGGCCGCTCCGGCGCTGGTGCCGGTCGCCAAGGCGGCCTTCAACACCGACTTCTACGGCGGCCAGGACATCTACTCGGTCTTCAGCGCCGCAGCCGAGTCCATCAAGCCGAACTGGCAGTGGGGGCCGGCCATGGCCGCCACCAACAGCTCGGTCAAGGACGCGTTCGGCAAGCTGGGCCAGGGTGGCACCATCCAGGCGGCCATCGACGCCGGCCAGCAGGCCACCGTCGCCGAGATGAAGAACCGCGGACTCAAGGTCTCCGAGTGACTCGGCACATCCTCCGCACCACGTCCTCCCGCGCCGTCACCGTCAGGCGGCGCGGGAGGAGCGGGGCCCCCGCCGTCCTGCTGGCCCCGTTCCTGATCCTCTTCACCGCCTGCACGCTGATCCCGATCGGCTACGCGGTCTACCTGAGCCTGTTCAGCGAGCGCCGCTCCGGCCTCGGCTTCGGTGGCAGCACGAGCGTCTTCACCGGGCTCGGCAACTACACCCGGGCGCTGACCGACCACGCCTTCCTGGACGGCTTCGCGAACATCGCCCAGTACTGCCTGGTCTACATCCCGGTGATGGTCGGCTTCTCGCTGCTGCTGGCGCTGCTGCTCGACTCCACGCTCGCGCGGGCCCGCCGGTTCTTCCAGCTGGCACTGTTCATGCCGCACGCGGTGCCCGGCATCATCGCCGCGCTGATCTGGATGTACCTCTACACCCCCGGCATCAGCCCCGTCATCGACGCGCTCAACGCCGCGGGCACCCAGGCCGACATCCTGGGCCACCCGCTCGCCGCGGTGGTCAACATCGCGGCCTGGGAGTGGACCGGCTACAACATGGTGATCTTCTACGCCGCGCTGCAGGCCATCCCGCGCGAGGTGCTGGAGGCGGCCGTGGTGGACGGAGCCGGGCCGCTGCGCACCGCGTTCAGCGTCAAGATCCCGCTGATCCGGGCCTCGCTCACGATGGTCGGCCTGTTCACCATGATCGGCTCGCTCCAGCTGTTCACCGAACCGATGATCCTGCACGGCACCGCACCCGGCGTGACCAGTGCCTGGACCCCCAACATGTATGCCTACACGGCCGCCTTCGAACGCGGTGACTACGGCCTGGCCGCCGCGTCCTCCGTCCTGCTCGCCGTCGTAGCCGCCGCCCTCTCCCTCATCGTCACCCGGATCAGCCGCAGCCGATCCGACCGACGAACGGAGGTCACCCGATGAAGTCCCCCACCCGCCCCCGCCAGTCCGTACGCCGCCGCCCCTGGACGCTCTCCAAGACCGCGGTCAACGGCGCACTGGTGCTGGCCACCGTCTACACCCTGCTGCCGCTGGGCTGGCTGCTCACCGCCGCCGCCAAGAACACCGGCGATCTGCTGGTCGGCAACACACTCACCCCCGACCGCTGGCACCTCGGCGAGAACCTCCAGCACCTGGTCGCCACCAACGACGGCATCTACTTCCGCTGGTACCTCAACTCCCTGCTGTACGCGGGTCTGGGGGCCCTGCTCTGCGCGTTCGTCTGCGTCTGCGCCGGCTACGCGTTCGAGGTCTACGCCTTCCGCGGCAAGGAGAAGCTCTTCGGGCTGGTGCTGGTCGGCGTCCTGGTCCCCACCACGGCCACCGCCCTGCCGATGTACCTGCTCGCGTCCGAGATCGGCATCGTCAACACCTTCTGGGCGGTCTTCCTGCCCTCGCTGGTCTTCCCCTTCGGGGTCTACCTGTCCCGGGTGTTCTGCGCCGGGTACATCCCCGGGGAGGTGCTGGAGGCGGCCCGGATGGACGGCGCCGGCGAGCTGCGCACCTTCTGGTCGATCGGGCTCAAGATGGTGATGCCCGGCTTCGTCACGGTGTTCCTGTTCCAGTTCACCGCGATCTGGAACAACTTCTTCCTGCCGCTGGTGATGCTCTCCGACAACCGGCTCTTTCCGGTCAGCCTCGGCCTGTACAGCTGGAACACCGAGACCCACGCCTTCCCCGAGTACTACCCGCTGGTCGTCACCGGCTCACTGCTCGCCGTTCTCCCGCTGGTCATCGCCTTCGTCGCCCTCCAACGGCACTGGAAGGCCGGACTCACCGCCGGCAGCGTCAAGTGACCACGCCGATAGCTCACTTCGAAGAACGTCTGGAGAACCGAGTGCCTCACCAGCAGACCGTGTCCACCAGCGCCGCCACCGCGGCGCCACCGGTCGGCCGACGGCCCCGAGCGCTGCTCGCCATGCACACCCGCCTCGCACCGCAGCTGCTCGACCCCCGCACGATGAGCCGCCTCTGCGACCTCGCCAGGTTCGATCCTGCCCTGGTGGTCGACGACTTCAGCACACCCGAGGCGCTCGCCGCGCTCGCCGACACCGAGGTGATCATCTCCAGTTGGGGCTGCCCGCCGATCGACGAGGACGTCCTGGCCGCCGCCCCGAACCTGCGCGCGGTGATCCACGCCGCCGGATCGGTCAAGCACCACATCACCGACGCCTGCTGGCAGCGCGGCATCCAGGTCACCTCGGCCGCCTGGGCCAACGCCCTCCCGGTCGCCGAGTACACCGTGGCCGCCGTGCTCTTCGCCAACAAGCAGATCCTCCGGCTGGCCGCCGACTACCGGGAGCACCGCACCCCCGGCGACTGGACCGAGACCTACCCGGCCATCGGCAACTACCGCCGCATCGTCGGCATCGTCGGCGCCTCCCGGATCGGCCGCCGCGTCATCGAACTGCTCCGGCCGTACGACCTGGACCTCCTGCTGCACGATCCGTACGTGGACGCCCAGCAGGCCACCGCCCTCGGCACCCGGCCAGCCGATCTCGACGAACTCTGCGAGCTCAGCGACGTCGTCAGCATCCACGCGCCCGAACTCCCGGGAACCCGGCACCTGATCGACCGCCGACGGCTCGCCCTGATGAAGGACGGCGCCACGCTGATCAACACCTCCCGAGGCTCGCTGATCGACCAGGACGCCCTGATCGAGGAACTGACGGCAGACCGCCTCAACGCCGTGCTCGACGTCACCACCCCCGACGTGCTGCCCGCCGACTCACCGCTCTACGACCTGCCGAACGTGCTGCTCACCCCGCATGCGGCCGGCTCCCTCGGCAGCGAACTGCACCGGATGGCCGCCGCAGCGGCGGACGAACTCGCCCGCTACACCGCCGATCTGCCCTTCGCCCACCCCGTCCTGCCGCAGGACATCCACCGCAGCGCCTGAACGGCCGTCACCCTCCGCTGAGACCCGGACGAGACTCCACACCGCCCGGGTGAGCGCCCACCATCTACGACAAGAGGAGCACCAGCCCCATGCCCCGAACAGTGATCGGCATCGTCATGAACGGTGTCACCGGCCGGATGGGCTACCGCCAGCACCTGGTCCGGTCGATCCTGGCCATCCGCGAACAGGGCGGCCTCGCCCTGGAGAACGGCGAGGTCCTGTGGCCCGAACCCATCCTGGTCGGCCGCAACGAGCTCAAGCTCAAGGAGCTGGCCGAACGGCACGACCTGGCGCACTGGACCACCTCGCTCGACGACGCGCTCGCCCACCCCCTCGCCAAGGTCTACTTCGACGCCCAGGTCACCCCGGCCCGCGAGCAGGCCATCCGCACGGCCATCGCCGCCGGCAAGCACATCTACACCGAGAAGCCGACCGCCGAATCCCTCGACGCCGCCCTGGAATTGGCCCGCCTGGCCCGCGCGGCCGGAGTGTGCAACGGCGCGGTCCAGGACAAGCTCTTCCTGCCCGGCCTGCTCAAGCTCAAGCGCCTGGTGGACAGCGGCTTCTTCGGCCGGATCCTGTCGGTGCGCGGCGAGTTCGGCTACTGGGTCTTCGAAGGCGACCAGCAGGCGGCCCAGCGCCCGTCCTGGAACTACCGCGCCGAGGACGGCGGCGGCATGATCCTCGACATGTTCCCGCACTGGCAGTACGTGCTGGAAGGCATCATCGCCCCGATCCGCTCGGTCTACGCCCACACCGCCACCCACATCCCCGAGCGCGTCGACGAGCAGGGCAAGCCCTACCCGGCCACGGCCGACGACGCGGCCTACGGCATCTTCGAGCTCGACGGCGGCATCACCGCGCAGATCAACTCCTCCTGGGCCGTCCGCGTCGACCGGGACGAGCTGGTCGAGTTCCAGGTCGACGGCACCGAGGGCAGCGCGGTCGCCGGACTGCGCAACTGCCGCTTCCAGCACCGCGCCGCCACCCCGAAGCCGGTCTGGAACCCCGACCTGCCGGTCACCGAGTCGTTCCGCGACCAGTGGCAGCAGGTGCCCGACAACGGCGAGTTCGACAACGGCTTCAAGGTGCAGTGGGAACTCTTCCTGCGTCATGTGGTCACCGGCTCCGAGTACCGCTGGGACCTGCTGGAGGGCGCCAAGGGCGTCCAGCTCGCCGAGCTCGGCCTGCGCTCGGCCGCGGAGGGCCGCCGCCTCGGCGTCCCGGAGCTGGAGATCTGAGCCATGGACCCGATGAGCCTCCTGGCGGCCAACGAGTGCCTGCCCCCGCGCCCCCGATCTGAGACGGCAGCGAAACCTGCCTCGGCACCGCCCGGCCGGATCGCCTACGCCGCCGCCCACGTGGTGGCCGACCCCCGCGGCGAGAACGCCCCCGGCGCGCCCGCCGCCGTCGACTGGGACACCACCCTCGCATTCCGCCACCACCTCTGGTCGCTCGGGCTCGGCGTCGCCGACGCGATGGACACCGCGCAGCGCGGGATGGGCCTGGACTGGGCCGCCACTCGCGAGCTGATCACCCGTTCCGGCGCCGAGGCCCGCGCGGTGGGCGGGCGGCTCGCCTGCGGGGTCGGCACCGACCAACTGACCGCTCCGGACGCGTCGTTGCCGCAGATCCTGGCCGCCTACGAGGAGCAGCTCGCCGTCGTCGAGGCGGCCGGTGCGCAGCCGATCCTGATGGCCAGCCGCGCGCTGGCCGCCGCCGCCCGTGGCCCGGAGGACTACCTCGCGGTGTACGGGAAGCTGATCGGGCAGTCCGCGCAGCCGGTGATCCTGCACTGGCTCGGCGAGATGTTCGACCCGGCGCTGGCCGGGTACTGGGGCTCGGCCGACCTCGACCAGGCCACCGCCACCGTCCTGGCGCTGATCGGTGAGCACCCGGACCGGATCGACGGCATCAAAGTGTCGCTGCTGGACGCCGACCGCGAGGTCGCGCTGCGCCGGGCCCTGCCCGAAGGAGTGCGCCTGTACACCGGGGACGACTTCAACTATCCGCAGCTGATCCGCGGCGACGAACTCGGGTACAGCCACGCCTTGTTGGGAATCTTCGACCCGATCGCCCCGGTCGCGGCCGCCGCTCTGCGCGCGCTGGACGCCGGGGACCTGGGCCGGTACGACGCGCTGATGGCCCCGACGCTGCCGCTGGCCCGGCACCTGTTCGCCGCGCCGACCTTCCACTACAAGACGGGCATCGTCTTCCTGGCCTGGCTGGCGGGGCACCAGGACCACTTCACCATGGTCGCCGGGGCGCAGAGCGGGCGTTCGGTCCCGCACCTGATCGAGCTGTTCCGCCTCGCGGGACCGGCCGGCATCCTGCCGGACGCGGAGCTCGCCGCCCACCGGATGGGCCGGTTCCGTGCCGTCGCGGGGGTGGGATCGTGAGCCGGCTGTCGCTGAACCAGATCACCACCAAGAACTGGAGCCTGCCCGAGGCCGTCCGGGGCTGCGTCGAGGCCGGGATCCCTGCGATCGGACTGTGGCGGGACAAGGTCGCCGAGGTCGGTGTCGAGCGGGCCGCGGCGCTGGTGCGGGACGCTGGGCTCGCCGTGAGCACGCTGTGCCGGGGCGGGTTCCTCACCGCCACCGACCGGGACGGGCGCCGGGCCGCGCTGGCCGAGAACCTCCGTGCGCTGGAGGAGGCGGCCGAACTCGGCACCGACACGCTGGTGATGGTGGTCGGCGGGCTGCCCGACGGGGATCGCGACCTGCCCGGGGCGCGGTCGAGGGTGGCCGCTCTGCTGGCCGAACTGGCCCCGCACGCCGGTGATCTGGGGGTCCGGATGGCGATCGAGCCGCTGCACCCGATGTTCTGCGCCGACCGCGCTGTGGTCTCCACCCTCGGCCAGGCCCTCGACCTGGCCGAGCTGTTCCCGGCCGAGCAGGTCGGTGTCGTGGTCGACAGCTACCACGTCTGGTGGGATCCGCAGCTGGCCGAGCAAATCGCCCGGGCCGGTGCGGGTGGGCGGATCGCCTCGTACCAGGTCTGCGACTGGACGCTGCCGCTGCCCGCCGACGCCCTGCTCGGCCGTGGCCACGTCGGCGACGGCCACATCGACTTCCGGTCCCTGACCGACCAGGTCACCGCCGCCGGCTACACGGGCTGGATCGAGGTCGAGATCTTCAACGAGGACGTCTGGCAGGCGCCCGGCGAGCAGACCCTGCGCACCATGATGGAGCGTCATCTCGCGCATGTGGTGGCCCCGTGAGGGTGGTGATCGCCCCTGACTCATTCAAGGGCACCGTGACGGCCGCCGACGCGGCCCGGGCGCTGGCCGAGGGCTGGCGCTCCATCAGACCGGACGATCAGCTGATGATGCGTCCGATGGCCGACGGCGGCGAGGGCACTCTCGCCGCCGTCGCGGCCGCCCACCCGGGAACTACCCTGCACCGGGTGGGCGGCTGTACCGGCCCCGACGGCCGTCCCGTCGACGGGGAGTACGCGCTGCTCCCGGACGGCACCGCCGTGGTCGAACTCGCCACCGTCAGCGGCCTGCCGCTGATGGCGGAACTCGCCCCGCTCACCGCCACCACTCGGGGCACCGGTGAGCTCATCGCCGCCGCCCTCGACCAGGGCGCGCGGCGCGTGATGGTCGCTCTCGGCGGTTCCGCCTCCACCGACGGCGGTGCCGGCCTGCTGGGGGCCCTCGGCCTGCGACTGCTCGACGCCGACGGTGTCCCCCTGCCCGATGGCGGGGGCGCGCTCCCGCGAGCCCGTTGGGTCCATCGGGGCGAGTTCCGGGCCGCCCCCCGCGATGGCGTCCAACTGCTCACTGACGTGGGCAATCCCCTGCTCGGCCCGGAGGGTGCGGCCGCCGTGTACGGTCCGCAGAAGGGCGCAGGTCCAGCCGACGTCGAGCAGCTCGAACGGGGACTGACCCGGCTCGCCGAGCTGCTCGGCGGTGACCCGGCCCAGCCCGGCGCCGGTGCGGCCGGGGGCACCGCGTACGGCCTGACGGCCGCCTGGGGCGCCGTCGTCACGCCCGGGGCGGCTGCGGTCGCCGAGTTGCTCGGGCTGGACGAGGCGCTGGCGGACGCGGACCTGGTCATCACCGGCGAGGGCAGGTACGACGCCACCAGCCTGCTCGGCAAGGTGGTGGGGGAGGTAGTGCGCCGCGCCGACCGGGCCGGAGTCAGTGCGTCGATCGTCGCCGGGGAGTCCGCGGACGAGGACGTCCTGACTCTCACCCGGCTCGCCGGAGACCCGGCGGCGGCCCGTGACCACGCGTCCCGCTGGCTCCGCAGGGCCGGCGCGCTCCTGGCTCATGAGGCGATCCGCACCGCCCTGGCGTCTGAGCTCCCGTCCGGCTTCAGCTCTCGCCGCCGCAGGACCCGCGGACCTTCAGGCCCGGCAGCAGCCCGATCCGGCGGGCGGGCAGGGACGAGCCGTGGTCGAGGCGCCGCAGCAGCAGCTCCGCGGCTGCGGCGCCGACGGCGCGCTTGGGCGGGGCGACGGCCGTCAGCGCGGGGGCGGCGAGAGCGGCGTACACGTCGTCGTAGGAGACCAGGGCGAGTTCGTCCGGGATCCGAAGGCCGCGGGCGCGCAGGAGTGGCGGCAGTTGGATGGCGTCGTGGTCGTTGTGGACCAGCACGGCCCTTACACCCGACGCGGTCGAGGCGGCGATCCGGTCCGCGAGCGTCTCGATGTTGCCCCGGCCGGGGGCCGGATCGAGTGCCTGCATGCCGATGACCGGCTGTGGTTCGAGGCCGAGCAGTCGTACGGCCTCGGTGTAGCCCGTGCGCACCTGGTGGGAGGTCCAGGTGTCGTCACGGGCGGCCAGCATCACGGAGCGGTGGCCGAGCGAGGCGAGGTGGCGCAGCGCGAGCAGGACGCCGTGGTGGTGGTCCGAGCCGACGGCGTCCAGTGCGGCGCCGGGGCCGGCGGGGGAGGCCCAGCGTTCCACCAGGACCGCGGGTACCGGCAGTTCGTCGAGCCAGCCGAAGTCCTCCTGGGATCCGTCGGGGAGCCAGTTGGGAGTGAGCATCAGTCCGCCGACACCGGTCTCCAGCAGCCGCTCGGTCTGGACGCGGTCGTCCCCCGCCCCGTAGGGGGCGATGCCGAGGACCAGTCGTGCGCCTGCTTCTGCGATGGCGGCGCGGGCGCCGGCGATCACCTCGTCGAAGTAGGAGCCGACGGTGGGCACCAGCATCCCGATCACTCGTTCGGGGGTGTCGGGGATGTCGGCTCGGGACCCGTCCGGCAGCGAGACAGCTCCGTGCGAGCGGCGCACCAGTCCTTCGTTGGCGAGGGCGGCGATGTCACGCCGGACGGTGACTGCGGGGATACCGAGGTGTCCGGCCAGGTCCACCACGCGCATGGTGCCGAGTTCTCGTACCGCGTTCACGATCCACGCGCGACGGACCTCGGTTGAGATGGCCATGTGCTCCCCTTCGATGGCAGAGACGGGATCCGCCCTGATCAAGTTTTACCATTCGATCGTATTTAGATCAAAGGGTCAACTCTCTGGCCATTCCCCTCGGGGTAGCCGACCGGTCCGGGCCGCCGTCAGGCGCGCAGGACACCGAGAAGGCGGGCCACTTCGTCGGCAACGGCGGCCCGGCCGGCCCCCAGATAGCGCCGGGTGTCGACCAGGTGGTCGTCGGACGCGAGCTGTGCGCGGACCGCCGCGGTGAAGGCCTTGTTCAGGTGGGTCGCGATGTTCACCTTGGTCATGCCGCGTTCGACGGCTGCCCGCAGGTGTTCGTCGGCCACCCCCGAGGAACCGTGCAGCACAAGCGGGACCGGGACGGCCTCGGCGAGGGCGGCGATCAGGTCGAGGTCGAGGACCGCGTCGCGGGTCAGCATGGCGTGCGAGGTGCCGACGGCCACGGCGAGCGAGTCCACGCCGGTGCTCTCGACGAAGGCGGCGGCCTCGGCCGGGTCGGTACGGGCACCGGGGGCGTGGACGCCGTCCTTGCCGCCCACCTCGCCGAGTTCGGCCTCGACCCAGATGCCCTCGGCGTGGCAGCGGGCGACGACCTCGGAGGTGGCGCACACGTTGTCCGCGTAGGCGAGCGCGGAGGCGTCGAACATGACCGAGGTGAAGCCCAGCTCCACGCTCTCGCGGATCAGCTCGGGCGAGGTCGCGTGGTCGAGGTGGACGGCGACCGGTACCCATGCGGCCCGGGCGACTGCCAGGGTGGCCGCGCCGATCGACTCCAGGCCGCCGTGGTAGCGGACGGCGTTCTCGCTGATCTGGAGGATCACCGGTGCCTTGGCGCGTTCGGCGCCCGCGACGATGGCCTGGGCGTGCTCCAGTTGGATGACGTTGAACGCGCCGACTCCGCGACCGGCGAGCAGCGCGGGGGCGACTATCTCGCCCGTGCCTACGAGGGCCATGACTCTCCTTGGGGAATGGTGGGGTCGAGCGGTCGCACCTGGATCAGGGGCAGCATCCGGTGGTAGGCGGCGTGGTCGAAGCTTCCGGCGAGCGGGGCGAGCACGGTCGCCGCGGACAGGGCGACTGCTTGGCCGAGGCGTTCGGGCCACGGGGTGTCGTCGACCAGGCCGGCGGTCAGAGCCGCGACGGCGGAGTCGCCCGCACCGGTCGGGTTCCCGTGGACCTTCCCGGGCGGACGGGCCTGCCAGCTGCCTTCGGGGGTGGTGGCGAGCAGGCCGTCCGGGCCGAGTGAGGCCACCACGGCGAGGGCGCCACGGGCGAGCAGTGTGTGAGCCCCGGCTCGCGGGTCGGTGGTGCCGGTGGCGGTCGCGAGTTCGTGGGCGTTGGGTTTGACCAGGGCCGGACCCGCCGGGAGCCCACCGCGCAGCGCGGCGCCGTCGGCGTCCAGGACCGCGGGCACCCGGCGGGCCTTCGCGAGGCTGACGAGGAGGCCGTACGCGTCGTGCGGCAGACCGGTCGGCAGGCTGCCGGAGAGCACCACGGCCGCCGCGCCGCCGAGCAGTCGCTCGTAGCGGACCAGGAAGCGTGCCCACTCCTCGGGGGTGACGACAGGGCCGGGTTCCAGGTAGATGGTGGTGTCGCCGTCCCGGTCCTCGGCGACGGCGACGGTGCGGCGGGTGTGACCGTCGATGGTCATCAGTTCGTCGCGCAGACCGGAGGCCGCGAGATCGGCCCGGACCGTCGCGCCTGTCACGCCGCCGGCCAGGCCGGTGACCACGCTCTCGTGGCCGATCGCGTGGAGGATCCTGGCGACGTTGATGCCCTTGCCGCCGGCGCGTTCGGCGACCTCGCGCACGCGGTTGCTGCCGTGGCGGTGGACCCGGTGGAGGCGGTAGGTGACGTCGACGGCGGTGTTGAGGGTGACGGTGAGGATCATCGGCGGCCGCCCTGGGCGAGGCTCAAGCTGTATTGGACGCTGCTGTGCGGGAGGCTCCGGCTGTCCAGGAGGTCCTGGGCGAGGAGGGCGGCGCCGCGGCAGCCGGCTTCGTGGCCGAGCTCGGCGGGAACGAGCTCGGGCGGGCGCTGGAAGGACAGCCGCGCGGCCAGCGCGGCTCTGAGCGGGGTGAGCAGGGCCTCGCCCGCCTTGGCCAGGCCGCCGCCGATGACGATGCGTTCGGGATTGATGAGGGTGACGGTGGCGGTCAGCCCGTCCGCCAGGGCCTCGACGGCTTCTCCCCAGATCCTGGTGGCTGCCGCCTCACCCGCAGCGGCGCGGTGCCCGACCTCCTTGGCGGTGACCTCGCGCTCTCCGGTTGCCCGGGTGTAGCGGCGGGCGATGGCGGAGGCCGAGGCGACGGTCTCCAGACAGCCGTGGCCGCCGCACCTGCACGGCTCACCCCCGGGGCGTACCACCAGGTGGCCGAGTTCTCCGGCGGCGCCATGGGCACCGGTCAGGGGGCGGCCGTCGGCCACGACGGCGGCGGCGATTCCGGTGCCCACGGGGACGAAGAGGAAGTCGGCGCAGCCCCGGCCGGCGCCGAGGCGGGCTTCGGCGAGCCCGCCGGTACGGACGTCGTGGCCGAAGGCGACCGGAAGATCCAGGTGCTCGGCGAGCCACTGCGGCAGCGGGACGTCCCGCCAACCGAGATTGGCCGCGTACACAGCCAGACCTGATGTCTCGTCAACAATGCCGGGTACCACGATTCCGGCCGCCGCCGGTGGCCGGTCGGCGCGCTCGGCGAGCGCTACCAGTTCGTCGGCGCAGCCGAGGATCCGGTCGATCAGCGCGTTGGGCCCGTGCCCGGCGCGGGTGAGCCAGCGCTCGGTGTGCAGGACGGTACCGTCCCCGCCGAGCAGGCCGCCCTTGATCTGGGTACCGCCGACGTCGAGTGCGATCACGCATCCGTCGGCCGGTCTCGTGACCGGGCCGCTCACGGCCGGGCCAGGATGATCGAGCGGGTGAGGTTGCGTGGCTGATCGGGGTCGAGTCCACGGCTCTCGGCCAGTTCCACCGCGAGCCGTTGGGCCCGGACCAGGTCGGCGAGCGGGTCCAGCGGAGAGACCGAGACGGCGGCGCCGGTCTCGCGCACCTGGTCGACCAGGCTGGCGGGCGGTTCGCCGAAGAACCACACCACACTGCCGGGGCCGCTGACGCTGATCGGCCCGTGCCGGTACTCCATGGCCGGGTACGACTCGGTCCACGATCCGGACGCCTCGCGTAGCTTGAGTGCCGCCTCATGGGCGATGCCGGTGCTCCAGCCGTTGCCGAGGAAGGTGAACTGCTCTGCTTCGATGGCGCGTTCGGGCAGTGGCAGGGCCTGCATCGCCTGCTCGGGCAGGTCCGCCGGGACGAGGCCGAGATGTCCACGCAGCAGCGCCAGGCAGGTGGTGGCGAAGCGGGTCTGGACCACCGACTTCTCGTCGGCGAACGAGAGGTCGACGATGCTGCGGGCGGCGGTGGTGATCGGCGTGGCGAGATCGCCGGTGATCGCGGTCGTCGGTGTGCCGGGCACCTGCGCAAGTGCGGTCAGCACCTCCGTCGTGGTGCCGGAGCGGCTGATCGCCAGCACCCGGTCGTAGCGACGCGCGGCGGGGAAGTCGGAGGCCGCGAAGGCGTCGGTCTCACCCAGACCGTGCGACTCGCGCAGCGAAGCGTAGGCCTGCGCGATGTAGAGGGAGGTGCCGCAGCCGATGACGGCCACGCGCTCGCCCCTCTCGGGCAGGGCCTTCGGGCTCAGTCCCAGCGCTCGGCGCCAGGTCTCCGGTTGGCTCGCGATCTCGTCGGACACATGGCTCATTGGGTGCCTCCTGCACATTTCCCGGATTGCTGTGCTCAAATGTGCGTACAAAGTAGCTCAAGCAAGCAAGAATGCGCAGGCCGTCTCACGATCAGAACGGTCTGGTTCACCGGCCAGCTGACGCGCGCAGCACGTCGAGGCCTCCGGCGGTGAGGTGATCGACCATGCCGTCGGGGGCGTCCCGGTCTGTGACCAGCAGCGATATCCGGCCGACCGGACAGACCTCGGCGGCGGCCCGGCGGCCGAGCGTGGCGGCCTCGGCGACCACGATCACCCGTTCGGCCCGTTCGGCCATGGCCCGGCTGGTGGCGGCCCTGCTCTCGTCGTGAGCCTCCGCACCGAAGCGCCCGTCCACCGCGTCCACGCCGAGGATCGCGAAGTCCAGCGCGACCTCCCGGAGCATCGCGACGGCGAGGGGCCCGGTGAGTTCACCGTGGCCGGGCCCGGCCACGCCTCCCGTCACGGCGATCCTCACGTGGGAACGGGCCGACAGTTCTTGGGCGATGTGGACAGCGTTCGTCACCACCGTCAGCGCGATACGGCCGCTCCTGGCGGAGAGGCCGCTGCGGATCGCGAGTTCACGGGCCACCTCCCTGGTGGCGGCACCGCCGTTGAGGCCCACGACTGATCCTGGCGGCACCAGTTCGGCCACGGCTCTGGCGATGCGGCGGTGCCGGACGGCCGCGCTCACGGATCCGAACCGCAGTGCAAGGTCGGACCCGGCGCCGGCCGTCAGGGCACCGCCGCGCGTGCGAACCAGCAGCCCCTGCTGTGCGAGCTGCTGCAGGTCCCGGCGAACCGTGGCGATCGAGACGCCGAGTCGTTCGGTGGCCTCGGCCGCCTGGAGGCGTCCGTGGTCGCGAAGGATCGCGAGCAGCCAGGTCTGTCGATCGCACGCAAGCATGGTTACCCCTCGTGTCACCCGTACTTCCCGGCGGCCGTCGCACTCCCCGTCGATGAGATCCGCGCATGGTCTCCGGCGGTTTCAACCGAGAATCGCGATCTCCGCCGTGACCTGGGTGCCACTCTCGGTCGACAGGATCCTGCAGCTGGTGGTGAAGGCGTCCACGAGGTCGAGACCTCGGCCGCCGCACTGCATCTCGTCGGTCGGGCGCGGATGCGGAGGGCGCCACCGTCCGGAGTCCTGGACGCGTATCGACAGCCGGCCGCCACCGGCGGCGAGAATGAGCACGATGTCGGCGCTGCCGCTGTGCCGCACCGCGTTGGCGGCAAGCTCCGTCACGATGAGCGCGACGGCGTCGTCGAGCCCTTCCGGAACTTGCCATTCCTGGATGACCCGACGCGCGAACCGTCGCAGCACGGGCACGGACGCCGCCTCGGCGGACAGTACGCAGCCGGCCGTCATAGTCCGTCGTGTCGGGTGGAACCGGGGGGCAGTGCGGGCGGGGCAGGTGGTCTTCTCGGCGCTGATCATGTGAAGCTCCTTCACGCCCCGGCGGTTGACCAGCCGGGCTGCGGAAAGCGAAGACGAGCTGGAGTCCGCGCTGACCTCGCAGCGTCGCTTCACGCTCGGTCGGACTCACAGGAGGGCCGCGGCGGTGCCGGAGGGTACGGATTCCTCGGTGGCGGGCCGGTAGGCGAACGAGTGCAGGATCCAGGCGGAGAGCCCGAGCCCACCGGAACCGGTAGGCATGACCCCACATTAGGTAGACCATCTGATCTCGTCAATACCAAATGGCCTATTCAGATCGAATGATCACATGGGTGGGTGATTCGATCTGCGATCAAAGACAGGCGGGGGCGGCCCGTCACAGTGGACGGGCCGCCCCGGTCTGGGCCTCGGACCTGTCAGCTCGCGTTCACGGAGAAGATGTGCAGCGCCGGCTTGTCGGGAAGGGTGAAGGACTTGATGGTCTTGCCCGCCGTGACACTCACCGGGCAGTAGGAGACGACGTAGTTGGTGGTGGGCTGGTCCGGGCCGGTGGGGCTGTTGCGGCCGGTGGTGGTGACGGCGGTGGAGCAGCCGAACGCGGTCGGGTTCGAGGTGACCCAGTTGGGGAAGCCGAGGGTGGTGGTGCTGCTGGTCCCGTCGGTGTAGTTGACCGTCAGCGTGCCGGAGGTGTCGCCGCCGCTGGAGGAGCCGAGGAAGGCGAGCTTCGTGCCGACCACGTGGTTGATGGTCTGCCCCTTGGCGACGATGTTGTCGAGCTCGCCCGAGCCCACGCCGGGCCACTGGAAGGCGCTGCCGCCGACGCTGAGGACCTCGCCGCGGTCGACGCCGGCCGCGGCGAGTCTGTCGGAGGAGTAGCTGTCGCAGGCGTTGTCGAAGCAGCCGGCGGTGGCCGAGTCGCCGTCGCTGATCGCGGTGGCGTTGCGGGCCTTGGTCCAGCCGGTGAAGGTGGTGCCCGGCGTGATCCGGTAGACGACGGCGCTGCCGGCGGGAACGGACGCGGAGATGGTTCCGGTGCTGGTGCTGGTGGCCTTCGTCCACAGGTTCTTGAGCGTCAGGGCGGTGGCGGAGGTGCCGACTGCGGAGCCGGTGGTGCTGATGGTCCTGGCGGTGGTGGTGTTCTTGTTCAGCAGGGTGACGGCGAAGTCGCCGTTGGCCAGCGGCTTGGCGTAGACGTCGGCGTCGGTGCTGGTGGAGATGCGCCGGCCCTGCACGCCGAGGCGGTCCTGGTTGATCGCGATGACGTCGGTGTTGCCGGCGTCGGCCACGATGTTCGCGGTGAACGCAGCGGTGCCCTTGAGCTTGATGTTCAGCGGGGAGTTGACCATCGCCCACATGCTGAACTGGGCCTGCTCCTGCGCCCTGGTCATGGTGCCCTTGCCGAAGCTGAGCTGGTCCAGGTCGTTGAAGTGGCCGGCCTTCGCGAACTGGCGGGCGCCCTCACCCTGCTCGAGCTGGCTGAGGCTGGCGGTCCAGGTGCCACCGGTGTCCACACCGGCGCGCCAGGCCTGCGCGCTGGTGGCCATTCCGGCCACGACCTTCTTGTAGGCATCGGTGCCGGTGGCGTCGCTGTGCCAGTTGAAGTAGGCCGGCGCGGAGGCGTTGAGCACCATCCTGGTGCCGTACTTGGTGTTCGCCGCCTTGATCCCGTCGGCGAACTCGCGGTAGGCGGCGACCGCGATGTCGGCGTCGTGGTCGGTGGTCAGCGGCCAGCCGTTCGAGGTGTTGTCGTAGTTGTAGCAGTAGTCCGACTTGATGTAGTTGACGCCCAGGCTCGCGAAGTAGTCCGCGTCCTGCGCGAAGTGTCCGTAGCTGCCGGCGCCGCCGTCGCAGGTCAGGGTGCCGGCGTCGTTGTAGATGCCGAACTTGAGGCCCTTGCCGTGCACGTACTCGATGAGCGACTTGATGCCGTTCGGGTACTTGCTGGGGGAGGCGATGAAGTTGCCGTCGAGGTCGCGGCCCTTCTGGGAGGAGGGCACGATCTGAGTGCCGTCCCAGTCCTGGCCGTTGGCCTTGATCATCCAGTCGTCGTCGATGGCGACGACGTTCCAGCCCTTGGCAGCCAGGCCGGTCGACACCAGCGCGTCCGCGTCCTGCTTGACCAGGATCTCGTTGGTCTCCCGCCACGAACCGGGACGGATCACCATCGGCGGGGTGGCCTGGAGGGTGTGGTCCGCGATGTTGTCGGGCGCGGACACGGCGACTGCCGGTGTCGTGTTCACCACGGTCAGGACGGTCGACGCGGCGACCATCACCCCCATGGCGAGTGCGGCGATGCGCTTGGTGGGAGGCATGTGGTTCTCCTGGTCGAGCGGGGGAAGCGCGGGGCTCGGCGATCGCCGAGACGGGGCCTGACGCGGAAGGGTGGGGGTCGGCCCGGCGCGATGACTGGTGTGATGTGCGCCGCAGTATCACTACCGCGCCAGATGAGGGTCAAGAAAGTCCTCACCGAATCCTTCGCTCCTACCGGCGCGTTGCTGCGGCCCTTCCCCCGGGTTGCGGATCGGGCGACGTTGCCGCAGGACGGGCGCGGCGCGGGCGGGTGGCTCTGCCGCCCCGCCGGTCAACTCAGCTGCCATTACGTCTCGTTGGGCACCTGCCCCGGCGGGCCGGAGCGCGGCCGGTCGGCCGGGGCTGCGGGCGGGCGCCCGCAGTGCACGCACGGGTGGAGCTAGAGCACCGGCGGTGTGTCGGTGTCGGCCGATCCGCCTCGGCCGCCGCAGGAGGCACGGACCACAAGGCGCGGGCGCAGCCGGATCTGGTGCACGGGGAAGGCCTCGCCGAACCGCAGGCGCTGCAGCAGCACGCGGGCGGCGAGCTGGCCGATCTGGAACTTGGGCGGTGAGACGGAGGTCAGCGGGACCGGCGCGGTCTCGCCGAGCTCGTTGTCGTAGGCCACCAGTGCCAGGTCGCCGGGCACCGACAGGCCGGCCCTGGCCGTCGCGCCGAGGAAGGTGAGCGCCTCCAGCTCGCCGAAGCACAGGACGGCGGTGGCCTTGGCCGCGCGGACCGCGCGGAGCGCCTCGTCGGCCCGTTCCGATGTCCAGGCCGCCAGGCGGTCCTCCTGCCGTGGCACTGCGGGCAGGCCGAACGCGGTGCGCGCCCACTCGTAGCCGGAGACGATCGCACCGGCGGTGGGGCCGTCGGTGCGCAACAGCAGGCCGATCCGGCTGTGACCGAGATCGTGCAGGTGGCGTACCGCCTCGTAGGCGCCGGCTTCGTGGTTGGTGCAGACGTATTCCATCGTGTCTGCGGGCCCCGCGGCGGCCAGTCTCCGTTCGACCAGGACGACCGGGACCGGCAGGCGGCGCAGTTCCTCACCGCGTGCGATGGGATCGGCCAGCTCGTGCAGGGACGGGACCAGCAGCAGGCCGGACACTCCGCCGGTGATCAGCTCCTCGATGGCCGCATTCTCCGTGTGCAGGTCGTAGTCCGAGCAGGCCAGGACGGTGCGGGCCCGTGCGGCGCCCAGGGTCGCCTCGATGCCGCGTACCACCCGGGGGAAGTACAGCGTCGTGGTCGGCACGACGACGCCGACGACGATCTGCCGCTGGGGTGAGGGCGGCACCCGGGTGGTGACGAATGTGCCCGCGCCCTGCCGGCGCTCCACCAGCCCGGCTCCCACCAGTTCGTCGTAGGCCCGGCGAACCGTGGAGATCGACATCCCGGACTCGGCGGCCAGCGACTCGTCGGTGGGCAGTTTGCTGCCGACGGGCCAGGTGCCGTCGGTGATGTTGCGGCGAAGGTCCGCGGCGAGCGCCCGGAACTTCAGCTCCCGCGAACTGATCGGCCCCTCACCACTCATGCACTACCTCGATGGTTGTCGCGCCACTCGGTGACCGCCCGGCCGGACGGCCGAACTCTATTCAACCCTCGCATCCGTCGTCACCAGGTGGAAGGCGTGGTGGCCGGCGATCCGCCGGCAAGACCGACCAGGTCCGTACTGTCCAATGCTCGCGTATGCGCCGCACTCGCTCACCGGAACGCCGAGGTGTGCGCAACGGTGACCGGGACCCAGGCCGGATGGTCGAAGGCGGAGGCTTGCGCGGGTACAGGTGGCGTGGCAATTCACCACCTCTCGTCGGAAGACCCTGGCACACCTTCTCCTCGTCACCTGCGGACAGAATTTGTGCTCGTGGCAGCTCGATCTGCGGACTTCGGGCTTAATTTCGCAGCCGGTCAGCAGAGGAATCCATAAGGATTGCCAAAACGGCTGCAGAACCGAAGCTTCGGGGCATCCCACCCGGAAGCACAGACGCCCTTGCCTGCGTGCTCAGGAGGGTCCAGGTTCATCAGCAGAGTGTCGAAACCAGCCCGCGAACTCCTTGTCAATACCGAGGGAGGGAGTCCCAGGACAGCATTCCGAATGGTTCGCCCAGCCCACAATCCTCTCCATGTGATGTGCGTCACATGTCTATCATGTCGCCTTGCCGGCTCGGGATATAAAATCCCAGGTCACGCTGATGAACTAAACACCCGGCCAGGACACAGGAACCAAGAGCACCGCCCTCGCTGGTTTCCCAGTCCCCGCTTATGCATTGACGCGCGCATGAATACACCGCCACGCTGCGGCGTCATGAAGCGCACCTTTCTTCTCGGCTCGCTGGCTCTTTCGGTCGCCGGCCTCGCGATAGCCGGCGGCGTCACCGCGTCCGCCGTACCCGCCGTCCCCCCGCAGCCCAAGGTCTCCACGAGCCAGGCCGCCCAAGATGCCGCCGCCCAGGTTGCCGCCCACCCCCAGGCGGTCAGGGCCAGTCCCCACGACACCTTCACGCCCCGCCGTTCCCTGGTGGACGCCGACAACGCTCGGCACGTCCACTTCGACCGGACCTACCAGGGCCTGCCGGTCCTGGGCGGTGACGTGATCGTCCACTCCGCCCCCGACGGCCGGCTCGACACCACCACCCTCAACCTCCAGGCCCCGCTCAGCCTCTCGGTGACCCCCTCAGTCACCGACCAGCAGGCGATCGCCACCGCCATCGAACTCTTCAAGGGCACCAGGAAGACCACCACCGCCACACTGAAGGTCGACGCCCTCGGGACCGACCCCAAGCTGGTCTGGGAGGTCGTCGTCAACGGCACCGCCGACGATCAGTCGCCGAGCCACCTGCACGTCCTGGTGGATGCCAGAACCGGTGCCACCGGCCAGAGTTGGGACGCCTACTCGGCCTTCCTACCCGAGAACGTGCACGCCCGCGGAACCGCCACCGGCAACACCACGGCAACCGCGGTCGCCTCCTCCGGCACCGGCACCGGCAACGGCTACCAGACCGGCAAGGTCACCCTCTCCACCACCGGCTCCGGCACCACCTACACCCTCGTCGACCCCGACCGCGGCAACGGCGAGACCCGCGACGCCCAGAACAAGACCGCCACCAATGACACCCCGTCAGCCGGCTGGGGCATCGCCTTCGCCGACGCCGACAACGTCTGGGGCAACGGCGCCCTCACCGACCGCGCCACCGTCGCCGTCGACGCCCACTACGGAATCCAGGCCACCTGGGACTTCTACAAGAACGTGCTGGGCCGCAACGGCATCAAGAACAACGGAGCCGGCGCCCGCTCCTTCGTCCACTACGGCACCAACTACGGCAACGCCGGCTGGGACGACGACAGTTTCTCGATGATCTACGGCGACGGGGACGTGGGCTCCAAGCCGTTCACCGAGATCGACGTGGCCGGCCACGAGATGAGCCACGGCGTCACAGCCGCCACCGCCGGACTGGTCTACTACGGCGACGCCGGCGGCCTGAACGAGGCCACCAGCGACATCATGGGCACGATGGTGGAGTTCAACGCCAACAACGCGGCGGACGCCCCCGACTACCTCATCGGCGAGAAGATCGACATCAACGGCAACGGCACCCCGCTGCGTTGGATGGACAAGCCGAGCAAGGACGGCAAGTCGGTCGACTGCTGGTCCGCCGGCACCAAGAACCTGAACCCGCACTACTCGTCGGGCGTGGGCAACCACCTCTTCTACCTGCTCGCGGTCGGCTCCGGCCAATCCCAGTGGGGCAACAGCCCGACCTGTGACGGCACGGCCGTCGTCGGCATCGGCAACGACAAGTCCGCCAAGATCTGGTACCGCGCGCTGTCGACCTACATGGTCTCCGCCACCGACTACCCGGGTGCCCGCACTGCCACCGTCAAGGCCGCCAGGGACCTGTACGGCGCCGGCAGCACCGAGTGCGCCACGGTCGAGAAAGCCTGGAGCGCGGTGAACGTCGCCCCGACCGCCACGACCTGCGGCGGCGCTGCCCCGACCCCCAGCCCCACCCCGACCCCGGGCGGCAACCTGCTGCTCAACCCCGGCTTCGAGTCCGGCACCGCCCCCTGGAGCGCGTCCTCCGGCGTCATCACCAGCGACACCAACGCCTCCCCGCGCACCGGCTCCTACTACGCCTGGCTGAACGGCTACGGCTCCGCCCACACCGACACCCTCTCCCAGTCGGTGACCATCCCGGCCACCGCCTCGGCCCCCAAGCTCACCTTCTGGAACAAGATCACCACCGCTGAGACCGGCAGCACCGCCTACGACACCCTCAAGGTCCAGGTCGTCAACGGCACGACCACGACCGTCCTGACCACTTACTCCAACGCCGACGCCACCGCCGGATACGTCCAACGCACGCTCGACCTGTCGGCCTTCAAGGGCAAGACCGTCACGATCAAGTTCACCGGCACCGAGGACTCCTCCCTCCGGACCAGCTTCCTGATCGACGACACCGCGGTCACCACCGGCTGAGGCCGCCCCACCCTGATCGACGACACCGCGGTCACCACCGGCTGGCACAACGCCGACACCCGGGCCGCCCACCACGCTCCTCGCCGACCACCGGGAGCGGCACAGGGAAGCCCCCACCTCCGAGAGGACGCAATGAGAGGCACACTCCTCCCCTTCATGACCACCGCCGCGCTGATCGCCGGGGCGGGAACCACTGCGCTGGCCGCCGGCGGCACCACGCCGCTCGCGGGTTGCGCCACCACCCAGGTGGTCGCCAACGGCGGCTTCGAGTCCGGCACTTCGCCGTGGGCGGCGTCCAGCGGAGTGATCACGAGCGATGGCGGGCAGAGCCCGCACGGCGGCACCCGGTTCGCCTGGCTCAACGGTTACGGCAGCAGCCATACCGACACGCTGTCGCAGACCCTGGCCCTCCCCGCCGACTGCACCTCCGCCACCCTCACCCTCTGGCTGCATGTCGACACCACCGAGACCACCACCTCGGTCGCGTACGACAGGTTGACCGCCAAGATCGGCGGCACCACCCTGGCCACCTGGTCCAACTTGGACGCCAGAACCGGATACGTACAGAAGTCGTTCGACGTCTCGTCCTTCACCGGGCAGAGCATCGCGCTCTCCTTCAGCGGCACCGAAGACTCCAGCCGGCAGACCAGCTTCGTGCTGGACGACATCGCGCTGAACACCTCCGGCAGCACCACGCCGACACCGACGGCGGACCCGACCCGCACCCCCGGAACGCCGGCGTACACGGTCAGCCTGACGAGCGACTCAGCGGGCACGGTCTGGAACGGCCACGAAAGCGTCCGCTTCACGAACACCTCCGCGACCGCGCTGAGCGACGTCTACCTGCGGCTGTGGGACAACGCGCACGGCAGCTGCGCCTCCATGCCGATCACCGTCACCAACATCACCGGCGGAACCGCGGGGGGCCTGTCCGTCAACTGCACCGCCCTCAAGGTCACCCTGCCCGCTCCGCTGGCCCAGGGCCAGAGCAGCACCATCGGCTTCGACCTCGGCATCACCGTGCCCAACGGCGCCGACCGGTTCGGCCACGACGGTGCGTTCAACTTCGTCGGAAACGCACTACCGGTCCTCGCCGTCCGTGACGCGGCCGGCTGGCACCTCGACCCCTACACCAACAACGGAGAGTCCTTCTACAGCCTCTCCTCCGACTTCGACGTCACCCTCGACCACCCGAACACCCTGCTGGTCCCCGCCACCGGCACCTCCACCGCCACCGCCGGCTCCGCCGGACGGACCGTCACCCGGGCCACCGCGAGCAAGGTCCGCGACTTCGCCTGGGCGGCCGGTCCGTTCACGAAGACCAGTGGCACCTCGGCCGCCGGTACCCGGATCAACCTCTACTCGGTGAGCGGCATAAGCTCCGCCGACGCCGGCGCCATGCTCACCACCGCCAAGAACGCGGTCGACGCGCACGCCGCCCGCTTCGGCGCCTACCCCTACGGCGAGTTGGACGCCGTCATCGACAACAACTTCTGGTTCGGGGGCATGGAGTACCCCGGTTTCGTCCTCGACCTGGTATCCGACACCGCCCTGACCCACGAGATCGGCCACCAGTGGTTCTACGGCATCGTCGGCGACGACGAGTACACCAGCCCCTGGCTGGACGAGTCGTTCACCGACTACGCCACCGACCTCGCCCTCGGCAAGAACGGCACCGGCTGCTGGAAGAACGTCGCCTGGGCCTCCGCCGACGAGAAGATCACCAACTCGATGGCCTACTGGGACGCCCACTCCACCCGCTACTCCGCCGTCGTCTACGGCTACGGCAAGTGCGCCCTGCACGACCTGCGCCGCCTGATCGGCGACACCGCGATGGCCGACCTGCTGAAGAGCTACACCACCGCGAACTGGAACGGTATCTCCACCACTGCCAAGTTCAAGGCCGCCGCCCAGGCAGCCACCAGCACTGACCTGACCTCCTTCTGGAGCACCCACCGGATCGAAGGCTGAGCCCGGGCTGTGCCCGCCCGGAGCCGCTGGGGCTCCGGGCGGGCCCGCCTCCTGGTGAGCTCGTCGTCGGCCGTCGCTGGCCGCAGCACTGCGGGCGCTTCAGTCCGTGCCGTGAGCATCGACATCGGCTGCGTCCGCGCCCTATTGGATCGGCATCCTGGGGGCAGGCGGGGAGCACCTCGCCCGCCCCCGGTGGGCAAGCGGGTCTTCGACAAGCGGCCGCCCACGGCGAGCTGCAGCTGCGCGAGGTGTTCACCGAACTGCCGGCCGAGCACGGGGCGGGCCGCTCATCACTGGAACGTCCGGCGTCCGACAACGCGCCGGAAGTCCCGGCAGAACCTGCCGGGACTTCCGAGGGACAGCGGGCAGAGCCGGACGTGTCCCGGTTGGGGATGCGTCACTTGCCGCCCGCCCGGACGGGGCCTCCCCGGTGCCCGTACTCCCGTCCTGCACGAGGGTGACGTGGATGACGGGAGCTGTTCGAGAGCCCCGGCGTTGCATTGCGCGGTCAGGGACGCCGGCGAGGTTCACCGAGTCACTGTGTGATGACCACCGTGGCGTCGTGTGCCGGGACGGTCACGGTCACCTTGGTCGTACCGGTCACGGTCAGGTTGGTCGGCGTTCCGTTGAAACTGCCGTTGGCGTCGACAGTGCCACCGCCGACGGTGACGCTCTTCGTGCTCAGCTGGGCACCCCCCAGTTCGTAGGACTTGGCCGAGGTGGCAGTGTCCGCCAGGGTGATGGTTGTCGTGATCGGGTAGTTGCTCTTGTTGTTGACGATGACGTTGTTGCCGATCCCCCACGCGGTGACGCCGGGCGAGGCGGTGACACTGGGGTCCGCGGTGATGGCCGTCTTGTGCAGACGGCCGGTTCCCGCCAGCTTCCACAGCAGTTGGCCGTAGTAGACGCTCTGCACGCCGGCGGGGGTGACACCGTCGGCGTTGAACGAGATCGGCGTGTAGTAGAGCGTGAACTGGGACGAGACGCCGCCGTGGAAGTTCACCCCCGACCCGCCGTGCTCGGCCACGCCCTCCATGAAGTCCAGCGACCAGAGTGACGCGGCCTTCGTGTTGCTGACGTCGGCCTTTCCTCCCGTGTAGTAGGAGTTGGCCTCGGTCATGCGCCAGCCGAGGCCGATGGACTGTGCGGCGGCGTCCAGCTTGGTGTTGGTGCTGAGGGGACCCGACGGGTTGCTCATCATCATGCTGGCCGTCGTGGTCGTCGAGCTGGGGCCGCCGATGTAGTAGTGCGCGGCAAGGAAGGCCAGCGGGGTGGCCTGCTCCTTCGTGGCGAACGGAGAGGCCCAGCTCTCGGAGTAGAGACATCCCGGTCCGTCGAACTTCGCTCCCGGGACCTTCTGGAGGATCTTCGAGGTGAACGACTCGTAGACGGCCTCGTAGTCGGTCAGCGTGTTCGCGCTGGAGTACTGGTTGGGCTCGTTGCCGATCTCGAAGGCGACGAGATTGGTGCCCAGCTTCTGTGCCGCGTATTCGGCCTCACTGGCGGCGTTGTCCGCAGTGTTGGGGACGACCCCCCGGCTGATGTCGCTGTCACTGAGGAAGCGGCTCGTCCCGTTGATGCCGTAGATGACCTTCCAGCCGGTGGCCTGGAGGAAGCCGGCCAGCTTGTCGACATCGGCCGGCGCGATCTCCCCGATCACTCCGCCCGTACCGCTCGACTTCCACGTGGCGTGGTTGACCAGGTTCCCACCGATACGAAGGTAGCCGTGACCCAGCAGCTTGAACATGTTGACCAGCGCGGTGTTGGACGCGTCGAAGGTGCCGGCCGCCATCCGGTCCTTCTCGTAACTGAATCCGGTGAAGCTCTCGTCGACGTAGCCCGCCCGCAGGGGGTCCACCGTGATCGCCACCGGTACCGGCGTCGCGCCGGCTGCGGGGCCGGTGACGAGCGTCCCGCTGAGGGCGAGCACCAGAGCTGCGGCCGACGCGACGCGTGAGCACGGACGAAGGGCGTGGTGGTGCATCACTGCCTCCATGGGGAGTGGGACCTGAGGGGGAGGGGTCGCAAGCATGCTCCGGCCGGTGCCTTGTCCCCGTCCGTGGGGACGCTGGACGCGGCGACCGCAGCCCCCGTGTCGGGGGGCGATGTGCTGGCGGGCGGCCGGGATTCTTCGGGCCGGTCTTGCGAAGAGGGAACGCGCGGCGGGGGCCGGGACGGGGCCTGACGAGGCCGGAGGGTCGGGCCGACGCGATGACTGCTGTGATGTGCCCCGCAGTATCCTCAGCGCGCAAGATCGGGGTCAAGGAGATCCTTACCAAATCATTCGCTCGACCGGCATCGTCGTTCGCGCCGATTTCCCGTCGCACGCCCGATGGCCTCGTCGGTCATAAGCGCGGTGGTGCCGCGATTCAGAAGGGCACCATCCGATCAATTGATCCCATCGTGGTCATTCGATGTACAGGGCCTTGACTCTGATCTGATGTGGTCGCAAGATGGCGCGCTAAGAACCCGGCCGCCGGACGGCTGCGCCGCCCGGCTCAGCTGTCACCCAGCGGCGGGACCTCTTCCTCGAAACCGGCACTGCGAAGGATTCGCCACGCCCGCTCGAATTGTGTACCGCCCATCAAGGAGCTCCCTGTGCCTTTCCCCCAGCGCACCGCCGCGCTCTCAGCGTTGATCACGACCCCAGCCGCGCACGCCGGCACCCCCACTCGACAGCGGAGAACCACCGGGCCTCGCCGGGCCGGCCGGATGGCCGCTGTCCTGCTCGTCGTGACGACAACCCTCTCTGTCGTCGTGACGACCACGGCGCAACCCTCGGTCGCGCTGTCGCGGATCGTCCCGAGCGACACGGTCAACGTCGATCACTCGTATGCCAAGACGCCGAAGATGATCCTCCGCTCGGAATCCTGGTCCAAGACGACTGCGGCCAGCATGAAGAAGACCGCTGACGACGCCGTCTCCACCGGTCTGGCCGATCTTGGCTGGAACACCGTCTCGTTCGATGACACCTGGGCCGTACGGTCCGACTGCACTGACTGGGACACCAGCGCCACGGTCGTGCCGAACTGCACGAACGGACGCGACACCACCACCGGCAACCTCATCCCGTCGCCGACGAAGTACCCCAACGGCCTGAAGGATGTCGGCGACTACCTGCACGGCAAGGGGCTGTTCTTCGGGGTCTACACCAGCGGCGGCAAGTACATGTGCGACTCGGGTGGGCGCTCGGCCGCCGCACCCGGCAGCTACGACAACTTCGACAAGGACTTCAAGTACTTCGCGAGCGTCGGCGCCGACTACATCAAGCTCGACTACTGCGGTGAGCCGAACACGACCAACAAGTGCTGCTTCACCGTCCTCGACACCGACCTTGAGATCAACGCGGCCATCGAGTCGGCGCGCCGGGCAGCTGCCGCGATCAACGCGGTCAAGGCCGACGCCGACCCCGCCAAGCGCCGGTCGATGATGCTCAACATCTCCGCGCCCGCGTACGCGAACTGGAAGAACGACACCTACAACACGCCGCTCTACCAGCGCCTGATGAACAGCCTCGCGCCGGCCGGACACGCCTACCGCGTGGGCGGCGACGTCGGCGGGACGAGCTGGGCGGGCACCGTCGGACTCGTCGACATGGCCGAGCAACTGCGCCCCTACAGCAAGCAGGGCCACACCCTCGACCTCGACCGGCTGTACTTCGACGACTCGTCCCTGACGGCCGACAACAAGCTCGGTGGCTACGCGATGTGGGCGATGCAGAACAGCCACATGGTCGCGATGATCCGCAACTCCAACAACAGCGGTGCCATCTCGTCCACGCAGGCGGCCCTGATGAAGAAGGCCGACCTGATCGCGGTGGGACAGGACGCCTTGGCCGTTGCGGCCAGGCGGGTCGCCCAGGGCACCGGGTACGACGTCTTCGCCAAGCCGTTGAGCAACGGTGACTACGCGGTCGCGATCATGAACCGTTCGGCCACCGCGCCGGTCACGGCCGCGACCAGGGGATCGGTGATCGGGACGTCCGCGAAGGCGTTCTCGCTCACCACGATCCTGGGACCCGACGTCACGTCCATCGACGCGAACGGCAACTTCAGCGTCACCGTGCCGGCGGGCACAGTGGCCATGTACCGCCTCAAGGTCGGCGCCACCGCGACGTACACCGGCTGGAACTTCGGGACCGACGGATCCAACGCCCGCAACGCCACCGCGATCACCGACGGCGACGCCCCGACCGCAGGCACCTGGGACGCGAGCGGCCGCACCCTGTCGTCCGACCGGCTGGCCGGCAACGCCCAGCTGCCGAACGGAACGGCGCTGAGCGTCAAGGCCGGGCAGACCGTCAGCATCGGCGGCGTCGACTACACCTGGCCCAACACCACGTCCGGGAACTTCGACTCCGTCAAGCCGGTCGGCCAGACGATCGACTACCAGTACACCGGGTCGAAGGTGAACTTCCTCGGCGCCTCCGGCATCGGCGAAGCCGGCGGGACGATCCGCCTCAACTACAGCGACGGCACGTCCAGCACGTCGACGTGGGGCTTCCCCAGCTGGAGCTGCGCGAGCGCGACGACCTACCCGGCGACGGTCGCGTTCAAGGTCTTCGGGCGCAATGACACCAGTGGCCCGGCGGACGCGGGCACGGGGTACTGCCTCTACACGAGGTCGGTGCCGATCACGTCCGGCAAGTCCCTGGCGTCGATCACGCTGCCGACCGCGCCGAACGTTCGCATCTTCGCCGTCAAGGCGTCCTGACCGGCCGAGCAGGCCGCTTGTCTCCATCCCCTCCTAGCCCACTGGCACTGGGAAAGCCGTGACTTCCGGACGGGGCCGGTGTCTCGTCGTCCGTGGATCCGATTCCGAGGTCCGCGATGATCGCCGGATCGGCAAACGCCGATCCGGCGATCATCGTCCGTCAGGTCCCGGACGGTTCGTCCGGGTAGACCTCGTGGACGGCTTTCCTGGTGGTGTGCAGTTTCTTGAGGACCTGGGCGACGTGGTGTTCGACTGTGCGGGGGGAGAGGAAGAGGGTTTCGGCGATGTCCTGGTTGGTGGCTCGTTGGACGAGGAGTTCGGCGACCTGATGTTCGCGGGGTGAGAGCTGGCCGCCGTAGCCGCGGCGGCCGCGGCCGGCCGGCTGGGCGAGCCCGAGTTCGTGCTGGGTGTGTTGGCAGCGTGCGAGGTCGGCGGTGGCGCCGAGGCGGGTGTAGGTGTCGATGGCTTCGCTAAGGTGCGCTGCGGCGTCGGCGCGGTGGGAGTGCACGAGGGTTTCGGCGAGGTGTTCGGCGGCGCGGGCGGCTTCGTAGGGGCGCCCGATCTCCTGCCAGCGGCGACGGGAGTGGGCGAAGTGTTCGGCGGCGCGGTCCGGCTCGTCGGCGCGGAGCAGGATCGCGCGGGCTGAATGAAGGTTGGCCGCGCCCGCGGGCGAGTCCGCGCCGTGCAGGCCGTGTTCGGCGTCGGTGGTGAGCTGCTGGGCGTCGTGGCGGTGGCCGCTGGCCAGGGCGGCCTCGACCGCGACCGGCACCAGACTGGAGTACAGGGCCCAGGTTTCGGCCTGCTGCAGCACGGCTACAGCGGGGGCGGCGACTGCCCAGGCGTCTTCCGGCGCCTGCTGGGCGAGCCGGGTGCCGGCCATCCCGGCGGCGGCCCGGAGTTCCCGGTTGACCTGCATGTCCCTTCTGCCTTGGTCGGCAGCTTCCTTGAACAGTTCGAGGGCCTGGGCATACCTGCCCCTGACGTGGGCCAGCTCCGCATGGAGCATGGTCTGCTCGGCATCGGCCAGAGAGATGTCCGGGTACTCGGCGGTGAGCGCGGCGAACCGTTCCTCGATCCCCTCCCAGCGGCCGGCCAGGAAGTCCAGCCGCAGCAGGTCGACCCGGCTGTAGCAGTCGAGGACCGGGGTGCCCACGCGGGGGGCCAGCTCCCGGCTCTCGGTGATCAGGGCTCTGGCTCGGCGGTCGTGGCCGAGACCGATGGCGCCATCGCCGCAGTTGAACAGCGCACGGACGGTCTGGCGCAGTACTTCCGCGACGTCCGACCGGCGCGGCAGCTGGTCCAGCTGGTCCCAGACGCTGGGGTCTCCGGCGTCGGCTAGGAGGGTGAGGCGGGTGGCCTGCACGGTTGCCCGGATGGCTTCGTCCGGGCTTTCCCGGACAGCTTGCTCGGCGCGGTCCAGCCAGGCCAGTGCCTGTTCGAAGCCGCCGATCCGCTCGTCCTGCGCCAAGGCGGTCATTGCCCTGGCCGCGCGTTCGGGCCGAGTGGTCAGTTCCTGGACGGCTGTTTCGAGTTCGCGGACGCCCGAGCGGTCGCCGGCGTGGTTGACCATGAGCAGGCCCAGGCCCAGGCGGACCTCGCCGCGGCTGGCTTCCGGGAGTTGGGGGTCGGCGAGGATTCGGCGCAGCGCGGCGGCGCTGGCCGTGTAGTCCACGCCGTTGACGACGATCCGGGCCAGGGTGAGGGCTGCTCGTGAGCGCAGGTCGGTGTCGGTTCGGGGTTGTTCGAGGATCTGGTGGAGCAGGGCAGCGGCGGTGCCGGTGTCGCCCAGGGTGGTGGCCTGGTCAGCGGCTTCCTCGGCGCGGCGGTACCAGGTTTCGCGGTCGCCGGCGGCGAGGGTGTGGTGGGCGATCTGCACGAGGGGGGCGGGTTGACGGGTCCGCAGTTGTTCGATGGCCCGGTGGTGGAGGCGGGTGCGTTGCGGTCCGGGGATGTGCTGGTAGGCGACCTGCTGGGCGAGGACGTGGCGGAAGACGTAGTGGCCTTCGTCGCTCTCGCGCAGGATCGAGGCGCGCAGGGCGTCGGTGAGGCCCTCGGCGCCGAGCGCGGGTTCCAGGGCGGCAACCTTGGTGAGAAGTTCTTCGGTGGCGGGGACGGCGAGGACGGCGGCGCTGTCGGTGATCGCCGCGCCGGCCTCGGTCAGGGCTCTGAGGCGTTCGGTGACGGCTTCGCGTAGTCCGTGCGGGACCTCGGCGCGGCCGAGTTGGGCGGTGGCGTCGCGGTAGCCGTGCAGTCTCGAGTGCTCGAGGAGGGTGATGAGGTCCTCTTCGGCGGTGAGAGGCAGGCCTTCGCTGCGGCGGTGCAGGACTGCGGTGAGGGCGGGTGTGGCGTGGCCGCCGAGTGCGGCGCGGGCGAGGTCGGTCACCTCGTGCTCGGTCATCGGGGTGAGGCGGATCGTGGTGCCGTTGGTGCCGGGCGGGCGGCGGTAGGCGGCGCCGAGGACGGGGGTCTGGGAGGGCAGGTCCTCGGGGCGGTAGGTGAGGACGAGGCTGAGGTGTTCGGGCAGGTCGCGGGCGAGCAGCAGGAGCAGGCCGCGGGTGGCCTCGTCGGCCCAGTGGAGGTCCTCCACCACGAGGACGGCGGGTCCGATGACCGTGAGGACGGATCGCACCGCCTGGACGATCTGGTAGCGCTGGGCGGCGTCGTCCTCGGGCCTGGGGGGTGAGGGCGGGAGGCGGTGCGCCAGGTCGGGCAGGAGCGGGGCGAGTGCGCCCGCGGTCGGGGGGATGCCCGTGGCCGGCAGCCACCGGCCCGCCGTGCGCAGCGCGTCCACCACCGGGCCGAACGGAAAGGGTTCGCGCAATGGATGGCAGAAACCCGTCAGCACCCGCCGTTCGTCGCCGGCCAGGGCCGAGAGGGCCTCACTGACCAGGCGGGACTTGCCGATACCGGCCTCACCCTCGATGAGGATCACAGCCGGCGGACGCCGGATCGCGGCCAGCAGCAGGTGGAGCTCACGCTCACGGCCGACAAACGCGAAGCCCCCGCCGAACGTCACCGCACCGGAGTCGACAACCGCCACCACACGATCACCCTCTTCACCCTCCACCACGCTAGAACGCGCGTTGGGTGCGGGCAAACGCGACCATCGGCGGTGGGGCCGCTCGTCGGCGCTTGGTTTCCGGGCCGTGCCTGTCCGGGCGAGCCGGGTCACGGGCCTGCGGTGCGCGCTGGCGGTGACAGGTCACATGGCGAACCGGGCGATGACCTGGGTGCCTGCGGCGGTGGTGAGCCGCGTCCACGCGGTCGTGTAAGCGCCGACCAGTTGCAGCCCCCGGCCGCACAGCGCGTCGGCGTCCTCCTCGACGACGCGGCGGGTGGTGCGCTTCTTCCACCGGCCCGCGTCCCGGATCTCGGCGGTGACACCGTCGCGGTCTCGGGCGAGCAGCAGCGTGACCTGCGGGCTCCCACTGTGCAGAACCACGTTGGTGACCAGCTCGGTGACCACCAGGCAGAGCGCCTCCTGGACGTCTGCCGGCAGCAGCCAGCGCGTGGCGGTGTGCCTTGCGAAACGCCGTAGGGTGGCCACGGACTCCGGAACGGCGGACGTGGTGCGCAGCGCGGGGGCTTGCTCGGCTGCGGGGCGGGCATTCTCGGTGCTGATCATTTCGGGGCTCCTGCCCGTGCTCTTCAGTGCCTGGTACTGCCAACCGTGGCGCGCGGCCGTGCCCGCGACAATGAGGGGCCGGGCAATTGCGGGTACGCAGAGAAGTTGGGGAGCGCCGGTCGGCCGTCCCCGGGACTACGAGCTGCCCGGCGCCCGCCCGGCCGCCGACGAGCGCCTGTCCGGCTGCACCGCCGATCCTCGGCGCAGATGACAACCCACAGGACATGACACTTCGTCACCACCGACCACTGGACGGGACGTCACAGGACATGACACTTCGTCACCACCGACCACTGGACGGGACGT
>NZ_LMCT01000038.1:1649-23864 GCF_001424875.1 Kitasatospora sp. Root107 | reverse complement strand
CGCGGGCGTCAGGCGCCGTACACCTCGAAGGACCACAGCGAGTACCCGTACGAGGTACCGCGGACAGTTCCCTTGATGCGGATGTAGCGGCCGTTGCCAACCAGGCCGGTCAGGTCCTGGACGCCGCCGGTGGATGTGGTGGTGGAGTAGAGCGTGATCCAGTGGGTGCCGTCGTCGGAGACCTGGATCTGGTAGGCCTTGCCGTACGCGTACTCCCAGTTGAGCTTGACCTCGTTGATCGCGTGGGTCGCGCCGAGGTCGACCTGGAGCCACTGCGGGTCGGTGTGGGCGCTGGCCCAGCGGGTGGTGGACTTGCCGTCGGTGGCCAGGTCCGCGGTGAAGCTGGTGCCCGGCTCCACCGACGAGGCGGTGGTCGGCCGGTTGAGCGCCAGGTCGACGTCGTGGAAGACCTGGAACTCGTACAGCGAGTAGCCGTGCACAGTGCCGCGCGCCGTGCCGTTCATCCGGATGTAGCGGCCGGTGCCGGTGAAGCCGGTCAGCGTTTCGGTGCCGCCGGTGCCGCCGGTCCGGGTGTAGACGGTGGTCCAGGTCGTGCCGTCGTTCGACATCTGGATCTGGTAGTCCTTGCCGTAGGCGGCCTCCCAGGCCAGCCCGACCCGGTTGACGGTCTGCACCGAGCCGAGGTCGACCTGGATCCAGCTCGGGTCCGCGGCCTGGCTGGACCAGCGGGTGGTCATGGAGCCGTCGGTGGCGTTGACCGCCGGGAAGCTGGAGACCTCGACACTGGAGGCGGCGGTGGGCTTGCCCTGCGCCAGGTTGCCGCGGACGACGGTGGTCGGCCACAGCGGGTTGCGGCCTATCGCGTCCATGATCGGCACGAACTCGGCGTAGGTGGCGACGGGCTTCGGCGAGCCCCAGACCTGCTGAGCGAGGTCGCGCAGCGGGTTCTTGATACCGGCAGCGGTCTGGTCAACGGTCTCCGCGGTCGGGGTGTCGCACCAGACGTGGATGAGCGATCCGCGGTTCTTGGACGGGGCGTTGATGGTCTGCGTGCCCTGGAACAGGTCCGGGGTCCAGGACTCGTACATCCACTTGGTGTCCGGCTTGCCCTTGCCGTAGATGTAGTAGGTCGGCGTCCAGGACGCGTTGGCCACCTCGTACCCGGCGTCGATGAGCTGCTGCGGGTTCTTGCCGAAGCCGTACCAGTACTCGACGACGATGTCGGAGTTCGGGGTGAGCGCGCCGTCTCCGGTGCCGATCCCGTCGTTCCACATGCGCATCGTCCTGCCCTTGGCGCGCACGAGGGAGTCGGCCCAGTTGACGAAGCCGTAGTAGACGTCCTTGGCCTTCGCGGTGGCGCCGTAGTTGGCCCGGGCGTAGGTGAGCAGCTGCGGGTACGAGCCGTAGTTGGTGACGTACTCGTCGGCGCCCAGGTGCCAGTACGAGGAGGTGGTGAACAGCGGCAGGTACTCGTTGATCAGGTCGCTGATCAGGGTGCGGGCGCCGGGGATCGTCAGGTCGATGAAGCTGGAACTGACGTTCCCTGCACTGTCCTTGAGGCGGTAGTCGTTGCCGATCGCCAGCTCGCCGCTCAGGATCGCGTCCATGTGTCCCGGCACGTCGATCTCCGGGACGACCTGGACGTGGTACTTGTTGCCCAGGGCGATGATGTTCCTGATGTCCTGCTTGGAGTAGTGCTGCGCCGAGGTGATCTCGGGGTGTGTGCTGGACTCCAGTCGGAACCCCTGGTGGTCCGACAGGTGCAGATGGAGGTAGTTGAGCTTCAGGTAGGACATGTCGCGGATCTGGTTCTCGACCCAGTCCACCGGGAAGAAGTTGCGGCCGGTGTCGAGCATCAGCCCGCGCTCGGGCTTGGTCGGCGAGTCCGTGGCGGTCCCGGCGGCGACCGTGTTGCCCTGGTGCAGCAGTTGGAGCATGCTCCGAGTGCCCCAGAACTGACCGGTCGCGGTACTGGCCTGGATCTTGATGCTCGATCCGACGGTCATGGTGTAACCCTCGGATGACTGGGAGCCGCCCAGGGTCAGGGCGATGTCGCCCGCAGCTGCCGTGCCCTGGACGACGGAGACGGTGCGGCCTTCCAGAGCGGACAGGTCGGTAGCGAAGGTGTTGGCGTCCACGGTGAGCTGCGTAGCGTAGGCCGGGTCGACCACGACCCGGCTGGTGGCGCCGAACGTGAACGAGCCGGTCCCGGACGTCCACTGACGCAGCGCCGGGACGGTCTTGGGCGTGGATCCCGCGGCTTGTGCCGACGGAGCTGCGGTCAGAAAGGCGAGGGGAACGATGGCCACCGTTGCTGCGACGGTGGCGGCGAGGGGTCTTTTCATGGAGTCCTCTTGGGGTGGAATGGAGCAGGTGGAGTTCCTCGGGTTCACGTCGGCGGGTCCGTCAGCGGACGCCGGTCGAGGACTGGTCCCCCGCACAGGCTTCGAGGCGTCGATGTCACCGCGGGTGGCGCCGAGCACGACGCCGTGCATGCCCGAAGTCGGAAGGCGCAAGTGCTGCGCCGATCGGGCCGGAAGTCCTCGGCTCGCCGACGACGAACCCGGTGACGTCCAGGGCCGCGCGGATGAGGCACTCGCCGAGGACCTTTACTTCACTCACCGTCGTAACATCGCCGGACATTACGGTGTCCGGCAGGCAACAAGCAATGACTACTTGCCAGTTCGTTACCTTGCGCCGATCAAAACCATCTCTAGAGGACCCTGACCACGACGGTCGCCTGACGGGGGCTCATCTGACGGTTCGTTCGGAGGCCGTCGCCCATGGGATCCACTATGGGTGGGTTTGACCGTCACAAGATAACGAACTGGCTTCAGCCGTTGCTCATTGCCAGTTCCGAGCCGTAGCCTCCGGGGCACGTTACGACGGTGACTGAAGTAAAGAAGGCGGGCATGACCCAGCTCAGGTTCACCCAGAAGGGCACCAAGAGTTCCATCCGGGCCCGCAACGACGTGCTCGTCCTGCAGTGCGTCGCCGCCGCTGGTAGCCGGTTCGCGCGCAGCGACGTGGCCCGGCACACCGGCCTGCCGGCGGCGACGGTCTCGGAGATCGTGGCCGACCTGATCGAGCGGCGGCTGGTGCGCGAGGGCGGGCGTCAAGCTCAACGGGTCGGAAAGCCAAGGGTGTTGCTCGAACTCGACGACACGCATCATCTCTTCGTTGGCGTGCAGGTCACCGGTGGGCGGGTCCACGCGAGCCGTCTGACACTCACCGGCCGTGTCGAGCAGATCGCCACCGCTCCGCACCAGCCCGGCGAGGTCACGCCGTCGGTGATCGCCAAGACGGTACGGCAGTTGCTGCGCGACACCGACGAGGGCTCCGTCGCCGGCATCGGTGTCGCGGTGCCCGGCATCGTCGGCGACGACGGCCTGATCCGCGCGGCGGTCAACTACGACTGGTCCATGCTGCCGATGGGCCCGCAGATCTCCGAACTCTGTGACGGGCTGCCCGTGCACGTCGTCAACGACGCCAACGCGGTGGCCCTGTCGGAGGTCGCGCTCTCCGTGGACAGCGCGGGGACGGTGGTGGTCATCTGGATCGGCACCGGTGTCGGCGCGGGCATCGTGCTCGACGGCCGGCTGTACCGGGGCGCCGAATTCCGCAGCGGCGAGATCGGGCACGTCGACGCCGGCGTGTCGCTCCGGTGCCGCTGCGGCCTGATCGGCTGTCTGGAGACCATCGCCGCCCAGCCGTCGATCCACGGCGACGCGGATGAGGCGGTCGTCGGGCGCTACCTCGCCGGCGCCGACGACGCCGAGGTCAGAGCACTCGGCGAGCGCGTCACCCGCGCGGCCCGGGAACTGGCGCGCCTGCTGTCGACGCTGGCGGGCACCTTGGACGTCACCCAATTCATCCTGGGCGGGCCGATGACCTCCGACCCGCTCGGCCCGGCGCTCGTGCGCCACGTCAACGAGGCGCTGGCCCTGCGCGTGATGTCCGGATTCGCGCCCCTGACCTTGCGCTTCTCGACGCTGGGCACGCACAGCGTCGTGTTCGGCGCCGCCGCACACGCCATCCGCCAGGAACTCGGCGTGATGGTCGCGATGACCTCGGACGCCACCGAGCGGGACCAGATCCCGACCGGCGTCCGCTGACGGATCCGCCGGAGCGGACTCCGTCCGAGGAAACACAACCGGCTCCACCCCACCCTGAGAGGACGCCATGCAAAGACCCATCGCCGCCGCGCAGAGAATGACGGTGGCCCTCCCACGTCCCGGCACCCGGTCGGCAACCCCGCTGTCGCCCGCCACAGGCCCCACAACCGGGCCGGCGACGGCGGTTGCAGACAAGTGTTCCCTTTCGTCCCGGTGGGAGGTCCGCAGATGAATGCCCTTTGGCGCGCGCGGTTGTCGCGGTTGATGATGGTCGGCGTGGTGGTGGCGGGGCTGGCGCCGGCGGTCGGGATGGCACAGGCGGCCGAGGTGAACTCGGCGCCGCCCGGTGTGGTGCCCGCGTTGCAGCAGTGGTCGGGGGGAACCGGACGGCTGGTGCTGTCGGCGACGAGCCGGGTCGTGGTCCCGACCGGGGCGTCGGCCGGGTTGCAGCAGGTGGCCAAGCAGGTGGCGGCCGACGTGGCCGAGATGACCAAGCTGCGACCCACGGTCGTCACCGGGACGCCGGCGGCCGGTGACATATCCCTCCGCGTCGACTCGGCGGCGGACTTCGGGTTGGCCAAGTCGGAGTTGCGGCCCGAGGCCTACCGGCTCGCGGTCGGGTCCGGTGTCGAGATCGTCGGCGGGAGCGACAAGGGCGCCTTCTACGGCTCGCGCAGCCTGCTGCAGGCCGTCATCAGCTCGTCCGACCGGCTGAGCCTCCCGGTGGGCACTGCGGTCGACTACCCGGACTACGCCGTGCGCGGGTTCATGCTCGACGTCGGGCGCCGGTTCTTCACGCCCGAGTACATCCAGTCCTCGTTGCGCTGGATGGGCTGGCTGAAGATGAACACCCTGCAGATCCACCTGAACGACAACGGGTTCGCCTCGCACTACGACAACGACTACGCGAAGACCCCGGCGGCGTTCCGACTCGCGAGCACCAACCCGGCGTTCGCAGGGCTCGCGGCCCAGGACGGGTCCTACTCGCGAGCCGACTGGGACGGCTTCGAGACCACCGCGGCGAACAACGCGGTCACGATCATCCCTGAGATCGACTCGCCCGCGCACGCCCTCGCGTTCATCCACTTCAAGCCCGAACTGGGGCTCAACGGCGGCAAGTCCGACCACCTCGACCTGAGCAAGCCCGCCACCACCGACTTCATGAAGAGCGTCTTCGCCGAGTTCGCGCCGTGGTTCCGCGGCCCGACCGTCCACATCGGCGTGGACGAGTACCCGTCCTCGATGGCGACTGCCTACAAGACCTACGTCAACACCATGGCCCCGTACGTGCGGTCCCTCGGCAAGAGCGTCAACGCCTGGGGCAGCTTCACCCAGATGTCCGGGGGCGGTGCGGGCTACGACAAGAACATGGTGATCAACAGCTGGAACAACGACTGGTACTCGCCCACGGCCGCCATCGCCGACGGCTACAAGGTGATCAACTCCAACGACGGCCTGCTCTACGTGGTGCCGTTCGCGAGCTACTACCACGGCCAAGGGCTCGACGGCGGCTACATCTTCAACAGCTGGGCGCCCAACATCTTCGGAGGCAGCAACAACCTCACCGCGCAGGACCCCAAGCTGCTCGGCGCGATGCCCGCGGTCTGGAACGACCAGACCTGGGTGGACTACACCGAGCTGCAGGTCCACGGACTGATCGAGAAGAGCTTCGCCGCACTGGCCCAGAAAATGTGGTCTCCGACGAAGGGCGGGACGGACTACACGGCCTTCCTGCTCAAGGCCGCGACGGTCGGCCAGGGCCCGGGCACTAGCTACCTGCCCGACACCATCGCGCTCAACCGCAACCCCGGTGACCTCGCCTACGGCCGCCCGGCGACGGCATCCTCGACCGAGGCGGGCGGGCTCGCCGCGACGAACGCGGTGGACGGTCTGGACGTGATCCTACAGTGACAACCAGTGGCTGCGGGTCGACCTCGGCAGCTCCAGGACGTTCACCTCGGTCCGGCTGAACTGGGAAGGCGCCTACGGCAAGGACTACGACATCCAGACGTCCGCCGACGGCACCACCTGGACCACCGTGGCCCAGCGCCGCGGTCTGGCGACCGCGGGCCTGGATACGCTGACGTTCCCGGCCACCACCGGCCGGTACGTCCGGATGCAGGGCATCACCCGCGCCACCTCGTTCGGCTACTCGCTGTACTCGTTCGAGGTCATCAGCGACGACCTCGCGCTGCGGCACCCGGCGACCGCGTCGTCCACCGAGACATCGACGCTCCTGGCAGCCAACGCCGTGGACGGCGACGACGCCACCCGCTGGGCCAGYTCCTACAGTGACAACCAGTGGCTGCGGGTCGACCTCGGCAGCTCCAGGACGTTCACCTCGGTCCGGCTGAACTGGGAAGGCGCCTACGGCAAGGACTACGACATCCAGACGTCCGCCGACGGCACCACCTGGACCACCGTGGCCCAGCGCCGCGGTCGGACGAGCGCAGGAGTGGATACGCTGACGTTCCCGGCCACCACCGGCCGGTACGTCCGGATGCAGGGCATCAGCCGTGCCACCGCCTACGGCTACTCGCTCTACTCGTTCGAGGTCCGGGCCTGACACAGACTCGGGGGCCACCACCTCAGCGCGGGACGCCGGCCGATGCGACCCTCAGCTGCGAAGAGCGCAGCCGGTCAGCGGCTCGCGGGGCCACCCTCAGCTGCGAAGAGCGCAGCCGGTCAGCGGCTCGCGGGGCCGTCGGATCCGGCGGAGGACAGGGGCACCCTCGCCACCGCGCGGGTCCCCGTCTCCTCGAACCACAGGACGCAGCCGGTCGAGTACGCGTTGACCAGTTGCAGTCCGTGGCCGCCGGACGCAGCGGTGTCGATGGAGGGGACCGTCGAGTGCGAGGCCGACCGCCACTGCCCCTGGTCCTTCACCTGGATGGTCAGCGCGTGCTCGCCGAGGCCGATCAGCAGGGCGACGTCCGGGCTCCCGCTGTGACGCACGGCGTTGGCGGCCAGCTCGGTGACGACCATGGCCGTCGCCTCGTCGACGCTCGCGGGCAGTCCCCAGCTCCGCACCGTGCTCCGGGCGAACCGCCGCAGAACGGGAACCGAGGCGGCCACCGCGGCCACGACGCAGACGACTGTCCGGTCCGGGCCGACTTCGGCTGGAGGGCTTGAGTGAGACGCATCGTGGTTGTCGTCAATGGTGAACATCTGGGGCTCCCGGATTGCTTGGACGGCTCCTGACTCCCACTGTCGGTGGCTCGGCATCGGGAAACCATCCGGATCCGCCGGAGTGCGGATACCCATACAAATCGGCCGAATCCCCACCGGCTCCGGTAGGCCGCGTTGACGGTCCTGGGCGCGCCTGCCGCCGGTCAGCGGCCAGCAGCTCGGCCACCACGCTGGTGCTGCGGACTGTCCCAGGCCGACGCGTACGACCGCACCAGGTCGAGATGGCATTGGCGACCAGACCCGGCACGGACCCGGGCTCGGCGGACATGACGCAGGAGACCGCCCGATCCGGGTCACCGAGCCGACCCGGGTCGGCAGGACGTGAGGTGGGGCGGTGGACATTCGAGGCTCCAGGCTTCCTCGGCAATGCGCCACAGCCCTCTGGGGTCGGGTCCCGTCCGTCGGCCCCTCAGGAACGACCGATTTCGCGCCCGGCCAGCGGCCGGGCCGTGGGCCCCAAGTGGCCTGGCGCTGTTGCCCGGTGGCCTGCTCAACCTCGGAGACGCCGCCCCACCGGTGTGGCCGCCGACGTAGTCGAGCCGGTGCCGGCGGATCAGCGGCCGCCAGCCGACCCGCGCGCGAGCACGGTGCGTGGCGTTCGTCCGGCGACCAGTACGCCGTTCGCCACGTACTCCTCTTCACGGCCGTCGAGCTCTGCGATCAGCAGTCCTCGAAGGCGTTCCAGGTCCTCACGGCAGCCGGCATCCCTGGCCAGGTCGTGTGACTCCGTGGGATCGGCGGCCAGGTCGAAGAGCTGCTCGTGGCCGTTCCCGGACATCCAGCAGTACTTCCACCGGTCAGTCGTGATCCACTGCAACGACTGCCCGAACAGCGTGTGCTCGCCGTGCAGGTACGACCGCACCACCGGCGCACCCTTCACCAGCGGCTGCTTCACCACGGGAAGCAGGCTCCGGCCCTCGACCCCGTCCGGAATCGGCAGCCCGGCGAAATCCAGCAGTGTCGGCATCAGGTCCCGCAGCTCGACGATCTCCTCGTGCGCGGCTCCGGTCACGATCCCCGAGGTCCTCGGCCCGGACAGCAGCAGCGGCACGCGCGCCGAGCCCTCCGTGCTGAACCGGGCGCGGGCCGGCTACTACGGTGCCATGAGCCACATCGACCAGCAGATCAACCGGTTCCTGATGGCGCTGGACGAACACGGCCTCCGGGAGGACACGTACATCGCCTTCACCTCCGACCACGGCGAGATGATGGGCGACCATCACATGTTCCGCAAGGGCTACCCCTACTCCTGCGGGTAGTGGGCGATGTTCGCGTCCGGCCGCAGGTCGTCGCGCCACGGTTCGAAGAGGTCGGTCCAGTCGCCGGTCGGCGGGGTGTGGTCGGGCAGGTTCAGGTACTGCTCGAAAGCCCAGCGCGGCGGGTCGTACGGCGGGTGCGGCCGGTGGAACGAGAGGTAGAGGAAGAGCGGCTGCGTCGGGTCGCGTCGGTCCAGCCAGCGTCCGGCCTGGTGGGCGATCCAGTTCGTGGGATGCAGGTGCTCCGGGCGATCCCAGGGCCGGGCCACCACCGAGTTGCAGTCGATGCCCAGGTCGTCGGAGCCGGAGTACGGTCCGTGGTCCGGATGGAACCGGAACCAGGTCACGTAGTCGTCATACGATTCCGGGCGCCGCGATCGGTCCTTGGAGAAGTGCAGGTATCCGTCGTGCAGTTGCACGTCGTCGAAGCCGAGACGCTGCCGCTCCGGCCAGATGTGCATCTTGCCGACCGTGTGGGTGTGGTAGCCGTGCCGCCGGAATTCTCCGGGCAACGTGATCGGGAAGTCCCAGGTGACGCCGTCCTCGTAGCCGACCCGCTGGCGTGAGCGTTGCGAGAGGCCCGTCATCAGCGCGACTCGCGCCGGATGCAGCTCGGCGTCACGGAGTAGGCGCGGCGAAAGCGCGCGCCCCGGCCGGCCAACTCGTCGAGATATGGCGTGCGGACGACCGGAAGGCCGTCCCGAACGGATTCCTGCGTCTCCACGACCATGGTGGACCTGATGATCTCGCGTCAAGACCCTATTCGGGTACGCGCGGTGGAGATCCCGATGGGCGGGGTGAGCGCGCACCGGTCGGTCCTGGGGTGGCCGGCGCCGACCGGTGCGGGGTGGGAGGGGTCAGCCCTTGGCGAGGGCTTGGAGGCGGTCGTAGGCGCCGTTGAAGTAGTTCTGGTCGCCGGGCAGCACGCCGGAGTCGGCGTACTGCCAGATGGTCTGGTACGACCAGCCCGCCGGGAGGGTGCCGACGGTGGAGGCGTAGCGGGCGATCCAGAGCGGGTTGGTGGCGCCGAAGCTGCTGTTGTTGCCCGTGCAACTTACCCACCAGTTGGTGGTGGTGTAGATGGCGGGGTAGCGGCCCGTGCGGGTGTGGACGGTGTTGCTGAAGTCGCGGATCCAGCTGACCATCGCGCTCTGGCTGAGGCCGTAGCAGGTGGCGCCGTACGGGTTGTACTCGATGTCGAGCGCGGGCGGCAGGGTCTTGCCGTCGGCGGACCAGCCGCCGCCGTGGTTGACGAACCAGGTGGCCTGGGCGGCGCCGGTGGAGGTGTTGGGCAGGGCGAAGTGGTAGGCGCCGCGGATCAGTCCGGCGTTGTAGGAGCCGTTGTACTGCTGGGTGAAGTAGGGGTTGGTGTAGGTGGTGCCCTCGGTGGCTTTGACGTAGGCGAAGCGGGCGCCGTTGGCGGCGGCGGTGCTCCAGTTGACGTTCCCCTGCCAGCCGGAGACGTCCATGCCCTTGGTCTGGGTGACGGCCAGGCTCTGGAGCGGGGAGCCGGATCTCCCCTCGTGGGTGGCGACGGTGGAGCCGGCGAAGTCGAGCTCGGGGTGGAAGCCGGCCGGTTGGCGGTCGGCGCCCGCCGCGTGGGCGGGGACGGCGGCGGCGCCGAGCAGTAGCGCGCCGGTGGCGGCGGCCAGGGCCGCGCGGTGGAGGAGACGGAAGGTGGGCACGGGCACTCCTTCGAGTCGGTGTGGTGGAGCAGGCTAGTCATGCACCGGACATGGTCGCCACAGCGCGTAGAACACATGACGAACGGTCAGTGGATGTGGCTCGACACCATGACGAAGGCGAGGGGTAGGCGGTGTCGCAGGCTGTGGCACGATGCGGGCGGGGCCGGTGGTCGGCCCGGGATGCGAGAGCGAACGATGACGTCGGAGACCTCAGAACTGACCTTCCGCCCGGCCGGGCCGGGCGATGTGGCCGCGTTGCTGGAGCTGGTGGAGTCGGCCTACCGGGGCGACGCCAGCCGGGCCGGCTGGACCACCGAGGCGGATCTGCTGGACGGGCAGCGCACCGACGCCGAGGGGGTGGCTGCCGCGATCGGGGCGCCGGAGGGTGTGGTGCTGCTGGCCGAGCGGGACGGTGAGCTGCTGGCCTGCTGCCAGTTGGAACACCGGGGTGAGACGGCGTACTTCGGGATGTTCTCGGTGCGGCCCACCCGGCAGGGCGGCGGTCTCGGCCGGGCGGTGCTGGCGCAGGCCGAGCTGGTGGCGCGGGAGCGGTGGGGTGTGACTGCGCTGGAGATGACGGTGATCGTCCAGCGGGCGGAGCTGATCGCCTGGTACGAGCGGCGGGGCTACCGGCGGACCGGTGAGTTCTCGCCATTTCCGTACGGTGACGAGCGGTTCGGTGTCCCGCGCCGCCCCGATCTGCGGTTCGAAAAGCTGATCAAGGGGATCTGAGTGGACAATCCCCCCTGGATGACGAACCGTCAAGCTCCGTACCGGCTGGCCTGATTCATGCACCGTTCACGATTGGTCCAGACCAATGTGGCAGGCTGGCGCGAGCACGGTTCGTTCACATCGAGCCCAGGGGGGCTTCCCTTCGCATGCCCGTACGCCGACTGACCCCACCCGCTCCCACTGCACCCGCACCCGCTCCGGCCCTGCCGGAGCCGCCCGACGGCGCGGAGCTGTACTGGTACTTCGGTCCGCAGCGCCGCTGGGTGCTGCTCTGCTCCGCGCTCTCCTACGCCGGGGCCACCGTGACGCTCGGCCTGTTCGCTCTCGGTCATCCGCTGCTCTGGCCGTTCCTGCTGCTGGTGGTGCTGAACGGGGCCACCTGGCTGCTCGGCATCGGCGACGGCCAGCGCCAGCGGCGGTACTCGCAGGACAGCCACCAACTGCTGCTCCGCGCCTGGCGGCCCGAACGGGCGCCCTCGGTGGACCTGTTGCTGCCGACCTGCGGCGAGCCGCTGGACGTGCTGGCCAACGCCTACCGGCACGTGGCCGCCCTGCGCTGGCGCGGTGAGCTCACCGTCCGGGTGCTGGACGACGCGGCCAGTGCCGAGGTGCGGGAGCTCGCGGAGTCGTACGGATTCCAGTACCACACCCGCCCCGACCTGGGCCGGTTCAAGAAGGCCGGAAACCTCAACTTCGGTCTGGCCAACGGTGATTCCGACCTGGTCGCGGTGCTGGATGCGGACTTCTGCCCGCGCCCCGACCTGCTGGACCACCTGGTGCCGTACTTCGACGAGCCGGGCACCGGCATCGTGCAGAGCCCGCAGTGCTTCGACACCGATGCCTCGATGAGCTGGCTGGAGCGCGGCGCGGGCGCCACCCAGGAGATCTTCTACCGCTGGATCCAGCCTTCCAGGGACGCCCGGGACGGCACGGTCTGCTGCGGCACCAACGCGCTCTACCGGCGCAGTGCGCTCCGACTCGGGGGCGGCTTCTACGAAGCCGACCACAGCGAGGACCTGTACACCGGACTGGCGCTCGGGCGGCACGGCTTCCACACCCGCTACGTCCCCACCCTGCTGGCCAAGGGCCTCTCGCCGACCGGCCTGTCCGCGTTCATCAGCCAGCAGTACCGCTGGTGCCTGGGCTCGCTCGCACTGCTGGGCGACCCTGAGTTCCACCGCAGCCCGCTGCCCAAGGGGGCCAGGCTGTGCTTCTGGAACGGCATCCTCGGCTACCTGAGCAGCGCGGTGAACGTCTTCGCGGTGCCGCTGCCCGCGCTGATCCTGCTGTTCTTCACCCCCGAGCGGATCGAGCCCTGGCAGGTGCTGCCGTTCCTGCCGCCGCTCTGGGTCTCGCTCGCGCTGCTCCCCGCCGCCTCCCGGACCCGCTGGCGGTTCGAGGTCACCCGAGTCCAACTGCTCGGCGGGCTCTGCCACGTGGTCGCCCTGGTGCACGCGGTGCGACACCGCAGTGCCGACTGGGTGCCCACCGGCGCGATCGCCGGCCGCTCCGCGCTCGGCCGCACGGTGGCCAGGATCGGGGTCGGCTGGCTGAGCCTCTGCCTGGCCGCCGGAGCCGTCGGCCTGGTCCGGGCGGTCGCCCGGTACGGCTGGCAGCCCTACTGGGCGCTGGCTGCCCTGCTCGCTCTCACCACCTACACCGCGCTGCCCGTGCTCACCGCGCTCTGGGCATTGCTGCGCGGCCGCGACCAGGTCCGAGGCGGTGCCGCGAGCGGCGCCACCGAGGCGTTCGGCCGGCCCGAGGCGCTGGCGGTGACCGCTGTGTTCGCGCTCACCGCCCTGCTGGCCACCGGCTGGGCCGATCCGCTGTTCTGACGCACCGTCAATACAGCAGTTCCGACTTGCGCGTCGCCCCACCGGCGCGGGACCGCCTGCCAGGCCACCCCAAGGGCCCGGCGGCACACCCACCGCAGCCGTCGCAAGGAGCACCACCATGACCGACCTGATCACCCTGACCCGGCCCACCGCACCCCCGCCCCGGGTTCAACCGGCCCCCGCCCCGGTCTTCCGGACCGACCTGGAGGGCCTGCGCGGCGTCGCCGTCCTCGCGGTGCTCGGCTTCCACGCCGGAGTGCCCGCCCTGACCGGTGGCTATGCCGGGGTGGACGTCTTCTTCGTCCTCTCCGGCTTCCTGATCACCGGCCTGCTGACCGGTCGACACCCGATCGGCTTCCGGGAGTTCTGCGCCCGCCGGGCCCGCCGCATCCTGCCCGCCGCCGCCGTGGTGCTGACCGCCACCGCCGCCGGGGGCTGGCTGCTGCTCGCCGTGGTGCTGACCGCCACCGCCGCCGGGGGCTGCCCGCTGCGCGGCACCGACCTGGCCCGCGACCTGCTCTCGGCGGCCGGACAGTTCGCCAACTGGCGGTTCGCCGGCCAGCACACCGACTACCTCGCGGCCACCCGCGACCCGAGCCCGGCGCTGCACTTCTGGTCGCTCGGGGTGGAGAACCAGTTCTACCTGCTCTGGGGCGCGGTCCTGCTGCTCGCCGCCAGGTGGCGCAGAGCCGCCGTGCTGCTGCTGACCGTCGGGGTCGGCGCCGCCTCCTTCCTGCTCTGCCTACGCTGGACGGCCGACGCCGCCCCGCTCGGCTACTTCTCCACCGCCACCCGGCTCTGGGAGTTCGCCCTCGGCGCGGCGGCCGCCCTGCTGTACGGACGGCGGCTGCTCGGTGCCGCCGTGCTCGGCTGGCTCGGCCTGGCCGCGGTGGTGGCGGCGGTGCTGCTGTACGACCGCAGCACCCCGTTCCCCGGCAGCGCCGCGCTGCTGCCCACACTCGGCACCGTCGCCCTGCTGCTGGCCGGGCCCGGCAGTCGCTGGTACCAGGCCGGTTCGCTGCTCTCGGTGCCGCCGCTGCGGGCGGCCGGGCGGATCTCGTACTCCTGGTACCTGTGGCACTGGCCGCTGCTGGCGATCGCCGAGGCCAGGTACGGGACACTGTCACTGCCGATCGCCGTCGCCCTGGTGCTCGGCGCCGCGCTGCCCGCCTGGCTGACGATGCGTCTGGTCGAACTCCCGCTGCGGCGCGGCACGGTGGGGGCGCCGCGGAAGGGGCTGGCGGTCGGTGCGGTCGCGCTGACCGTACCGCTGATCGCCGGGCTCACCCTGGGTGGCGGGGCCGTCCGGGCGCTCGGCGATCCCGGGGCTGCGGCGGTGGCCCTGGCCGGTGCGCCGAGCGGGCCGAGCCTGCTGCTGCCCGGCAGTCAACTACGCGGCCTGACCCCCTCGTTGGCCCGGGCCAGGACGGACTTCCCGCCCGGCGAGGGCTGCGAGATCCCGCTGGCCGCCGAACAGAGCCCGACCTGCCGGTTCGGCAACCCGAAGGCCCAGGAGAAGATCGTGCTGCTCGGCGACTCGCACGCCGGGCAGTGGCTCTCCGCCCTGCTGCCGCTGGTCCGCGAACGTGACTGGGCACTGGAGGTACTGGTCAAACCGGGTTGCCCGCTGCCGACCATGACCGTGCGGGATCCGGTGCTGGGCCGGGAGTACACCGAGTGCGACCGCTGGCGCGAACACACCCTGGCCCGGCTGGCGACCGGCCCCGCCCCGAAGCTGGTCGTGCTGGCCGGGCTGAACCGCTACGGCGACCGGGCGGAGCGGGCCACCGGCTGGGCCACCACCCTGGATCGGCTACGCGCGCTAGGCGCCCCGATCGCGTACCTGGCCGACACCCCGGTGCCCGGCAAGGACATTCCGGTCTGCCTGGCCGCCGAGGAGGACTGCACCTTCCCGCGCAGCACCGCCTTCGAGCCCGAACCGCTGCTCACGGACGGGCTGGCGGCCAGGTACGGCGTCCAGGTGCTCGACTACCGGCCGCTGCTCTGCCCGCCGCCCGGCGACTGCCCACCGGTCCGCGAGGGCGTGCTGCTCTACCGGGACACCGGGCACATCACCGACACCCTGGCCGCCACCCTCGCGCCCAGGATCCGGCAGGACCTGGTCACTGCCGGTCTGCTGCACTGAGCGGTCCGTCAGCCGCCGTACAGGCTGTGGCAGATCCGGGCCTGTTCGGAGCCGGGCGCCCACTGACCCAGGCGTTCGGCCTCCGCGCACACCTGGAGCGAGGCGAGCAGGTCGGGGGAGGAGCCGGTCGGCGAAGGGGGTGCGCTCGACCGGGGTGTCCGGGAGGGTTTGGCCGGCTTCGGGGACCGGGTCTGACGAGGGGTCGGGGCGGTGGTGGGGGTGACGGAGGGCGGTGGCGGGCTGCTGCTCACCGCCACGGGCGGTGGTGGAGGCGGGGGCAGCAGGACCGGGGAGGGCAGGCCGAGCGGGCTCGGTGACGGGGTGTCGACTACCGGCAGCACCGACTGCGCCGGGTCCGCCGCACAGGCGCTCGGGAGCCAGCAGAGCCCGGCCAGTACCACCACCCCGCCTGCCGCCCAGGCCGCCCGCCGCCGCATCCGGCTGCGCCGGGACGGCAGCGGCGTCACCGGCGGCTCCCAGGGGGTGGGTGGCGGTGACTGCTGCTCCCACCCGTACTGCCAGGGTGCCTGCCACTGCTCGCTCACGCTGCTCCTCCCGCCCGGGAGCCGCCGCTGCTCGGAGCCCCGATGCTCAACGAGCCACCTGCCCGGGCGGAACGTCTTCGCGTCCGCGGAGAAGGCGGAGAAGACGCTGCACGCCGCCCCCGGTGCCTGGGGCCGATTCCCACCCACGGGGCGGCAGACGGGTGGTGACGCTGCGCCAGGTGGGGGTGGTTCGGGTGCGGGGCGGCGGCGGGCGGTCGATGCTGGGCGGTATGCAGACCAATACCGATCGTGATCCCGCCGCCCCGCTGGTCGAGGTGGCCGAGTTCCGGACCGACAGCCGCTACCGCCTGGTGCACTTCGCGGGGGCGGGGTGGGAGCCGTTGGCACCGGAGGAGTTCGAGCCGAGGGTGCACGAGCTGTTCCCCGAACTCGATCCGCACGACAGTGCGAAGGTGCACTGGGCCGACCGCCCGTGGGAGTGGCCGGCCTGGCACCCCGGGGAGGCCTGACGCACCGTAGGCTGGCCGGATGGCAGCCGGGGGCGGATGGCAGAGCGGGTGGACCGGTGGGCAGCGGGCCGTCCATCTGGGGGACGTGGCGGACTTCAACGCGCAGTTCGGGCGGCCGGGGTCCGGGGCGTTGCGGCAGGCGCACCACTACTCGTGCCTGGCCGCGTTCTACACCCCGGACCCGGCCGTGCTGGTGCTGCCGCTCCAGGTCGAACCGGAGTGGACGGACTGGCTGGCCGGCGAGCTGGGCTGGGGCCCGGTCGAGGTGCACAGCGGGATCGCCCCGGACACCGGGCTCGCGGAGGCGCTGGCCGCCCGGCCCGGCCTGCGCGACCGGATCGCCGACGTGGGTCTGCCGGTCCGGAGTTGGGGCGGGACCGGGCCGGTGGTGCGGCGGTTCGAGTCCAAGGCGGAGTCGCACCGGCTGTTCCGGCGCCTGGCCGCCGACCACCCGGCGGTCCGGGTGCCCGAGCAGTGGCAGCCGGGGTCGCGGTGGCGGCTGGCCGGGCTGCTCCGGGCCCGCGCCACCGCCGGTCTGACCAGCGTGGTCAAGGCGCCCTACGGGGTCGGCGGCCACGGCACGGCCGTGCTGACGCCCCGCCAGGTCCGGGCGGCGGGTGGCGCCCTGGCGGCGCTGCGGCGGCTGCGGGCGGAGACCGGCCGGGCCCCGCTGCTGGAGGAGTTCGTGGCCGGGCACGGCCCGCTGCGCGACCTCAGCTTCGACGGGGTGATAGGACCGGACGGCGAGGTGCACCCGGTCGGCACCGCCGTGATGCACATCGAGGGCACGACCTACCGGGGCGCCACCGTCGGTCCGGACGCGGTGCCCGCCTCGCTGGCCGGGCCCGCCGCCGCGTTCGGGCTCGCGGTCGGCCGGGCGCTCGCCGAAGCGGGCCACCGGGGCTGGTACGACCTGGACTTCGTGGTCGACCCGCTCGGCCGGCTCGCCCCGACCGAGACCAATCTGCGGCTGACCGGCCCGTCGGTGGCCTTCATGCTGGCCGCCCGCCTCGGTGGCACGGCCCGGTACGTCCGGACCCTGGACCAGCTCCCGCTCGGCGCCCGGCTGCCGCAGCCTGCCCTGCTGGCGCACCTGGCCAGGGTCGCCGAACGGTGCGCGGCGCTCGGGGTGGGCCTGCTGCCGACCATCCCGACCGCCGGGTTCGATCCGCTGCCGTACACCGGGGTGGCGCTCTGGGCCGACGGCACCGAGCAGTTGGACGCGGCCGAGTACCTGCTGCGGGCCGCGAACCAGGGGCTCGCGGACCCGTTCGCGGGTGTGCTCAGGGAGCGCTGAAGGTCGGCCGGGTGACCGGTTCGACGAAGAAGACCTGGCCGCCCCGGCCGACACAGTGGGCCATCACCGTCTCGGTCCCCGCGCCGGTGCCGTCGCCGGCGATCCCGGCGCAGCCCTGGCCGTCCACCCGGAGCACGTACGTGCCGCTGCCGGCCGGTCCCGACGGTTCGACGTGGAAGTGGCTGCCGCGGATGCAGTCGTCCATCGGTTCGAGCAGGCCGAGGCCGGGGCCGTCGGTGAGCGCCTTGAGGCAGCCCTTGCCGTAGTCCGGGTGGTGCCACTGGATGTGGTACTCGTCGCCGCCCAGCGGCTCCAGCAGGGTGGCCTGCGGTCCCGCTTCGCCACAGGGGCGCTGGACCGCCACCAGGGGCGTGTAGCGCTGGTCGCGCACCCGTCCGTCGGTCAGACAGAGCTCGGGCGCGGTGACCGGGCGGATCCGGACCCACCCGGTGGGCAGCACGGCCGGGGCGGCGACGGACTGGTGCTGCGGGGCGGCGACGGACTGGTGCTGCGGTGCGGCGGCGGGCTGTTCGGAGAGCGAGGGCGTCAGGGCCCACACCAGTACGGCGGCCGCCAAGGTGAACGAGGCGACCAACGGGAGCCGGGGTATTCGGCGGCGGAGCGCGGCCGGCGGACGCTCGTCGGCCGGCGACGGCGGGGCCGGCAGCAGCGGTGACGGCGGGGCGGCGAGTGCGTCCCTGGCCCGGAGCCAGTCGGCCTCCCGGTCCGCCGCGCCGCAGGCCCGGACGAAGACGGAGAGCAGCTCCGGGCGGGGCAGCGTACGGCCGTTCAGCACATCGGCGAGCGTGCTGCGGGCCAGCACCGAGCCCTGCTCGGCGGCCCGTTCCTCCAGCTGGCGGTACGTCAGACCGGCCCCGTCCTTGAGTTCCCGCATCAGCGCGAGAAACCCGGCCGCGTTCTCGGCCTGTTCCGGCGCCACCCCGTGTCGACTGTCCATGCGTCATATCCTGGCCAGCCGACGCTGATTCGGCAATGCCCCCCCTGGGGCGCTGTCCGGATTCGATCCGGACAGGTCGCTGACCAGGCCGGACAGCCGAACGCTGTCCGGGACAACGGAAAAGCCTGGACCGGCGCCGGGTCGGGCTGCCAACGTACGGACCGTACCCGAACCCCGAACGAGGAGTAAGGCCATGCAGCTCCGACTGCGGTCCGAGCACTACGACTTCAGCCTGCTGGCGGGGCGGCCCGCCCGGGCTCAGCGGCCCGCCGGCCGTCCCGGCTGCCAGGCCAGGAAGCAGACCAGCACCGCCGCCGCGACGATCAGCGAGACGTTGAACCCGTAGACCAGCGTGGCCTGCCGCGGCCAGTCGGTTGCCTGGCTGACCCGGTACCAGTTGTCCTGCGGCCACCAGGCGGCGAGCAGCCAGGCGACGGCGAGCCGGGCGGACAGGGTCAGGCCGAGCGGGCGGCCGTTGCGGGCCAGCAGCGGGCCGCCGAGCAGCAGGAAGGCCAGGCCGAGGCCGAAGCCCAGCCACTCGACCAGGTAGAGCAGTTGGAACAGCGCGTCCCAGGGTGACGGCACCCTGGACAGGTCGGTCGAGCCCGGCCAGAGGCCGTCGGTCAGCACGGCGGCGGCGAGTGCTCCGACGGCCGTGACGGCCGCCCACCTGGTGCCCTCACCCAGCCGCCGGTACTCCGCCGCCAGGAAGCCGCCGCCCTTGCCGCCGGAGACCGCCTTGGCGGAGCCCCCGCTGCCAGGACCTGGCGCAGCGTGGCCGCGTGGCGCGGGCAGCGGCAGCGAGCGGGCGTCCAGCTTGCCGGCCCGGGTCCTCGGCAGGGCCGGGAGCGGTACCACGGCCTCCGGCAGCAGCCGGTCCGGCAGCCGTTCGGCCAGGTAGGCCCGCAGCGCCCAGGGTTCGGCCCGCGCGCCCTCGGCCGCCACCACGTACGCGACCAGCCCGGTCCGCCGGGGCCCGGTCTCCACCTCGGCGACCGCGCTCTCGCGCACCTCCGGGTGGCCGCGCAGCAGGACCTCCACGGCCGCCAACGAGGCGGCCGCCGCCGGGTCCTGGCCCGCCGACCGGCCGACGAACTCCAGCAGTCCGTCCGGCCGAAGCACCCCGATGTCGCCGGTCCGGTAGACCCGGCCGCCCTCGACGAAGCGCTCGGCGGTGAGCTCGGGGCGCTTGAGGTAGCCCCGGCCGACCCCGGGCCCGGACACGCAGATCTCGCCCGGGGTCCCCGGCGGCACCGGCTGCCCGGCCGGGTCCAGCAGCCGGATCCCGGTGCCCGGGAACGGCCGGCCGATCAGCGACAGCCGCTCCGGGTGGTCGGGCTCCTCGGCCAGCGTGGCGGTGTCGAACCAGGCGCTGTCCACCGCTGCCTCGGCCACGCCGTACACGTTGATGTGCCGGACCCCCGGACCGAGATAGCGCTGCAGCCTGAGCTGCTCGTCCAGGTACCACTTCTCGGCGCCGACCGAGAGCAGCCGGACGCTGCCCAACTCCAGGCCCAGCGGCTGGAGATGGGCGAACAGCCGGCGCAGGGTGTGCGCGTTGGTCTCCATCACGGTGATCCGCTCGTGCAGCAGCAGCTCGTGCAGCTCGGCGGGGGAGGCGGTCCGGTCGAGGGTGAAGTTGCGCTGCGCCAGCACCAGGACGCCGCCGCTGCACAGAGCGCGGATCCAGTCGGCGGTGAAGACGTCGAACTCCAGCGTGGCGGTCTGCAGGAACCGGTCCTCGGCGGTCAGCCCGTACACCTCGCGCCAACCCTGGTAGGAGTGCAGCAGGTTGCGGTGCTCGATCAGGGCGCCCTTGGGCAGGCCGGTGGAGCCCGAGGTGTAGAAGACGCACGCCAGATCGGCAGGCCCGGACCGGTCCGGCAGCGGGCCTGTCCGCTCGGGGAGCGGGGCGCCGTCCAGGCAGAGCACGGTCCGGTCGACGGCGTCGGTCAGCCGGACCCGGTAGGCCTCCTGGGTGATCACCACCAACGGGTCGGCCTCGGCCAGCACATGACGGATGATCCGGTCCGGACCGGTCGGCTCCACCGGCACGTAGGCCGCCCCGGTCTTCAGCACCGCCAGTACGGCGATCAGCAGGTCGGGGGTCCGGCCGAGTGCCACGGCCGCGAACTCGCCGCTGCGTAGACCGAGTTCGCGCAGGTGGTAGGCCAGCCGGTCGGCGCTTTCGTCCAGCTCGCGGTAGCTGAGCCGCTGCTCGCCGCAGACCAGCGCGGGTGCGTCCGGCGCCTGTCGGGCGTGCTCCTCGAAGAGTTGGTGAACCGTCCGGTCCTCGATGTCGTGCACTGCTCCGCCTTCCCCCGGGGGGACGGTACGGCGCCGCCCCCCTGACAGTGTGCAGGCAGGAGGGCCGGTGAACCGACAGTGAACGCACGGTAGTTGCAGACCTGAAACCTGACCGGAGCCGGAGTGCTACTGTCCGGTAACAGTCAATGCTGGGGCGAACCGCATCAGGGAGTCAACATGGCCGGCTCGACACGTTCCGCCACGCTGCTGGCGGGCCTGCTGCTGGGCGCGGGTGTGGCCCACTTCGCCCGGCCGGGACAGTTCGACGCGATCGTGCCCCGCTCGCTGCCGGGTGAGCCCCGGGCCTGGACGTACGCCAGCGGGGTCGCGGAGCTGGCCCTCGGGGCCGCCGTGGCGGTGCCGCGCACCAGGAGGGTCGGGGCGCTGGCGGCCGCCGGGTTCTTCGTCGCGGTCTTTCCCGCCAACGCCAAGATGGCGTACGACTGGCGGCACCGGCCGACCCCGCAGCGGGTGACCGCGCTGGCCCGGCTGCCGCTGCAGGTGCCGCTGGTGCTCTGGGCGCTGCGGGTCGGCCGGGCGGCCTGATCCGGCGTCCGCCGTTTCGGACGGACGCCGGACGGACGCCGGACGGACGGAGCGTCAGGCGGGGAGGTTGGCCTCGATCAGCGCGACCACCTCGGGGTCCTCGGGCTCGGTGCGCGGGCGGATCCGGGCGGCCACGGTGCCGTCGGGGGTGATCAGGAACTTCTCGAAGTTCCAGGAGACGTCACCGGCGGTGCCCTCGGCATCGGCCGACTTGGTCAGCTCGTTGTAGAGCGGGTGCCGGTCGTCGCCGTTCACGTCGAGCTTCTCGAAGAGCGGGAAGGAGACGCCGTAGGTGGTGGAGCAGAAGGTCTGGATCTCCTCGGCGGTCCCGGGCTCCTGGCCGAGGAACTGGTTGCAGGGGACGCCGAGCACGGTGAAGCCCCGGGCGGCGTAGCGCTGCTGCAGCCGCTCCAGGCCCGCGTACTGCGGGGTCAGGCCGCACTTGGAGGCGACGTTGACCACGAGCAGCGCCTTGCCCTTGTAGTCGGCGAGCGAGGTCGGCTGACCGTCGAGGGTGCGCAGCGGGATGTCGTACAGGCTCACAGCGGAGTCCTTTCGAGGGTTCATGAGTGGCCGAGCGGCACAACCGTCGGGAGCCGTCCGGTATTCCGTCAGGCCGGGGCGCCGAAGTTCTGGGTCCACCACGGGCCGCCGGAGGCGAAGTGGGTGCCGAGGCCCATCTCGGTGAACGCGCAGTTGAGGATGTTGGCCCGGTGGCCCGGGCTCTTCATCCAGGCGGCCATCACGGCGGCGGCGTCCTGCTGGCCCCGGGCGATGTTCTCGCCCCAGGTGCTCCAGCGGTAGCCGGCCGCCTCGATCCGGGGCTGCGGGCCCTTGCCGTCGGGGTTGGTGTGGTCGAAGAAGTTCCGGGCCGCCATGTCCTCGGAGTGGCCCTGGGCGGCCGCCTGGAGCTTGCTGTTGGCCTTGACCGGGCCGCAGCCGTTCTGCGAACGCTCGGTGTTGACCAGGTCGAGCACCTGCTGCTGGGCGGTGGCCGAGCGGTTTGCCGCGCTGGTGGCCGGGGCCGGGGTGGAGGCGGGGGCCGAGGGAGCGGCGGAGGTCCGGGAGGGCGACGGGGCGGCCGGGCTCGGTGTGGGGGAGGGCGAGGCGGTCGGGGAGCTGGGTGCCGGGCTCGGTGTGGGGGAGGGCGAGGCGGTCGGGGAGCTGGGTGCC
>NZ_LMCT01000038.1:0-1627 GCF_001424875.1 Kitasatospora sp. Root107 | reverse complement strand
GGCCGCCTCGACCTGGAGCGGCGCGGCCGCGACCGCGGCGGTGGCCGAACCGTCGATCCGGGGAGCCGCCTGCGGCGAGGGGCTCTGGCCGGCGCCCACCACGCCGACCGCCGCGGCGGTGACGACCGTGGTGCCGATCACCGCGACCAGCACGCGCCCGCGGGAACGCGGTTTGGCCCGCCGCCGTCCACCGCCACCCTTGCCGCGCTGGCCGGGCCGCTGGGCGGCCGCCCGACGCGCGGCGGCCCGGCCACCGGTCGGCGGGGTGGAGGGGGTCGGTTCGGTGCCGAACTCTGACGGAGTGTCCGGAGTGTCCACCGGGAAGGCGACCGGATGCTGCGGGATCGGCACCAGCGCCAGCCCGGCCAGCAGGCCCTCGGCGGGGAACAGCCCCTCCCACTGCTGGGCGCAGTAGCCGCACTCACGCGCGTGCCGGCCGATCCGCTTGCGCCAGAGCGCGCTGGGGGCGCCGTCCCACTGGGTCGTCAGCTCGGCCAGCTGCGGACAGGTGGGCAGGACGGCGAGGGCCCGGACCACCACCCGCGCGGTCTCCAGCTGACCCTTCATCCGCTGGACCCGGACCGCCGCGTGCTGCGGGGACAGCTCGAGCGCCTCGGCCAGCTCGGTCCGGCTGAGCTCGCCGGCCGCCTCCAGCCACCAGAGCGAGAGCAGCTCCCGGTCGTCCTGGTCCAGCCAGCGGGTGGCCTCGGCGACCTCGCGGCGCTGCCCGGCCAGGCCGAGCCGGACGATGGTGAGGTCCACGAAGTCCGCGCCGGGGTCGGCGGAGTCGTACGTCAGGCCGATCGGGATCTGGGCCTGGCCTGACACCTGGTGGCGACGGCGGATCTGGTTCATCGCGATGGCGACCAGCCAGGAGCGGAACCCGGCCGGATCGCGCAGCGAGGGCAGGTGGTCGACCGCGCGGAGCATGGTTTCCTGCACCACGTCGTCGGTGTCGGGGTGACCGTTGAGGGCGCGGCCGACGATGTTGTAGACCAGCGGCAGGTGAGCGCCGATCAGTTCGTCCGTGGCCTGCTGGTCACCCGCCTGGGCCCGGGTCACCGTCCGCTCCGCGTCGTACCTGTCCATCCGCCTGCCACCTTGTCCGTCGGCCTGTCCGTACTGCCCTGTCGTGATGGGAGATCAGCGGGCCGCCCGCCGATAACGGAAAACATCCGGAGAATTTCTTGGCCCCCGGTGCTGAGCGGAGCGTAGTGGATGCCGGACCGGGCCTTTCCGCACCCCGGCGCTAACGCCCAGCTCACGGCTGTGTCCCGGGCCACCGAAGGCGTGAGAGGAGTGTGAGAGGTCGGCGTGCGAGTTGGGCGGAGGGTGGCCGGCCGCCTGCGCTTCGGTGACGGTGTGTCGGGGCTCACAGGGGTGCCGGAGTGGCCCGGGTCACTTTCGGGCGGGAGGCCGGCGGCCGAATCGGCCCGGAACGGCTCGCCGGGATCGGCCTCGCATGATCAGTACTGGAGGTAACCAGGCTCTGAGCTGGGGCGACCCGAACCTGATCCACCCGGGCCAGGTCCTCTCGCTCTGACCTGACCGCGTACGTGCCGATGGCCACCCCGTCCTCTCGCTCTGACCTGACCGCGTACGTGCCGATGGCCACCCCGGACCGGGG
>NZ_LMCT01000037.1 GCF_001424875.1 Kitasatospora sp. Root107 | reverse complement strand
CGATGATCGTGATCGCGTGCAAGATCGCGGTGATCGCGCAGTTGGTGCTGCTGGCGGTGGAGATCATCGCGGCTCAGGCGGCTGCGCCGTTCACGTTGGGGTTGTCGGAGTTGGGTGCCGCGGGTGCGGTGCAGGCGACGAAGATGATCGTGCGGCGGTTGTTGAAGGAGCTTCGGGATGCGCTGGTGGAGGCGATCCTGGAGACGTTGAAGGAGCCGGTGGTTTCGGCGGTGCAGGCGATGATCAGTGACTTGATCGCGCAGACCGTGAACCAGGGTTTCGGTGCGCAGGACGGCTTCGATCTGGGGCGGACGGGGAAGGCGGGGGCGGAGGAGTTCAAGACTGCGGTCAAGAACTCCGGGCAGACGTTCACGGAGGCGCTGCGGGACGGGGTCGGGTCGCGGGCTGGCCATCATGCGCGCAACGGGCTGGACAGTGCGGCGGGGCACGGCAGCAACGCGGACTCCTCCGGCTCCGGTGACAGTGGTGGCAGTACGAACGCGCCGGACAGCAGCGGTAGTTCGCCGTCGGGAAGTAGCAACAGCCCTTCGTCCGGCAGCAGTCCGTCGGGTAGCACCAGCCCTTCGGGTTCGAGCCCGTCCTCCAACAGCTCGTCCGGCAGCAGTCCTTCGGGTACGAGTCCGTCGTCGACCGGTCCGTCTTCCGGTGGTCCGTCTTCGTCGAGCACTTCGCCGGACAGCGCTCCGAGCCGTGATACCTCCGGTTCGAGTGAGACGCCGCGTTCGACGCAGCAGACGCCCACGTCCGGTGAGCCGCGCAGTTCCGCGCCGCTGGACCCGTTCGGTACTCGGGTGGGTGCCGACAGCAGCCCGTCCGGGGATGCCGGCTCGTCGCGGACGCCTGCGGGCGACAGCAGCACGCCGAGCCGATCCGACGACACTGGCCGTACCAACACCCCGTCGCCGGAAGGCCGTTCGGGTCCGGACTCGCAGCAGTCCGCCCGCACCCCCGAGAACGCCGGTCCCTCGCGTACGCCTGATGGTGACCCGGCTCCGCGACCGGCGGCGTCCGACGGACCCTCGCGTACCCCGGACGCCGGTGACACCCGCCCGCACTCGGGCCCGTCCGAGAACGCCGGCCCCACGCGGACGCCGGACGGTGACACGAGTACCCGTCCCAACTCGTCGTCCCCGGACGGGCCTTCGCGCACCCCCGACCACGACCCGGGAAGCCGCCCGACCGCCTCCGACGGTCCGTCCCGTACACCGGACAGTGGCGACAGCCGCCCCCACCCGGGTCCGCCCGAGAACACCGGTCCCACCCGTACGCCCGACCACGACCCCGGCAGCCGTCCCGCTCCCGCCGAGCACACCCCGCCCCCGCGTGGSGACGACAGCCGTCCCAGCTACGGCCCGGTACGCCCCGTCGACCCGACGCCGAGCCACACGCCCGCCCCGGCGGATATACCCGCACCCCGGCACGAGAGCACTCCGGCCCAGACCCGCCCCGACGCCGTCCCACAGCCCGCCGCCTCCACACCGGACGCGCGAACCCCCGCACACGCCCCGGCGCCTGACCACGCCTCACCCGACAGCGGTCCGGCCCCGACCCGGGTGGACCCGCGGACCGCCTTCGCGGATCCGGCCGGTGGCACCCCGACCACGACSGACAGYTCCGCCACGTCCGCCCCGCGCCTGAACACCGCCGGCCTGGGGGCCACCGCGACCGCGCCGCCAACGTCCGGCCCGGACCACCGCCCCACCCCGCAACCGACAACGGATACCGCCAACCCGACGAACCCGGCCGCCACCCCCGGTGGTATGCCCGGTGGCGTGCCGCACGCGGGCAACCCGACGGCCTCGAACCCGACCACACCGGCGGCCGGCCGGCCGACCGCGCCGTCCACCCCGGCACCGGCACCCACCGTCCAGCCGCAGCGCCGCCCGGACCACGACGGCCCGACCCTGACCCCCCGCCCGGCCGCCGACCGTGGCCCCGGAACAGGCCGCCCCGACCCGCGCACCAGCTACGCCAACAACCCCACCGCCCGACCTGACATCCCGTCACGTCTGGACCCGACCGGCTCCAGCACCACCCGCCCCGACGCGACGCGCCCGGACAGCACCCGCCCGGACCTCGGTTCGCGTCTGGACCCGACCGGTTCGAATGCCACCCGGCCCGACTCGAAGCGCCCTGACGCGACTCGTCCGGACGTCGGGTCGCGCCTGGACCCCACGGGCTCGAGCACCACCCGTCCCGACAGCACTCGACCGGACGGCACCCGCCCGGACCTCGGGTCGCGCCTGGACCCGACCGGTTCGAACGCCACTCGCCCGGACGGCACCCGTTCGGACGGCACCCGCCCTGACATCCCGTCACGCCTGGACCCGACCGACTCGAACAACACCCGCCCGGACACGGCTCGGCCGGACAGCACCAGTCCTGACATCGGCTCGCGTCTGGACCCCACCGGCCAGGACTCCACGCGCCCCGACGACGCCGCCACCAAGGAGCCCCACCGCCCCGCCACTGCCGACCGTCCTCTCGACAGTCCGGGCGGCTACATCGACCCCACTGACCGTGACCAGAAGCGGGTCGACGACGAGTTCCCCCGGAACCCCGACGGCACCCCGGTGAGCCACCCCGATCCCAACGAGGGCAACTGGGTCGCCGCCGTCAACGGCGACGACCCCAACGCCCCCGGCCGCAACAACAATTGCCCCGACACAGCCCTCGCCGTCGTCGACAACCTCAGCGGCAACCCCACCCCCGCCGCCGCCCGCACCCCCGACTACGACGCCGACGGCAACCCCTCGGACCGCGGTGACCGCAACGGCCGCGACCGGATCGAGAACGCCTTCGGCGCCAAGTTCAACGACATGGGCGACGGCCCCGAAGCGTTCCGCCGCATCGAGGACACGCTCCGTCAGAACGGCCACGGCTCCCAGGCCGTCATCATCACCACCGACAACGACGGCCGCTCGCACGCCTGGAACGTCGCCAACCACAACGGCACCATCACCTACATCGACGGCCAGACCGGCCAGCGCAGCGACCAGCCCCTCCACAACGGCGACAACGGCGTCTTCGCCATCCCCCTCGACCGCGACCGCAACCCCACCGAGCCCGCACCGTCGGCCGACCCCAACCACAACCCCGACAACGACCGCCGCGCCCCCGAAGAACTGGCCGGCGGGGCCGATAACTCGACGGGTCCGTCGCCGGATGACACGAGTGCCGCTGACGCCGATCGGGAGCGAGTCCGAAAGCAGGTCGAAAGGGCCAACGAGGCGGACGGGGAGTGGTTGAAGAAGCACTACAACGTCGACGGTCACCGAACCCGCATCGGCATGAAGGATGAGAACGGGCACGAGATCCCTCAACTCAGGTGGGTCGAAGGAGATGCGGACAATCCTGGAAAGTGGATCGCGGCCCAGGACGCGCCGCCCCCACTCGCCGAGAGCTATAAGGGTGATGCCGCTGACCTCTCGGCCTCGCCCGCTGACCGCGAGCGAATGCGCCAGATCGACGAATCCATCGAGCGTCGTGAACAGGCACTGGCGGCAGACCGGGCGGCCGAAGACGCGCTGAAGGAAGCGAAGGAGAAGCACGAGAAGAACCCTGGCGACGCGGAGGCGAAGGCCGAGTACGACAGGCTGCACCAAGAGCACAAGGCCCCGCACCATGAGATGGGCAAGGCGGGCGAGGAACTGGGCGACCGCGCTGCCGAGTATCACGCCATTCCGGCGACCTACCCCGATGCCGAGCGAAAAGATGACCGGAAGGAAGGCAACAACCGGTTCGATCAGATCTGGCGTCGAGAGGACGGGGGCTTCGTCGTAGTTGAGGCGAAGGCACCGACTGCCGGACTGGGCGACCGGAAGGCCCTGGACGGGCGTCAGGTGATGCAGGGACACCCGGAGTACTTCAAGGCGATCATCAACCAGATGAAGAAACGCAAGGATGACGATGGGACGGAGCTGCGTCTGGCGAAGGAGCTCGAAGCGGCCTGGGCGAGCGGAAAGCTCGACTACGTTCTGGTTCAGGCTAAGGTCAAGGACGGCCAGTACGATGGCTACAAGATGAAGCAGTTCGACATCGACATCGAGCCCTAGGGGGGTAGTGCGAATGACGACGACTGTGGCTCGCCATGTGTTGGAGAGCGGCAACCTCGCGAAGGCGGTTGGGGTGCTCGCCGAGGTTCTCGATGAGGAGCTCGCGGCGGATCCGCTGACGGCTTGGCACCTCAGTAGTGCGGTGGACACTGCGCTGATTCTGGCTCGGAAGCTTAGTGTGCTGGACCCGGAGGCTGAGGAGCTCGGTACCTGGAACGCGTACATCCGGGCGATGCAGGCGAGTTCGGGGGTTTTCGCGGCAGCGACTGCCGAGGGTTCGGTCGAGTGTCGGGTCGGGCGTGAGGTGCGGCAGATCCCGGCGACCGGGCCGAAGTTCTACACGGATGCGGGTGCGTGGCTCGACGCGTTCTGGCTGGCCGTCATCTGCCGGGAACGCGCGCGTTTGGACATGCTGAGTGCGGTGCCGGTGGACGTGCTGCGCGGGTCGGGTGCGGTGTTCGACGAGTACGTCTATTCGTGGGTCGAGGCGTTGCAGGCGTACTGGCGTCGTACTCCGGACCTGACGGAGAAGCTGCTTGCGGCGATCGACGGTACGGACCCGGATGTTGCTCGGGTCGCGGACCGTGAGGTGTTGCTCAAGGTGCTGTATCCGCCGATCGCCGCGTTCTACCAGTTCTTGCGGCGGGACCAGGAAAAGTTCGACTCAGCACTGCTACAAGGGCTTGAACTGCACCGGGAGTTCTGGTCGGCGGACGAAGAGCGTGCGGGGGACTCCGACGGCTTCATCTCCCTGCCCCTGCTCGCCATCGCCTGCCTGGCGTACGACAACGACGTGCCGGTGACGGTTGAGTCCGAGTACCTGCCCAAGCACCTGCTGCGCCGCAGCTGGTTCGGCGAGTACCAGACCTGAACTGCTGGCTTGCGTCCGACCAGCCGGGATGATGGAAGGACAGGTCCGGTTCAGTGGTGACGCTGTGACCCCCGAATCCTGAACTGTCAGGGCCTGAGCCGCCCGCTCTGTTCCCGAGCTGGGCAGGCTCTGGGCTCCCAGGGGCTCGCCAGACAGGAGCGGACCTGAGGCTCCGTGCGTTTCGGTGACGATTCCCGGCTGCCGGTCGCCGTGCGGTCGGGCCAGGTTCCGCGAGTTCGAGACCGAGTAGGGCACCCGGTGTCCGGCGATGGTCGGGGTGTGGACCCGGGGCTGGGAGCACTTCGTGACGTTCGTGCGGTTCCTGCCCGAGGTCCGCCGGGTCGTCTACGCCACGAACGTCTCACGGGGTTCTACAAGGATCCGAACGATCCCAGTAAGTGCCTACAGTCGACTTTGATGGCGGGGAAATCGTTCTGGTCTACAAGGTGGACTCGGCGGGCGGGTGAGTTCCACCTGCATACATCCTTTGTCAACCCTGAGGGCGGGAAGCACTCCTGATCATGAGTATCGAAAAAGCCCCAACCGACTTCATCGGGCAGTATTTGGGAATCGAGCTCGCCCACGATTCTATGCAGGATGTCCGGGCCATTGTTGAGCGGGCATCCTGGGCGGCAGATATTCGTGTCTAATTCGATTACCTACTTGCCAAGCACCCGCTGGGTTCTTGGATGCTGCCTTGAAGGTGGACGGGCAGTATCACGAGGGCCGGTTGGTCGGGGAATTCCAGAAGTGGCATGAGAACGGTCGGTTGGCCGGCCGCAAGCTCTACTCCGAGGCGGGGCAGTTGACGGCCGAGTACAGCTGGACCGCCGGTGGCGTACTTGTCTACTCCTGGCCGGAGGCCTGATAGCAGCCCGGAGGCGACGAGCCGATCCTGTTGTGAATGTGGCCCCGAAGGTTCGAAAGGCGAGCGTGGAGCGGCGAGTTGATGTCAGTGATCCGATGGTCGGCATGGATGCGGGGCAGCGTCTGACCTACGACGGGGTGCCGTTCTCGGGTGAGGTGGTGGAGGGGGCGCTGGACGACCCGACCTCGCTGGAGACGTACCGGGACGGGTGGCTCAACGGTCCGTGGCGGCTGTGCTACCTGGACGGAAGCCCGAAGGCTCAGGGCGAGTTCGTCCAAGGCGGTCTCGTCGGTGAGGCGTTGACCTGGCATCTGAACGGGCGGTTGGAGTCCCGAAGGCTGTTCACCGAGGCGAGCAGGGAAGTAGCCGGCTACGCCTGGGACGAGGACGGTCGGGCGACCCGCGCTTGGAGCGCAGGGGCTTGAGCAGCGAACTCGGCTCCGCGCTGGAGCATGCGCTGGCCGTCGGCCGGCTCGACGAGTATCCGGCGGATGTTCGGGTCCTGCTGCTGTCCGACCTGCAGGCTCTGGCCGAGGTGGTCGCGGCGGTGGGTGGCCCGGGTGTCGACCAGGTGGCCCGGCGGATACGCGGTGCGGTGGTGGAGGCGGTCCGGCTGTACCGCGAGGATCTGCATTGCGGGGTTGCTGAGTGGGCGTCCCGACTCCGGTTCGCCGCGCAGGGCTGGGGCGATCGTGAACTGGTGGCCGGTCTGGACGAGTTGGGCCTGCAGCTGCCTTGGAGGGCCGACTGGGCCCGCTGGCGGCCGCTCGGCGTCTTCGACACTCGGGAGTTCGCCCCGGGGTGGACCGGTCCGGTCCAGGTGGCCGGCTGGCGTTCGGCTTCGGACGGGGCGGGGGGTGAGGTCTGCCTGCACTCCGCCCACGATCAGCGCTACCGGTGGTACGCCCTCGCGGACGGCGAACAGATCGGCGAGGCCGTGGACGACTTCCCGGAGGTGGCGGGTGCTCCGGAGTACCCGGCTGTCGATCCGGGGTTCACCATCGAGGTGCTGGACGAGAGCTTTGATCTGTTGAAGGTCAGGATTCGGAGCGCCGCAGGCTCGGAGGAGCCGGTGTTCCCGCTCTGCGCGCCCTACCCCGGTGCCCTCGCTCACCCGTTGCCGGGTGGCAGGTTGCTGCTGGCGGGCCACAGCGGGGCAGCCGTGATCAGCTTCGGCGCTCCGGCGGCGGGGATCGTCGGCGTCCGGACAGGGGACTTGGCCACCGCGCCCGTGCTGACGCCCCGTGAGGCCTGGTGGGGGCAGGGTGAGCTGACGGCCGACGACATCGTCCCGTACTACCAGGGCGGTGTCGCGTACGCGGATCCCGGCCGGCTCGGCTCGCTGGGCGAGCGGGCGGACGTGGTGCATGTGCTGTGCACGTTGGGGCTGCCCGGGTTCCCGGTCTTCTGGCAGGAGACCTTCGGATGCCTGCAGAACCTGGCGACCTTGGAGCAACACCTCACCGAGCAGGGTGAGTCGGCGGAGGAGTACCACGCGGGCTTCACCGTGATCGCGCTCTCCGCCGACGGTGAGACGGCGCTCTGCGTCGATCACGCCAACGGTCAGGTGCACCAGGCGGAAGGCGGTAGCCCGGAGCTGCTCAACACCTCGCTGCTTGCCTTCGCCGCCTGCCAGGCCCTGACCAGTTGGGCACTGTCGGTCTCCACCGCGCGGCATCCCGAGGAGAGGTATGAGTTCCTGGCTTTCGTCCGCGAGGCGCTCACCCGGATCGACCCGGAGGCCGCAGCGGAGGAGGGTGCCGACTGGTGGTGGTTCCTCGCACTCGAGGACGACTACACCTTGGTTGCATAGCCGCAGCTGGTCCGATCAAGCCGGAGAAGGAGAGAACAGTGCTCAGGACAGGACCGGGCTGCTCGGCTTTGGCGCGCACAATACTGCCCCGTCCAGCTTCCATGCCGGTCCGGTGCGAGCTCAGGTGAGCGAGAATCAGGCGGAGGCTATGGTCGAACGGCTGATGGCGATTAACTGGGCCGACCAGAAGGCGGCTATGAGTTGCCTATATTCACGTGCTGCGCTCATGCGGGAATATTTCCGCAGATCTGCACTCTGGGCCGACCGATATCAGGCGGTGAAGGAGTGGCCATTCTTCGATATCGCCGCTTATGTGGACCCAGCGGTACGTGTCCCCGAAGCTCTGATGGACAGGTTCGAGGACTTCCTCAACCGTCATGTCGGCCTACCGGTTGCCTATGACATGTGTAAGGCGGCCGTCCAATGGAGTGCACTGCTCGAGCGATCCGAAGTGCCCAGACCACCGCTGGAAGACCCGTTCGAGCCGCTGATCCTGCTGTTCGAGCGCGGAGGCGGATTTGCGACTGAGAATCGGGCGGTGGACTTTTGGGTGACCATGGTCCGTTGGGGCAGTCTGGAATCTCGGTTGCAGGCCGAGCCGCCTGTCGTCCTTGATGCCGCGGCTCTGGATGCACTGGACGCGTCGGGGTCCTGAGCAGTCGAGGTAATGGCAATGCAGCGTATTGATATCAACGACGTGGCGATCGACATAGATGAGGAGGAGCGCCTCTTCTATGACGGGGGGCCGTTCACGGGCGAGGTCTTGGCCTGGCACGAGAACGGGCGGGTGGAGTCCCGCAAGCTGTACTCGGCATCGGGGAAGAAGCTTGCTTCCTACGCCTGGGACGAGGACGGCCGGCAAACCCGGGACTGGACCGCGTCTGTGAAGTGAGCCGAAGACCGGAGTTCAGGTTTTCGAGCTGGGCTATTGGCGCGACTGGACTCGGCTGCGCTGACGGGGAGAAGTTCAACGCGGCGCTGGCCCGTGGGCTGGAACTGCACCGGGAGTACTGGGCGGCGGACGAGGACCGGGTGGAGGACTCCAACGGGTTCGTCTCGCTGCCGTTGCTGGCGATCGCCTGCCTGGCGCACCACGATGCGGGGCTGCCGGTCGAGGTCGAGTCGGAGCACCTGCCGGAGCACCTGCTGCTGGGCAGTTGGGTCGGGGAGTATGACGCCTGACGTTACGGGAGTGGAACTGGCAGGATGACGCCGCGGCCGATCCGATGACGGTGCTGGAGGGCAAGTGGGGCCGGACGATGTGGCAGGGAGACGGTCGGAGAAGCTCGACCCGGTCGACCCGGTTGTGGTCGAGCGGCAGCGGGCGGTCTCGGCGTGGCTCCACGAGTTCTGCGCGAAGTACCGGGTCGAAGGCCCGGAGGATGCCACTCCGGAGCAGGAAGCCGAGTACGACCGTAGGGTGCGTGAGATCTACGACCGCTTCCGGAGCGCTGCAAGCTGGGTACGCGCGCGTCTCGCCTCCGACTGGTACGACGAGTTCTGTGCCAGGTACGGGGTGAGCATGCCGTGGCTGGCCACGGAGAAGCAGCAGCAGGAGTACGAGCGGCGACTGGACGAGATTGAGGCTGCCCACCCTGATTTTCCTAGGGCAGGGCCCCTCGTCGACGGTCGGGGTCCTGCTGGCTGGCCCACCGACCAGGTGGCAGTCCAGTTGGTCGCGGAGTGGGCGGGATCAGATGCTGCGGCTTTGAGTGCGCCGGGAATCGACCTGCGGGGAGGGGATTTTCGGGGTGCGGACCTCTCCGGGGCCTCTCTTGTCGGCGCGATGATGTCCCACGTCGGTTTGGCCGGTACGGAGTTCTACCGAGCGGATCTGGAAGGTGCGGATCTGGAGGGCTCGGACCTGACGGATGCCAGTCTGGTGAAGGCCAATATGGACGGTGCCGGGCTGCGTTCGGCGCGATTGGACCGAGCGGATCTAGCCGGCGCCTCGTTGTACGGCGTGGATGCGACCGGGGCGAGTTTCCGCGATGCGCAGATTCTCGGTGCCTCGCTGCTCGGGACGGATCTGAGAGGTGCCGATCTCTCGGGAGCAGTGCTTCGGGAGAACTCGTTCAAGGTCCAGGTGGATGAGAGCACCCTGGTCCGTGGGCTCTCGGGATCGGTATTCGGTCCGGTGACCCTGTGGAACGGGGCAGAGTCGTCGGAGCTCGGTGGTGAGGCGCTCGACAGGTGGATCGCCGAGCGTGGCGGCCAGGTGACGGTGCTTCAGCCCAGGACGCGGTAGCTGGCGGCAACGGAGCAGTGGGGATGTCTGGACCATTGACATGTCCGGGCGGCGGCAGCATTCTGAGAGCGCTCTCAGAGTGCGGCGTCACCACCGCCGCCGGGCTGTCGCCCCTCCTTCCGGCCCATTCGCCGGTTGTCCCGGCAGCTCGGTGGTACCCCACCACCTGGAGGAACGACCCCCATGGGCACGAGACGAGCACCCGCACACTGCATGATCGGCGCAGCCGCCCTGGCCGTCGCCGTGACGGCGGCGGCCGGGATCACCGTGGCGCTTCCTGCGGAGCGGGCGGAGGCGGCAGTACCGACCACCATCCCGCTCACGTTCACCAACAACTCGGGGCGCACCGAGCCGGTGTACATCTACAACCTCGGCACGTTGCTGAGCACGGGTCAGCAGGGCTGGGCCGACGCCTCCGGCACGTTCCACGCCTGGCCGGGCGGGGCGAACCCGCCCGTGCCCGCGCCCGATGCGTCGATCGCCGGGCCCGGCAACGGCGGGACCAGCACCATCCGGATGCCGAAGTTCTCCGGCCGGATCTACTTCTCGTACGGGCAGAAGCTGGTCTTCAAGCTCACCACCGGCGGCCTGGTCCAGCCGGCCGTGCAGAACCCGAGCGACCCGAACCGCAACATCCTCTTCAACTGGTCGGAGTACACGCTCAACGACTCCGGGCTGTGGATCAACAGCACCCAGGTCGACATGTTCTCCGTGCCGTACGCCGTCGGCGTGAAGGCGGCCAACGGCACCGTCACGAACACCGGACACCTCAAGCCCGGTGGCTACCAGGGCTTCTACAACGCGCTCAAGGGCCAGCCGGGCGGCTGGGCGAACCTGATCCAGACCAGGTCGGACGGCACCGTCCTGCGGGCGCTCGCACCAGGCCACGGCATCGAGTCCGGCGCACTGCCGGCCACCGCGATGAACGACTACGTGAACCGGGTGTGGAGCAAGTACGCCACCTCCACGCTGACCGTCACGCCGTTCGCCGACCAGCCCGGCACCAAGTACTTCGGGCGGGTCTCCGGTAACACGATGAACTTCACCAACAGCGCCGGGGCCGTCGTCACGAGCTTCCAGAAGCCCGACTCCGACAGCATCTTCGGCTGCTACAAGCTGCTGGACGCTCCCAACGACCTGGTCCGCGGCCCCATCTCGCGTACCCTGTGCGCCGGTTACAACCGCTCCACCCTGATCACCAACCCGAACCAGCCGGACACCAGCGCGGCCGGCTTCTACCAGGACACCGTCACCAACCACTACGCGCGGAAGATCCACGCGCAGATGGCCGACGGCAACGCGTACGCCTTCGCGTTCGACGACGTCGGCCACCACGAGTCGCTCGTCCACGACGGCAGCCCGCAGCAGGCGTACATGACGCTCGACCCGCTGAGCTGAGCTGAGCGGAGCCGACCCGTTGTCAGTGGTCCCGTCCGTCGCCTCAGGCGGGCGGGGCCGCCTCGGTCAGGAGTTCGCGCAGGACGGCTGCGTGGCTGTGCTCGAGGTCCTTGGAGGCGGTCAGCAGGATGACCGGGCCGGAGGACAACAGAGCACGCAGGGAGGACAGTTCGGCCTGGGCCTCGGGGGAGGAGAGCTCGGCGAGGTAGCGCGAGCGGAAGGTGGGGAAGTCGCCGCCGTCGTGGTACCAGCGGCGGAGCTCGGTGGAGGGCGTGAGTGGCTTCGGCCAGCCGTCCAGGGCGGCGGCCGCCTTGCTCAGGCCGCGTGGCCAGAGGCGGTCGACCAGGATGCGGGCGCCGTCCTCGGGGTGGTGCGGGTCGTAGATCCGGCCGAGGTGGAGGGTGGGCATGAAGGGGAGCGTAGGCGCCGGACCGGTCGGAGCGGCGGTGCCGCTCCGACCGACGGGGTGTCAGGACGCGGTGGCGGCGGCGCGTTCGGCGGCGCTGCGCTCGACGCAGAACTCGTTGCCCTCGATGTCGGCGAGGGTGACCCAGCCGGAGCCGTCGGGGCGGCGGCGGTCGGCGACCAGGGTGGCACCGATGGCCAGCAGGCGCTCGACCTCCTCGTCGCGGGTACGGTCGCTGGGCTGGATGTCGAAGTGCAGGCGGTTCTTCGCCGCCTTGCCCTCGGGGACCGCGACGAACAGCAGGTCGATGCGGTCGCCCACGATGAGGGCCTCGGGATCACCGGGCTTGTCGTCGTCGGCGAGCTTGCTGTCGAGGACCTCGGCCCAGAAGGAACCGAGCCGGTAGGTGTCGGCGCAGTCGATGGTCACATGGTGTACAAGAGAAGCCATGGCGGACACTATGACGCCCGGTCAGATGATCGTCCAGAGGATATGTGGTTGCCTCATGCCGCCAGGCGGCTCAGCGCCTGCATGGCTTCGCGCTCGATCCGCGAGAGGTCGCCGAGGACCGTACCGGCCTGTTCGAGACACGCCGCCTCGCCCGGTTCGCCGGCCTTCCCGACCAGTGCCGCCACTTCGGTCCACAGGATGGCCGCCTCGGTGTACAGCGCGTGGCCGGTGCGCAGGTGGCAGCTGTCGACCAGCTCCGTGCATTCGGCCAGGAAGTCGCGGTAGAGGTTGCGGAACAGGGCGCCACCGGTGCCGGCCCGCTCCATCAGGAGCGCGGCCTGCGGGAAGTCCCGCTGGGGGTCGTCGGTGCGCTGGAGCCAACTGCGTACCAGCCGACCGGCCTTCTCGATGCCCCGGTGGCCCAGGTTGCTGATGGGCGGGTCGAGGAAGGCGTCGGCGCAGGCGGCGATGGCGGGGATGATCCGGTCCGCCACGGCGGGCAGGTTCGGTGGAGTGGTGAGAGTGAAGGAGCGGTGCGGGGCGGTCATCGGGCCGCGTGCCGCCCTGGCCTGCGCCAGGGTGGTCAGGCTGGTGGCCACGGCGCCGCCTTGTTGGTCGGTGTCCACCAGGTGGGCGGTGTGCTCGTCGTAGCCGTACAGGGCGACCACATGGCCGCCGAAGTGCGCCTTCGACGAGAAGTAGTCGAGGTAGTGGCTGTCGAGTTGCAGCCCGACCGGGTGGCCGGCGTCGATGGCGGCCGTCACGTGCTCCCAGGCCCGCCGGGGCGAGGCGGTCTCCCGCACGAGGAGCTCCAGCCCGAGCCCGGCGGCCAGGTTTCTGGTGAGCTCGAAGGGCTTGACCCGCCCGCCGAGGAAGGGGAAGCCCATGTTCTTGCTGTCCCAGTAGATGAAGGACAGGCCGGAGCCGAGACCGAAGAGCATCGGCTCGGACAGGTCGAGTCCTCGGTGTCGCAGCAGCACCCCCAGCGCGGTCGTCTCGCAGTGCTGGGTGGCGCGGACGTCGACGTTCAGTACCGGGCTCATGCCGCGTCCTCCTCGACGGGAACGATCAGACGGGTCATCAGTTCCTCCTGCGGTGCTTCAGCCGGCCCGACGAGGTAGGCCTCACGTACGGGTGCCCGCGGGTGCAGCCCCCGCTCGTGGACGGCCGCGAAGAGGGCGTTGTAGGCCAGGGGCAGCTGGGCGTACGGCCCGATGTGCACCGTCTCGGCCACCGGCCCGCCGGGCAGCACCACGAACTCCGGACCGGGCGCAGCTCCGTCCCGCAGTGGCTGCGCCCCGACGGCGATCTCCAGCCGCTCGTTCAGATCCAGCGGGTACAGCCCCCACAGCGGCGGCTCCCAGCCGACTCCGGCCTCGCTGAGCACGGGCAGCAGCCGGCCCACGCACTCCCCGACCTTTGCCCCGACCTCATCGGGGCTGCAGACCGCCCGCAGCACGGCCAGCCGTCGCTCCGGCTCTCGGCCCATCGTCACCTCGTAGCCGGGCAGGCCACCCTCCGCCAGCCGCTCCAGCATTCCCAGCCGCGCCTGGTCCCGGGTGACGCGCTCGGCCAGCCGATCCCGTTCGGCGCGCAGGATCCGGGCCCGGGACTCGGGCTGGGCGGTCAGCGCCCGGCTGATCACGGCAAGTGGAAGATCCATCCCGCGCAGCAGGGCGATGGTGAGGGCATCGCGTGCCTGTTCGGGCGCGTAGTAGCGGTACCCCGAGTCGGCGTCCACACGGGCCGGCGTCAGTAGCCCCGTCTCGTCGTAGTGCCGTAGCTGCTTGACGCTCAGGCGGCACAGGCGGGCGAAGCGCCCGATGGTGAACAGTTCCTCTTGCACACCGTCATGGTGGACCCTCCCACGGGGGGAGAGTCCAGTGCCGGGCCGACCCCGCGAAGTGTCAACTCCCTGGCAGGGCGGGAGGTGCGGGGGCTTACAGGGTTCCTACCGCCGTGGCGGCTAGGGTCGGTGACCATGGGATTCGGTGGGGTGTGGCGTCGGTGGCGGCCCGGGCGCAGACGGTGGCTCGCGGGGGCGGCGGCCGGGGCCGTGCTGGTGGTCGGCGGGGCGGCGGTGGCGGCCGGTGGCGAGGAGCAGGTGGCGGTCCGGCAGGAGGAGCGCAGGCTCTCGATGCCGGAGGTGCCCGGTTCGGCCGGGCAGGTCAGCATCGACACCTCGTTCTTCACCACGGGCAGCACCCCGCGCCCGGCGGTGCTGCTCGCCCACGGTTTCGGCGGCAGCAAGGACGGCGAGCGGGACCAGGCGGAGCGGCTGGCCCGGCAGGGGTACGCGGTACTGACCTGGTCGGCCCGGGGTTTCGGGGCCTCGACCGGGAAGATCGGGCTGGACGCGCCGGACCGCGAGATCGCCGACGTGCAGCGGCTGGTGGACTGGCTGGCGCAGCGCCCCGAGGTGCAGCTGGACGCACCGGGCGACCCGCGGGTGGGCATCACCGGCGCTTCGTACGGTGGCGGGGCCGCGCTGCTCGGCGCCGCATACGACCCCCGGATCGACGCCGTGTCGAGCCAGATCACCTGGTGGAACCTGAACGAAGCGTTGTTCCCGCAGGCCGTGGGCGGCGCTGACGGGGTGTTCAAGAAGCTGTGGGCCGGAATCTTCTTCACCACAGGATCGGCCGGTGGCCTGACGGGAGGTCAGCCGAAGCAGCAGGACGGCCCGGTCGGCTGCGGCCGGTTCTCGGACGAGCTGTGTGCGATGTACGACCGGGTGGCGACCACCGGCCGGGCGGATGCCGAGGCGGTCGGGCTGCTGGACCGGTCCAGCCCGTCCTCGGTGGCGGCGCGGATCAAGGTGCCGACGCTGGTGGTGCAGGGCCAGCAGGACTCGCTCTTCCCGCTCGACCAAGGGGACAGGATCGCCAAGGCGGTGGCCGCCAACGGGGCACCGGTCGCGGTGGACTGGTTCGCCGGCGGGCACGACGGCGGGACCGAGACCAGCGAGCGGGTGGAGGGCCGGGTCGCCGCCTGGTTCGACCACTACCTGAAGAAGCAGGACAACGACACCGGCCCGGCCTTCCGGGTCACCCGGACCGGCGGCCTGGACTCGACCGGATTCGAGGCGGTGCTGCGCGGCGCGAGCGCCGACAGCTACCCGGGCCTGGGTGGCACGGCCACCCGGACGGTCGAGCTGACGGGCCGTGAGCAGAGCATCGCCAACCCGCCCGGCGGCGCCCCGCCGAACATCTCCGCCCTGCCCGGTGTCGGCGCGCTGAGCCAGCTCTCCTCGGTGGGCGCGGGCCTGGCGATCGACTTCCCGGGCCAGTTCGCGAGCTTCGACTCCGCCCCGCTCGACTCGACGCTGCACCTCACGGGTGCGCCCACCGTCACTGTCCGGGTGCAGGCGGACCGGCCGGACGCGGTGCTGTTCGCCAAGGTGTACGACCTCGACCCTGAGGGCAAGCAGACCCTGCCGCAGCAGCTGGCCGCGCCGCTGCGGGTGACGGGTGCGGCGGACGGGAAAACGGTCACCGTCCAACTGCCCGCCGTGGACCATGAGTTCGCGGTCGGACACCGGCTGAGGCTGGTGCTGGCCAGCAGCGACCTCGGGTACGCGTCGCCGGTCGAGCCGGCCACCTACAGGATCGCGCTCGCCGGGCCGCTGACCGTGCCGACGGTGGACGGGCTGCACACCGAGGCGGCGCCGCTGCCCGCCCGGGTCTGGGTGCTGCCGCTGCTGGCGGTGGCGGTGGCGGCCCTGCTGCTGGTCAGGTTCCGGCGGACGAAGGTGGCCAGGTACGACCCGGCGCTGGCCGAAGTGCCGCTCCGGATCAGCGGGTTGAGCAAGCGCTACCACGGCTCCGCCGACCGGTACGCGGTCCGTGAGCTGGGCTTCCGGGTGGAGCGCGGCCAGGTGCTCGGCCTGCTCGGGCCGAACGGTGCGGGCAAGACCACCACGCTGCGGATGCTGATGGGGCTGATCCAACCGGACGAGGGCGAGATCCGGCTGTTCGGCCACGCCGTCCGCCCGGGGGCGCCGGTGCTGTCCAGGGTCGGGGCCTTCGTGGAGGGCGCGGGCTTCCTGCCGCACCTGACCGGCCGGGCCAACCTGCGGCTGTACTGGCAGGCCACCGGCCGCCCGGCCGAGGACGCGCACTTCGAGGAGGCGCTGGCGATCGCCGATCTGGGCGAGGCGCTGGACCGCGCGGTGCGCACCTACTCGCAGGGCATGCGGCAGCGGCTGGCGATCGCCCAGGCGATGCTGGGCATGCCGGAGTTGCTGATCCTGGACGAGCCGACCAACGGCCTCGACCCGCCGCAGATCCGGGAGATGCGCGAGGTGATGATCCGTTACGCCGCCGCCGGGCGTACCGTGATCGTCTCCAGCCACCTGCTCTCCGAGGTGGAGCAGAGCTGCACCCACCTGGTGGTGATGGACCGGGGCCGGCTGGTCAGCTCCGGGCCCGTGGCCGAGATCATCGGCGGTGGCGAACTGCTGCTGGTGGCCACCCCGGCCACCGAGCTCGCGCAGAAGGTGGCCGAACTGCCGGGCGTGGGCGCGGCGGAGGCGGTCGAGCAGGGTCTGCTGGTACGACTGGACGGGATGACGGCGAGTGAACTGGTGGCGGAGCTCGTGAAGTTGGGCGTACCGGTGGAGGGCGTCGGGCCGCACCGCCGCCTGGAGGACGCGTTCCTGTCGCTGATCGGGGGTACGGCATGAGCACGGTGGTGGAACAGGCACCGGGCTACCGGGCCCGCCGTACGCTGCCGCTGCGGGTGGAGGCGGTGCGCCAACTGCGCCGCCGCCGCACCCTGGTGATGGGCGGGGTGCTGGCGGCGCTGCCCTTCATCGTGCTGGCGGCGTTCCAGCTCGGCGGCAACACCCCGGGCCGGGAGGGCCGGACCAGCTTCATCGAGCTGGCTACCTCCTCGGGCCTGAACTTCTCGGTCACCCTGCTGTTCATGGGTACCGGCTTCCTGCTGGTGATCCCGGTCGCGGTGTTCTGCGGCGACACGGTGGCCTCGGAGGCGGGCTGGTCCTCGCTGCGCTACCTGCTGGCCGCGCCGGTGCCCCGATCCCGGCTGCTGGCCCGGAAGTTGACGGTCGGGCTGGCCTTCTCGGCGGGTGCGGTGCTGCTGCTGCCGCTGGTCGGCCTGCTGGTCGGCACGGCCGCGTACGGCTGGGGCGACCTGCGGCTGCCGACCGGCGTGACCCTCCCGGCGGCCGAGGCACTGCCCCGGCTGGGGATCGCAGTGGCGTACGTCTTCCTGGCCGAACTGGTCATCGCCGCACTGGCGTTCTGGCTCTCCACGGTGACGGACGCACCGCTGGGCGCAGTCGGCGGGGCGGTCTTCCTGTCCATCATCACCGGCGTACTGGACGCGGTGACGGCACTCGGCGATCTGCGGCAGTGGCTGCCCGCGCACTGGCAGTACGCCTGGGCGGACGCCCTGCAGCCCCGGCTGGAGTGGGGCGGGATGCTGCAGGGCGTCACGCTCTCGGTCAGTTACGCGGTGGTGCTGGTGGCGCTGGCCTTCCGAGGCTTCGCCCGCAAGGACGTGGTCTCCTGACGGGCACACGCTTCGGAAGGTAGGGGCTCGGGGAACTGCGACGCCGACCTCGTACAAGGTGATCCGTGCGTGGGTGGCCAGGCACTTTCGCAGTGACCCGAACGCCAGATCTCCTCGCAGTTCCCCGAGCCCCTGGATAGTGCAACTGAGCGCCCTGCACAGGGTCAGCGCGGTGACCAGACCCGCTCGATCCGCTGGGTGCCCGTGCGGGTGCGGTAGCCCCGGGCCCACTTGCTGGTGGCGTCGCGGCGGGTGCGGTCGGAGAGGACGTAGTAGTCCATCTGGACCTGCTCGGGTGTGACGTCCAGGACGCCGTAGCCGTGCGAGTCCAGGTCGACCCACTTGATGTGCCGGTTGGCGCCCTCGATGGCGGCGGCGGCCAGTAGTGAGACGGTCTGCGGGGCCACCTTGAGGATGTCGTCGATGTTGTCCGAGGTCACCGAGGTGACCACGAACTCGGTCGCCGCGCTGCCCGAAGCCGGGTAGGTGGCGGCCTCGTTGGGCACGTCCGAGGCCCAGGCGGAGTGGATGTCGCCGGTCAGGAAGACGGTGTTGCGGATGCCGTGCGAGCTCAGGTGCCCGAGCAGTTCGCGGCGGTCGTGGGTGTAGCCGTCCCACTGGTCCGGGTTCACCGCCAGGCCCTCGGCGGGCAGGCCGAGCAGCTGGGCGAGCGGGCGGAGCAGGTAGCCGGGCAGCGAGAGGAAGGCCACCGGCGAGATCATCACCGAGTTGCCGACCAGCCGCCAGTTGGTGTCCGAGGCGGACAACCCGGCCTTCAGCCAGTCGAGTTGGGCCCGGCCGGTGATGGTGCGGTCGGCTGAGTCGACCTCGCCGGTGCCCGCCTTGGCCTGTGCACTGCGGAACGAGCGCAGGTCGAGCAGCGAGAGGTCGGCCAACTTGCCGTAGCGCAGCCGCCGGTAGGTGGTCCCGGCGATCGAGGGCCGGACCGGCATCCACTCGAAGTAGGCCTGCTTGGCCGCCGCGACCCGGTCCGCCCAGTCGCCCTCGGTGCCCGGCGTGTGGTTCTCCGCGCCGCCCGACCAGGCGTCGTTGGCCACCTCGTGGTCGTCCCAGATCGCGATCGTCGGGACGATGGCGTGCAGCGCCTGGAGGTCCGGATCGGTCTTGTAACGGCCGTGCCGGGTACGGTAGTCGGCCAGGTTCAGGATCTCGTGCAAGGGCGCGTGCGGACGCACCACGGTGCCCCGGGCGGCGAACTGGCCGGTGCCGTACTCGTAGATGTAGTCACCGAGGAAGAGGAACGCGTCCAGGTCGCCCCGGGCGGCCAGGTGCCGGTACGCGGAGAAGTAGCCCGCCTCCCAGTTGGCGCAGGAGGCAACGCCGAGCCGCAGCCGGCCCAGCGCCGCGTCGGTGGCCGGCGTGGTGGCGGTACGGCCGACGGGGGAGCTGACGCCCTCGGCGGTGAAGCGGTACCAGTACGTGGTCGCCGGCCGGAGACCACGGACGTCCACCTTGACGGTGTGGTCGGTGGCGGCGCTGGTGGTCACCGTGCCGGAGACCACCACGGTGGCGAAACCCCGGTCGGTCGCCACCTGCCAGCTCACCTGGGTGTCGGGGCCGTTGCCGGAGCCGGGGGTGGCGTCCGGTGCCGGGGTGAGCCGGGTCCAGAGCACCACCCCGTCGGGGAGCGGGTCGCCGGAGGCGACCCCGTGCAGGAACTCCGGCGCAGCGGCGGCGGTGGCCGGCGCGGCAGCGGCGAACGGGAGGGCGGCGGCACCGGCGGTCAGTGCGGCGGCCTGCAGGACCCGGCGGCGACGCGGCCGGGCGAGGGACAGGGCATCGGTGGGCTCAGTCACGTCCAGCAAGGCTACTGATCGGTAAGTAGTTGTCCATAGCGCGGACTGACTGTTCGTCGGCCCTTCACCCCGGCGTTGCGGACGCGGCCGGGGCCGGTGGGGCGATCGGGGTGGGTGATGATGGTCCGGTACCTCGAACAGCTGACCCGAAGGAACCAGACGTGGCCCAGATCGTCCTCTTCCACTCCGCGTACGGCCTGCGGCCGGCGGTGCACCAGGCCGCCGACCGGCTGCGCGCCGCCGGCCACCAGGTGCACACCCCGGACCTCTACGACGGCCGGGTCTTCGACGACATCGAGGCCGGGATGGCCTACAAGGAGGAGGTCGGCAGCGAGGAGCTGCTGCGCCGCGCGGTGACCGCGGTGGCGCCGCTGCTCACCGGCGACGCCCGCCTGGTCTACGCCGGGTTCTCACTCGGCGGCGCACTGGCGCAGAACCTCGCGCTGGCCGACGAGAAGGCGCTCGGGCTGCTGCTCCTGCACGGCACCTCCGACATCCGTGAGGATGCCGCCACCGGGATCCCGGTCCAGCTGCACGTGGCCGACCCCGACCCGTTCGAGTCGGAGGACTGGCTGAACGCCTGGTACCTCAACCTCAGCAGGGCGGGTGCCGACGTCGAGATCCACCGCTACCGGGGCGCCGGTCACCTGTACACCGACCCCGAGCTGCCCGACCACGACGCGGAGGCCGCCGAGCGGACCTGGATGGTCGCGCTGGACTTCCTGACCGAGATCTCGGAGGGCTGACGGCGTCAGGCCGGGGGGTGGAGAGGCGGCGTGCGCAACCGGCGGCGCCCCACACGTTCCTGCCGGAGCGTCAGCTGACGTTGTACGCTCGCACAAGCCCCCGGCCTCAGCTGGCGTGAGCATGGTGGCTTATAGTCTGACCGGCATTCCCGTCCTGGGCGCTGCCGGGTTCCGACCCGGCCGCTCAGGTATGCGGAGTGGGATCTCACCGGAGCGGGGCCGGCGGAGTCCCGTCGGTGTGGGCTGCCGTCGCCGAGTCCCGAACCCGCCGCACAGTGCGTCGATCAGTCGGGAGAAGCGAACATGAGCCCCTTCAGCAGTCGCAGGTGTCATGCCGTGGCAGTCGCGGTGGTGGGCACGCTGTTGTTGAGCGCCTGTGGTGCGGACGGTACGACGGTCGACAAGACCTCGCTGCACGACCGGCTGCCGCAGGCCGTCCGTACCGCCGGGGTGATCCGGGTGGGCGGCTCCTTCACCGCCGCGCCGGTGATCTTCAAGAACGCACAGGGCCAGCCGGACGGCCTGGACGTCGACCTCGCCGCCGCGATGGAGAAGGTGCTCGGGGTCCGGTTCGAGTTCGAGGACGCCGGGCCGTTCGCGAACGTACTGCCCGGGCTGTTCGAGAAGAAGTACGACATCGGGATGTCCGGGATCACCGACACCCGAGAGCGCCAGCTGGGTATAGACAAGAACGACAAGCAGATCAACGACGGCGTGGACTTCGTGGACTACTTCATGGCCGGTATCGGCATGGTGGTCAGCAAGGGGAACCCCAAGGGCGTCGCCGCCATCGACGACCTGTGCGGCCGGACCGTCGCGGTGAAGAAGGGCACCACCCACAACGACCTGGTGGCCAGGCAGCAGAAGGCGTGCGAGCACACCGCCAAGCCGCTCAAGATGCTGGAGACGGGCGCCGACGCGGAGGCGTTGGAGTTCGTCCGCACCGGGGCGGCCGAGGTCTACGTGACCGACTACCCGAAGGCTCAGCACAACGCCACCACCATCGGGGAGGGTAAGACGTACGACCTGGCAGGCTCGCAGATCCAGTCCCGCCCGTTCGGCATCGCCGTCCGCAAGAGTGACCGCGAGCTGCGTGACGTCCTGATGAAGGCGATGAACGCGCTGATCAGGAACGGCACGTACGACGAGCTGCTGGCGAAGCGTCAGCTGTCCGCCGGTGCGATCCAGAACTCGGTGGTGAACGGCAGCCAGTGAGCACGCTGCCCGGCTGACGGCGGCGGCCGGGCGCTCGTTGGAAAAGGGGGAGACCGGGCAGCCGGACAGGTTCGCACGGATCGGCGGGGGAGGACAGCCTTCGCACAGCGCCGGTGGGCGCACTGTGCGCGCTGCACAGTCCGGTCCGAGGTGGGTTGGTGGCGGGCAACGTATTACCGCCGGGTACTGGGCGGGTTCGGCGGGCCGGTGCTGTGATGTGCGCCGGTCCGGAGCCGCCGGACCGAAACCCCCACCCCACTGGAGGACTTCATGTCCATCCGCTCCCTGCTGCGCCGCTCCGGACGCGCCGCCGCGGTCGTCGCGGCCGGGCTGCTGGTCGTCGCCGGAACCACCGTCCCCGCCGGTGCGACCGACCAGTCCGCGATCACTGCCGCCCAGCAGCTCGCCGCCACCGCGCTGCCCGGCGCCAACGACTTCTCCTGCACGCCGAGTTCGGCCCACCCCCGGCCGATCGTGCTGGTGCACGGCACCTTCGTCACCGCCACGCTGAACTGGGTCGAGCTCGCCCCGCTGCTCAAGGCCAAGGGCTACTGCGTCTTCGCCCCCACCTACGGCCGGATGCCGAGCGTGCCGCTGCTGGCCGCGATCGCCCCCGCCGCCGAGTCGGCCGAGCAGCTCCGGGTCTTCGTGGACGGTGTGCTCGCCGCCACCGGGGCCGCCGAGGTCGACATGGTCGGCCACTCGCAGGGCGGCCTGATGCCGCGGTACTACCTGAAGAACCTGGGCGGCGCCGCCAAGGTGGGCCGGTTCGTGGCGATCTCGCCGACCAGCCACGGCACCACGCTGTCCGGCCTGGCCACCCTGCTCCAGGACATCCCGGGTGCCCCCGATGCGCTGCTGGAGAGCTGGTGCCCGGCCTGCCTGGACCAGACGGTCGGATCGGCCTTCCTGGCCGCGACCAACGCCGGCGGCGACACGGTGCCCGGCGTCGAGTACACGGTGCTCGCGACCCGGTACGACTTCGTCGCCACCCCGGTCAACTCCCAGTTCCTGAGCGGTCCGAACGTGCGCAACGTGCTGATCCAGGACCTCTGCTGGTCCGACCTCTCACAGCACGCCACCATGCAGGTCAACCCGGAGACGCTGCACGAGGTGACCAACGTGCTCGACCCCGCGCACGCCGCCCGCACCGGCTGCCGTCTGGTCCCCTGACCCACCGCTCGTGCATGTCGAAAAGCACGGCCCGGCCGGTGCGTCGGTACCGGCCGGGCACGCACCGGAGGAGAACCCCTTGAGTCCCCCCACACCCCCGACCGGCACGCTCCGGATCGACCGCCTCCAGGTCACCTACGGCCGCGCCGTGCAGGCGCTGCGCGGCGTCTCGCTGGAGGTCCCGGCCGGAGAGATCACCGCCGTGCTGGGCTCCAACGGCGCAGGGAAGAGCACCCTGTTGCGGGCCCTGTCCGGCACCCTGGCCCTGCACCGGGGCGTGCTGGACAGCGGCGGCGTCACCCTGGACGGTGTCCCGCTGACCGGCGACCCGGCGAAGGCGGTGGCCGCCGGAGTGGTCCAAGTGCCGGAAGGACGGCGGGTGTTCGCCGATCTGACGGTGGAGGAGAACCTGCGCGCGGGTGGCCTTGGGCTCGGCCGGCGCAGCGCCGCCGGGCGGCGAGCCGCCCAGGAGCGGGTCTTCGCGCTGCTGCCGGTGCTGGCCGAACGCCGCCGCCAGGCCGCCGGGTTGATGTCCGGGGGTGAGCAGCAGATGCTCGCGCTCGGGCGGGCCCTGATGGCCGAACCCAGGGTGCTGCTGCTGGACGAGCCCTCGCTCGGGCTGGCCCCGATGATGGTGGAACGGATCGCCGGGATCGTGCAGCGGATCAACGCCGCCGGTACCACCGTCCTGCTGGTGGAGCAGAATGCGGCGGTCGCGCTGCGGATCGCCCACCGGGCCTCGGTGTTGGAGAACGGACTGGTCCGACTGACCGGCAGCGCTGAGGAGTTGGCGGGCAACGACGAGATCCGCCGGCTCTACCTGGGGGCGGGCGAGAGCGGTCCCGAACTGGTCGGACCGCACCGGGCGAAGCTCGGCAGGTGGGTCGGATGACCGCCGCCGCAGCGGAGTTGAGAGTCGATGGCGTCACCGTCCGGTTCGCCGGGCTGACCGCGCTGGACGAGGTCTCGTTCACCGTCGCCCCGGGTTCGATCCACGCGCTGATCGGCCCGAACGGGGCAGGCAAGTCCACCTGCTTCAATGTGCTCTCCGGCGTCTACCGGGCGACCGAGGGGTCGGTGCACTACGACGGCCGGGAGCTGACCGGGCTGGCGCCGCACCGGATCGCCGGGATCGGCGTCGCGCGGACCTTCCAGAACATCGTGCTCACCGCCGGCACGGTCGCCGACAACCTGATGCTCGGTCGGCACGGCCTGACCACGGCCGGATTCGCCAGTACCGCGCTGCGGCTGCCGAAGGCCGTCCGGGAGCAGCGTCGCCATCGCGAACGAGCCTACGAGATAGCCGACTTCCTCGGTATCGCCGCGCACTTCGAGCAGCCGGTCGGGCCGCTGTCGTACGGCGACCGCAAGCGGGTGGAGATCGCCCGGGCGCTGTGCATGGAGCCCCGGTTGCTGCTGCTGGACGAGCCGGTGGCCGGGATGAACCCGACCGAGCGGCTGGCGATGGCCGCGACCATCGCGGCCGTCCGGGCCGAGCTGGGGATCTCGATCCTGATCGTCGAGCACGACATGGGGATGGTGATGCGGCTCGCGGACGCGGTCACCGTCCTGGACTTCGGCCGCCGGATCGCCGACGGCACACCCGAGAGCGTGCAGCGCGACCCTGCCGTGATCGCGGCCTATCTCGGGCAGCAGCAGGAGCAGCAGAAGGAGGAGAGCGCGTGACCAAGTTCGCCGAAACAGTCCTCAACGGCCTGGCCCTCGGCTCCGTGTACGCGTTGATCGCGCTCGGCTTCGTGGTGATCTTCAAGGCCTCCGGGGTGATGAACTTCGCCCACGGCTCGATCCTGCTGCTCGGCGGCTGGACGGTCACCGCCACCCACCAGGCGGTCGGCTTCCCGCTCGCGGTGTTGTGCGGCGCGCTGGCTGCGGGAGCGGCGGCCGGGCTGCTGCACGCACTGGCCGCGCGCGGCCTGCGCGGTGCGGAGGCACCCGTGCTGACCATCCTCACCATCGGCGTCGACCTGCTGCTGGTGACCGCGCTGAACGCGCGGATCGGGCCCGACTTCCTGAGCACCGGCGACCCCTGGGGCGACGCGGTGGCCAGATTCGGGGGAGTGGCCGTCACCCAGTCCCGGCTGGCCGGGATCGTGGTCTCGGTGCTGCTGATCGGCGGCGTCTTCGCGCTGTTCCGCTGGTCGCGCTGGGGCCTGTCGATGCGGGCGGCCGCCGCCGACCAGGAGGCCGCCGCCCTGATGGGCATCCGGCTGCACCGGGTCAGGCTCGCCGCCTGGTGCCTGGCCGGGGCACTGGCCGCGGTGGCGGCGGTCTTCCTGGCCGCCTTCCCGGCGCCCGGGCTGGACCGGACGACCGGTCAGATCGCGCTGGCCGCCTTCCCGGCCGCCATCCTCGGCGGCATGGACTCCGCCGTCGGCGCGCTCGCGGGCAGCCTGGTGATCGGCCTGAGCAGTGCGCTGGCGGCCGGCTACCAGGAGCAACTGAGCGGACTGGGCACGGGGTTGGCGGACGTCGCGCCGTACCTGGTGATGGTGCTGGTGCTGCTGGTCCGGCCGAACGGGCTGTTCGGATCGAAGGAGTTGTCCCGTGTCTGAGATCTCCAAGCGGGCCGTGGCAGGGGTGGGCGTACTGGTGCTGCTGGCGCTGCCGTTCTACGCGACCGGCTTCTGGCTGCAGAGCGGACTGTTCGCGATGGCCGCCGTGATCGGCGCGATCGGGCTGAGCCTGCTCACCGGCACCACCGGCCAACTCTCGCTCGGCCACGCCTTCTTCCTGGCCGTCGGCGCGTACGGCTACGTCTGGCTGTCGGGGCCCGCCGGCGCTGCGGACGGGCTGACCGGACTCGGGCTGCCACCTCTGCTCGCCTTCGGGCTGGCCGTCGCGCTGACCGGTCTGGCGGGCGGGCTGCTCAGCCCGATCGCCGGCCGGCTGCGCGGTATGTACCTCGGGGTGGCGACCCTGGCGCTGGTCTTCATCGGCCAGCACGTGATGCTCAACGCCCATACCGTGACCGGGGGTTACAACGGTCGCTCGGTGCCGCCGATGGACCTGTTCGGCTTTGCGCTGGCGGACGCCTCACCGCAGGGGCTGCTGGTGCTCGGGGTGCCGTTCGGCGGCCTCGAACGGCTCTGGTACTTCGGCCTGGCGCTGGTGGCCCTGGCACTGCTGACGGCCCGTAACCTGCTGCGCGGCCGCCCGGGCCGGGCGCTCGGCGCGGTCCGGGACAGCGAGGTCGCGGCAGCCGTGATGGGCGTCCCGGTGGCCCGCTACCGGTCAGCCGCCTTCGTGGTCTCCTGCCTGTACGCCGGTGCGGGCGGGGCACTGCTCGCGCTGGTGTTCCGGCGGGTGGTGCCGGAGACCTTCGGTCTGGTGCTCTCGATCGACTACCTGGCCATGATCGTGATCGGCGGACTCGGCTCGGTCGGCGGCGCAGCGGCCGCCGCCGTACTGGTCACCCTGCTGCCCCAGGTGCTCACCGGCTACGCCGACGACCTGCCGCTGCTCGCCCGGGCCGGCTCGGGCGCGGCCGGTCCCACCCCCGGCGAGGCGGCCCGCTACCTGTACGGCGCCGCCATCGTGCTCGTCCTCACCCTCGCCCCGCAGGGGCTCGCCGGGCTGACCCGGCGCCGCCCCCGCAAGACCCTTCAGGAGCACACCCCGTGAGAACCACCACCCGCCTCGCCGCCGCCGTCGCGGTGCTCGCCCTGACCGCCACCGCCTGCTCCACCAAGGGCAGTTCGGCCGACGGCGCCGTCGGGAAGGACGGCGTGAAGACCGGCCCCGGCGTCACCGACAGCACCATCACGATGGCCGCCCTGACCGACCTGACAGGACCGTACGCCTCGCTCGGCAAGAGCATCGTGAACGCCCAGCAGCTCTGGGTCGACCAGACCAACGCCACCGGCGGCATCTGCGGCCGCAAGCTCAGGATCGTGGTGAAGGACCACGGTTACGACGTGCAGAAGGCGGTCACCGCCTTCACCGAGGTCGAGCCGGACGCGGCGTTGCTCACCCAGGTGATCGGCTCACCGGTGGTCGCGGCCATCAAGCAGGACCTGAACGGCAAGCACCTGTTGGCGCTGCCGATGGCCTGGGCCTCCACCATGCTCGGTCAGCCCTACATCCAGGTGGTCGGCTCCACCTACGACGTCGACATGATCACCGGAGTCGACTTCCTCACCCGCAAGGCCGGGCTGGTGGCGGGCGACCGGATCGGGCACGTGTACTTCGAGGGCGAGTACGGGGAGAACGCGCTGGCGGGCTCCAAGTCGGCAGCGACGAAGGGTGGGTTGACGCTGGTCGAGCAGAAGATCAAGCCGACCGACCAGGACCTGACGGCGCAGGTCTCGGCGCTCCGGGAGGCCGGGGTCAAGGCGGTGCTGATCAGTGCCGGGCCGAAGCAGACGGCGGCGCTGGTGGGTGCGGCGGCCGGGCAGGGGCTGGCGGTTCCGGTGCTCAGCAGCGCGCCGGGCTTCGCGCCGCAGCTGCTCGACACGGCCGTCGGAGCAGCGCTGGAGCGGCAGTTGTACGTGGTCAGCGCGATCTCGCCGGTCAGCGCGGAGGTGTCCGCGATGCGGCAGCTGGTGCAGGACTACCAGGCCAAGTACCCCGGTGCGCCGGTCGACAGCGGGGTGGCGAGCGGGTGGTCGGCGGCGCAGGTGGCGGCGGAGGCGCTCAGTGCCGCGTGCGCGGCGAAGGACCTGACCCGGGAGGGCATCGCGGCTGCGCACCGGAAGACCACGGCGCTGAACATCCTGGGCGTACCGATGAACTTCTCCGACGTCGCCAAGGCACCCACCCGGCAGGCGTACATCCTCAAGCCGGCCAAGGGGGTTACCGGGGGTCTCGCTACGGTCGAAGGCGCGCACGAGGTCAAGGGCTGAGGGGCTCAGTCATCTACGGTCCAGGGGCTCGGGGAACTTCAGTTCAGCAGAATGGCGTCGTTGTACAACCGGGCCCCTGCCGCCTCATGGGCGGCGATGGTCAGAGGAGCGAGGCCACGTAGGCGGCCGGTTGAGCCCCGGACCTCACCGACGACCCAGGTAGTGAACCTGTCGTTGGCCAGGCACCGGACAGACTCCCGGATCACCTCGCTGTACGCCTCAGTGAACGCGTCCCAGGACATGTTGGACAGGTCCGCCGGGTCCTGCGAGTACCGCTCCAGGGAGTGGTACGGCGGGCAGGTGAACACGTAGTCCGCGCTGCCATCCGGCACACCGGCCAGGGCATCCCGGGCGTCACCAACTACCCAGTGGGGATGGGCGGTGAGGAGCTGCCGGGCGTGCCAGTCGTCGGCGAGGTCCCGGTTCACGGCCACCTGGCCGGGGTTCAGGTCAACCCCGGTGTACCGGTAGCCGCCGTTCCCGGCGACGAGGCCACGGACGGCACCACCGGCGAACGGGTCGAGGATGCGTCCGGCGGGCGGGCAGAACCAGTGGTACGACGCCTCGGCCAGGACCGGGTCGAACGTGGACGGTGCGGCCGTGAAGCCCTTCCCGCCGAAGTTGTCGCCGAGACCGTGTGTGTCCAGCTGCTCCCGGCCCTCGGTGCCGCCGACCCCCAGTTCCCGCCACATGCGGCGCCGGTTGGTCCACGGGCCCATGTCGCTGCGGAGGACGCTGAACGGGGTGATCCCCGGTGCGGGGCCGTAGCGGTCAGTGGGCATGGTGCGGGTTGTCATCGGCCTCCTCGGGTAGGAAATTGGTGTCCGCCCTCGGCCCGACCTCGGATGGCCGACGCCCCTCCGCCAGGCAGGGCGGTCTCGACAGACTGCACAACCCGGGATAGAGACTGTGTCAACGGTGGTCTGTTCCACCGGAGTTCAATCCATTCAAGGGGGATACATGGCAAGTTCTGATGGCCTGACAGTCGGCCTCGTGGTGCTAGTGATCGTGGCTGCGCTGCTGTACTTCGTGCCCACGGTCATTGCGTTGGTGCGGGGTGTCCCGAACCGAGGGTCGGTGGTTGTGATCAACGTCTTCCTCGGGTGGACATTGATCGGCTGGGTCGTCGCCTTGGCTATGGCAGTTCGTAGCGGAGCGCCAGGTTCCGGCGCGTAGCCGGTGCCCGCCCCCGGATTTGAACCGGGAACCTCCGCGTCCTGAACGCGGCGCCTCTGCCAGTTGGGTCAGGCGGGCGGGGGTCCGAGCCGGCGGCGGGGACCAGGGGTTCCAGTGGGAGTCGAACCCGCGCTACCCCCAGCCGGGGGCGGCCTGTAGCTGGGTGCTCCGCCGTGTAGGTTCCGCCGCAGTGAGCCTTTTCAGCTGTAGACCGTGAGGGTGAGGGTGAGGATCGCTGCGACGGCTGACGTGAGCCAGTTCGGGCTGCGGCGGGCGTGGCGGAGGATCCGCGGCGGGCGTGGCGGAGGATCC
>NZ_LMCT01000036.1 GCF_001424875.1 Kitasatospora sp. Root107 | reverse complement strand
CGTCGAGCGAGATGAAAGCGGTGCTGATCAGGGTGCGCATCTGCAGTTCCTCGATGTCTCGTAGCTGGTGTGATCACCACCATAGCCACCCTGCTTGCAAAAAACAACCAGCTGCTTCTGAATCGAAACCGCTCGGGTTAGACTTCCGGGCATGGCAACCAAACGGAGCTACAACGACGCGTGCGGAACGGGCCACGCCCTCGACCTCGTCGGCGAGCGCTGGGCACTCCTGGTGGTCCGCGAGCTACTGCTGGGCCCCAAGCGGTACGGCCAGCTGCGCACGGACCTGCCCGGCATCAGCACCAACGTCCTCGCCCAGCGCCTCACCGAACTGGAGGCCTCCGGCATCGTCCGCAAACACCGCCTCCCCGCCCCCACCGCCGCAGAGGCCTACGAACTCACCGACTGGGGCCTCGAACTCGAGCCCGTCGTACGAGCCCTGGGCCGCTGGGCCGTACGCTCCCCGGCCCACGACCGCACCGCCCACCTGAGCCCCACCTCATTCATCCTCTCCCTGCGCACCAACTTCGACCCCGACCTGGCCCGAGGCGTGCACGCGCGGTACGAGCTCCACCTCAACGACGAGGTCTTCCAGGTCCTCATCGCCGACGGCACCCTGCACGCCGCACGCGGCCACCAACAACAACCGGAAGCCGTCATCACCGCCCGGCCCTCCGCACTCGCCGGCGTCGTGTACGGCGGACGGCCACTGGCCGACGCGGTCGCGGCGGGGGACGTCCGGGTCGAGGGCGACCCCGGCTCCGTCGCGCGCCTGGCCGCCGTGCTCAGCCTTCCCCCGCTCGTCACCCCGGCCGGGTGACTCGACCGGCCCGGGTCACTGGCCGCTCTGTTCGGCGGTCCGTTGGAGGGCTTCGAGGGTCGCCTGCGGGTCGGTCACCGCGCCGCCGATCCGGGACTTGATCTGGGCGGAGACGGCCGGCCAGGTCGGGTCACTGAGCGGGTAGAAGCCGGCCGTGGGCAGCACCCGCAGGAACGGCTGCAGGTCGCTCGCCTCCGGGTCGGCCGAGAGCGCCGTGAGCGCGGACTGGGTGACCGGCAGCAGGTGGTACTCCTTCGCGAACCGCACCGTGTTCTCCGGGGCGTAGACGAAGTCGAGGAAGGTCCTGATCTGCTTCCGGTGGCCGCCCTTCTTGAAGGCCATCACCCAGTCACCGACCCCCAGGGTGGCGCTGGTGACACCGTCCTTGCTGGGCATGGTGGTCCAGCTGACGTCCATACCCTTCAGGTCGGCGAGCTGGCCGGGGAAGCCGTTCAGCATGCCGACCTTGCCCGCCGCGAACTCCTTGGCCAGGTCGGTGCGGTCGACGGAGGCCGGGTTGCGCTCGGTCAGGCCCGCGGTGACCCAGCTCTTCAGCTGGGTGAAGGTCTCGATGTTGGCCGGTGAGTCGATGGTGTAGCGCCCGCTGTAGTCCTGGTAGTCGCCGTGGTTCTCCAGCATCCAGATGAAGGACTCGGCCTGCGCCTCCTCCTTGCCCAGCGGGATGCCGAGCGGGATCTCCACCCCGGCCTTCTTCAGGGCGGTGGCCTGGGCGGTGACCTCGGCCCAGGTCTTCGGGGGCTTGGCCGGGTCCAGGCCCGCTCGACGGTAGAGGGTGTTGTTGATCAGGAACATCCGGGCACTGGAGACGAACGGGATGCCGTACTGGGTGCCGTTCTGCTCGCCGACCCGGACCATCCGGGGCAGGAAGTCGATCGCCGTCGGCCCTGACAGCACGTCAAAGGCCGGGTAGAGCAGGCCATCCCGGGCGAAGTCGGCGTAGCCGCCGGTCTGCAGCAGGTCCGGCTGGTCGCCGTTCCGCACCATCGTGCCGACCTGGGAGTCGAGGTCGTTCCAGCCGATCACCCGGAGGTCGACCCTGATCCCCGGGTGCTGCTGCTCGAAGGCGGAGATCACGTCCCGCCAGTACGCCTCGGACGGGTGCTGCCCGTTGGCCCCGTAGTCCGCGGCGACGAACCGGATGGTGGTGGCATCACCCGCCCCGGGGCCACCGCAGCTGGACAGGGTGAGCACGGCGCTCAGTGCGACGGCCGAGAGGGTGAGGGCACGCGGAGCCATCGGGAGTACCACCGTCCGTGAGGGTGACCAGGAGCATCCGAATCTGCTCGGACATGATTGAAGCCAGCAGATTAGAGCAGACGTGCGCAGCCGTCCTCGGGCGTTATCGAAGCGTTGCGCGGCAGGAGTGCAGCTGAAACGGCTGCGGCCAGGCGCTTGACGCTGCGAGCCCTCGGGCCCGAAGCTATGGCGCACGTGATTGAAGATGCGCGGTCATCGCAGGATTAGCGCAATATCAATCAGACTCGGAAGGACCCTCATGACCAAGCGCATCCTCCACCGGGCCGCGCCCCTTCTGCTCAGCGCCGTCCTGGCCACCGCCGGCCCCGCCCTGGTGGCACCGCCGGCCGCCGCCAACGACGGCGTGAGCCAGCCGGCCGCCAACTACTCCTCCGTCGCCTCGCCGGGCGGGCCGATCGCCGCCGCACCACCGATGGGCTTCAACAACTGGGCCCGTTCGGAGTGCCGTCCGCAGGCTCCGCTGGACGGCTCGCCCCAGCTCGACTACTCGTTCCAGCAGTACATGCAGGACAACGCCAAGGGCCTGTACGACGCGGGCCTGATCGGCGCGGGCTACCGGACCGTCACCGTCGACGACTGCTGGATGTACCGGAACAGCTCCGGCTACCTGCACGGCGCCCTCAACTGGGGCGCGCGGACCGAGGTCCGGGACGCCACCAAGCAGCCGGGCTTCGACCACGAGCTGACCGCGTACGGCGCCTACCTGCACAGCCTGGGCGCCAAGTTCGGCATCTACGAGACCTCCGGCACCCACACCTGTTCCACCTACACGCCGATTGCGCCCGCCCTGGCCAACGGCAGCGAGTACCACGAGCAGGCCGACGCCAACTCCTTCGTCGCCTGGGGCGTCGACGCGCTCAAGTACGACAACTGCGGGGCCGAGGAGCCGCTGCAGACCCTCGACACCCGGATGTCGAACGCGGTGAACACGGCCGTCACCAACGCCAACAACGCCGGGACGCCCCGGCCGAACGTGATGTTCAACATCTCCGCGCCCGCCGCGTACAACAACGGCGCGACCAAGTCCGCGGCGATGAACTGGGTGCGCGGCCTCGGCCAGCTCTGGCGGGTCGCCCCGGACATCTGGAACGACCGCGACAACGGCGTCACCGACCCGTGGAGCCAGCCGCTCGGCGTGCAGTCCTCGTACAACTTCGGCGCGTACCAGAGCTTCGACGCCACCGTGGACCTCAGCCGCTACCAGGGGCCGGGCAACTGGAACGACGCCGACATGCTCCTGATCGGCGACAACGGCATGACCACGGCCGAGGAGCGCAGCCAGATGTCGCTGTTCTCCGCGCTGGCCGCGCCGCTGGTGATCTCCACCGACGCCCGCAAGTTCTCCCCCTCGTACCTGGACTCGCACCCGGCCGAGGCCGGTCACCTCCGGGCCTCGCTGGACATCCTCGGCAACAGCGAGGTGATCGCGGTCGACCAGGACCCGCTCGGCGCCGGTGGCCAGCGCGTCTCGGGCGGCGCCGCCAACGCGGACGGGACCCCGGCCGCGACCAGCGGCCTGGACGTGGTCGTCAAGCCGCTGGCCGACGGCAGCCGCGCCGTGGTGGTGCTCAACAAGGGTGCGACCACCGCGAATTACACCCTCGACCTGAAGACGGCCGGCTTCAACCCGACCGGCGCGGGCTACACCGTGCGCGACCTCTGGGCGCACACCACCGGCACCTCGACCGGCACCGTCGCGCTCACCATCGGCGCGCACGACAGCGCAATGCTGCGGATCACCCCGCCGAGCGGCTCGACCACCACCCCGCGCGGCGAGATCACCGCCTCCCGCAACAACTGGAGCAAGGCGTCGCTCTGCCTGGACAACTACCAGTCCCGCACCAGCAACACGGCCGTCGACGTCTACCCCTGCTCCGGTGGCTCCAACCAGCAGTGGCAGCGCAACGACGACGGCTCGATCCTGCTCCTCCAGGCCGGGGCCTCGAACCTCTGCCTTACCGCGCAGAGCACCGTCACCGCCGGTGTGATCAACGGTCAGCAGGGCCAGTGGGTCGGCGTCGCCCCCTGCGGCTCCGCCCCGGGCTGGCAGACCTGGACCTACAACCGTGACGGCAACCTGAAGCTCGCCGGCACCACCAAGTGCCTCGACGTCTTCAACGGCGCCACCACCACGTCGGGCACCCCGATCAGCCTCTACAGCTGCGGTGCCGCCCCCGCCGCGATCCAGGCCAACCAGACCTGGGCCGCCCCGTTCCGTACTCCGCCCACCGCCTGACGCTCAAACACACAGCACATCGACACCGTGCCCGGCGAGCTGTTCCACCAGCTCGTCGGGCGCGTCCTTGTCGGTGACCAGCGTCGAGATCCCGCTCAGCGCGCAGACCTGCGCGAAGGCCCGCTTCCCGACCTTGGTGGAGTCGGCCACCGCGATCACCTTCTCGGCCCGCTCGACCATCGCCCGGTTCACCCCGGCCTCGCCCTCGTCATGGGCGGTGGCGCCGAACTTCGGGTCGATCCCGTTCACCCCGATGATCGCGTAGTCGAGCGCGAGCCCCTGAAGCACCGTCATGGCCAGTGGCCCGGTCAGCTCGTAGGAGCTGGGCCGGGCCACACCGCCGGTGACCACGGTCTTCACGTACGGCCGGACCGCCAGCTCGTGCGCGATGTTGATGGCGTTGGTGACGACGGTCAGTGCCACCCCCTGGCCGTGGCCGGCCAGATCGGCCCGCGCCGCCAGCTCCCGCGCCACCTCCGAGGTGGTGGTCCCGCCGTTCAGCCCGACCACGGCGCCCGGCGGAACGAGCGCGGCCGCCGCCCGGGCGATCCGCTGCTTCTCGTCCGCCTGACGCGCCGTCTTGTACCGCAGCGGCAGGTCGTAGGCCACCCCGCTCAGCACCGCTCCACCGCGCGTCCGGGTCAGCAGCTGCTGCCGGGCGAGCTCCTCCATGTCCCGGCGGACGGTGGCTGTGGACACCCCGAGCACCTCCGCGGCTTCGACGACCTCGATCCGTCCCTGCTCGCCGAGGATCTCCAGCAGCCGCGTCCACCGTTCGTGCGTGCTCATCACCACTCCTTGCATCCTGCGCAGAGGCCGAGCGTATCGCGCGTAGACAGCCGGTCAGGGCCGCCTGCTGACGCCCCCGACAGGCCCGCTGCGCTGTGGACCTCAGGCGTCTCTGCGCAGCCCGGCCCCGGCCAGGACGGCGATCAGCACATCACGCAGTCGGGTGATGTCGGCGGCCATGTCGATGGCCGGATTCAGCAGCCACTGGAGCTGGAGGCCGTCGGTGGCGGCCAGCAGTACCCTGGCCGCCCAGTCGGCATCCACCTCCGAGGGTTCGACCCCGGCGTTGTCCGAGGCCTCAGCCCCGTCCTCCGGGCGAGCCTCGGTGAACGCGCGCGCGACGCGCTCCCGCAGCATCCCGTACCGCTCGGTGAAGTACGGGTGCGCCGGGTGCCCCGGCTCCGCCGCGGCCGCCGACAGGTCCACGAACAGCTTCACCAGGCCGGGCGTCGCCGCGTTCTCCGCCAGCAGCTCGGTCCGCCAGAGTGCGGCCTCCTCGCCGTAGCGCTCGGCGGCGGCCGCGTCGCGGGCCTCCAGTACGGCGGTGAGCAGCGCCTCACGGCCACCGAAGTGGTGCAGGACACCGGCGTCCGTCAGCCCGACGCGCTCGGCGATGTCCCTGACCGAGACGCCCCTGCTGCCCGCCTCGGCATAGGCCGCCAGTGCGGCCTCGATGATCTGCTGCCGCTTCGCCGCGCTCTTCGCGTAGGGGCCCCGGGGGCCACGAGTGCTCATCCCGGCAATCTAGCCGGGCCTTCGAATCTTCAAAACATTGCATCTCAATGTTTTGGTGTTTACCTTTGACACCACCAGGAGAGACCCCACCCTCTCCGCCCTCGCCGCACCCAGCGCGGCCGCCGACGCACTCCGCATCCTCCCGATCCGTCGAGTCCGCCGGCCACACGTCACCGAAAGGCCCTGCCATGCTCGCCTGCGCAGAAGGCACCCTGTTCCCCGACGGATTCCTGTTCGGCACCTCAACGTCCGCCCACCAGACGGAGGGTGGCAACACCAACAGCGACTGGTGGCAGCTCGAACACCACACCGACCGGATCCCCGAGCCCAGCGGCGACGCCGCCGACAGCTACCACCGCTGGCCCGTCGACATGGACCTGCTCGCCGAACTCGGCTTCACCGACTACCGGTTCGGCATCGAGTGGGCCCGGATCGAACCCGAGCCCGGCCACTTCTCCCGCGCCGCCCTGGCCCACTACCGCCGGATGGTCGACGGCGCCCTGGAACGCGGCCTCCGCCCGATGGTCACCCTGCACCACTTCACCCTGCCGCGCTGGTTCGCCGAACGCGGCGGCTGGCGGGCACCGGACGCCGTCGAACGCTTCGCCCGCTACGTCGCGGCCACCGCACCGGTGATCGCCGACGGCGTACGGCACGTGTGCACCATCAACGAGCCCAACATCACCGCCGTCCTGGACGCCCTCACCGCCGCCGACGCCGAGCATCCGCCACCGCCCGGACTACCGCTCCCCGACCCCGAGTTGACCGCCGTCCTGATCAAGGCGCACCGGGCTGCCACCGCGGCGGTCCGGGCGGTCTCGCCAGGGATCCAGGTCGGCTGGTCGGTCACCAACCAGTGCTACCAAGCCGTCCCCGGCGCCGAGGAGGTGATGGCGGCCTACCGCCACCCCCGCGAGGACGTCTTCCTGGAGGCCGCCCGCGAGGACGACTGGGTCGGCGTCCAGGCGTACACCCGGACCCGGATCGGTCCCGGCGGCCCTCTCCCGGTCCGCGAGGGCGCCGAACTCACCCTCACTGGCTGGGAGTTCTACCCGGCGGCGCTCGGCGAGGCCGTCCGGCACACCGCCGAGGTGGTCGGCGACGTCCCCGTCATCGTCACCGAGAACGGCCTCGCCACCCGCGACGACAGCCGCCGGATCAGCTACACCGATCAGGCCCTCCGAGACCTCGCGGCGGCGCTCGCCGACGGCCTCGACATCCGTGGATACCTGCACCGGAGCGCACTCGACACCTACGAGTGGGGCTCGTACCGGCCGACCTTCGGGCTGATCGCCGTCGACCCGCGGAGCTTCCTGCGGGTGCCCAAGCCGTCGGCGCGCTGGCTCGGCCGGATCGCCCGCAGCGGCTTCCTGCCCGCGCCGTGACCGCACGGCAGCGGCCGTAACCGCACAGCGGGGGCAACCGGATGGGTTTCCCCGACACACCGCACCACCGTCCTGCCGTGCGGATGCCGTGCGCGCAATGATCCAGGCACCCAGGAGAGGACCTTGCCATGGCCGACCGACCGACCATCGACGCCGAAGCGCCGCTGCTCCCGCCCTCCTTCCTGCCGCCGCCCCCGGCCGTGACCGGCCCCGACGGCAGCCGCCGCATCGATGGTGCGACCTACGCCCGCACCATGGGCTACCGTCCCCGGCTGCTGGACCTCCACCTGCCGCCCGTCGAGGGCGGTGCCGTGCCCGTGGTCGTGTGGATCCACGGTGGCGGCTGGGCCGACGGCGACCGCCGCTACCCGCCGCCCACCCTGCCCGCCGAACTCCTCTTCGGTTCGCTCACCGAGGCCGGTATCGCCGTCGCCTCCATCGACTACCGCCACAGCCTCGAAGCGCCGTTCCCGGCCCAGCTCCACGACGTCCGCTCCGCGATCCGCTACGTCCGCCACTTTGCCGCCGAGCTCGGCATCGACCCCACCCGCCTCGCCCTGTGGGGCGAGTCGGCCGGCGCCCACCTCGCCCTGCTCGCGACCCTCGCCCCGGCCACGACACCGGACGGGCTCGACCTCGACGGCGCGGAGGGGGTCATCGACGGCGACAGCGGGAGCATCCGCGCGGTGGTCGACTGGTACGGACCCGCCGAACTCGTCTCGGCGGCCGCTGGCTTCCCCCCGGCTCTCGAGCTGCCCCCGGTCGGACACCCGGTCACCGCCCTGCTCGGCGCCGAGCCGGGCCAACGTCCCGATCTGTACCGCGCCGCCAGCCCCACCAGCTACGCCGGCCACCGGACACCGCCCGTCCTGATCATCCACGGCACCGCCGACCAGGTCGTCCCCTACAGCCAGAGCGAACTGCTCGCCGACCTCCTACGGCCGCACACCGACGTCGAGCTGATCACCGTGCCCGGGGCCGACCACATCTTCGTCGGCGCCGACATCGAGCCGCTGGTCGCCCGCAGCGTCGCCTTCCTCACCCGGCACCTGGCGGCCTGACCTCGCAATAGGACCGTTCACAGCCTCGCCCCGCCCGATGCAGGGAGCCTTCCCAAATCCGCTCCGCGCCATTGACCTGCACCGGGCCGGGCAGCAGGGTCGGCGTCACCACCCGGTCCCCCTCTTGCTGTGAGGTAGTCCATGAGCCCCCTCGACCGTCGCGGTTTCGTCGCCGCCACCGGTGCCGCAGCCGCGGCCCTCGCCCTGAACCCGCTGAGCGCGGCGGCGATCGGGCAGTCCGACGGCAGGGGCCCGACCGGCGGGGAGAGCGCGACCGACACCGGCGGGCTGCCGTACGACGACCGGGCCGACTTCGCCGACGCCGAGCGGGGCTTCGTCGCGGCGCTCACCCCGGGCGTGGTGAAGAACGCGGCGGGCCAGGTGGTCTGGGACAACGACGCGTACGCCTTCCTGGCCGGCCCGGCGCCGAAGACCGCCGACGCCAGCCTCTGGCGGCAGAGCCAACTCACCGCCAAACAGGGCCTGTTCAAGGTCACCGAGCAGATCTACCAGGTCCGCGGCCTCGACCTGTCGAACATGACGATCGTCGAGGGCGACACCGGCATCGTCGTGATCGACCCGCTGATCTCGGCCGAGACCGCGGCCGCCGCACTCGGCCTCTACCGGGCCCACCGGGGCGACCGGAAGGTCACCGGGCTGATCTACACCCACCCGCACGTGGACCACTTCGGCGGCTGCCGGGGCGTGCTGCCGAACGGCGCGGGCGGCGTACCGATCCTGGCCCCCGAGGGCTTCATGGAGCACGCAGTCTCGGAGAACGTCTACGCGGGCACCGCGATGACCCGGCGCGCCTCCTACATGTACGGCGCGCAGCTGCCCAAGAGCGCCGCCGCACAGATCGGCTGCGGCCTCGGGCAGAACGTCTCGCTCGGCACCATCGGCCTGATCCCGCCGACCAAGTACGTCACGCGGACCGGGCAGACCGAGACCCTGGACGGCGTCCGGATCGAGTTCCAGCTGACGCCCGGCACCGAGGCGCACGCCGAGATGAACTTCCTCTTCCCGGACCTGCGGGCCGTCTGCATGGCAGAGAACGCCACCCACACCATGCACAACATCATCACCCTGCGCGGCGCCCAGGTCCGGGACGCCCGGCAGTGGGCGCTCTACCTCGGCGAGTCGGCCGAACTGTTCCGGGGCAAGGTGGACGTGGCCTTCGCCTCGCACCACTGGCCGACCTGGGGCGGCGAGCAGATCACCACCCTGCTGGAGCACCAGCGCGACCTGTACGCGTACCTGCACGACCAGACCCTGCGGATGATCAACCAGGGCCTGACGGGCCGTGAGATCGCCGAGCAGATCCAACTGCCGCCCGCGCTCGACGCGGTCTGGGCCAACCGGGGCTACTACGGCTCGCTCAGCCACAACGTGAAGGGCATCTACCAGCGCTACCTGGGCTGGTTCGACGGCAACCCGGCACACCTCTGGGAGCACCCGCCGGTGGAGGAGTCCAAGCGGTACGTCCGGGCGATGGGGGGCCAGCGACCCGCGCTCGCCACCGCCCTGCGCTTCGTCCGCGACGGCGACCTGCGGTTCGCGGCCACCCTGCTCAACCACTGCGTCTTCGCCGACCCCACCGACCGCCGGGCCAAGGGCGAGCTCGCCAAGGTCTACGACACCCTCGGCCACGCCACCGAGAACGCGGTCTGGCGGAACTTCTACCTCACCGGCGCGATGGAGCTGCGCGACGGCGTGAAGCCCGCCACCGCCTCCACCACGGGTGCCGACATGCTGATGGCACTCAGCATCGAGCAGCTGATCGACTCGGTGGCGATCCGGGTGAACGGCCCCCGGGCCTGGGACCTCACCCTCACCATGGACTGGAACCTGCCCACCCTCGGCAAGGTCTGGCACCTGCGACTGGCCAACGGCGTGCTGACCTACCGCAGCAGCACCACCCCGGCCGCCGGCGTCGGCGTCAGCCTGACCCTGACCAAGCCTCAACTGCTCGGCCTGCTCGGCGGCAAGGGCCTGGACGGCGTCACCGTCACCGGCGACGCCACCCTGCTGACCAAGCTGCTGGGGGTGCTCGACAAGCCGGACCCGAACTTCGCGATCGTCACCCCCTGACCAAGCGTCAGGCCAGCAGCGCGGGGATCTCCTGGGTGGCGAACCAGAGCAGCTCGTGGTCCTCCGCGCCGTCCACGGTGAACTGCGCGTCGTCGTCGCCCTTGTCCGCCGCCTCGATCACCGCAGCCGCGGCGGCGATGTCCGCCACCACCTCGGCGTCCGCCACGTCCGCGTGCACCGCGGCCGCCTTCGCCAGCGGCAGCGGGCCCTTGAGCACCACCCGCCCCAACGAGGCCTGGTCCTGGTACTCGTCCCCGACGAACGCCCCGACCCCGGAGTCCGCGACCTCGACCGCCACCACCACCCGGCGGCGAGGCGCCTCCGGGTCGGCGGCGAGCAGCCGCAACGCCGCCTGCGCGGCCCGGTTCAGCGCCGCGTACTCCAGCTCCTCCAGGTCGTCGCTGACGTACCACTCGCGCAACGCGGGCGTCACCGCGTACGCCACCGCCTGATCCAACGCCCCGCCGGGGTACGCCGCCGCCAGTCCGGCCAAGGTCGTGGGCACGTACACACGCATCGGGAGCACTCCGGATTCTTCGGCTGACAGAACCTCAAACAATACGCTCAGGCAAGTACCACCAGGGGCTCGGGACGCTGCTGATGGGCGGCTCCGCCGCGGGGCGACGCCGGCCTCGTAACAGGTGATCCGTACGTAAATGGTCAGGCACTTTCGCAGTGACCCGAACGCCAGACCTCCTCGCCCCGCGGCGGAGCCGCAAGTCAGCAGAGCCCCGAGCCCCTAGACCGTAGAACCAGAGCTCCTGCCAAGCGCTTGCGCCACCGTGTGCAACGCCGTCTCCAGGGTCTCCCCCCGCCGGGCCGGGTCCATCATGTTCGGCCCCATCGCCGCCAGGTCCGCCAGCGTCGGCGCCAGCAGCTGCACCCGCATCCCCCCGGCCCGCAACTGCCGGGCCTCCCGCATCAACTGACGGGTCACCGCCCGCCGGTACCGGCTGACCAGCTGCACCAGCACCCCTCGCGGTCGGTCCCGCTGCCGCCACTCCCGCAGCGCGGCCAGCGTCCCGGGCTCCGCCCGCCGCCCGTCCGGCCAGGACGGCCGCAGGGCCATCGGCGCCAGCACGTACACCTCGTCCAGCCCCCGGCCCGCCATCAGGTCCGCGTTGGTGGCCGACCAGCAGCCCCCGTCCACGTACCGGCTGCCGCCCAGTTCGACCGGGGCGAACCAGCCGGGGATCGCGCAGGAGGCCATCACCGCCTGGTCGACCGCCGCCACCGGCGCGCCGGGGTCGCCGAAGGTCACCCGCCGCCCGGTCCGGTAGTCCACCGCCGCCACCCGCAGCCCGGACGCCCCGAGCCGGCCGTCGTCGCCGACCAGCCCGCGCACCAGCTCGCCCACCGGGGCCACCGAGCCCCGCCCGGTCGGCACCACCGCGGAGACCATGGTCAGAAAGGGGTACTCCCGCGGGTGCCGGACGACGTCCCGCAGCAGTCCGGGTGAGCCGATCCGCGGCCGGGGCCGGGGCGGCAGCGCCCCGCCCAGCACGGTGTCGTAGTCGAATTCGATGCCCGCCAGCGGGCCCGTGACGATCTCCAGGCCGCGCTGGTGGTCCCGCAGGTCGGCCGCCTGCACGCCGGTCGCCAGCAGAGCGCCCAGGATCGAACCGGCCGAGGTGCCGAGCACGATCTCGGCCGAGCCCGGCCGCCAGCCGGTCGCCTCCTCCACCGCGCAGAGCGCACCGATCGTCCAGGCGGCACCGAGCATCCCGCCCCCGCCGAGCACCAGTCCTCGCCGCACCATGCCCACCTCCGGTCCCGATCCTGCCGACCCCGATCCTGCCGTCCGCGCCCGCGACCACGGCTGCCGCCGCGCCCGCGCAGCACCCGAGAACGTCCCCCTTCGGGCCCTGCCGTACCCGTCACCCCGTCAGCCGGACGCACCGCCCCGGGCCGTACGGGTCCAGCCCCCGCACCGAACGTCACCCGGATAGGTGACACCACCGGCCGCCGCCGACACGATCCGACGCTTCGTTGCCCGGCCCCCGACCCACCGGTACCAAGGGACCCGACCGCATCCGCGAACGAAGGGCGCCCGCCGTGACCGTTCCCGCACCGCACGTCCGCGCCCTGGTCCACCCGGTCAGCCCGCAGCACCCGCACCGGCGCCGCACCGACCGGGTGCCCCGCCGTCCGCACCCGGTCGGCGAGCTGACCCCGCGTCACCCGCGCAGCGCCTGCTCACCGGTCAGGACGGGGCAGACCCAGCTGGCGGCACGGTTCGCCCACCGGCTGGTCGAGGTGCTCACCGGCCACCGTCCGGCCGGACAGCTCCAGCGGCACACCAGCCTGCCGGGCTACCAGCAGCTCACCGCCCTGGTGCGGACCGGACCGCTCCGCCCACGCGGCCGGCTGACCGCGCACCGCCTGGGCCGGGTCTACGACTCCGCGCCGACCGCCCGGGCCCTGGAGGTCTGCGTCCGGGTCGAGTTCGGCCCCCGGCACCACATGGTGGCCTTCCGGCTGGAGCGCCACCGCCGGACCGAGCAGTGGCAGTGCACCGCCGTGGAGGCCCGCTGAAACGCCGAGGGGCGCGGAGCCGAAGCCCCGCGCCCCTGACGAACGGTCAGCCCTACTTCCGGCGACGGCCCTTCGCCGCCCGCGCGGCCTTGCGGCGCTCGGCCCGGGTCAGCCCGTCGCCCTCCTCGGCGCCGAGGGTGTCCTCGAAGTCGCCCTCGACGACCGTCTCGTCGCCGTCCACCGACGGGGCGGTGTAGTGCAGGCGCTGCGGCTTCGGGACCTCCAGGCCCTTGGCCTTGATCTCCGGACGGGACGCCGCGGCGTCCTTCTCCAGCCTGGCCAGGGTCTCCTCGGTGTCCGCCAGCGGGACCTCCTCGACCTGCTGCTCGACCTGGACCTCCAGGTTGAACAGGTAGCCGACGGACTCCTCCTTGATGCCCTCCATCATGGCGCCGAACATGTCGAAGCCCTCACGCTGGTACTCGACCAACGGGTCGCGCTGGGCCATCGCCCGCAGGCCGATGCCCTCCTGCAGGTAGTCCATCTCGTACAGGTGCTCGCGCCAGCGGCGGTCCAGCACCGAGAGCACCACCCGGCGCTCCAGCTCACGCATGATCTCCGAGCCGAGCTGGTCCTCGCGGGCGCCGTACTGCGCCTGGATGTCCTCCTGGAGCACCTTGGTGAGGAACTCCGAGGTCAGGCCGGCCGGGCCGCCGGCCTCCTCCTCGAGCTCCTCCAGCTCCAGGGTGAGCGGGTAGAGCTGCTTGAGCGCGGTCCACAGCTTGTCGAGGTCCCAGTCGTCCTCGAAGCCCTCGCCGGTCGCGGCACCGACGTACGCGGCGACGGTGTCGTCCATGAAGTGGCCGACCTGCTCCTGCAGGTCCTCACCCTCCAGGACGCGGCGGCGCTCGCCGTAGATGACCTCGCGCTGACGGTTCAGCACCTCGTCGTACTTGAGGACGTTCTTGCGGATCTCGAAGTTCTGCTGCTCGACCTGGGTCTGCGCCGAGGCGATGGCGCGGGTGACCATCTTGGACTCGATCGGCACGTCCTCCGGCACGTTGGCCATCGCGAGCACGCGCTCGACCATGCCGGCCTTGAAGAGGCGCATCAGGTCGTCGCCGAGCGAGAGGTAGAACCGGGACTCGCCCGGGTCGCCCTGACGGCCGGAGCGGCCGCGCAGCTGGTTGTCGATCCGGCGGGACTCGTGGCGCTCCGTGCCGAGCACGTAGAGGCCACCGATGCTCTGGACCTCCTCCTGCTCCGCCTTGACCGCGGCCTTGGCCTTCTCCAGCGCGGCCGGGAAGGCGGCCTCGTACTCGTCCGGAGTGTCCAGCTCGGTCAGGCCGCGCTGGGCCAGCTCGGCCGCCGCGAGGTGGTCGGCGTTGCCGCCCAGCATGATGTCGGTACCACGGCCGGCCATGTTGGTGGCCACCGTGACGGCGCCCTTGCGGCCCGCCTGGGCGACGATCTGCGCCTCGCGCTCGTGGTGCTTGGCGTTCAGCACCTCGTGCGGGACACCGCGCTTGCGGAGCTCCTGGGAGAGGTACTCGGACTTCTCCACCGAGACGGTGCCGACCAGGATCGGCTGGCCCTTCTCGTGCTTCTCGACGATGTCCTCGACCACGGCGGCGAACTTGGCCGGCTCGGACTTGTAGATCAGGTCCGGCTGGTCGATCCGCAGCGGGTTCTTGTTGGTCGGGATCGGGACCACGCCGAGCTTGTAGATCTGGTGGAACTCGGCCGCCTCGGTGGTGGCCGTACCGGTCATGCCACCGAGCTTGTCGTACAGCCGGAAGAAGTTCTGCAGGGTGACGGTGGCCAGCGTCTGGTTCTCGTTCTGGACCTCCACCCCCTCCTTGGCCTCGATCGCCTGGTGCATGCCCTCGTTGTAGCGACGGCCCGCGAGCATCCGGCCGGTGTGCTCGTCAACGATCATGACCTCGCCGTTCATCACGACGTAGTCCTTGTCGTTCTTGTAGAGCTCCTTGGCCTTGATCGCGTTGTTCAGGAAGCCGACCAGCGGGGTGTTCACCGACTCGTAGAGGTTGTCGATGCCGAGGTAGTCCTCGACCCGGCCGACGCCCTCCTCCAGCACACCGACGGTGCGCTTCTTCTCGTCCACCTCGTAGTCGCGGTCGCGCTTCAGGCGCTGCACCAGCTTGGCGAAGTCGGCGTACCACTTGGTCGCCTGGTCGGCCGGGCCGGAGATGATCAGCGGCGTACGGGCCTCGTCGATCAGGATCGAGTCGACCTCGTCGACCACCGCGAAGTTGTGGCCGCGCTGCACCAGCTCGTCCTGCGACCACGCCATGTTGTCGCGCAGGTAGTCGAAGCCGAACTCGTTGTTGGTGCCGTACGTGATGTCCATCGCGTACTGGCGCTTGCGCTCGGCGGGCGACATGCTGCCGAGGATCACGCCGACCTCGAGGCCGAGGAAGCGGTGCACCCGGCCCATCCACTCCGAGTCACGCTCGGCGAGGTAGTCGTTCACCGTGATCAGGTGGACGCCCTTGCCGGTCAGCGCGTTCAGGTACGCGGGCAGCGTGCCGACCAGGGTCTTGCCCTCGCCGGTGCGCATCTCGGCGACGAAGCCGAGGTGCAGGGCGGCGCCACCCATCAGCTGGACGTCGTAGTGCCGCTGGCCGAGCACGCGCTTGGCCGCCTCGCGGACGGTGGCGAACGCCTCGGGAAGGATGTCGTCCAGGGTCTCGCCGTCGGCCAGCCGCTGCTTGTACTCATCGGTCAGCGCGCGCAGCTCGTCGTCCGTGAGGTTGACGAAGTCCTCTTCGATGGAGTTGACCTGGGCGGCAATCCGCTGCAGCTTGCGAAGGGTCTTACCCTCGCCGGCGCGCAGGATCTTGTCGAAGACGGACACTTGGGCGGGCTCCTTGCCTGGATTGGCTTTGGACGACTGCACGATGGGTCGACCCCACCGCACGGGCCATCGTATGCGAGGAGTCCAACGCGCCGGGAGGTGCGTCAGCACGGTAATACCGTGTCACCCGTCGGAGCACAACCACCGATAGCATCCCGGTCCGGACAAATCGACCCACCGGCCTTGCTCCTCGCGCTCGTTGTTACGTACGAAACGGGCCCTTGGTTCCCGGACCTGCGCTGTCGGACCCGGGCTCTACGCTGCTGGGCATGACCGCCCCGAGCTCTCCCGCCCCGACCGTCGAACTCTCCGCCGACGACGCCCGCCGGATCGCGCTGCGCGCCCAGGGCCTGCTCGGCGCCCCGGACCGCCGGTCCGGTGTCCGGGGCGTGCTGCGCCACCTCGGCGCGGTCCAGCTGGACACCATCTCGGTGCTGGCCCGCTCGCACGAGCTGATCCCGTACGCCCGGCTCGGCGCGGTCGGCCGCCCGGCGATCGAGACGGCGTACTGGGGCTCGGCGGCCACCTTCGAGTACTGGTCGCACGCGGCCTGCATCCTGCCGATCGAGGAGTGGCCGCTGTTCGCCTTCCGCCGCCGGGGCTACCGCGGCCGGGGCCACCTCTGGGGTGCCGAGGTCACCGAGGAGACTTACCTGCGGGTGCTCGACCAGCTGCGCGCGGAGGGCCCGCTGACCTCCACCGAGCTGGGCGGCGCGAAGAAGACCTCGGAGTGGTGGGACTGGTCCGACACCAAGATCGCGGTCGAGCGGGCGCTCGCCTTCGGCGACGTGGTCTGCACCGAGCGACGGAGCTGGAAGCGGGTCTACGCACTGGCCGAACAGGCCGTCCCCGCCGCGCTGTTCGAGCAGGACCTGACCGATCAGGAGTGCGTCCGGCAGCTGATCGCCCAGGCCGGGGCGGCCCTCGGCGTGGCCACCCGGGCCGACCTGATGGACTATCACCGACTCAAGGCCAAGCACTTCGACGCCGCACTGCCCGAGACCGGCCTGGTCCCGGTCACGGTGGCCGGCTGGGGCGCACCGGCCTGGGCCGACCCGGCGGCACTGGCGACCGCCCCGCGCGGGCGGCACCGCACCACACTGCTCTCGCCCTTCGACTCGCTGGTCTGGGACCGCCCCCGCACCGAGCGGATCTTCGACATGGCGCACCGGCTGGAGGCGTACACCCCCAAGCACAAGCGGGTGCACGGCTACTTCGCGATGCCGCTGCTGGCCGGCGGCCGCCTGGTCGGCCGGGTCGACCCGGCCCGCGAGGGCCGCACCCTGGTGGCCCGTCAGGTCTCGCTGACCTCGCCCCGGCACGTCGGAGCGCTGGCCGAGGCGCTGCGCGAGGCCGCCTCCTGGGTCGGCTGCACGGACGTCCGGGTGGAGGCGCTGCACGACGAGTCGCTGCGCCCTGCGGTGGAGAAGCTGCTCGCCTGACGGCTGGTCGGTTCGAGTGATCTTCGTCGGCCGGGCGTGCCTTTGGTGATCACCCGCCGTTGCCCCGTGGTGTCCGCACCACGACCGTTTGGAGCAACGATGGGTCCAACTGCCACCACTGCCCGGGCCTGGCTGAGCCGCCGCGCCCTGCTCGGCACCGCCGCCGTCGCGACCGCGGCGGGCGCGGTCGGGTTCGCCCCCCGCTCCGTGGCCGCGCCGCAGTCCCGGGCCGACGAGGCGGTCAGCCGGGATCTGGCCCGCAAGATGCTGATGGTCGCCGACGACGAGCGGACCGACCTCACCCTCGAGTACCTGAAGATCCTGATCGACGGTCAGCTCCCGCCCGGCCCCGCCACCACCGGCACCAAGCGCAAACGCGTCCTGGTGGTCGGAGCCGGCGTCGCCGGGCTGACCGTGGCCACCCTGCTCAAGCAGGCCGGGCACCAGGTCGTGATCATCGAGGCCAACGGCAGCCGGGTCGGCGGCCGGATCAAGACCTTCCGCGGCATGTTCACCGACTCCCGGCTGTACGCCGAGGCCGGCGCGATGCGGCTGCCCGACTTCCACCCGCTGGTGCTCGCACTGGCCGACAAGCTGGGCCTGAAGCGGCAGTTGTTCTACAACGCCGACATCACCCCGGGCACCCGGGCCGTCGGGGCGGCGCCCGCGGTGACGTACCGCTCGTTCACCGGCGAGACCTGGAGCAACGGCTCCGAGCGGGAGTTCCGCCCGCCGGGCGCCAACTTCCGCACCTTCCTGGCGGTCAACGGCCTGCAGACCACCAAGGCCGCGTACGCGCAGTCCCCCGCCGAGGTGAACCGCTCCTTCGGCGCCCGGTTCGAGACCACCGCCGCCAAGGCGGTCGACGAGGCCTTCGCCAAGGTCACCGTGGGCCCCGGCGACATCCGGCAGCGGCTGGACGGCTGGACGGGGGTCTTCCAGCAGTACGGCTACCACTCCACCCGGCAGTTCCTGCGCGAGGAGGCCGGCTGGGACCCGGTCTCGGTGCAGGCCGCCGGGACGCTGGAGAACATGACCTCCCGGCTGCACTACTCGCTGATCCCGACCCTGATCGACCACGCGGTGATCAGCCCGACCAACCGCTACTGGGAGCTGGAGGGCGGCACCGACACCCTCACCACCAAGCTGGCCGAACCGCTGGCGGCCGAGCTGCGGATGGGCCGCCGGATGACCCGGCTGACCCAACAGGGCGACGGGGTACGGATCGAGACGGTGGCCGAGACCGGCGACGAGGAGTCGCCCGACGGCGCGCCGACCGACCCGACCGAGGTCTTCGAGGGCGACTACGCGATCGTCACCATCCCGTTCAGCGCGCTGCGGTTCTGCCGGATCGAGCCGCTGATGTCCTACCCGAAGCGCCGGGCGGTGACCGAGCTGCACTACGACTCGGCGACCAAGGTGCTGCTGGAGTTCCGCACCCGCTTCTGGGAGGACGGCCCGCACGGCTTCACCGGCGGCGGCTGCGTCTCGGACAGCGCGAGCCGGTTCACCTACTTCCCCTCGCACGCACCCGACGGCGCACCGGGCGGCGTGGTGCTGGCCGCGTACACCTGGGCGGACGACGCGATGCGCTGGGACTCGCTGACCCCGGGCGAGCGGTACGCCTTCGCGCTGAACGACCTGGAGCGGCTGTTCGGGCCCCGGGTCCGCCGCGAGTTCACCGGCGTCGGCGTCACCCAGTCCTGGGCCAGGGCCCGCTACGCACTCGGCGAGGCGGTCATCCCCACGCCCGGCCAGCTGCACGAACTCCACCCAGCCGCCCGGCTCCCCGAGGGCCGGGTGCACTTCGCCGGTGAGCACACCAGCCTGAAGCCGGCCTGGATCGAGGGCGCGCTGGAGTCCGCCGTACGGACCTTCCTGGAGGTCAACGACCGCTGACGGACCGTCGGATCCTGGGGGTCGGGCCTACCCGATCTCCAGGATCTTCTCCCGCATCGCGTAGACCACGGCCTCCATCCGGGAGTGCAGCTGGAGCTTCTCCAGGATGTTCCGGACGTGGTTCTTCACCGTGTTCTCGCTGATGAAGAGCTCCTTGGCGATCTCCCGGTTGTTCATCCCGGTGGCGACCAGTTTGAGCACCTCCAGCTCACGGTCGGTCAACCGTGGCGCGGGCACCAACTCCCGGTCGTCCGAACGCCGTTGGATCATCGACTTGAACTCGGTGAGCAGCTTGGAGGCCATCGCCGGGCTGATCTGCGACTGCCCGTCGGCGACCGCCCGGATCGCGGTGGCCACCTCGTCGGTGGAGATCTCCTTGAGCAGGTAGCCGGTGGCCCCCGCCTTGATCGCCTCGTAGAGGTCGGCTTCCTCGTCGCTTATCGTCAGCATGATGATCTTGGCGCTGGGCACCACGTCCTTGATCGCGGTGCAGGCCTCGATCCCGCTCCGCCTGGGCATCCGGACGTCCATCAGGATGATGTCCGGCAGCAGGTCGGCCGCCTTGACCAGCGCCTCGGCGCCGTCCCCCGCCTCGCCGACGACCCGGATGTCCTCCTCCTCGGCCAGCACGATCTCCAGGCCTCGGCGGAACAGGGCGTGGTCGTCCACCACCAGCACCCGGATCGGTTCGGCCCGGCGCGGCGGGTAGTCCGCCGCCTCCCGGGCCTGTTCGGCCGTCAGACCGAATCGATCCCCCATCCGTGCCTCCCCGTGACCCGTCAGTGTCCGGCCATCATTCCACGAAGCGCCGTCCCCGATCACCCTCCGCCGTCGGCCCGCCCAGCTGGGTGACCCCCGGCGGCCGAAGCCACCGGGGGTCACCCGTTCACCGACTGCTGTTCGGTTGTCGCAACGGGGCCCGGTCAGTCGTCGTCGGGCCCGCCGATCGCACCACCGGCGCCGCCCACCTCACCGACGGTCGAACCGTCCGTGGCCAGGTGGATCACGCCGTAGTGGTAGCCGTGACGCCGGTAGACCACGCTCGGCAGGCCGCTGTCCTTCTCGACGAAGAGATAGAAGTCGTGACCGACCAACTCCATCTCGAACAGCGCCTGGTCCAGCGCCATCGGCACGGCGCCGTGGGTCTTCTCGCGGACGACGAGCGGACCGTCGCCCTCCACCTCCAGGGATCCCATCATGGTCTTGCGAACGGCACCGTTGGCCCCGGTGCTCGGCCGCTCCGCCTCGGGGAGCGCGGCGAGCGCGGCCGTCGCCTCGGCGACGCTGATCGGGGTGCGGCCGTTGCCGCCCTTGTGCACCCGGCGCCGGTCGGCCGACTTGCGCAGCTGCGCGTCGAGCTTCGCCGAGGCCAGGTCGAGCGCCGCATAGGGATCCGCGGCGGCGGCCTCGGCCCGGATGACCGGGCCACGGGTACGCATGGTGATCTCGACCCGCTCGGAGCGGTCGGCCTGACGCGGGTTGTGTTCCTTGGACACCTCGACGTCGAGGCTGATCACCTTGTCGTCGAACTTCTGGACCTTCTCCAGCTTCTCGGCCACGTGCTCGCGGAACCTCTTGGGCACCTCGGTCTTGCGGCCCTTGACGACGATGTCCACGCAGAACTCCGATCCCTTGTGCTGACGCCGATCCGGAGTGCTCACCGGACCGGACTGAGACCCAGCCGGACCAACCTCATCTGTCGCCGACCCCGCGGTTCGCCGGGAGCGGCGAGCGCGACTGGCCCTCACCTCACTTCCTCCCCACCAGGAACGCTTGAAACCCCTTGGAGCCTTATCGAACACCTCACACCGGGATTTCGCCTCCCCAGCCTTGTGCCGGTCGAACAACCTAGTGGCGCAGCGCTGGCGGTACAGCTGTTCCACCCTGTTTACCCTCCTGGGGGTGAAACATCGGTAAACGTCTGGACAACACCCCCAGGGCGGACCACCGTTTGGCCCAGCCGCACCCGAGGAGGCCGCCATGGCCGTCCACCTGCTGTTCGAACTACCCGAACTGCTCGACCTCCTGCTGCCCACCACCTGCGCAGGCTGCCGGACCGGCCGCACCCAGCTCTGCCCCGCCTGCCGCACCGTGCTGAGCGCCACCAGGGCGGGCCTGGCCGGGCCGCAGCCGGCCCCGCCCGGGCTCCCCCCACTACACGCCGCAGGCCCGTACGCGGACCCGGTCAGGCGGCTGCTGATCGCCCACAAGGAGCGCGGCGCGCTGCGGCTGGCCGGGCCGCTGGGGCAGGCGCTGGCCCGGGCCGTCCGCCCGTTGCTGGACGGCCGTCCTGTGCTGCTGGTGCCGATGCCCTCCACCCGGCGCTCGGTCCGGGCCCGTGGCCACGATCCGACGCTGCGCCTGGCCAGGGCCGCTGCGCGGGAGCTGCGCCGGGGCGGCCATCCGGTCCGGGCCGCGCCGGTGCTGCGGCACTGCCGCGCGGTGGCCGACCAGTCCGGGCTGACCGCCGCGCAGCGCCGTACCAATCTGCACGGCGCGCTCACTCCCAGGCCCGGGGCGGCCCGGCTGCTGACCGGCCGTCATCCGGTGCTGGTGGACGACCTGGTGACCACCGGGGCCACCCTGGCCGAAGCGGCCCGGGCGCTCACCGCGCTCGGCCACCCGCCGCTGGGCGCCGCCACGGTCGCGGCGGCGGTCCGCCGGACCCGGCCGGGGAATCAGCCGGGATAGCTGAACATCCAGGCCCCCGGCTGGCCCTGGATCTCGCGCCACTGGTTGCCGACCAGGCGGTAGATCTGGTGCTTGGTCAACGAGGTGGCGAGCACCGGGGGTGCCTTGTCCGACTCGCGGTCGCGCGCCTCCGTGGCGGAGATCGAGGACATCGAGTCGCCGCCCTGGAGCACGAAGTCGGAGCTGACCGAGCCGTCGGTGCCGAAGTAGTGCAGCTGCTGGAGCTTCCCGTCCTCCTTGCCGAGCACCAACAGCTGGTCGGTGTCGGCCCAGGAGACCGAGACCACCTCGCTGAGCACCGTGCCGACCGGCCGCAGCTCGGTCACCCTGGCGGCCGGGGCGGCCGGGGTGCCGGAGTGCTCGACCCGGCCGATCAGCAGGCTCTGCGGACGGCCCGGCTCCGCCACCACCAGCGCGATCCTGGTGCCGTCCGAGGCCACCTTGAGCGAACGCACGCTGCGCCCGCCCAGCCCCTCGATCGGGACCGTCGTGGTGGTCTTGCCGCGGACCACCTTCACCTCGGAGCCGTCCCGGGCCCGGTCGACCACCCAGAGCGAGCCGCGTCCGTCCCAACTGGGCGAGGTCAGCCCGTCCTCCGGCCCGACGGCCGGGCTGATCAGCACGGGGGCGCCGAGCTTGCCGCCCTCGGTCACCGACAGCTTCTTGCGGTCGGCACCGACCACGGCGGCCTCGGTGCCGTCCCTGCGGACCGCGAACTCGCCCGACTTCGGCGCGGTCTCCTGCCCGAGATCGCCGGCCACCGGCGCGCCCTTGGCGAGGTCGCCCGAGGTCTGGGTCAGCTGCCCGTCCCCCGAGAAGTAGTACTGCTGCGTCCCGGCCGTGCCGCCGGCCAGCGCGCCGGGGGCGATCTGGGCGGTGCGGCCCGCGTCGGTCTGGCAGCTGCCCCGGTCACCGACCAGGTCCAGGCGCACCAGCTGGGACTTGCCCGGCAGGTCGGAGAGGGTGTGGAAGAGCTGGGCGGCCATCTGCTGGCAGCGCGGCTGGATACCGCCGAAGTCCGGCACGCTGATCCGTACGGTGGCGACACCGCCCTCGGTCACCGTGACGCCGTCCCGGATCTTGGTGGTCTTGTCGAAGACCGGATCGACCACCTTGCCCAGCCAGCCGGAGGGTCCTTCGACCAGCGCCCTGGCGGCCGAGGTGAACGGGTCTATTCGGCCCCGCAGGTAGACCGGGTCCGGCACCAGCACCGGGGTCTGCCGGTCGGCCCACGGGTCCTCGGCGGACGGGTAGTAGAGGTGCACGGCGCGGTAGCCGTTCTTGAACGTGGTCTGATCGATGATCAGACCGTCCGGGAGCTCGTCGATCCGCCACTGCCCCTTGTTCTTGCCCTCGGTCTCCTTGACGAAGGTGAACTTCCGCTCGAACCGGGGGTCGTGGGCCGTCCGGTAGGTGTGCTTGCCGTCGAGTGAGGCGACCTGGTTGCCCGTCACGCTGATCACGGCCCGGGTCTCCTCCGAGCCGTCGACGGGCAGTCCCACCGAGGTGGCGCCCAGCACCGCCACCCCCGCGTCGGGGTTCCACCGCTTGGCCGCCGCCACGGTCAGGTACTCCTTGGCCGTGACGTAGTCGGGCTCGTCCGCGTTGGCGGCGCCCAGGAAGCCCTCCAACAGGCTCTCCGGCCCGTCGCCGGGGTGCGGGGCGATCGGGAAGACCCGGACCTGGAGGTTGTCCGAACTGCCCGCCTGCGGGAGTTCGACCCGCTCCGGCGGCCCGTCGGAGGGCATCGCGACACAGCCTGCGGTGAGCGTCGAGACGATCACCATGCCGAGCGCGCCCACGGCCCGTCGGTCAGTCCTGTCCGTCCTCGGCACGCTCGGCCCCCTCCGTCTCGCTCTGGTCGGCGTCGTCACCGGACGCCTTCGGCGCAGCGGGCGGCCGGACCGCCGAGCGGTCCACCACCACCTGTGCACCGGTCGCACCGTACCCCGCTGCCGCGGTCCGGACGTCCGAGGGGTCGGAGACCGGTGCGGTCGGCGCCTTGCCGAGCCCGGGGCCGATGCTCAGCACACCGCCCAGCCCGCTGCCGAGCCCGCTGCCGAAGCCACTGGTGGGCGTCTCCGGCGTCTCCGGCACCTCGCCGCCGGGCTCCCCCGACACGGTGAGCGCGGTGGCCCCGGTCGGGCGGGCCCGCCGGTACGGCGCACCCGTGGAGTTCAGGCCGCGGTTGTGCCGGGAGTCCTCCGGCTCCAGCCGGAACGGGGCCCGGCTGATCTCGCCGCCCCGGGTACGCGGCAGGGTGAGCCGGAAGTGCGAGCCGCCGCCGGGCTCGCCCCAGGCCTGCAGCCAGCCGGCGTGCAGATGGGCGTCCTCGACCGCGATCGACAGCCCGAGGCCGGTACCCCCGGTGGTCCGCACCCGGGACGGGTCGGCCCGCCAGAACCGGTGGAACACCCGGGACGCCTCGCCGGGCTTGAGCCCGATGCCGTAGTCCCGGACACCGACCGCGACCGCGCCCCCGGCCGAACCGAGCCGGATCACCACGTCCCGGCCCTCGCCGTGCTCCAGCGCGTTGACCACCAGGTTGCGCAGGATGCGCTCGATCCGCCGGGAGTCCACCTCGGCGACCACCGGCTCCTCGCCACCACGGATGATCACCGCACTGCCCTTGGCCTGCGCCAGCGGGTCGGCCGCCTCGACCACCCGGCCGACCACCTCCCGCAGGTCCACCGGCTCGGCGTCCAGGATCGCCGCGCCCGCGTCGAACCGGCTGATCTCCAGCAGGTCGGCCAGCAGCGACTCGAACCGGTCCAGCTGCCCCTGCAACAGCTCCGCCGAACGGGCCGCCATCGGGTCCAGGTCGTCCCGGCTGTCGTAGATCAGGTCGGCCGCCATCCGCACCGTGGTCAGCGGGGTGCGCAGCTCGTGCGAGACGTCCGAGACGAACCGCCGCTGCACCCGGGAGAGTTCCTCCAGCTGCCGGATCTGCGCCTGGAGCGCGTTGGCCATCCGGTTGAACGATTCGCCGAGGCGGGCGATGTCGTCGGTCCCGGTGACCTTCATCCGCTCCTCCAGGTGCCCGGCGGCGAGCCGCTCGGAGATCCCGGCGGCCATCCGCACCGGGGTCACCACCTGACGGACCACCAACCAGGCGATGCCGCCGAGCAGCATCACCACGAACAGCCCGGCGGTCGCCAGGGTGCCGGTGACCAGGTCGAGGGTCTTGCTCTCCTGGCCGAACGAGAAGACGTAGTAGAGCTGGTAGCTGTTGTTGTCCGGCCCGGAGAAGTGCTTGCCGATGACCAGCCCGGGCTCCTCGTAGGGCGGGCTGTCACGCTTGATCATCGTGGTCTGCTCGTGCGAGACCGACGGCTCCGCCGCGACCCGTGCCTGCAGCTCGGGGGAGATCGAACTGGGCAGGATGTCACCCGAGTAGTACGCGCCGCGCAGACCGGCGCTGGGGGCGCTCTCCACCTGTCCGGTACCCGGCACCAGGGCGATCACCGAGTAGACCCCGGTGCCGCCGCTGGCCAGGTCGGAGACCTGCTTGATCAGCCAGGTGCTGCTCGCCTCGCGGGTCGGGTCGTTGTTCGCCCCGACCTTGGCCTGCAGGTTGATCGCGTCGTTGATCTTCTCCTGCTCGATCTGGAAGCCGCCCTTGGCCTGGCCCTGGGCCGCGTGCTTCTTGGCGTCCAGCAGCCCGGTCCGTACCTGGGCCACCACCACCACACCGAGCACCAGCACCACGGCGAGCGACAGCAGCAGGGTCGCCGCCACCACCCGGACCTGGATCGATCGCCGGTAGAGCGCCAGCAACCGGTGGACCGGACGCCGGAACTGACGGCCCACCGACGCGAGCAGTGCCCGCAGACCACGCGGGGGCCGGTGGCCCTCGGTGGTCGAGCTCAGCACGTCCCCGCGCACGGCGGACTCCCCGTCGGCGGCGGTGCCCGACGGGGAGTCGTCAGTCTGGTGAGTCACGTCAGCTGGGTCCGGCCTTGTATCCGACGCCACGGACCGTCACGACGATCTCGGGACGCTCCGGGTCCTTCTCGATCTTCGAGCGGAGCCGCTGGACGTGCACGTTGACCAGCCGGGTGTCGGCGGCGTGCCGGTAGCCCCAGACCTGCTCCAGCAGCACCTCGCGGGTGAACACCTGCCAGGGCTTGCGGGCCAGCGCGACCAGCAGGTCGAACTCGAGCGGGGTCAGCGGGATACCCCGCCCGTCCCGCTTCACCGAGTGGCCCGCCACGTCGATCACCAGATCGCCGATCGTCAGCTGCTCCGGAGTCGGCTCCTCGGCCCGGCGCAGCCGGGCGCGAACCCGGGCCACCAGCTCCTTGGGCTTGAACGGCTTGACGACATAGTCGTCGGCACCGGACTCCAGGCCCACCACGATGTCGACGGTGTCGGTCTTCGCCGTCAGCATCACGATGGGCACGCCGGACTCGGACCTGATCTGCCGGCAGACGTCGATACCGTCCCGCCCCGGCAGCATCAGGTCGAGGAGGACCAGGTCAGGCTTGGTCTCCCGGAACGCGGCTAGTGCCTTGTCCCCATCCGCGACGAAAAACGGTTCAAAACCCTCACCACGCAACACGATGCCCAACATCTCGGCCAGTGCGGTGTCGTCATCGACGACAAGGACGCGTCCCTTCATGGGTCCATCCTCTCATTACCGGATTGTGACCTGCCGCACAGCCGTGCCATTCCGGCGCGCCTTGGCTCGCCAAGTCGGTCATTTAGTAGCAAAGTTCACAGCTCTCGTCCCGGCGGCCCGGCGTCCACGATCTACGCCAGGACCGACCTGCGATCACCCACCCCCACCATGGCACGATGGGCGGCACAGAGTACCGATTCCGCCAGGGAGCCGTGATGACCGACACTCCGGGCTGGGCCTCGCCCAGCTCGCCCGAGCCGCCCCGAGAGGACGCCGGCCCGTCGGCAGCAGTGCCCCCCGCTCCAGGCCCAGGCCCGTACGACGCAGCTTACGGCCAGTCGCCCTACGGTCAGGCCGGACCGCAGGCCGGTGGACCGCAGCCGGGCTGGGGTCAGCCCGGCTGGGGACCGCCGCCCAGCCCCAAGCCCGGCGTGATCCCGCTCCGGCCGCTCGGCGTCGGCGAGATCCTGGACGGCGCGTTCACCACCGTCCGCACGTACTGGCGCACCACGCTCGGCCTCAGCCTCGGCGTCGCCGCGCTCGAACAGAGCCTGATGGCCGTCGCCCAGTGGTGGCAGTACGAGCAGCCGGACGCGGTCGGCCCGCTGATCATGCTGGGCATCGCCTATCTGGTCGCCCCGCTGCTCGGCATCGTGGCCACCGCGCTGCTCACCATGGTGGTCAGCAAGGCGATCCTCGGTCAGCCGGTGTCGCTCGGTGCCGCCTGGGCCGCCGCCAGGCCGCAGCTGCTCAAGGTGACCGGGCTGAGCCTGATCACCGGGCTGATCGTGGCGGTCGTCCTGGCGGTCTCCTTCCTGCCGGCGATCATCGTTGCCGTCGCCGGTGATCCCACCCCCGGTTCCGTGATCCTGGCGGTCTCCCTCCTGCTGCCCGGGGTCGCGGCGGCGATCTGGATCGGCGTCCAGCTGAGCCTGGCCGCGCCCGCCCTGATGCTGGAGAAGCAGGGCGTGTTCACCGCACTGTCCCGCTCCCGGCGGCTCGTCAACGGTGCCTGGTGGCGCACCTTCCTGATCACGCTGCTGATCCAGGTACTGGCCATCGTCTTCACCATGATCGTGATGACCCCGTTCACCATCGTGGGCGCCATCTTCGGTGCCGGGAGCATGGGCGGCGACGACAACCCGTTCGCCGGACTCAGCGCCGCCGGACCGCCCGCGATGATCCTGGTCATCTCGATCGGCGCGATCCTGGCCTCCACCCTCACCGTCCCCGTGCTGGCCGCCGTCAACGTGCTGCTCTACGTCGACCGCCGGATCCGCCGCGAGGGCCTGGACATCGAGCTCACCCGGGCCGCCGGCATCCCCGCCCAGTACGGGCCGCAGGGGACCTGACCGGATGCCCAACTGGGGGGAGTGGGTCCCGCTCGACGGAGCTCCGGTCACCGTCGAGCGCGACCCGGCCCGGGACGCCGCCCGCGCCGAACTGCTGAACCCGGCCTACCACCGGCACGACCCCAGCCTGCTCGAGCGCGTCAAGGACTGGATCTTCGAGCAGCTCGACCGGGCGTTCGGCGCGGTCGGCCTGCCCAGCGGCGGACTGACCGCCACGGTGGTCTTCCTGCTGATCGCCGTGCTGCTGGCGGCCGCCCTGTGGTGGCGGTTCGGCCTCCCGCGCCGGGCCGCCAGGACTGCCGCAACACTGTTCGACAGCACCGGCCCCGCCACCGCCGCGGACCACCGCGCCGCCGCTGCGGCACACGCCGCCGCTGCCGCCTGGGACGACGCCGTCCGCGAGCAACTGCGCGCCCTGATCCGGGGGTTGGAGGAGCGCACACTGCTGGACGTCCGCCCCGGGCGGACCGCCGACGAGGCCGCCGCCGAGGCCGGCCGGGTGCTGCCCGAGCACGCCGACGCACTCCGCCGGGCCGCCCGGACCTTCGACGACGTGGTCTACGGCGAGCACGCCGCCGACCAGGCGGCGTACCACTCGCTGCTGGAACTCGACCGGGCGGTCGGCGCTGCCCGGCCGACCCTGACCGGAGCCGCCGGATGACCACCTCCACCCCGGTCGACGTCTTCCCCGGCTGGGCCCAACTCTGGCGCCGCAGCCGGTGGTTCCTGGCTGCCGCGGTCTTCGTCCTGCTGGTCGCACTGCTGATCTCCGGCCTGGGCGGCCACCGTGAGTACCCGCCGCTGGACCCGCGCGACACCGACCCGCACGGCACCAGGGCCGCCCTCCACCTGCTGGAGGAACGCGGCCTGACCACCCGTACGGTCGCCACCGAGGACGAGCTCACCGCCGCCCTCGCCGAACCCGGCACCACCGTGGTCGTCCCCTTCACCGCCCCGATGACGTCCCGTCAGCTCGTCCTGCTCGGGCGTCAGCACCGGGGCAGCGACAGCCGCCTGGTGCTGATCGGCCCGGACAACAACGCGCTCGCCGCCATCACCCCCGACATCGCCCTGGCCACCGACCCCGCCGGCAACCCGCTGTACGAGGACCCGACCGCCGTGGACCCCGGCTGTGCGCTCCCCGAAGCCACCCGGGCCGGGCGGGCCGAACTCGGCGGTCTGCTCTACCGCCCGGGCCCGGGCGACGTCGGCTGTTACGCCGTCAGCGGCCACCCCGCCCTGGTCCGGCACACCGACCCGGGCTCCCGCGAGATCGTCGTGCTCGGCAACGCCCGGGCCCTCACCAACGACCGGCTGGACGAGCAGGGCAACGCCTCGCTCGCCCTCGGCCTGCTCGGCTCCCGACGCCAACTGGTCTGGTACCTCCCGGACTTCAGCAACATGCCGGACGGCGAGCAGCCCAAGAGCCTGACCGACTTCATCCCGGCCGGCTGGAACTGGGCCGCCCTCCAACTCGCCATCGCCGCCCTGCTCACCGCCCTCTGGCGGGGCCGCCGACTGGGCCCGGTGGTCACCGAGGAACTGCCCGTCGTGGTCCGCGCGGCCGAGACCACCGAGGGCCGGGCCCGGCTCTACCACCGGGCGAAGGCCCGCGGCCGCGCCGCCGACGCCCTGCGCCGGGCCGCCCGGCACCGGATCGCCGCCACCCTGGGCATCCCGCTCAGCACCGGCGAACCCGAGCCGACCGCCCTGTGCGCCGCCGTCGCCGACCGCGTCCAGCAGCCCGCCACCGACCTGCACGCGCTGCTCTACGGCGCCGCACCCACCGACGACGCCGCGCTGCTGCGGCTGACCGACCAACTCGATGCCCTGGAAAGGCAGGTACGACAGCCGTGACCGAGCAGGCCACCCCCACTCCCCTCACCAAGACCGACGCGACCCCGGCCCCTGCCGACGCTCCGGTCCTGGATGCTCCCGCCTCCGACGCCAGGGCCGCGCTCACCGCGCTGCGGACCGAGATCGCCAAGGCCGTGGTCGGCCAGGACGCCGCCGTCACCGGCCTGGTGGTGGCCCTGCTCTGCGGCGGCCACGTACTGCTCGAAGGCGTCCCCGGAGTCGCCAAGACCCTGCTGGTGCGCACCCTCTCCACGGCGCTCAGCCTGGAGACCAAGCGCATCCAGTTCACCCCCGACCTGATGCCCGGTGACGTCACGGGCTCGCTGGTCTACGACGCCAGGACCGCCGAGTTCTCCTTCCAGCCCGGCCCCGTCTTCACCAACCTGCTGCTCGCCGACGAGATCAACCGCACCCCTCCCAAGACCCAGGCCTCGCTGCTGGAGGCGATGGAGGAGCACCAGGTCACCGTCGACGGCGAGCCCCGCATGCTGCCCGAGCCCTTCCTGGTCGCCGCCACCCAGAACCCGGTCGAGTACGAGGGCACCTACCCGCTCCCCGAGGCCCAACTCGACCGCTTCCTGGTCAAGTTGATCCTCCCGCTGCCGACCCGCGAGCAGGAGTTCCAGGTACTCGCCCGGCACGCCGCCGGCTTCGACCCGCGCGACCTGGCCGCCGCCGGGGTCCGCCCGGTGGCCGGACCGGCCGACCTGGCCGCGGCCCGCGCCGAGATCGCCAAGCTCACCGTCTCCCCCGAGGTGCTCGCCTACATCGTCGACCTCTGCCGAGCCACCCGGCAGTCCCCGTCGCTCTCCATCGGCGTCTCCCCGCGTGGCGCCACCGCCCTGCTCGGCACCTCCCGCGCCTGGGCCTGGCTGGCGGGCCGCGACTACGTCACCCCCGACGACGTCAAGGCACTCGCCCTGCCCACCCTGCGGCACCGGGTCCAGCTCCGCGCCGAGGCCGAGATGGAAGGCGTCACCGCCGACTCGGTCATCCAGGCCGTGCTGGCCCAGACCCCGGCCCCACGCTGACCCTCCGTCACCCTTCCCTAGGAGCAACCCCGATGGCCCTGACCGGCCGAACCGCCCTCATCGCCGCGCTCGGCGCGCTGGTCGTGGGCCTCCTGCTGCCCTCCTGGGCCGGGATCGGCGCGGTCGGCCTCCCGCTCCTGCTCGCCGTGCTGGCCGATCTCGTGCTCGCCGCCCCGGTCCGCAGCCTGCGGTTCGAACGGGGCGGCGACACCACGGTCCGGCTCGGCGACCCGGCGGACGTCGAACTGTCCGTCACCAACCCGTCCCGGCGCCGCCTTCGGGCCAGGCTCCGCGACGCCTGGGCCCCGTCCGCCTGGGCCCCCGGCACCGCCGTCCCCGGCTCCCGGCACACCCTGACCATCCCGGCCGGCGAACGCCGCCTACTCACCACCCGGCTCGCGCCCACCCGCCGTGGCGACCAGCGCTCCCACCGGGTCACCGTCCGCTCGCTCGGCCCGCTCGGCCTGGCCGCCCGCCAGGGCTCCCACCAAGTCCCCTGGACCGTACGGGCGTTGCCGCCGTTCGCCAGCCGCAAGCACCTGCCGTCCCGACTGGCCAGGCTGCGCGAACTGGACGGCCGCACCTCACTGCTGAGCCGTGGTCAGGGCACCGAGTTCGACTCCCTGCGCGAGTACCTGCCCGGCGACGACGTCCGCTCCATCGACTGGCGCGCCAGCGCCCGCCGCAACACCGTCGCCGTCCGCACCTGGCGCCCCGAACGCGACCGGCACGTGCTGATCGTCCTCGACACCGGCCGCACCTCGGCCGGCCGAGTCGGCGACGCCCCCCGGCTCGACGCCGCCCTGGACGCCGCCCTGCTGCTGGCCGCCCTCGCCACCAAGGCGGGCGACCGGGTCGACCTGCTCGCCCACGACCTGCACGTCCGCCGCACCGTCCTCGGCCGGTCCGCCTCCGAGGTGCTGCCCGCCTTCACCAACGCGATGGCCACCCTCGAGCCCGCCCTGGTCCAGACCGACCTGCGCGCCCTCACCTCGGCCACCCTCCGGCTGGCCCCGCACCGATCCCTGATCGTGCTGCTCACCGGACTGGACGCCGGGCCGATCGAGGAGGGCCTGCTCCCCCAGCTCCCGCTCCTCACCAAGCGCCACGAGGTCGTACTGGCCTCGGTCGCCGACCCCCGACTGGACGAGCTCGCCGCCACCCGCGGCACCGTCCAGGACATCTACGGCGCCGCCGCCGCCGAACAGACCCGCGCCGACCGGACTCGTACCGCCGGCCGTCTCACCCGCCGCGGCATCACCGTCCTGGACGCCCCGCCAGCCGCGCTCCCCCCGGCCCTGGCCGACACCTACCTCGCCCTCAAGGCCGCCGGCCGCCTCTGATCCCGGCGCCCGGCGGCCCTTGTGGCGAGCCGGGCAATCAGGGCTGGTCGTACCAGGAGAACGCCGCGATCCGCCAGCCGTCCTCGGTACGGACGAACTGGATCGTCTTCGTCCCACCACCCTCGAACGGCTCACCGTCCAGAACCCCGGACTTGCTGTACTCACCGAACCGGCACGCGATGTCCCCGGCGATGTCGGTCCGCTCCGAGGTCTCCCACTCGTTGAACTCCGTCAGCCGACCATCGGCCAGCAGCCGCTCACGAGGCTCTATGAACTCCTCCACGGTGTAGGCCGTCAGCCCTCCACCGGTCTTGACGATCACCCCACCCGGCAGCATCAGCCGGCGAATCCGCCCCACATCGGCGGTCTTGCCACCCCGGTTGTCGAAGGACCCGAAGAACTCGGCGGTCACCTTGTCGATCTCACTCTTGGACATGGCGGGAACGTAACACGACCCCGAACACCCGTGTCGAGTCATTAGGAGTTGGTCCGGAAATGCAGAAAGCCCCACCGGTTACCCGGCGGGGCTTTCTGACTAAAGATTGTTCGGCGGCGTCCTACTCTCCCACAGGGTCCCCCCTGGCGTCCTACTCTCCCACAGGGTCCCCCCTG
>NZ_LMCT01000035.1:20028-49131 GCF_001424875.1 Kitasatospora sp. Root107 | reverse complement strand
ATCCGTCAGATCCGACGGATACCCGCCCCCGGAACCACTCACGCACGGCTCAACGACCCCGCCAGCCACGGGACACGGCAGATCTCAAACACGGTCTCAGAGAACGGTCGCGCAGGACACCGAGCAGGGCGGTCAGCGCGGCACCGTGCGCGTCGCCGAGGTCGGAGATGGCCACGGCGCGTGCCGCCGCGGCCGCCCGGGACACAGCCAGCCATTCGGGCGCGGCCTCGTTCCGCAGGCCCTCCCGGTGGGCGGTCACCAAGTCCCACACCCCCAGGGCGGGCGCCAGGTCCTCCTCCGCCACCGGGGAGTCCTCGGTCCGCACGAGGACCAGCAGCGCGCCCTGCTCCGTGGCGTCGCTGGCCAGTGCCAGCACGGGCACTTCAACGCCAGCCATCGTGGCCCGTCCCTGCCAGGTGCCCCGCGCGGGCACCATCGGCCGGATCGCGGCGAGGTCGGCGATCGTGACGGACGACCCCGGCGCGCCGGGCGACTCGCCGTACGTCTTGAACGGCGCGAACGGGCAGTTGGCGGACAGCTGGGCGAGCACCCGGTGGGGGATCGCCTCGGCGAAGGCCGCAGACAGCCGCAGGTGGGTCTCGGTCAGCGGCGCCCGGATCACCTCGACGGCCGGCATCAGGTCCATGGCTCCGAGCATAGGCGGCGCGGCGCACGCTCCGGCTGTCCTTTCGGCCAGGGCGAACTGGCCGAACGGCCAGCCGGAGTGGAGCCGGTCCTTCTCCAGGATGGAGTCATCACCGGATCAGAGGAGAGACAGATGAAGGCGATCGTTTACGCCGAGCACGGCGGCCCGGAGGTCCTGCGACTGGAGGACGTCGCGGAGCCGCACCCCGGGCCCGGCCAGGTGCGGCTGAAAGTCATGGCCGCCGGCGTCAACCCAGTCGACCACAAGATCCGCAGCGGCTTGATGCCGGACATGGCGCCCGCGTCCCTGCCGGCGATCCCCGGCCTGGAAGCGGCCGGCGTGATCGATGAGGTCGGGGCGGGCGTCACCGGTGTCGCGGTGGGCGACGAGGTGATGGCCTGGACCGTGACCGGCTCCTACACCGAGTACGCCCTGGCCGACGATTTCGCACCCAAGCCGGCCGGCCTCGGCTGGGAGATCGCCGCGGCGCTGCCGGTGGCCCTGGAGACCGCGGACCGCGTGCTCGACGCCCTCGGGGTGGCGGTCGGGGAGACGCTGCTGGTGCATGGCGCAGCGGGAGCGGTGGGCGCGTTCGGCGTCCAGCTCGCGGTGGCCCGCGGCGTCACCGTCGTCGGCACCGCGTCGCCGCGCAACCACGGCTACCTGCGCTCGCTCGGCGCGATCCCGGTCACCTACGGCGACGGACTCGCCGACCGGGTCCGGGCCCTCGCGCCGCAGGGCGTCGACGCGGTCTTCGACGTTGCCGGGCAGGCCGCCCTGGACGTGTCGATCGAGCTGCGCGGCGGCACCGACCGGGTCGTGACGATCACCGATCTGCGGGCCTTCGACCTGGGCGTCGTGTTCTCCGGCAGTAACCGGCGGTTCGGGGCGCAGCTCGCCGATTACGCCCAGCTCGTCGCGGACGGCGCGCTCGGCGTTCGCGTCGCCGCGAGCTTCGCGCTGGCCGACACCGGCCGGGCGCACGAGCTGAGTGAGACCGGCCACGCGGGCGGGAAGGTGGTCCTGATCCCGTAGCGACATAGAGCGAGGCCCGGTCACCAGGGAGGGCAGACGGTGTCGGCGGCTTTCTGTTCCACCCCGGCAAAACCCCTTCACCATGCCATCGGGCTCGGTATGACTCGCTGCTGCCGGCCGGCCGAGGGCCCATGAATGAAGCTCGGCGAGAGGGTCGACTACCTCCACGCCGTCGTTCCCGAGATCGCCATCCCGATCCACCCGTCCGGCGTGGCGAACGCCCACCGAGGATCTCGGTGTGACGAGGGAGACCGAGGGGGCGCTCCGGGAGGCGTTCGCCGTGCCGCTGCCCCATCTGGATGAGCGGCAGCGGCGCCTGGCGTTGGGGTCGGCTGCCCGGGTGCTGGGTGTCCGCCGGGTCGTGCGGGTGGCGGAGTCGACGCCCTGCACGAGATGACACCCGTCCTGGACGCCCTCGACCGACGCATCCGCCCAGCACCCATCACCACACCCACTGCGGCAGACCTCGCCGGCCTCATCGGGCGAACCCACAATGCCAAGTAATTAAACGTCAGGTCCCTTGGACTGCACGGCCGTACAAGACAGGATGAGAAAGCCGCCCCGAGCCCGGCGAAGGGGGTAGTGATTTATCCGAGGATGAAATTCTCCTCTTCTGCGTGCGTCGGCAGCGTGGCAATGTCGTCGGTGCGACCGGCCGCAGGCCCCGCGGAAACGGCTCCAACCCATTCGGCGGAGAGCAACATCCCAATCCACCGGGATTCCCCACCCGCAGGTCAGGATGCACACAGAACCCTCGTTCCAAGGAGTGACCAGCATGGCCGAAGAAAAGTCCGTCGCCCCCGCGACGCTGCAGGACTTCGCGCCGAAGCTGGCGGAGCTGACCGACGAGGTCCTGTTCGGTGACGTGTGGGAGCGGCCGGGTCTGTCGTCGCGGGATCGCAGCCTCGTCACGGTCAGCGTCCTGGTGGCCCTGTACCGCACCGAACAGCTCGGCTTTCACCTCCGCAGGGCCATCGAGAACGGCCTGACCGTGGAGGAACTCGTCGAGGCCGTCACCCACTTGGCTTTCTACGCCGGCTGGCCGAACGCGATGACCGCGATCAACCAGCTCAGGGCCGTCGCCGAGCAGGGGCAGCCGGCCCCCTGATCCACCCGCCTGCCCGCCGACCACACCCACGCACCTTCGAGGAGCCGTCATGCTCGGAACAGTCATTCACGCGCCCTGGGACGTCCGCATCGAGACCCTCCCCGGTCCGAAGATCATCCAGCCGACCGACGCGGTCATCCGGACCGTCGCCACCTGCGTGTGCGGCTCGGACCTGTGGAGCTACCGCGGCATCAACCCGGTGACCGGGCCGCAGCCGATCGGCCACGAGTACGTCGGCGTCGTCGAGGAGGTCGGCAGCGCCGTGTCGACCGTCAAGCCCGGCCAGTTCGTCATCGGCTCCTTCATCGCGTCCGACAACACCTGCCCGATCTGCCGGGCCGGCTACCACACCAACTGCCAGCACCGGGACTTCCCCAACGGCTGCCAGGCCGAGTACATCCGCATCCCCCTCGCCGACGGCACCCTGGTCGCCATGCCGGAGCAGCCGGCCGAGGAGCTGATCCCGAGCCTGCTGGCCCTGTCCGATGTCATGGGCACCGGCTGGTACGCCGCCAAGGCGGCCGAGGTCAGGCCCGGTTCGACGGCCGTGGTCGTCGGTGACGGCGCGGTGGGCCTGTCCGGCGTCATCGCCGCGAAGGAACTGGGCGCGGAGCGCATCATCGCCATGAGCCGGCACGCCTCCCGGCAGAAGCTGGCCCTGGAGTTCGGCGCCACCGACATCGTCACCGAGCGCGGGGAGGAAGGCGTCGCCCGCGTCAAGGAACTGACGAACGGCATCGGCGCCGATTCGGTCCTCGAATGCGTCGGCACCCAGGAGTCGATGCAACAGGCCCTGCTGTCCACCCGCCCCGGCGGCAACGTCGGCTTCGTCGGAATGCCGCATGACGTGCAGATCGACGGCGAGCAGCTGTTCTTCTCCCACGTCGGTCTGCGCGGTGGCCCCGCCCCGGTGCGCGCTTACCTTCCCGACCTGATCGACCGTGTCATCGACGGTCGGATCAACCCGGGCAAGGTCTTCGACCTCACCCTCCCGCTCGGCCAGGTCGCCGAGGCGTACAAGGCCATGGACGAACGCCGCGCCATCAAGGCGCTGCTCAAGCCCTGACCCCCCAACTCCCGGCGAGCGCAGTCCGGTTTCCCCCGACCGCCTGCGCCCGCCGGGGCATTCCAGCTTCACCGACGACCTCTCGTCCAGCCAGCGCCACCACCACCCCTCAGAGGAGCACACGCCATGCTCGGTCTCGAACTCGTCGTGCTCCTCGGTGTGGCCGTACTGGTGGGCCAGGTCGTCGCACAACGCCTGAACGTGGCACCGCCTGTCGTGCTGCTGGTCGTAGGCGTGCTGATGGGACTCGTCCCGGCCGTGCGCCAGACGGAGCTTCCGCCGGAAGTGGTGCTGCTGCTGTTCCTACCGGTACTGCTGTACTGGGAGAGCCTCACCACCTCCCTGCGAGAGATCCGCGCGAACCTGCGCGGCATCGTCCTGCTCAGCACCGTACTGGTGATCCTCACCGCATGGTCCGTGGCCGCCACCGCGCACGCGCTCGGCCTGCCCTGGGGACCGGCCTGGGTACTCGGAGCGGCGGTGGCCCCCACGGACGCGACAGCAGTGGGCGTGCTGGCCCGAGCTCTACCGCGCCGCCAGGTCACCGTGCTACGCGCCGAGAGCCTCGTCAACGACGGCACAGCCCTGGTCATCTACGGCCTGGCGGTCGGACTCACCGTCGGCGAGGAGCATCTGACCCTGCCACATGTCGGGGCGCTGTTCCTGCTGGCCTACGCCGGCGGCGCCGCGGTCGGTGTGCTGGTCGCCTGGGTCAACATGAATCTGCGGCGCCGCCTGGACGATCCCCTGCTGGGCAACCTCGTCATGATCCTGGCGCCGTTCACGGCTTATCTGCTCGCCGAGCTGATCGAGGCCTCCGGTGTCCTCGCGGTCGTCGTCAGCGGGCTGATCATGGCTCAGGTCGCGCCGAGCCTCATCCGGGCCGAGCACCGCCGCCAGGCACTGGCCCTCTGGCCGCTGGCCACGTTCATCATCAACGGCGTTCTGTTCGTCCTGGTCGGAGTGGAACTCCAGTACGCTCTAAGGCACTTGGGCCGGTCCGACCTGACCCGCGGCCTGGTCGCGATCGCGATCGTCAGCGTGGTGCTCGTCGCCGTCAGGTTCGCGTTCCTGTTCGCCAGCGCCTACCTGATCCGCATGCTCGACCGGCGTCCGCAGCAGCATCTGCGGAGAATCAGCCACCGGGCGCGCGTCGTCAGCGGACTCGCGGGCTTCCGGGGGGCGGTGTCGCTCGCCGTGGCGCTTTCCGTACCGCAGGCCCTCGACTCGGGCGAGCCCTTCCCCGACCGTGACCTCATCATCTTCGTCACCTCCGGCGTGATCGTGGTGACCCTCGTCGTGCAGGGCCTGCTACTGCCGCGCGTGGTGCGCTGGGCCCGGCTGCCGCGCGACACCTCCGTCGACGAGGAACTGCTCCTCGCCGAGACCGCGGCGACCGAGGAAGCCATCGAGGCACTGCCGCACCTCGCCGCCGAACAGGGCGCCACCCCGAAGGTGGTGGAGTGGCTGCACCAGGAGTACGAGGCCCACTTGGCCACCGTACGGGCCAGAGGCGCCGGCTCCGACGACGATCCCGCGCTGGTCCACAACCGCCACTACACCGATCTGCGCCTCGCGCTCATCGCCCACAAGCGCGCCACCGTCGTCCGCCTGCGCAACGAACGCAGGATCGACGACACTGTGCTGCGCCGGCTCCAGACGGCCCTGGACTACGAAGAGGTACGGCTGGCCGGACGTGAGCAGGAGGAGTGAGCCGAGCCCTGCACCCGTCGACCATCCCGGCGGCCCGGAGACACCCATGTCCACCCCCGGCACACCCACCCCGCCGACCACGAGCGGTCCCGCCTCGGCGCATACGAGCAGGATGACCCGCGCCCTGACGCTGCTGTTCGCGATCGCCGGCGGCACCGCGGTCGCCAACCTCTACTGGGCACAACCGCTGCTCGACTTCATCGCCGACGACCTGCACGCCTCCCACGCCATCGCGGGCTGGCTCGTGACGGCCACTCAGATCGGCTACGCGGCAGGGGCGCTGTTGCTGGTGCCGCTCGGTGACATCCTCGACCGCCGTCGGTTCATCCCCGCGCTGATGATCTGCTCGGCTGTCGCCCTCGTCGGCTGTGCCCTCGCCCCGTCGATGCCCGTCCTGCTCGTCGCGGTCACCCTCCTGGGCCTGACCACCGTCAGCGGCCAGCTGCTCACCCCGCTCGCCGGCGACCTCGCCGACGACACCAACCGCGGGCAGGTCGTGGGAACGGTGGTCTCCGGGCTGCTCATCGGTATCCTCACCTCCCGCACCATCAGCGGACTCATCGCCGACGCCGCCGGATGGCGCGCCATCTACGTCCTCGCCGCGGCGGCCGCCGTCGCCTTCGCGCTGCTTCTTCGCCGCGCGATCCCGCCGCTGGCCCCGAAGGCGCACCTGCCCTACCCGAAACTGCTGCTGTCGGTCTGGCAGGTGGTCCGGCAGGAGCGCGCGGTGCGCTGGACCCTGTTCCTCGGCGCCACCGCCTTCGGTGTCTTCACCATGTTCTGGACCGCCCTGACCTTCCTGCTCAGCGCGCCGCCGTTCTCCTACCCGGTCTCCGTCATCGGCCTGTTCGGCCTCATCGGCCTCGCCGGCGCCCTGGCCGCCCAGCGGGCCGGGCGGCTCCACGACCGGGGCTGGTCCCTGCCCGCGACCGGCTGGGGATGGGCCGCGATCGTGGCCTCCTTCGTCGTCGCGGCTCTCGTCGGCCGTTCCGTCGCGGGGATCATCGTGGCCATCATCCTGCTCGACATCGCCGTGCAGGGCGTGAACATCCTCAACCAGACGCGCCTGTTCGCGATCGCGCCGCAGGCGCGCAGCCGCCTCAACACGGCCTTCATCACCTGCAACTTCATCGGCGGCGCGATCGGCTCCGCCGCCGCCTCCATCCTGTGGTCCGCCGGCGGCTGAAGGGCGGTCTCCCTGACGGGCGCCGGCCTCGCAGGCGTCGCCCTCCTCGTGTGGGCCCTCGGCCGACGCGGACCTCTCCTGGGAGGGCAACAAGCCTGACCGCCCGCTCTGCAAGCCCAGAACACGTCACGGATCAGGAGCGACGACATGCGCATCGTGGCCATCGAAGAGCACTACGCCACCCCCGAACTGCTGGAGGCCACAGGACTGGACCTCTCCTGGCTCCCGGACGATCCGCACGACCGGCTCCTCGACACCGTCGACGCACGGCTCGCCGACATGGACGCGGCCGGCATCGACCTCCAAGTGCTCTCCGCCGTCGGGCCGGCCACCCAGGACCTGCCCGACGCGGTCGCCCTGCCCCTTGCCCGCCGACTCAACACCGGACTCCACGACACCATCGCCGCGCACCCGGACCGCTTCGCCGGCTTCGCCACCCTGCCCACCGGGAACATCGACGCCGCCGCCACCGAGCTGGAGCACAGCGTCACCGAGCTCGGCCTCGTCGGCGCCCTCGTCAACGGCACCATCCAGGGCCGCTTCCTCGACCACCCCGACTGCGCACCGATCCTTCAGGCCGCCGCACGGCTGAACGTGCCGCTTTACCTGCATCCCGGCGTCCCCCCGCAGCCCGTCCTCGGCGCCTACTACGCGGGCTTGAAGCCGCCGCTGGCCCGCATGCTCGCCACCGCCGGCTACGGCTGGCACTACGAGACCTCCCTGCACGCACTGCGCCTCGTAGTCTCCGGCGTCTTCGACCGCTATCCCCAGCTCAGGATCATCCTCGGCCACCTGGGCGAAGGCATCCCCTTCCACCTGGCCCGGATCGAGGACATGCTCACACCGCTCGCCCCCGACCTGTCCCACCCGGTCAGCAGCTACTTCCACACCCACTTCTGGGTGACCACCAGCGGCTACTTCTACGACGGCCCGTTCGAACTCACCCGCCAGGTCTTCGGGGACGACCGGATCATCTTCTCCGTCGACTACCCCTACTCGGACAACAAGCGAGCCACCGCGTGGCTGCGGTGGCTCGCCGTCGACCAGGAGACGCGGGAAAAACTTGCCCACCGCAACGCCGACCATCTCCTCGGGCTGAGGTGACCGACCCTGGAGGCGGGGACGGCGGTGGCGGTGCCCAGCGAGTCGGGCGGGAGCGTGCGAAGCAGGAGCACCCGAGCCGGTGCGGAGGTCGCGCCTGCGTGAAGGCTCATCCTCCCGCTGTTGTCCCCGTGCAGCGCCGGATTCTGCACATCACCGAACCGGCTCCGCAGGACTGGAAGGCTGAGCCGCCTGGAGGTACCGGGCAGCGAGGGCAGGCTGGTTGCCTCCCCCGAGCAGGGCCGACTCAGCGGCCTGGAGGGCGTCGAGCGCGGCAGCCGCATCCTCCAGGCCCGGGATGCAGACGGCCTCGCCCAGCCGCAGGCCCGCCAGACTGGCCCCGGCCACGTCCTCGGGGGACATGGCCCAGGGGATGCTGCGGCCCGCTCCGCCGTTCCAGTCCGTGGCGACGACACCGGGACACACGACCTGCGCGCGAACCGGGGTGTCGGCGAGTTCGCCGGCGAGGGTGCGGCTGAAGGCGAGCGTGGCGGCCTTCGCGGCGGCGTACAGGGTGCGCCTGGGCATTCGCGGGTCGTTGCTGCCCGCGCTGAACGCGAGAAGTGAGGCGATGGTGACGATGCTGCCTTGCCGGGCCTCGAGCATGCCGGGCAGCGCGGCACGCGCCAGCCGGATGGGCGCGACGGCGTTGAGGGTGAGCAGGCGGTCGATATCCGCAGGGTCGACATCGGCGAGCGGCGCGTAGCCACCGGCTCCGGCGTTGTTGATCAGCAGGCGGATGTCCCCGGCAGCCAGGCGGTCGCTGACGGCGGCGATGCCGTCGCCGGTACCGAGGTCGGCAGGCAGCACGGCGACTGCCGCTCCGCCGGCACGCAGCTCCTAGACCGTCGAGCCGGTCCGCGCGGCGAGCCACGAGAACAAGGTCGTAGTCGACAGCCAGGAGACGGGCGTAGGCGGCGCCGATACCGGAGGAGGCACCGGTGATGAGGGCAAGGTGACGAGTCATGGAATCCACCATGCGACAAGTTCTTGATTGATGTCAAACGTTTGATATTTGTGAAGCGCCGCTATCCTGGGGCCGTGACGCAGAACGACGAGGGGCCAGTCGCCCCCAACGCGCTGGGCCGGGTGACCTGGGCACTTCGCCGCACCGAGCTGGCGGTGCAAGCACTGAAGGAACAGCGGCTGCGCCCCCTGGGAATCGCTGTTGCGCACTACTCGCTGCTGATCACCGTCCACAACCAGCCGGGTCTGACCGGTGCAGAGTTGGCACGTCGGCTCGGCGTTACGCCGCAGGCGGTTGCTTCGCTCGTGGCGCGCCTGGAAGGTCGTGGGCAACTGGAGCGCCATGAGCACCCTCGCCATCGGCACGTTCAGGAGTTGCACCTCACCCAGGCAGGAAGCGACGTGCTGCGCGCGGCCGACAAGGTGATCGACGAGGTTGAGCAGCAGATCACGGGTGCACTCGGCCTCGCCGGCGCCGAGCAACTGCGGGCGCTGCTCGGCGAAGTGGCCGAGGCGGTCCGCGAGAGCTGAGAAGCGATCCGCAAGCCGGCCGCGGGACTTGGGATCGGCACGAGCGTTCGTGGGTTCCTGATTCGGGTGATCTCGGCGTTGTCGCCGCATGAAGACAGGGCCTCTGTGCAGCTTGAAGGTTGTCGAGACCGAAAAGCTGCGAGGAGGCCCTGTTGTCGCTCTTGTACGCTGCCGCTGGACTCATACGCAGCGGCCACTCTCTCGTGCTTCGGGACTCGACATCTCGAAGCGTGGAGAACGGCCGCCTCCGCTGTCCCGGGAAGAACCGCAGATCAGGAGGCCGGGTGACCTGCGAGGTTAGACGTCGAGCTCAGAGGACGGCGAAGAACTCCACCATCTTGGTGGTGGGTTGCGGTGGAACCTACGGGTCGTCACGACAGACCGATCCGGCCCGCTGCGGCGACCCACGGCTGCTGGCCGCCCTGGGGGGTGTAGCGGCGCACGTGCTGGGTCCGGGCGACTAGTCGGCGCATGTCGGCGCGGTCGTCGACCAGCCCGTGGGTCCGGGCCTGGACCAGTACGTTACCGAGCGCGGTGGCCTCGGTGGGCCCGGCGAGCACCGGCAAGCCGGTCGCGTCGGCGGTGAGCTGGCAGAGCAGGTCGTTGCGGCTGCCGCCGCCGACCAGATGGACCACCTGATGTCCCGGCCCGCCAGTTCGGCTGCCTGACACAGGGTGTGACGGTGTGCCAGGGCCAGGCTCTCCAGGATGCAGCGCACCACCGCGCCCTGGCTGCCGGGCAGGGTCTGGCCGGTCCGCTCGCAGTACGCGGCGAGGCGGGCGGGAATGTCGCCGGGGGCGAGGAACTCCGGGTAGTCCGGGTCGACCACGGCGGCGAACGGCTTGGCCTGCGCGGCCTGGGCGAGCAGGCCGGGGAGCTGGGACGGGCGGACCCTTGGCCTGCCAGGTCCGCTGACTCTCGCTCAGCAGCCACAGACCCATGATGTTGCGCAGGTAGCGGACGGTGCCGTCGATGCCGAGCTCGTTGGTGAAGTTCGCCGCCCGGGAGGCCGAGGTCAGCACGGGGGCGTCGAGTTCGAGCCCGGCCAGTGACCAGGTGCCGCAGGAGATGTAGGCGAAGTCGCGGTCGGCGGCGGGCACGGCCACCACGGCGGAGGCGGTGTCGTGCGAGGCCACGGCGGTGACGGGCGTGGCCTCCGGCAGCCCGGTGTACGCGGCGGCCGCGGGCAGCAGGGTACCGATCGCGTCGCCCGGGCAGCGCAACGACGGCAGCAGACCGGGCTCGAGGCCAAGGGCGGCGAGGATCGGCTGGGACCAGGCGCCGGTGCTGGCGTCGTACAGGCTGGTGGTGGAGGCGTTGGTGGCCTCGGCGCCGACGCTACCGGTGAGCCAGTGCGCGAGCAGGTCGGGGATGAGCAACAGGGTGCGGGCGGCCTCCAACTGCGGGGTACCGTCGGCCGCTGCCAGCTGGTAGATCGTGTTGAAGTCGAGGTGCTGCAGCCCGGTGATCCGGTACAGCTCACCGGGCGCGATCCTGGCCTGGACGCGGTCCACGGCCGCCCGGGTGCGCGGGTCACGGTAGTGGTGCGGGTTACCGAGCAGCGCGCCCGACGCGTCGAGCAGGCCGTAGTCCACAGCCCAGCTGTCGATGCCTGACCGAGGCGCTACACCAGCATCGACTTCTGCTCCCCCGACATCGGCGCCACCCCTCTGTGGCTGGAGATCGACCTCGGAGCCGACCGGGCGATCAACTCCGTCACCCTCCACCCCCGCACCGACACCGGCGGAAACGGCGGTGGCATCCCGCAAGGCTTGCACCGGACGCTCGCGCACCGTCTGACCTGGTGCTTGTCCCGGCCGGGCGGAAGATCCACACGAGGGTCTTCAGCAAGGTTCTCTACAAGCCCCGTGTCCGAGATGATGTGGGGATGATCGGAAGAGAGTATGCGATGCGCCTGGTCGGGACGCTCGTGGAGCAACACAACCAGTTGGCCCGGTCGTTGGAATCCCTCTCGGGAGAGATGGCGATCTCCCAGGTGACGGACCATCCGTAGCGGTTTCTACCAGATCAACAGCCGGGCTTTCGCTGTCGAGGACTGGGAGCCCGGCTATCGGCGGCTGGCCAGGAGCGAGCCGTCGAGCGCCGGCCGACCACGTCGGTGGTTCCGGGGCAGGACCGACGACACCGTGCAGTGGATTTCTCCCGTGAGCCGCTGATGGCCCGACAGGTCTTGGCCGGTGGCGGGCTGCTGACCGCGCTGTACCGTCGGCGGGTCTTGCCGAGGCCCCGCGACTTCCCCACCGGTCGTGACTCCATGCGACGAGGGGCAAGCCACCAGCAGATGTGCAGTAGGCTCGCGCAGCGCTGCGGGGAGTAGCGCTCTCAACGGGGGAGGAAACAGGCTGTGTCCTGCATCAATTGTGGCCGTCCACTTCCGGCGGGCGGATCCTGCGCGCACTGCACCGCGCCGCAGCAGGCCCAGCACGCCGCCGTCCTGACGCCTCCGCCGCCGCCCGGTTGCGGCTACCCGCCACCAGTGGCTCAGCCGCTCCAGTACGGTGTTCCCGGCCAGCCTTTCGCTCCGGCCGTGCCTGGCTTTTCGCGCCGCAGGGTCGGCGGGCCCGCGACCGGGATCACCGTACTGGCCGTGCTGGCGCTGCTGTTGTTGGCCGGCGCGGGCAGATCCCCTGGGACGGCGAGCCGTTCCTCGGGGAACGGTCGGCGCGGGAGCAGGGTGAGACCCTGGCGGCCGTCAACCTCGGACTGGTCGGGGCAGCGCTGCTCTGCGGTTCCGGAATCGGGATCACCTTCCTGGTCTGGCTCAATCGGGCCCGCCACAACCTGTTCCTGATCCCCGGTGCGGACCCGCAGTGGGCGCCCGGGTGGACGGTCGGCGCCTGGTTCATCCCGCTGGGGAGCTTCGTCATCGGCCCGATGGTGGTCGGGGACGTGTCCCGTGCGACCTACGCGGGCCGTTCCGGCCGCGCACCGGCCGGCCTGCTCACGTTCGTCTGGCTGCTCCTCTGGGCACCTGGCCTCGCTGCGGTCGGGTTCGGCAGTGTGGCCGAATTCAACGAGTCAGGAGAGTTTCTCCCGATGGCCTTCGGCGGGCTGGCTGCCGCTGTGCTGGCGATCGCGTGCCTGCTCGGCACCGTCGGCTCGGTGACCCGGGTTCAGCGCCAGCTGCTCGGAGCCTGACAGACCGGGCCCACCGGCGGCGACCCGTGTTACGGGCAGGCGGCGGCGAGCAGGGATTCGGCGGCGGCGGTCCGGGCGTAGAGCACCGAGCGGCCGGCCCGGTGGGCGCTGACCAGGCCTGCGGCGCGCAGTGCGGTGAGGGACTGCGAGACGCCGGCCGGGGAGAGACCGGTGCGGTGGGCCAGGTCGGTGGTGGAGGCCGGGATCTCGAGTTCGCCGAGCAGCAGGGTGCGGGAGCGGCCGAGGACGGCGGCGAGGGCGTCGGTCCCGGTGGCGGGACGAGGTTCCCAGAGTGAGCCCACGCCGCGGGCGGGGTAGGCGAGTTGGGGTGGCTCCGGCCAGGTGACCCGGGTGAGCGGGCCCGGGGTGGTGAAGGCGGAGGGGATCAGCAGCAGTCCTGCCCCTGCGGTCTGCCGGGGCAGGGCTCGTTTCCGGTAGGCGAGCTGCAGGGCGTTGTCGTCCCAACTGACCGAAGGGTGCAGATCGTTGAGGAGCTGCCCGGTGCCGTGCTCGGCGACCTGGCGGGCTCGGTGGAAGAGATCGGCGTCGAGGACGGCGAGGATCCGGGCCCAGTAGGGAGCGAGGGCCAGCTCCCAGTACGTCTCGATCTCCTCCGTGACCCGGAGCAGGCAGGACCGGGGTTCCGCGTACAGGCTTCGCGAGCGGGGCCCGAGGCGGCCCTGCTCCTGCTGCAGCCGGTCGAGGTCCTGGCGGAGCCTGTACGCGGGGGTCGCCCGGATCGCGGCCAACTCCTGGTCCAGCGTGGGGGCCGGACCGGTCGGCGCAGGGTTGAGGAAGTCGGGGACGTACCCCCAGGACGGGACGAGCTCGGCGAGCCAGCCCCGCTCCAGGCCGGCGGGCGCCAACCGTGGCCGGACCTGCTCGGCCCAGGTCCGATGCACTGGATGTGCGGTGCCGGAGCGCAGCAGCCGGAAGCTGGTCCCGACCTCCCACATCGGCGAGACGGCGAATCGTACTTGGGCCAGATCGCTCGCCGAGAACGCCAGCTCCGCCACGTCGATGCCCCCGAGGATTCGGACAGGTGTGAATCAATGGCCGTCAGCGTACAAGTCCGTGAGCATACGGCCATGACATCGGAGACGAACACCGCAGCCGTAGCGGGCACCTGGAAGTCCGGCGAGCTTGAGCTGACCCGGATGGGGTACGGAGCAATGCAGTTGGCGGGCCCGAAGGTCTGGGGGCCGCCGCGTGATCGCCGCGCAGCGCTGGCCGTGCTGCGCGCCGCCGTCGAGGCGGGGATCACCCATATCGACACCAGCGACTACTACGGCCCGCACGTGGTCAACGACCTTATCCGCGAAGCGCTGTACCCCTACCCGGAGCAGCTGCGACTTGTCACCAAGGTCGGCGCCCGCCGTACTCCCGACGGTGCCTGGCCTGCCGCTGTGTCAGCCGACGAGCTGGTCCGGGCCGTGCACGACAATCTCGCCCGCCTGGACGTGCCGGTGCTGGACCTGGTCAACCTGCGGATGACCGACACCCGGGCCGCCGCCGACCTCGCCGGCCCGTTCGGCGTGCTGGCCGAACTGCGCGAGCAGGGCCTGATCCGGCACCTGGGAGTCAGCAACGTCAGCGCCGAACAGGTGCGGGCGGCGCAGGAGATCGCCCCGGTGACCACCGTCCAGAACTACTACAACGTCGCCAACCGCGCGGACGACGAGCTCGTCGACCGGTGTGCCGAACAAGGCATCGCCTACGTGCCGTTCTACCCGCTGGGCGGCTTCCGCCCGTTGCAGTCCGAGACCCTGGACCGGGTCGCCCGCGATCTGGGCTGCACGGCCCGGCAGGTGGCGCTGGCCTGGCTGCTGCAACGCTCACCGGCCATCCTGCTGATCCCGGGCACCTCCTCGGTCACGCATCTGCACGAGAACATCGCGGCCGCCACCCTCGCACTGCCCGGGTGGGCGCTGCGGACGCTCGACACGCTCGCCGGCAGGTGACCGCCGTTTGGCGGCCCGGCGGGAAAACTGACTTGGCGTCGGCACTGTCGCCTCACTACCGTTCGGGCATGAGAAGCGACGAAACAGCAGGTCAGCCGCCGGGCGGGAGCGTCGGGCCGGAGCGGGACGAGGTCGGCGCCGATGACGTGCCGGACCCGCAGGCGCGGGCGGAGCGGCGGGCCGCGCTGGTGGCCAGGATCCGAGCTGCCAATGCCCGCACGCTGGAGAGGCTGGCCGACCTGTGACCGATCACCTCGACCTCGACGATGTCGGGTACCTGGCGGGTGGCGCCGGGATGATCCGCGACGAGGGGCTGCTGCTCTCCGCGCTCGGCCGTCCGCAGCAGAGCGTGCTCGGGCAGGACGCCTATCCCGACCCATGGACCAAGGCGGCCGCGCTCGGCGAGAGCCTCGCCCGCAACCACCCGCTGATCGACCGGAACAAGCGGAGCACCTTCGAGGCGATGCTGCTCTTCCTCGACTACAACGGCGTCCCGTACACCGACCCGAGCGACGAGGAGGCGGTGCCGTTCATGCTGCGCCTGGCGCAGGGCGGCTTCGCCAACGACACCGCCGAGACGGCCCGCGCGTTGCGGGCCCTGCTCGGCGGCGGTGAGTGACGGCTGGTCAGCGTCCCGGTCAGACGAGGGCGAGCACGTCCTCGTGCGCGCCGTCGAGGACGAACCCGTTGTCGAGGCGGACCCGGACCGTCACGCTGACCCCCTGCTCCTGGAAGGCGGCCCACTCGGGCTCCAGGGCGGCGATCTGCGATTCGAGCCGCTTCCGGCTCTCCGCGGGCATCGTGTGGCCGTAGTCGTCGAGCAGCGGCTTCAGCCGCCGGTACTCGCGGACCTCCTCGGGCTCGGGCAGCTGCCCGTCCACCCGTTCGACGGTGCCCTCGGTGCCCGCCGCCAGGGACAGGAATCCGACCACGGCCCCGGTGGTCCCGGCGACCGCGTCGGCCAGCCCGATGTCCGTCGTGAGCCTGACCCGGCGGCCCTTCGTCAAGGTCATGGTCTTTCCCTCGGTTCGGTACGTGCCGCACGCGGAGGCGTCCGGTGTGGCCATTATCCGCAGTTCGGGCGGCTGCTCAGACGCGCTCGACGCAGCCTGCGAGGGCCGGTTGTGCTCGAATGTGCTCGGCCAGGCTGATTTTCAATCAACTATTGACGTGAGTACGGGAGTTGCGCTGCACTTGTCCGCAGTCCGCCAATGGCTGGAGGCCCGTCGTGCGACTGCTCAGGCTGCTCACCGCCGTACTCTGCACCGTGGCCGCACTGGCCCTGCCAGGATTGGCAGTCGCTCCGGCGCAGGCCGCCGCCGGACCCCCGCAGACCGTACCGGCGCTGCGCCAGTGGACCGCTGGCACCGGCTCGTTCACCTTCACCGCCGGGCGGATCGTGGTAGACCCGGCGTACAGTGCCCAACTCGCCGACGAGGCAGGGACGTTCGCCGAGGACCTGCGGGACCTGACCGGCCGGACCGTCCCGGTGGTCAACGGCAGCCCCGTGGCGGGGGACATCGCGCTGACCCTCGGGGACGCGGCCCTGCCCACCGAGGGCTACCGGATGACGGTCAGCCAGAGCGTCACGCTCCAGGGCGCCACCGACGCCGGGGTCTTCAACGGCACCCGCACCGTGCTCCAGCTCCTGCGCCAGTCGGCCACCGTCCCGGCCGGTACCGCCGTCGACTGGCCGACCAAGGCGGAACGCGGGCTGATGATCGACCAGGGGCGGAAGTTCTTCACCGTGCCGTGGATCGAGCAGCACATCAAGGAACTGGCGTACCTCAAGCTGAACTACTTCCACTTCCACCTGTCGGACACCTACGGGTTCCGGCTGGAGAGTTCCACCCACCCGGAGATCGTCTCCACCGACCACTACACCAAGCAGGACATCGCCGCGCTGGTCGCGCTGGGCCAGAAGTACCACGTCACGATCGTCCCCGAGATCGACACGCCCGGGCACATGAACGCGATCCTGGCCGCCCACCCCGAACTCAAGCTCAAGAACAGCTCGGGCACCGCCAGCCCCGACTTCATCGACCTCTCGCTGCCCGGCTCGTACACCCTGATCAAGGACCTGATCCAGGAGTACCTGCCGCTGTTCCCCGCCCCCTACTGGCACATCGGCGCGGACGAGTACGTCACCGACTACGCCAAGTACCCCCAGCTGCTCAGCTACGCCCGCGCCCACTACGGTGCCAACGCCACGGCCAAGGACACCTACTACGGCTTCGTCAACTGGTCCAACGCGCTGGTCCGGGCCGCCGGGAAGACCACCAGGATGTGGAACGACGGCATCAAGGCCGGTGACGGCACGATCCAGCCGGACCGGAACATCCTGGTCGAGTACTGGTACAGCTACGGCCTGACGCCCCAGCAACTCGCCGACGCAGGACACGTGGTGGCCAACGAGTCCTGGACGCCGACGTACTACGTGCTCGGCGGCGCGAAGCCGGACACCCGGTGGATGTACGAGAGTTGGCAGCCGGACCTGTTCCAGGGCAACAGCACGCTCGCCGACCCGTCCCGCAACCCCGGCTCGCTGATCCACGTCTGGTGCGACAACCCCACTGCCGAGACCGAGAGCCAGATCGCCGCCGGCATCATGTACCCGCTCCGGGCGCTGGCCCAACAGACCTGGGGCTCACCCAAGCCGGCCGCCACCTACGCTTCCTTCACCCCGATCGTCGCCGCCGTCGGCCACCACCCGGGCTGGCCCTCGACGGCTCAGCCCGGCGACCTCGCGCACAACCGTCCGACCACCGCCTCCAGCACCGAGACCGCCGCCTTCCCGGCCGCCTTCGCCACGGACGGCGACCAGGGGACCCGCTGGGCCAGCGCCTATGCCGACCCGCAGTGGATCCAGGTCGACCTCGGCTCCCCGCAGACGGTCAACCGGGTCGTGCTCCGCTGGGAGGCCGCGTACGGCAAGGCCTTCCAGATCCAGCTCTCCGACGACGCGGTGACCTGGCGCACCGTCCACTCCACCACCGCAGGCACCGGCGGCGTCCAGGAGCTCACCGGTCTCACCGGATCCGGCCGCTACATCCGGATGTACGGCACCCAGCGGGGCACCGGCTACGGCTACTCGCTGTACGAATTCGAGGTCTACGGCGGCCAGTTGAGCGGCACTCGGACGCTCACCGTGAACGGCAAGGCGCTGGACGACCCGGCCTCCTCGATGACCTCGGGCACCCAGCTGATCACCTGGCAGCCGCACGGCGGCCGCAACCAGCAGTGGCAGCTGACGGCCTACCCCGACGGCAGTTACACCATGGTCAACGGTGTCTCCGGTCTGTGCGCCGACGTTGCCGCCGGCACCGCGAACGCGGCCGTCGTCCAGGCCACCTGCACCGGCGGCGACAGTCAGCGCTGGCTGATCACCGCCACCGGCAGCGGCTACACCGTCGCGAACAGGCAGAGCACCCTCTTGCTGACCACCGCCGCCACCACGGACGGTGCCCCGGTCACCCAGCAGCCGGCCGGTGGCTCGGCCCTCCAGCTCTGGCAGATCAGCTGACGGGGCAAACCCTGCCGGGCGCGGCACTAGTTCGGGATCCGCCGGGAGTGGGCAGCGACGTCCGGGCGCTGTAGCAGCGGGTCGGTCGTGGGAATGGTGCGCCGTCAGGCAGACTCGGAGGCGGCCGTTCCACGTAACTCCGCCCCGGGTGGGCCGAGTGCCGGGGGCACCAGGCAGACTCGGGTGCAGCAGCCCACGACCGAGAGGATCGCGCATGATCACGTTGACGAAGGAAGACGGCCCGGCGGACCTCGACGGGGTCACCCATCTGTCCATCGGCGCCTCCTGGGACCCGACCGTCGGGAGCAGCGGCGGGCTGATCGGGAAGCTTCGGCAGAAGGCCGGCACCGACCTCGACCTGATCGCCATCGCGATGCAGGGCGCGGAGCCGGTACGGCTGGCCGGGCTGGACTCCCTGGACCCGCTGGGCAACGGCGGGTTGATACACAGTGGGGACAACCAGACCGGGCACGGCGACGGTGACGACGAGACGGTGACCGTCGACTTCTCCCGGGTCCCGGCGAACATCACGTCCATCGTGTTCATCGCTGCCGCCTACAAGAAGCGCAGCGCCTTCCAGAACGCGCGGAACATCAGCTTCAAGGTGTACGACGCGACGGGCGGCAGCAGCCAGCAGGTCGCCGACATCTGGCCCAGCATGCTGACCAACGACAACGGCTGCGCGGTCGCGAAGGCGGTGCGGGTCGGTGCGGGCTGGAAGCTGCAGGTGATCAACGAGACCGGGAAGATCAAGCAGGGGGACGAGAAGGACCTGATGCGCTTCGCGGTGAGCAAGTAGGAGCAAGGAGTACGGACGCCCGGTGGGCCGCTCCCGGATCGGGACCGGCCTACCGGGGTGCGGCCGACGTCGGCTCCACCGGGGTGACCGTCAGGGTCTTGCCCGCAGTGCCGGGCCGGGCGACGCCGTCCACCGACGTGCAGATGCCGAAGACCCGGTCGTGACCGGTCCAACCGTTGACCCGGCCACGGTTGTTGCTGATCTGCACCCGCCGCCTGGCCGGGTCAACTGCGGACACCAGGTGCAGGTACACCGTCCCGGCGACCCGGGCGAGCACGATGTCCCCGGTCTCCAGCTTCGAGGGGTCGACCGGTGCGACGACCACCTGCTGCCGACTGCGGATCAGCGGCACCATCGAGGAACCGGTGGGCCGGAACTCCACGCCACTCCGTCCAGCATGCCCATCCGCTGATCGTGGCAGACCCGGGCCGCGGGCCGCTCGGATTTACCGGCCGGCCGGGCCGACGGTGGGTCAGCTGTCGGGGGCGGCCGGCCGGGGCGGGCTGTTGTCCAGGCGGTGGACGAGCTCGCGCAGGGCGCGGAGTTCGCGCTCCAGGGCCTCGGCGCCCTGCGGGGTGAGGATCACCCAGGTGCGGGGGCGGCGTCCGGCGTAGCCCTTCTCGACGCTGACCAGGCCGGAGTCCTCCAGGACCTTCACGTGCCGGGACAGATTGCCGTCGGTGACCGCGAGTTGGGCCTTGAGGAAGCCGAAGTCCACCCGGTCGGCAGGGTGTTGGTCGGATGCAGCTCGTCCTCGTGCTGCGGGTCTGCGTCCCCGGTGGTCATGGGCCGACCGTACTCGATGCGGCGTGCCCGGCGAGCCGTCGGTCGGCCGCCCGCTGGGCGAACGCGGCGGCCAGCAGCACCAGCGCCAGCAGCAGTGCCTTGACCTGCGGGCCGTCGACCCAGCCGGGCTGCGGCTCAGGTGCCCAGGGCAGCAGACCGGTCTGCGGGCCCGCCCCGATGTACGCGGCGAGCAGTGCACTGTGCGCAGCGCCCGCTGCTGCGGTGACAGGGCCAGCACCACGACGGTGGCACCGCCGACGGTGAGCAGCCAGACGGTACGGCGCGGCACGATCCCACGGGACTCCCCGCGCAGGCGGTACCAGCGGGCCGCGGCGCCCCAGGCCAGCGGCAGGAGGGCGAACCAGACACCCCAGAAGACGAATTTGACCACCGAGCCGTCGAACTCCTGCGTACTGCACGGCGTCCCCCACTGGTGGGTGACGCACAGTTCGGTCAGCTCCGCGTAGGCGAAGTACGGGTAGACGGAGACGTGACGCCCGTCGGCACCGAAGTTGAACGCGTAGCGGGCGATGGGCACTGCCGCGAGCGCGAGCAGCCCGAACCCGAGCAGGACCGCCCAGGCGCCGCCGGTCCTGGCGCGGGCTCGGGTGCGGAGTGTATCGGTGCGGGCCAGTAGCTGTTCGGCTGCTGCCCTGTGCTCGTCGTTCACTGCCGGTACCCCCATGGTGTGGCCCCCTTGCTTGCGTGCTTCCTGATGCAATGTACTTTGCAGTGCAAAGTACATTGCCGTCAAGAGCTTGTCGCTATGGGCGACACGCGCAGCGGAACGGTTCTGCACCCCAATTGCCGCAATCCGCCCGCCTCGTGCCTTAGCTTGCTTCGTGTCCTACCTGGGCGTCCGACACCGCGAGCAGCTCTGGGGTTCACATGTCCGAGGCCAAAACCAGTGCCAGGTCCTTCCCGTTGGCGTCGCCACCGGCCGACCTGTACGGCGCGTTCGACTCCGAGCAGTTCACCCTGGGTGCGCTGGCGACGGCCGACCCCGGTGGGCTCGCGGCCCGGCTCGGGGTGGCCGAGGAGGCGGCGGCCCTCGCGGTCGAGGCCGACCGGCAGGGGTGGGCGCGGGCGTCGGCGCGGCTGCTCCGGGAGCGTCCGGAGCTGCTCGGCGAGCTGCGCAGGGTGCACGCCAACAGCTACCTCGCCGACGAGGCGCCGCTGCACATCGTCGATGTCTCGGCGGTGCGACCGGTGCTCTGCGACCGTCCGTTCGAGCTGACCGTCCGTTACCAGAACGCCGGCGACGTCCAGGTGGCGCTGGTGTCGGTCAGGGTCGGCTGGGCCGGCGAGCCGTTCACCGTCGAGCGGGAGGTGGGCGAAGGCGAGCGCGAGGGCCGCGTCGTCGTGGCGTTCGGTGAGGAACAGACCCTGCCGGTCGGCCCGGCCGAGTTCGAGGTGACCCTGCTGCGCGCGGACGGGGCGCAGGCCGGCTTCGTGCGCGGGGTCCACGTGCTCCCGTCGAACCCGCTCTCCCTCGGACTCGCCCCGGCCGGTGCCCGGGTGACCGGCACCTGGAGCGTCCGGGGCGACTACCTGCCGGCCTCGGACACCTTCCTGACGGAGTGTGAGATCACTCTCGCCAACGGCGACGGCCGGGCCGTCTCGATGAACCGCCGGGTGGACTGGCAGTTCTGGGACGGTCGGGTGGGCACCGGGACGCTGATCGAGTCCGGCTCCTTCGACTGGTCCGGCGCGGTCTCGGTACCGGCCAACGGGGTCTGGCGCGGCGGAGCCTGGTTCAGCTCGCCGCGCGGCAGCGGGATCTTCGGTACGTACGAGCGGAAGGAGGACATGACCCTGTCGGTGGCCATGACCGCCGCCGACGGGCGCGTGGTGCGGGGTGAGATCACCGCCCGGGTCATGCTCGCCTTCGGGGTCAACATCATCAAGGTGGGCGGGTTCGGCGCACAGGAGCACACGGACCTCTACGACGCCGTCGACCGGATGCGGCAGGTCTACGAGTTGCGCGACCTGACGCTGCGTGGGGTCGACCGCCGGATCATCACCGACGCCCAGGCGGGTGGGTACACCGTCCTCAACAGCGAGACGGACTTCCGCGACCTGCTGGAGGACTGGTCCTGCCGGAACGACTTCGTCGACGTCTTCGCCGTCCAGGACTTCCAGTGGGGCGGCTACAACGGGTACGCCGGTGACATCCCGGGGCCGGCCGCCAAGGGTGGGCGCAAGGACGGCGTCGCGGTCGAGAAGACCGGCTACACCGACGCGTCCGGGACGGCGCGGCTGGACGTGACCACCCTGGCCCAGCTGATCGGGCACGAGGTCGGCCACTACCTGGGCCTGTCGCACCAGGAGACCACCGACAACCTGATGCGCAGCAACACCGGGGACCGGGGGCCGGTGCTCGACTACGACCAGTACCGGACGATGTTCCCGCACGGGTTCGTCTTCTACGACTGATCGGCTTCACCAGCAGCGGTGCCATGAGTTGGACGAGCGGACGTAGGAGACGAGACATGGCCGACATCACGTACCTGCCGCCCGAGCCTGCGGTGCCGGAGGTGCCCGGTGGGCGCACCAGGGCCTCGGTCCTGGTCGACCTGGAGCGGTGGCCGGCCGTCCAGGCACTGGGCGCGATCGACGACGGCGCGGCGGTGGAGTGCCTCACAGACCTGGCGCTCTCCCCGGTCGAGGTGGACGGGATCCGGATCACGGCGCTCGGCGCGCTCGGCCCCGAGCGGGCCCGCGAACTGCTCGACGAGCTGGCCGAGCACCCGTCCCCGTCCCCGGTTCGCGACCACGCCCGGCGGCTGCGCGGCGACTCGCTGCCCGAACGCTTCGGACGGCCCCGTCAGGTGCCGCGCGACTCCGCACACGAACGGGAGCACGGGGGCGGACCGCGCTCGGGGTGCTGCTGCTGAGCGAGCGTCGCGAGTTGTCGCAACGGATGGTTCACCCGCCCGGGTCGGCGTGGGTGGTGGAGCTCGGACGGTACGGGTGGTCAACTCGGGGGTGGGCGAAGCGAAGTAGCCCCACCGGAGGAGTACCTGTGATCCGTCGCGCGTCGACCCTCACGCTGGCCGTGGCCCTCAGCGGCGCCGCACTGCTCGCCGGGGGCGCCCCGGCAACAGCGGCGGGCGGCACCGTCACCTGTGACGTCGCCGCCATGAGCGTCCGTGCCGCACACCTGCGAGCGCAGGGGCGGTACGCCGAGGCGCAGGCCGTGGAGCAGCGGATCCGGGCCTGCGAGGACGCGGAGAACGACAACAGCGGTCCGCTCTGGCACTGACGTCCCCAACTCGACTGCGTGGAGGGGGTGTTCGGGTTCGTCGGTGACCGGTCCCCGGCAGGGGCGGCGCGGGGACCGGTAGCGGTGAGAGCGGGGTCAGCCTGCGACGGCGAGGGCGGCCGTGGCCATCGACTGTTCGCCTGCGGCGTTGGGGTGGAAGGCGGCTGCGCCGGTGGCGAAGAGCGGTTCGAGCCAGCGGGTGCCGCTGGGCTTGCACGCGTCGTGGCCGATGGAGGGCGTGTAGGTGTCGACGTAGCGGGCGCCGTGGCCGGCGGCCTGGGCGGCGATCACGGCGTTGAGGTGCTTCTCGGTGTCGCGCAGCCAGGGGGCGTCGCCCTTGGCGATGGAGACCGTGGAGAAGCAGTTGGTGCCGTTGTCCGGGAGGATCGCCGGGTAGCCGGTGACCAGGATGGTGGCCCGGGGGGAGCGTTGCCGGATGCCGTCGAGGGTGGCGGCGATCTTGGTGGCCGTGGCGTCGATCTTGGCGGAGAGCTGATCGGCACCGGCGCTCGTGTAACTCGACTTGCAGGGCGCGCCGTAGGGGGAGAACAGCCCCAGGGTGGCGCAGCGCACGATGATGTCGGCGAAGCCGATGTCGTTGCCGCCGATGGTGAGGGTGACCAGGTCGGTATCGGCGTTCAGGGCGTTGAACTGCGGCCCGCCGGAGCCGCTCTGGGTGGAGGTCATGTCGGCGGTGGTGGCACCGCCGCAGGTCACGTCGGCCCGGGCGGTGGGCGCCAGTGCCGCGGTCACGAGCGACGGGTAGTTGCGGCTGGAGCGGGCGCACGCGGTGTCGATCTGGTCCGGCACGCCGGCGGCGGAGGCGTACGAGTCGCCGAGCGCGACGTACCGGCCGTAGGTGGTCTGGGCGGCGGGGGTCGCGGCCGCTGCGATGCCGGTGAGTGCGGCGGTGAGGGCGAGGGCGGTGAGGGCGGTGCGGGCGCGAGTGGTTCCGGTCGACGGCATGGGGGTGCCTCCGGGGAGAAACGGGTGGGGGAGGGAGTGCCCGCCGGGTGGGCGTGGGGGCGCAGGCGGGAGGCGATTCACCCTCCGCCGTTGTTACCAGGCGGTTCTACCGTGCGGTAAGGATGTGGGCCGACTGACAAGCTGTCAATAACTCTGGCAGCGGCGGTAGTTGGCGTGCCGCGTCGTGGTCCGGCCTGGGATCCGGACGAGTAGGAGGCCCTGGTCCCTGGTGACTTCTCTCTGACGCCAGGTCAGCGGGTCAGCAGGCTGTGCAGGGCCCCGTCGGCGTGGCCGAGTCGACGGGTGGCCAGCCAGGCGGCGGCGCCGGCGGTGTTGCCCGCGTGGGTGACCGGGGCGTCGGGCCAGCGTGCGGCGACGCGGGTACGGACCTCGGCGGTGAGCGGGGAGTCGGGCGAGAGCACGCCGCCGGCCAGCACCACGGGGAGTTGCGAGTGCGCCGGGCGGACGGTGGTGAGCGAGTCGAGCAGGTGGTCGGCCGCTCGTTCGACCAGCCGGCGGGCCTGCGGGTCGCCGGCGGTGGCCGCGTCCAGAACGAGCGGGGCGAGCCGGGCCAGCCGTACGGGGGCGTCGGCGTGAGCCGCGGTGATCAGGGCGGAGCGGACCCGGGGGCCGGGCGGGTGCGGGCCGGCCAGGGCGTGGATCACCTGGGCGGCGAGGCCGTCGAGTTCGCCCCGGTCGTTGGCGGCGAGAGCGCTCGCCACGGCGGCGCGGCCGAGCCAGTAGCCGGAGCCCCGGTCGCCGAGCAGCCAGCCGTGACCGTCGGCGGTCCGTACGGGCTCGAAGTCGTGGCACTGCGCCGCGGCGGCGCCGGTGCCGCTGAGCAGCACTGACCCGGCCGGGCCTGCGGTGCCTGCGGTGTAGGCGAGTTCGAGGTCGCTGACCATGCGGGGGGTGACCAGGAGGCCGGCCGTGGGCCAGACCTCGTCGAGGGACGTGGCGGCGATCAGGCCACCGGCCAGGCCGATCACACCGGCGGTGACCCTGGCCGGATCGACCTCGGCCAGGGCGGTGCGCAGGGCGTCCAGGACGTTCCTGGCGGAGGTGGCCGCACCGTGCGAGACCGGGTTGCCACCCGCACCGGTGGCGGTGGCGAGCACCCGGCCGTCGAGGTCGGCGAGCAGCACCCGGGTGGTGGAACCGCCGACGTCCAGGCCGAGCACCAGCGGCCCGGTGATCACGCGGTACGCCGGATGCGGCCTGCGTACCGTGCCTCCAGTACCTGGTTGTGGTCGTCGCCGCCGGGGATGTTGGCCGACAGGTAGACGGGCGGGATGCCTCCGGTGGCCTCGATCTGCCCGATCACCTCGGCGATGATCTGCTGGGCGAGCAGGGCGGCGGTGATCGAGGAGATGCCGCAGGCCTTGCCGCCGCCGTTCATGGGGAGGACGGCGTCGCCGTACGGTGCCCCGTTGTCCAGTGCGACGTCGGCCAGGTCGCGCAGCCGGAGGCCGGACGGGTGCTTGGGCTGGACGCGCGCGGTGTGCTCCGCCGAGGTGATAGCGATCAGCGGGTGGCCGTTCTCCTTTGCCAGCCGGGCGAGTTCGACCACGCAGCCGTTCACCCCGGAGTTGGAGGCGATCACGAAGACGTCGGCCGGGTGCGGTGCCGCGAGCTCGAACAGCAGGGCGGCGGAGTCGGTGCCGCGCTCCAACTCGGGCCCGGCCAGGGCATTCAGGGGTCGCCCGCCGTAGAGCACCACGTCGCGCAGGGCGATCCGGTTGCTGGGCACCAGGCCGCCGGCCCGGCCCGCGATCTCCATGGCGAGTGCCTCGGAGTGACCGGTGCCGAACGCCTGCACGATACCTTCGGCGGCCAGTGCCGAAGTGATCAACTCGGCGGCCCTGACCACCCCTTCGGCCTGCTCCCTGCTGACGCGGTCGATGGCGGCATGGGCCGCGGCCGCGAACTCCGCCGCTGACGGTGTGGGCACCTGGACCTCCTCGGTGTGTTCCCTGTGCTGCCCAACTATTGGGCCGCGCCCACCCCCTGTCAACGAGTGGACTAGACCTGCCGGGTCCGCGGTGCAGGACGGTGCGCCGGACGTCCGACGCGCTGCACCGGGAGCGGGGCCGAGGCCCGTCGGCGGACCTGTCACACTGATCGACATGACCCCCGACCGTCGCAGCCTCGGGCTGCCCGCATTCTCCGAGCCCGCCACCGACACGCCCGCTCCGGCCCCGAGCACCGGCCGGCGCCTGCCTCCCGTCGAGCAGGGTGCCGACTTCCGGCAGCCGCCCGGCGAGGAGGCCGTGGTGCCGGGTCCGGCTCGCCGGCCGCTCGCCGTGGGCGGCCTGACCTTCTCCGACCCGGGCTCCGGTACCGCGATCTGACCGTACGTCCGGCGGCGGTCGCCGCCGGACCGTCGGCACTGCCGGATCAGTGCTCCGTGATGCCGCAGGTCGGGTGCCCCGGGCAGTGCCGGTCGTCGGTGACCGCGAGCCTGAGAAGGAACGCCAGCCACAGGACGATCACCACAGCGAATATCGTGGCGAACGGATCCTTGCCGAACCACTTCCTCATCTTGTCCCCCCTCGCCCGGGGCGGGCGCCCCGCCACTGATGATTTGGTACCCCGACGGCCGCTAGTGCACGCAGAACTCGTTGCCCTCCGGGTCCGTCATGACCACCCACTCGCCGGCCGGTTCCTTGACGTGGCGGTAGACCTGGGCGCCGAGGGCGGTGAGGCGCTCGACCTCGGCCTCCCGCTGGCCCGCCGGGCCGTGCAGGTCGATGTGCAGGCGGTTCTTGCTGGTCTTCTTCTCCGACTCCGGTACGCGGTTGAAGAGCACCCGACGGCCCAGCCCGACGCCGCTGTCCGGGTCGTACGGTTCGTCCGGATGGCGTACCGCCGCCGCGTCGCGCCAGGCGCGTCGGCCGTGGTGGTCGACGACGATCTCGGGTGGGACGGCGCCGACGTCGAGGAGTCTGCCGATGAGGGGGCTGTGGTCCTCGACCGCGTAGTGCAGCGCGGCGGCCCAGAAGTCGGCCTGGGCGTGCGGGTCGTGGGTGTCGACAACAAGCTTCCAGTGCACTGGGGTTGACGTCATGGTCACCATTTTATGGACTCGCACTGACATCGCGGGCTGCCGCCGCGCCCGGCAGGTGGTCGCCTCAGACTCCAGCGGTGGCCGTGATGTCACCGGCGGCGATGGCGGCGGTGAGCGCGGCGTGGTCGGATTCGGTCCGGTCGGCGTAGTGCAGGGCGAAGTCGGCGATCGCGCGGTCGAAGGTGTCGGCGGCACCGAGATAGCCCGCGATGGCGATGCGGTCGCCGGACCGGGCGTGAGCGCGGGCCAGGGTCGCGCCGCACAGCCGGGCGTACTGACGGAGAACAGCGGGGGTCATGGTCTCGACGGCGGCCGACCCCTTCATGTCCCGCAGCTGGCGGCCGTAGAAGTGCCGGCCGTTCGGCCCGGTCATCCAGCCGAGGAAGATGTCGCCGGCGGCCTGCATGAGCCGCTGCCCCGCGACCACCCGGTGGCCGTGGTGATCGTGCCCGTCGCCCGGCAGATGGTCCTCCAGGACCGACCGGTCGGCCTCCTTGATCTGGAGGAAGAGCGGGTCCTCCTCGTCGCGGCCGGTCAGCAGCAGGATGAAGCAGCGGGTGCCGACACTCCCGACGCCGACGACCTTCCGTGCCGCGTCGACGAAGCGGTAGCGGTCCAGCAGCAGGCGGCGCTCCTCGGGGAGGGTGCTGCGGTACTCGCTGAAGATCTTGCCGACGGAGCGCCGCTCGGCGCTGCTGACCGCTTCCAGCAGCGGCGGGTCGTGCCTGATCCGCCGTCGGCCGTCCCGGATCTCGGTGAGTTTGCCGAGCGCCTGCAGGTTGGTGCGGCGACGGGCGCGTTCGAGGTTGGTATCGACCTGGCGCCGTTCCTTGCGGTCGTGGACCAGCGCGAGCACCGCGTCGGCGTCGATCCGCTCGTACCAGACGGCGAGTTCGCCCTGTTCCGCCAACTGTCGAACGGCGAGCCGGTAGGCCCGGGCGGCGGCGCGAGCGGCTCGCCAGGCCCGGGCGTCACCGTGCCCGTTGTCGCGGGCGGCCACCGCGACGCTGGCGGCGAGCCGTTTGACGTCCCATTCGAACGGCCCCGGCAGGGTCTCGTCGAAGTCGTTGAGATCGAACAGCAGCGCCCGCTCGGGGGAGGCGAAGACCCCGAAGTTCAGCAGGTGGGCGTCGCCGCAGAGCTGGACGGTCAGGCCGGTGTTCGGCACGGCTGCCAGGTCGGCGGTCATCACGGCGGCCGAGCCGCGCAGGAAGGTGAACGGGGAGACGGCCATCCGGCCGTAGCGGATCGGCAGGAGCTCGGCCACCCGGTCGGTGGCCTGCCGCTCGAGCACGCGCAGCGGATCGGGCCGGTCCGCTGCCGCGCTCCACCGGCCGTGGGAGGCCCGGCTGACGGTCTTTCGGGCGGCGCGGCCGCGGCGTGCTCGCTCGTCTGGACTGGTCATGGCCCGTTCCTGTCGTCCGTCCTGGTGGTCTGCTCCCGAGCCTGGGTGGGCCCAGGCCGCCGCGCACGTGGGCCTCGGCCCGGTCAGCCCTTGTGGCTCCGGGAAGGCTTCTTCGGGTCGTCCGCCGGGTGCTGTGGCGCTGTGGCAGTCTGTGCGGTCGGCCACTTGAGCTCGATCTCCAGCTCCACGTGCCCGTCGCCGACCTCGACCTCGATCTCGCTCGTCAGCTCGTCGGGGATGCGCAGGGTCAGCTTCCCGGAGCCCAGCTCCAGCTGGGCCTTGCCGCCGCGCCTCAGCGCTTCCGCGAGCGCGGTGAGCTGATCCGCCACCTCAAGGCGGGACAGCGAACCCTCTTGTTCGAACTTGAGATCCTTCATGGATGCCTCCGAATCGGCGGGTACAGCGGGTACGGCCAATTCTGCGGGCGCGCAGCGGACCGGGCACCCGGACGAGGAGGCCACCGGCCGGCTCGCCGCGCCGTCGACAGTCCTACCCCTGGCCTCGCGGCTGACGCTCCGCCGAAGGTGACCCTGACGCTGTCAGTCCTGGTCGGGGTGCGGGGCGGAGGGGAGGACGGCGCGCAGGTCCGCCGGCTGGACGAGGGACATGGCGTGGCCGTCCCGTAGGACGACTGCGATCTGCCGACCCTGGGTGGCGAGTCGGGTGAGAGCGGTGTCGGCGGGCTCGCCGTGGCCGAAGTGGGGGAGGGGTGGGCCGGGGTGGGTGCCGAGGGGGTCGGTCGGGGTGGCCGTGCCGTCGGTGAGGGCGGCTTCCAGCTGCTGGAGGGTCACCGCGCCGGTGAGTTCGGGGGCGGTGGGGC
>NZ_LMCT01000035.1:17146-19866 GCF_001424875.1 Kitasatospora sp. Root107 | reverse complement strand
CCGCCGAGCTGCGGCCAGCGCCGTACCGGAGGACCCGCCGACCAACAGGCCCTGCTCGCGCGCGATCTGACGGAGGATCAGCAGTGCTTCGCGGTCGGCGACGGGCAGTACGCGGTCGACCACGTGCTGGTGGTACGACTTGGGCCAGATGTCCTCCAGGGTGTCCGGATGACGGAAGTGGCCGGCGGCCTCGATGAAGTACGGGCTGCCGTCGCCGCCCGCGTACACCGAGGAGGACGGGTCCGCACCGATCACCTGGACGCGGCCGCCGCTGACCTCCTTGAGGTAGCGGCCGGTGCCGCTGATGGTGCCGCCGGTGCCGATGCAGGAGACCAGGTGGGTGATCCGGCCGTCGGTCTGCCGCCAGATCTCCGGTCCGGTGCTCAGGTAGTGCGCCTCCGGGTTGGCCGGGTTGTCGTACTGGTCGGCCAACCACCCGCCCGGCGTCTCGGCGGCGAGGCGGGCCGCCGTGCGCACCGGATGGCCCGGGTGCTCGCGGGGCAGCCCGGCGGGCCGGACCACCACCTCGGCGCCGAGCGCCCGAAGGGTGGCGGTCTTCTCGCTGCTCACCCGGTCGGAGACCACGACGACGGACCGGTACCCCCGCTCGGCTGCCACCAGCGCGAGCCCGATGCCGGTGTTGCCCGAGGTGGCCTCGACGATTGTTCCGCCGGGCCGCAACAGCCCGTCCTGCTCCGCCTGTTGGACCATGTGCGCGGCGATCCGGTCCTTGACGCTGCCGCCCACGCTCAGGTACTCCAGCTTGCCGTAGACGGCTGCGCCCCGATCGCCGTCGGGCATCCGCACGCGTACCAGCGGGGTGCGGCCGATCAGGTCGAGCACAGACTCGTGAGCATCCATGGCGGCAACCCTAGCCAGGCCGGGGTCGGAGGGCCGACCTCGAGGGGCGGTGAGGTGGCGTGAGCCGGGTGCGGGGCTCACGCCACCTGCTACTGCGCGAGCCGCTGTTGCCACCAGGTGAGGGTGGCTGCCAGGGCCTCGTCGGTCGGGGTGGGCTGCTCATTGAAGGCCGAGCTGTAGGCCGCCGAGTCGATTACGAAGGGCCGGTCGAACTGGTAGCGGACTTCCGCTAGTTCGGCCAGCGTGGGGTTGGCGACGCCGGCCAGGCGGAGGGGCCACCAGGGGATCCGGCCGACCTTCACCGGTGGGAGGCCGGCGAGGCGGGACAGGCGCTGGAGGGTCTCCCCGATGGAGAGGGGCTCGGCGGTGGGAACGTGCCAGGCGCGTCCCCAGGCCCGCTCCTCGGTGCCGAGGCGGACGAGGGTGCGGGCGATGTCGGGGAGGTAGGTGAAGCTGTGCGGCGCGTCCGGGTCGCCGAGGACGCGGACGCCCTTCCCGGCGAGCAGGGGTGTCATCACCCGCTGGGCGAGATAGCCGGGATCGACGACGCCGGGGCCGAAGTAGTCGGAGGCGCGTGCCTCGGTGGCGCGGACCCGCCCGGCCGTGTGCCGGGCCAGTGCGTCACGCCAAATGGCGGCGCGTACCCGGGCTTTGGCGCCGGTGCCCGCGAGCGACAGGTCCTCGGTGAGCGGACCGTCGACGGGGCCGTAGCCGTACAGGTTGCCCATCGTCACCAGCACCGCGCCGGTGGACTCCGCCGCGTCCAGCACGGCGGCGGCGATCGGCGGCCAGTCGGTGGGCCAGCGGTGGTAGGCCGGGCTCGCGCAGTTGTAGATCACCTCGGCGCCGTGGGCGGCCTGCCGTAGTGCTGCGGTGTCGGTGACGTCCAGCGCTGTGCTGCCGTGGCTGCCCGATCGGGTCAGGACCGTGACGTCCTGTCCCTGCTCGGTGAGCAGCGCTGCGGTGGCGGCGCCGATCGGGCCGTTGCCGATGACGATGTGCCGTGCCATGGGGTCCCCTCCCGGACTGGGGAGAGCAGTGCTCTCCTGACGGGCAGTCTGGTCGGCGGGTCCGGCAAAAGTCAAGAGCAGTGCTCTCTCTTGTGTGCGCTGCTCTCGAAATGCAGAATGGGCGCCATGACGGCGTCCCAGACCGCGCGGCAACTGGCCCGCGCCGAACTCATCCGCGCTATCAAGGAATCCGCCACCCGGCAGCTCAGCGAGACCGGGGCCGCCGCGTTGTCCCTCCGCGCGGTGGCGCGCGACCTGGGCCTGGCCTCGTCGGCGCTCTACCGCTACTTCCCCAGCCGGGACGCCCTGCTGACGGCGCTGATCATCGACGCGTTCAACGCGATCGGCGCGGCGGCCGAGACGGCGGCGGCCGCCGCTCCCGGCGACCCGGGCACCCGGTGGCTCGCCGCCTGCCGGGCCGTCCGGCGCTGGGCGCTGGCCCATCCGCACGAGTTCGCCCTGGTCTACGGCTCTCCCGTGCCCGGCTACCGGGCCCCTGACGACACCATCGACCCCGCCACCCGGATCACCCGGCTGCTGGCCGCGCTCGTCCTGGAGGCCCACGCCCAGGGCCTGTTGAGGCCGCCCGCGCAGCCGCTGCCCAGGCTCGTCACCCAAGGGGTGCTCGACGCCCTCGGCGGAGCGCCCGCCGAGCCGTACGCGGACCTGGTGGAGCGGTCACTCACGCTCTGGATCTCGCTGGTCGGCACCATCAGCTTCGAACTGTTCGGGCACCTGCACACGGTGATCACCGACTTCGACGCCTACTTCGACGCCGCGGTGCAGGTCGCGGCGGAGGCGGTCGACGCCGCCTGGCTGAAGGTCGAACCGGCCGCCGGAGACCTCGGC
>NZ_LMCT01000035.1:0-17121 GCF_001424875.1 Kitasatospora sp. Root107 | reverse complement strand
CAGGGTGGTTGCGCGGCCCCGACGGTGGGTCAGCCGGTGAGGTCGGGGCGCTGGGTGACGCGGATCGCGTTGAGCAGCGTCTTGCCGTCGCCGGCCACGAAGCGGACGTCGAGGCGGCCGTCCGTCACGGTGACCGTGAAGGTCTGGGTGAGCGCCTTGCGGACGCCCACCTTGAGGGTGATGTCGAGGTCGGGGATCACCTCCCGGTCCTCGATCAGGACGTCGAAGACCCGGGTGTCGGGCGACCTGCGGTCCAGCTCGGCGAAGTCCAGCTCGACGGTGTAGACGCCGTTGGGCACCTGGTCGAAGGCGTAGCCGTACATGCCCTCGCGAGCGGTCTGGAAGCGCTTCGGGTCGGCGGTGCCGGTGACGGCCTCCCTGGTGTCCTTGGCCGAGGACTTGCCCTGGTAGCCGTAGCTGCCGGTGGCGTACTCGCGGTCCCTGGTCCAGCCGTCGCCGAGGGAGTCGGTGAAGGCGCCGGTGGCGCCGGCGTCCAGGGCGGCCTGGTAGCCGGGAACCACCACGGTGACGGGGACGGTGAGTTGGGGTGCCCGGCCGCTCGCGGAGCGGATCAGCAGCTGGGCGGTGAGGACGGTGCCGGGCGCGGTGCCGGCGGTGTCCAGGGACAGCTTGACGGTCTGCTTGGCACCGGTGCCGAGGTCTCCGGCGGCCGGTTCGACCTTCAGCCAGGCGGCGTCGACCGCCTCGGTGACGGTGTAGGCGGCCGGGGCACCGGAGTTGGCGAGCTCGAGGGTGCGGGTGCGGGTCTGCCCGGCGGGTACGACGGCGGTCAGCGCGGGCGCCGAGGTGGTGACCCGGCCGGTGGCCAGGGCGGTGACGGGCCGTTGGACCGCGCCCGCCGTGACGGTGACCGGACCGGTGGCGGTCGCGTAGTTGGCCGCGCCGGTCTCCAACCGGTAGTCACCGGCGGCGGGTTGCAGCAGGTAGCTGCCGTCCTCGCCGCTGGTGGCGGTGCCGGCAGTGGTGCCGGTGGCGGTGAGCAGCTTGACGGCGGCACCGGCCAGCGGTTTGCCGTCGTTGGCGTCGGTCACGGTGCCGCGCAGCAGGCCGGTCCTGACGGGCCGGAAGGTGACGGCCAGTCCGTTGCCGAGCACGGCGGTGTTGAGGGAGTACTGGAGGGCGTCGGTGCCGGNGTTGCGCCACTCGACGACGAAGGCCCGGTTGGGGGCGGTGCCGGTGGCGGCGGTCCAGACACCGGAGTTGGCGTCCAGGTAGAGGTCGTCCCAGAGCGGGTAGAGCGCTCCGTTGGGCAGGCCGGGGGAGGGGATGGCGCCGTTGCTGTAGAGGGTGGAGGCGGCCGGGAAGGACAGCACGCCGTCGGTGCTGACGTACCCGACGGTGTGCACGGCCCCGTACAGCGGGACGGCGAACGGCAGCTTGACCTGCTCGGCGGCGGTGTCACCGGTCAGGGCCAGCTTCGTGCTGCCGCCGACCCACTCGCCGGTGGTTGCCGCGCAGCTGTAGCCGAACGTGTCGGTGCGGACCGGCAGTTCGATGTCGGCGGTGGTGTCACCGGTGAGCGACAGGTGCCGCTGGGCCTGGTCGGCGCAGCGGTACGGGGAACTCGCGGTCACGTCGTACTCGCCGAGCGGGAGGGTGAGCCGGTAGTGCCCCGCCGCGTCGGCGGTGGTGCTGACCGGGGTGCCGGTGGCGGTGACCACCGAGCCGGCCGCCGGGGCACTGCCGCTGCGGACGGTGCCGGTGACGGTGGCGGAGGGGGCCTGCTCGACGGCGAAGTCCCGGGTGGCGGTCTGGTCGGCGACCACGACGGCCTCGGCGGTCGCGGGGAGATAGCCGTACTTGGTGACCTTGAGGGTGTAGCTGCCCTCGGCGAGGTTGGCCAGGCTGTACGAGCCGTCGGCGGCGGTCACGGCGGTGCGGTCGATCGCGCCGTCAGCGAGCACGGTGGCGCCGGCCAGGGCGGTGCCGCCCGAGGTGACGCGGCCGGTGAGGGTGCCGACCGGGCCGTGCGGGGCGGCGGAGACGGCGGCGTAGGCGTCGAGCTTGCCTTCGCCGAAGACGTTGTTCTTCGCGACCGTGCCGCCGCAGGCGGTGGCGTCGGTGTCGACGGCGGTGCGGTCGAGCAGGGCCCGGGTCTCGGCCACGTTGCCGCGCAGGGAGGGTGCGTAGGCCCAGATCAGGGCCACCGTGGCGGCGGTGTGCGGGCTGGCCATCGAGGTACCGCTGAACGCGGCGTAGCCGGCGCCCGGCACGCTGGAGCGGACGTTCTCACCGGGGGCCGCGAGGTCGGGCTTGACCTGTCCGTTCTCGCCGGGGCCCCGGGAGGAGAAGCTGGAGATGGCGCCGGCGCTGTTGAAGGAGCCGGAGGAGTAGCCGTTGGTGTAACCGCCCGGGTAGCCGTTGGAGTTGCAGCCGGGGCCGCTGTTGCCGTTGGAGAAGGCGGGGAAGATGCCCGCGTCCACCCAGGCCTGCACGGTCAGCCGGTACCAGTCGTCGTACAGCGTGCCGCCCCAGGAGTTGTTCACCACGTCGGGGGCGAGGTCTGGGCGGGGGTTGTTGCCGCTGAGGTCGGTGGGGGCGATCACCCACTGGCCGGCGGCGAGCAGCGAGGCGTCGGAGCAGGAGTTGGTCTCGCAGCCCTTGGCGGCGATCCACCTGGCGCCGGGGGCGACGCCGATCCGGTCGGCGCTGGCGGAGCCGACCATGGTGCCCATGGTGTGGGTGCCGTGGTCGTTGTTGTCGCAGGGTGCGGCGGCGGGGCAGACGTTCGCCGGGTCGAACCAGCTGTAGTTGTGGTCGTACGCCCCGTCCGAAGTCCGGCCCCGGTACTGGGTGTTGACCGCCGGATGGGTGTAGTCGACGCCGGAGTCGATGTTGGCGACGACGATGCCCTCGCCCCGGTCTCCCAGCTCGTCCCAGACCCGTGGGGCGCCGATCCGGTCGACGTTCCACTCGACGGCGTCCGGTGTCTTGGGCTCGGCGGTGCCGGGGACGATCTCGTCCAGCTTGACGGTCTGTTCGGCGCGGATCGAGGCGACCTCGGGCTGCTCGGCCAGCGTGTCCAGCAGCTTGCGGTCGCCGGTGACCCGGATGGCGTTGACGATCCAGTACGAGCGGTAGTCGGCCCGGACGGCGTCGAGCAGGCCACGCAGATGCGCCTGGGTGGCGTCGGCGTGGGTGGTCTTGGCGCGGAGCAGGGCCTCGGCCTTGGCCGTCTTGGTGGTGGCGCGCTGCGCATCGACCGTGGTGGCCTGGGAGTTGAGCTGGACCCAGTACACCGCCTTGTCGTCGTCGGCGAGTTGCTCCAGGACCTTCGCCTCGATCTTGGCGGCGGGTGCGGTCGCGGATGCGGTCGTGGTGGGCGGCGTCGGTGGCGCGGCCGGTGCGGCGAAGGCGGGTGCGGCGAGGGTGACCGTCGGGAGGGCGAGGGCGGCGAGCAGGCCGGTCAGGGCCGTACGCCAACGGCTGGTTCGTAATGCCACGGATTCTCCTTCACGCGGTGGCGGCGGCCGATGGCCGCCGCGCGGACGGGTGAGAACAGTGGTGCGGTCGCCATCCCTGCCCGGACGGATGCGGGCGGGAAACCGATTGGTGGTGGCAGGAACATGCCATTAGTGTCAAGTAGCTTGAGGATTCGGCTCGCTGACGTGAAGTCAGACGCGGTGAGGGAGTGTGGGCGTGCGGAGCGGGAATCCGCTGGGCCCGGTTGCCTGCGGTGTGGTTGAGTGCCCTGGCCGCGGCGTGGGACGAGGCAGCCGACAGAGGAGCGAGTGTGCTGGTGAACGGTGGTGCCGAGATCGACCGGGCGATCCGGGTGACCCCGGTTCCGGCCCGGATGGGGCCGGTGGTCGACCTGGCGCCGGTGGACGGGCCCGGGGCGGTGTGGCTGGCGCTGTGTGAGGACGGACGGATCGTGCGCTGGTCGCTGGAGACCGGTCGCTGGTCCGCCCCGGCCCGGACCGGCGTCACCGTCCCCGAGGGGGTTGAACCGTGGGACGGGCATGAGCAGCGCAGACGGCTGCATGCCTCCGTGGACGGCCGGTTCGCGGCGGTGGTGCTCGACTACGGGCTTCACGGTGAGGTGTTCGACCTCCGGACCGGTGCGCGTCGGCTGGTCCTGCACGGTGATGACGACGACACCGAGACCGTCCCGTTCTCGCTGGCGTTCGCCGAGCACCGGGGCCGCACCGTGCTGGTGCACCGAACCCTCAGCTATCGGCTCGACGTCTCTGACCCGGCGAGCGGGCAGCTGCTCACCGCACGGGAGACCGGGCCCGGGAGCGAGCATGACCTCGACTACTACCACGGCGCATTGCACGTCGGGCCGGACGGCCGCTTCCTGGTGGACGACGGGTGGATCTGGCACCCGGTCGGATCGGTGACGGCCTGGAGCCTGCACGACTGGCTGGACGGCAATCCGTACGAGTCGGAGGGCGGGCCCAGTTGGGTGGTACTGGCGGACTGCGACCACTACTGGGACCGGCCGATCGCCTGGCTGGACGGACGCCGGGTGGCGATCGGTGGGCTGGGCGACCGACGAGAACGGATCGTCCCCGGGGTGACCGTGCTGGACGTGACCGGGCGGTCGGTCACTCCGTACGGTAGTGAGCAGGCGGCCCGGGTGGTCGAATTCGCTGGTCCGGCGGGGCAGTTGTTCGCCGATCGGGGGCTGCTGTACTCGGCGGGCGGCCCTGGCCTGCAGGTTTGGGATCCGTCGGACGGCTCGTTGTTGGGTACTGTTCCCGGCTTCCATCCCACCCACCACCACCGTGCCGCAGGGGAGTTGGTTCGGCTGGAGGGCGGTGCCCTGCTGCGCTGGTCGGCGGGCGGCGGCGCGTCTCGGCGCTGATTCTCGCTCGGTTGCCATGAACTTGCCGAACTTGCCCCGCGTTTTCGCGCTGATCGGGTCACGGCGGCTGGAGCGTACTGTCGGACGGCACTGGTCCCCTGATACCTCGTCAGTGCAGGAGGTTGTCGGCGGTCAGGACGTCGCCCGCGACGGGTGAACCCGAGGTGCGTCGGAGGGTGCCGATGGCGGGGTCGGAGACCGAGACGGAGAGTGTGTAACGCGGCGGTCCGGTGATGGTGTTGTGGGTGTCGATGGGCCACACCAGGTCCCGTGCCACCGACATGCCGTTGTAGCCCGGGCACAGGGCTGCGGCGGGCACCGTCACCTCAACAGCCATGGGACGGATCCGGCCCTCCGGAGTGCGTGCAGTGTCGCTGTCGAGCTCGACCGGCAGGTGGTGCGCCGCAGCGACGAGTCCGTCCGGGCCCTCGATCTCCATGGCCACGCCCTCGGGGCCGAACGGCTGAGCGAGTTCCAGTGGCCCGGACGGGCCGGGCGCGAGCAGGAGACTGATGGTGAAGACGCCGGGATCGTTCGCCGACATTGACCCGAACCCGTGTGAGCCGAGGGTGAGTTGCGGCCCCGGGGCGCTCGACTGCCCGCTCTCGGCGGCGGGTGGCAGGGCGAAGTGGTGGAAGCCCTTGGTGCCGCACTTGCTGCCGGGGAAGATCCCGCCCCCGGGGAGCGCGGCATCCACCGACGGCAGCGACAGGTGCGGCGCGGGCGGGGCGGACCGGTCGGCGGCGTACGGACCCCGGCCGGTCCAGTACGAGATCGCCGCCAGCAGCACGGTCAGCCCGCACAGGACCGCCAGCACGGCTCGCCCCCGGGAGTCCGACCAGCGTGACCACCAGGCGTTCCGGGGACGGTTCGGTGACCATCGGCGGCCACCGGGGTCGACCGGCTCGTGGAGCCGCCACTGTGCCGAGAGCATTCGGGTGCGTTCCCGGACGGCAGCGCCCTGGACGAAGTTCTCGTCCAACAGCAGTCCCTCGAACGGGTCTTCGCCGGTCCGGTTCGGGCGGTCGGACGGGGGCTGGTGGGGGTCATCGGCTATCGGCACGGCCGCAAGTATGCCAAGACCGACCTGCGAGACCGGACACTCAGACGACGGCGACTGGGCACTTGTTCAGGGAACGCGAGCTCCTGCACATGTCGTTGACCCCTGGGGAGAGGAGCACAGTGAAAACGCGTCAGAAGGATCGCGAAACCCCCGGACCGCAGGCACCCTGGAACGAGATCAGACCTCTGCTGTGGATGGGCGGGCACTACTGGACCGACCAGACCGGGGAGTTGCAGCCGGCCATCGCGGGCAGCGAGTTCGACCTGGTCATCAGCCTGTTCACCCTCCCCGGCCACGGACCGCACCCCGGCGTGGAGCATCTGATCAGCGAGATCCCCGACGGCCCCCTGACGGTCGAACAGATCCGCTCGGTCCAGCAGCTTGCCCTCACCGCCAGCTACGCCGTGCGAAGCGGCCGCACCGTCCTGGTCCGTTGCCACTCCGGCTACAACCGCTCCGGCCTCGTCGTGGCGCAGGCCCTCATCGAGCTGGGCCAGGACGCCGCCACAGCTGTCGAGGTCATCAGGCGGAGGCGGTCACCCTGGGCCCTCAACAACCAGACCTTCGAGCAGTACCTCACCGCCGGTCTCGACGTCGCCTGTCTCCTGACCGGACTCGACGCCCTCACCTGACCCAGGCTCTGTCCGGCCGATCTTGGACCGTGGGAGGATGCCGTCCATGACTTGCATCCGAAGGGGCCGTGCCGCGTAGAACACCAACTTCACTTCGGTCGCGGGAACGTGACTGGGGAAGCCCATGGGTGCGGTATCGCGATGTCCCAGGCCTGTCGGGAGCGGCGAATGCCGCCGTCCGTGTGCTCGAACGGGAGCGATTGTCTCCGGGCATTGTGTCAGTGGCGCTGAGCGTGTGGTCCGTGCGCGTCCACGGCACCAAGCGCCGGTGGAGGCGATGGGAGGCTGAGTTCACCTGCCCGTGCTGCGGCGAGGGCTGGGCGCGGGACAAGCTACAAGAGGCCCTGTGCATGCTTCCGCCAAGGGCCGCCGGCGAACTCCGGGTGCAGGTCGAGCGCCTGGACGTGGTGCTGCTCGGGCGAACGCATCACGAGACGATGGCAGACCCGGAGTTGGAGTGGTGGCATCACAGGTGCTGACAGCACCCATGCTGCCCAACCGTCGCGACGAGTGGATCCGGCTCGGCGTTTCTGCCAGGCTCAGTACCTGTTTCCGAACCCCTCATGACATGTGTGCGCGGTTGCCGTTGACGGACAGGGCGGGACGGTCAGCGGCCTGGGTGCCGGGCGCGGCCGGTACCCAGGCCGCGCACCAGCGATACGCTTCGGCGGGTTCGCCCCGTTCGAGGGGCACGGGGGTTCGACCATGGGGGTGGGGCAGATGGCGCTCAACAGGCACGGGCTCAGGCTCGTCGCGCGCGGAGCGGGGTACGGACTGGCACTGCTGGCTGTGACTTCGTGCACGACGCCTCCGCCGTCGGGATCCGCGCCGCCCCAGTCGCAGCAGGCGCAGGCCTCACCCGTTGCATCGCCCTCGCCGCCCAAGCCGGCATCCTCGTCGGGGCCCGCCGTCCCGGTCGGGGCGGCGAGGCCCACGGTCGCGGACGGACCGATGCTGGCGTCGGTCCGCAAGAGCATGAAGTCGCTGCCGTCCCACGAGATGCCGTCCGATGATTTCGTAGCGGTGATCCGGAGGGATGCGCCGGACGCCGGTGAGCTCCTGTGGATGAAGGACGACCGTACGTACTGCTCCGCGATCGTTCGCGAGGGGCTGGCCAGGGTCGAGTGCGGGTCCCTGCCGGAGAGCTGGCCGCGCAAGGGTGTCCTGAACGTGACGACGGGCGAGCCGTACCAGGAGAAGCCCGGCGAGCAGCCCAGCTTGTTTGTCTTCCTTGCCATCGTCGAGGGCGAGCACGGCCCGTACGACTACAAGGGGGCGACGCCAGAGGCGGCGGGCCCGGTCCACGACGCCGTCCTGGCCTTCGCTTCGGGCCGCAAGCTGGGCCTGATCTCCTACGAGAAGCACTCTCGCCAGATTCCGGAGACCGAGATCTGCGGCGCGGACGGCGCTGTGTGCTTCCCGGCCTACTACCCGAACCGTTAGTAGTACCTAGGTACTCAAGCAGATCGCGCTGAAGTCCTACGGAAAGCAGGGCTGAAACGCTCCGGCATGACGGACGGTTATGGAATCCCGCTGGGGCGCGTGCTGGCCGGACCGAACCGTCACGGCTCCCCGTTGCTTGCCCCGAGCCTGGACCGGCTGGACGATCTGGGACCGCTGCCTGAGGACGTCACCGTGCACCTGGACGCCGGCTACGACTTCGACAAGACCTGCGCCCTGCTCGACGAACGCGGGCTGCACGGCCGCCTCGCACACAAGGGCGAGACGGCACCGATCCAGGCAAGCCAGAGGTGGCATGTCGAACGAACCCACGCCTGGCAGAACGCCTTCCATCGCCTCGCCCGCTGCTACGAGCGCCGAGCCACCGTCATCGACGCCTTCTTCGACCTCACCGAGCCGACCCTTGGGCGAAGCCGGGCATCAACCCGCCGGATGCAGTCGCGGCATCGCTGACCGACACGGCGGTGCTTCCACACTCCTGACACCGAACCGGCTTCCGTCCCTGCCCGGGCGGTGCCGCCCGGGCGTGGCCCCAGTCGCTCGTGCGTTCACTGCCTGAGAAGTCCAGCGAAGCGGTCCAATGCACGATCGGTGCGGTGGCGGTCGCCGGTGGCTGTGAGATCGAACAGCAGACCCCGGACGACGGCCATGACCAACGTGGGCGTGACGGTGTCCTCAGGACCGGTGGAAACGTCGCGGAAGGTGGCACCGAGCGTGTCGAACCAGTCGGTGATCGCCTGGCCCTGGTCGGGGTAGTTCTCGGGGTGGACCAGGCCGTCGGCGTGCACCTCGAAGAACAGCCGGACGAACGGCGCACGTTCGTCCGCGCTGATCCACGCCCAGATGCCACGCAGTCGCTCCTGCACGGAGCCCGTCGCCGCCGGAAGCTGCCCGGCCAGGCGCACCGCACCTCGGCGGCGGGCCTCGGCGAGGACTGCGGCGACCAACTCCTGTTTGCTGCCGAAGTCGTAGAGCAGCATCCGGGGGCTGGTTTCGAGGGCCGCGGCCAGTGGTCGCAGGCTCAGCCCGGCCAGGCCGTGCGCCAGCACGTAGTCGGTCGCCCGCGCCAGCGTGCGATCACGCCGGGCGGGATCTGCGGGTCGCCCCACGATGGATCTCCTCTCAGCAGCTCGGGATTTGGAGCGGCGTCGACGAGTATATGGTACGACTGTTTCAATAATGAGGGGAGACCACTATGCAGACCTGCGACCGAGTACTCGTCCTGGGCCCCGGGGGTCCCGTCGGCACGGCCTGGATGGCAGGGCTGGCCCACGGGTTGCAGCGCGACGGCGTGGATCTGGGCGAAGCCGACCTGATCGTCGGCACGTCGGCCGGCGCGATCGTCGGAGCAGTACTCGCCACCGGGCAGGCCCCGGGGCGGCTCGCGAGTGCGGATCGCCCGGACGCTCACCGGCTCAAGGCGGACCCCGCGCGGATGGGCGAGGTGTTCGCCGTGCTCGGCGACCGCAGCCTGGAACCCGGCGAGGCCAGGCGCCGCGTCGGCCGGCTCGCTCTTGACAGCACCGACCCCGAAGCCGATGAGGCACTGCTCGCGGGGCGCGCCGCCTTGATCGGCGCGGACGCGTGGCCGAAGCGACGACGACTGCTGATCACCGCCGTGGACGCAGCCACCGGCGAGCCCGTGGTGTGGGACCGCGACAGCGGCGTGCCGCTGGTGCACGCGGTGGCGGCGAGCAGTGCATTCCCCGGGGCCGCGCCGCCGGTTGCCATCAACGGCCGGCGGTACATGGACGGTGCGCTGCGGTCGGGCACCAACGCCGACCTCGCGGCCGGCGCCCGCACGTTGGTCGTGGTCGAGCCGATGGCCCACCTGTTTCCCCGCGAGCCACTCAACCTGCAGCTGAAGGCCGTGGGGGCGGACCACGTGGTGACCATCGGCCCCGATCCCGCCTCGGTGCGCGCTTTCGGCTCGGACCCGGGCGACCTGGCAGCCTGGGAACCGGCCTACCGGGCGGGTCTTAGCCAAGCCGCCGAGGTCGGCGCACAGCTCCGCTCCACGTGGAGGACAGAAGTCGACGCGGGCTGACCACCGATCAGGTCAGGCCGGCCGATCGAGGGAGCCCAGCGCCGAGTTGACCTCAAGACGGTTCGGTCAGCCATGACGGAAGTGCAGGCACCGGTCTCCCCGGTGATCACAGAGCGTTGCAACTCCGTGATCACCAAGACCTGTGCCTGCACTTCTGCTGGGGTGCCATCGCCGCGCCTATCTGCGCGAGCTCCAACTCACGCCAGCGCTTTCGTTGGTGGATGCGGTAGCTCGGTCCAAGGCGCAAAAATTTTCCGAATTGGGGACCCGGAGCTGCCGCGGAATGGTGTCGTGCGGGGTGCTGCGGGGCCCGTAGCCGTGATCCGGCGGCAGGCCGAACCCCTCAGGTCGACCGTTGCCGGAAGGTCGCCCCAGGGTCCGCGGGCGCCGTCGGCAAACGTGCTCTGACCTGGTGTTTTGTGGAATTTCGCCTAGGCTTTGGAGTTCCGCAGGACACCTTCGGGAGGGGACGTCATGAGTGAGGGCTCCAACGCGTACGACGCCAGTCGGATCCAGGTGCTGGAGGGGTGGGATGCCGTTCGGGCGCGGCCTGGGATGTACATCGGCTCGACCGACGAACGAGGCTTGCACCGGATGGTGTTCGAGGTCGCGGGCCGAGCGGTGAACGAGGTGCTGGCCGGCCGTGCCGGCTGCGTCGATATCACTCTCACCGCTGACGCCGGTGTGCGGGTCGCCGACGACGGCCCGGGCGTTCGCATCGACGGGCCGGCGGAGGCCGGCGGTTCCAGCCTCGAAGCCTTGCTGACCCGGATGGAGGCCAGGGCGTCGTACCGTAGCCGCCACGATGTGACGCCCGGTCACTTCTGGATGGGGCCCGGCACCGTCAGTGCCCTGTCGAGCCGGATGACGGCCGAGGTGCAGTGCGACGGGGTGCGTTGGGTGCAGGAGTACGCACGCGGCGTTGCAGTCGCCCCGCCCGCCGACGCGGGGCCGGCGGTCGGACGCGGGACCGCCCTGGCGTTCTGGCCCGACGGCGACATCTTCGGGTCGGCGGAGTGCTCGTTCGGCGCACTGGCGGATCGTTTCCGAGAACTGGCCTTCCTGAACCGGGACTTGGACATCTCGCTGACCGACTGTCGCGGCCCGGCCGAACCCCGTTCGGTGCGGTTCCGATTCCCGGGCGGGGTACGGGACTTCGTCGGCTTCCTCGAGGAGGGGGCCGGGGCACCTGTCCACCCGGACGTCATCGGCTTCGAGCAGGAGCACCCGACGATCGCGGGGGCGGTGGAGGTGGCCCTCCGGTGGCGTACCTCCCGCGAGGCGCGGGTCTTGGGTTTCGTCAACTCCCGGCCCACGTCCGGCGATGGTACGCACGAGATGGGATTCCGCGACGGGATGGCGGCTGCGGTCAACGGTTACGCGCGTGAGCGGCGGCTGCTGACTGAGGCGGACCCCGACCTCGGCGTCGACCGGATCGGCGAGGGCCTGACGGCAGTCGTGTCGGTGAAGCTCGACTGTCCCGAGTTCGAGTTCTCCCCCCGCGACCGCCTGGGCAATGCATCAGTCCGGGCGTGCGTCGGGCAGGCCGTCCAGGAGCACCTCCGCGAGTGGCTGGACGGGCACCCGGAACAGGCCGCAGCCATCATCGGCCGGATCACCCGGGACGCTCACCAGCGCTGAGCGGCAGCCGAGCGTCCCCGCCGGTTCATCGGGAGGCGGGGACGGTCGGGGCGCAGCGGGCAGCGCGGCTGCGGAGAAGGACGATCCGCGACGGCGGTCAGGCCGGCTGCTGGTTGATGTTGATCAGCCAGATGATGCCGAAGCGGTCCGTGCACATGCCGAAGACATCGCCCCACATCTGCTTCTCCAGGGCGACCGAGACCGTGCCGTTCTCGGAGAGCTTGGCCCAGTAGCCGCGCAGCTCGGACGCGTCGTCACCGCTCACGCTCACCGAGACGTTGTTGCCGGGCTTGTGCTCCCAGCCGGGCGGGGTGTCGGCGGCCATCAGGGTGAAGCCGCTGTCGGTCTCGAGCATGCTGTGCATGATGTTGTCGGCGATGTCGCTGCCCGCCTGGCCGAATTCGCCGAAGGTGTTCACCGTCAGGGTGCCGCCGAAGACGTCCCGGTAGAACTCCATGGCCTGCCGGGCGTCGCCGCTGAAGCTGATGTACGGATTGAGACGAGAAGACATGAGATATCCCTTTCCTGACGGTATGTCGCTTCAACGAGACTAGGCGACGGATTGCCGCAAGCCGGTACGACTCCCCGTCCCTGTCCGCGTGCGGAGCCCGGCACCGGTCCTCAGGCTGATTGACGACCGGTCAGGGAGGTCGCCGAGGGGCTGGGGGAGACCCTGCGCGCTGGAATGTCCGTGTGAGCCGCTAGCTTTTCCGCATCACCGTACGGAGTGTCCGTTTCCCTCCGTCTCTGCGGTGGTTCTTGGCGACTTGTACGAGACTGAGGTGGGGACCGATGGGCTGGCTGGCGGCGGGCGAAGGGTACGAAGTTACCCTTCTGGAGGGCCGGGTGACGGCACGTTCGACGGGTGGCCGTGCTGCGGGGCGGCAGTTGAAGACGCTGCCGAAGGCGGTGCGCGAGCATCCCGAGACGGATCGGCTGCGGCGGTTCGCCGAGTGGCTGGACCGGCATGCTGCCTCCTGCGTCGCCCAGGCGGATGCCTGGATGGTGTCCTCGCTGCCCGTCCCGACCGGGCTGCTGGCCCGGGTCTGGCCCGACGAGGCCTGGCAGGCCGCGCTGCGCGACCTGGTGGTGGTCGGCGCGGACCAGGACGAGGTCGGTCTGCTGCGGGACGTCACCGCCGACGGCGAACTGCGGCTGGTCGACCTGGACGGTGAGACCGTCCGGATCTCGCCTGCCACGGTGACCTTCCCGCACCCGGTGCTGCTGCCCGACCTGGAGGACCTGCGCGAATTCGCGGCCGAACTCGGCGTCGTCCAGGGCGTCGAGCAGATCCACCGGGCGAGCTGGCTGCGGCCGGCCGAGTTCGCGGAGAACAGCACCGAGGTGAAGGACTTCGCCGGCGGCCGGTACCCGTCGCGGTTCGGCCTCGCCGCCCGCGCCTCCTCGCTCGGCTACCGGGTCTCCGGCGGCTACGCCACCTCCCGGGTGCGCGACGGCGGACAGACCGTCGAGGCGCACGTGTGGATCGGCGAACCGTACTGGGACGGCGACTCCGAGACCGGCGGGCTGAGCTGGCACGACCAGGACGGCCGGGCGATCGCCCTGCCCGAGGTCGGGCCGGTGGCCTGGTCGGAGGGGATGCGGATGGCCGCGGCGCTGTACGCCGGGCGCACGGTCGAGGAGGGCAAGAACGCATGAGCGACAACACCGAGGGATACACAGCGGCAATGACGGAACATCAGGCGGCCGAACTGCTGCTGGCGGGCGCCGTGCTGCCGCCCGGCACCGAGGGTGCGGGCGAGCGCGCGGTGGCGCTCACCGCGCGCAGCTACCGCCACCCCGGCCTGGACGGCCGGGTCGTGGTGCGGCTCGTCCCCGGCGAGCTCGGCGCGGCCGAGGACCTGGCCGCGGGGTACCTGGGCCTGCAGCCGGACGGCGAACCGACCGAGGTCGGTCTCGGGCTGCGCCAGGCACTGGGCTTCCCCGAGTGGGTGCTCGCGCACCATCCGGAGGACGGGCACCACGCGCTCGGCATCATGCCGGAGCTGGAGCGGATCGCCCGGCAGGCGAAGTCCAAGCCGAAGGCCGCCCTGGACGCCTACCAGGAGCTTGCCGGGCGGCGTCAGGAGAACGCCACCTATGCCGCGCAGCTGTTCACCAAGGCCCGCCGGGCCGAGGCGCAGCACGGCCTGGCACTGGACGAGGACCGCATCGACGCGGTGTTCCTGGAGTTCGCGCTGGCGGGCGCACTGCCCGTCAAGGTGCTGACCGCGTACGGCAAGGAGCTCGCCGCGCGGGTGCCGGCTCAGGAGGCGTTCGACCGGTTCCGGCTGCTCTGCGTGCGCCGCACCGCAGGCGGGCTGCAGCCGTCCGCGCAGATGGCGACCGACCTGCGGAAGCTGGCCCGGGCGGCGGGCACCGACCCGGATGCGGCGGAGGGCGAGTACCTGGCCGAACTCCTCACCCTGCCCGCCACGTTGCGGGCGGCGGGCGGCTGGTGGCGGAGCCACCGGGCCGCGCTGGTCGCGCAGGCCCGGCGCGACGCGGCCGTCCGTGGACAGCTGCTCGACCTGATGCCGACCGGTGACGACCGCGAACTCCCGGGCCTGTGGCTGGAGATCCTCGCCGAGTCCGGTGCGGACGCCGGTCTGTGCGGCGGTGCGGCGGAGCGGCCCGCCGACGGCAGCGCAGGCTGGTTCGGCCGGTTCACCGCCTGGCGGGACCGGGGCTGGCGGCGCGCGCCCCGGATCCTGGCGCTGTACCCGCTGGTGGAGCGGATGGCGGAGCAGCTGCGTACCGAACTCGCGCTCTCCGGTGGGGCGTTGCCGATCGTCGAGGCCGACGTCGACCTGCTCGACCAGCTGCTCACCCTCGGTCTGCCGGTCGCCGACCCCGAGGAGAACACGGCGCTCGGCCTTGAGGGTTGGGCCCAGGACGAGGAGGGCCGCCGCGACCTGCTCGCCGTCGAGGCCGACCCGAGGTTCCGGCCGGCCTTCCGGCGCGGCGCGTACCGGATCTCCAACGACCACGAGGGCCGGACCGCGTTCGGCGTGCTGACCCGCTCGCCGGGCGGCCGCCCGATGCTCGCCGAGTGGATGGCGGAGGTCGCCGCGAAGTCGGCGGTGGCCGGCCTGCCGGGTCTGCCCGACGCGCTGGCCCGGCTGGGCTGGCTGCCCGGGGAGGTGCTGGTGCTCGCCGAGCAGGAGGTCAGGGCGGCGATCGGCTTCGATCTGTCGCAGACCCTGGCCCGGACACTGCGCGGCGGCATCCTGGACGAGCTGGGCTGGCCCGCCTGGGACGAGGCGGCTTCAACTCTGGTGCCCCGCAAGGACGTCGACGAGATCGTGGTCGCCGACGCCTGGCCGCACCTGATCGCGGCGGGCCCCTCGCAGGCCCGGGTGATCGGCGCCGAGGGCACCGTCCTCACCCACGACCTGCGGATACCGTCGGGCGACAGCAACGGCACCGACCTCGGCTTCCTGTACGTGGACGGCTCGCTGCTCGTGCAGTGGAACTCGCGCGCCAACCGGTACCGGACCACCGGCTACTGGCACACCGCCGCCGACCGGACGTTCACCATGCCGGAGGACACCCGGGTCCGCGGCACCCGCACCACCTGGCTGGGCACGCTGCGCAGCTTCGGCCTGCCGATCGCGGCCGGCGGCCGGACCACCGGCGAGGGCGTCGTGCACGTCGGCGACACCGCGCTGCCCGGCGACCGGCAGGTGATCAGCGACGGCACGTCGTTCTGGGTCTGGGCCGACCCGGGCGGCGAGGACCCGTACACCTGGCGGGAGTACGACCCGGCGACCGGCGCGCTCGGCCGGGTCTCGCTGCCGGCCTTCCTGGCCGACGCGATCGGGGACGCCCCGACCGGCAGCACCTTCAAGGACGGCTGGGTGCTGCCCGAGCCGGACGCCGTGGACTCCCCGTGCGGGGCGCCGGTCGGCGGCCTGCTCGGCTGGCGCGCCGTCAGCCTGCCCGACGGCTCCCACCGGGGCGAGGACCTGGCCGGCAACAGCGTCACCCTGCCCGCCGGTGCCGGCCTGCCCACCCGGCTGCTGCGCTTCCCCGGCGCGGACCGCCCGGTCGCGGTGGTCCAGGGCAACTACGAGGTGAGCCTCCACGACGCCGACGGCACCCGCACCGCCGAGGCCCGTACCGACGCCGCTCCCGGCCACTTCGCCGCGGGCACCCCGATCCTGCCGCCGCTGCGCTACTGGCACTGCCTTCGCCCGCGTGACGTGGCCGGGTCGCTCGCGCTGCGCCGCCTCGACGGCGACACGGCCGCCGTGCTGCTCAAGGCCGCGGTCGCCGCAGTCACCTCGGTCGAGCACGTGAAGGCGCTGCCCGCCACCGTCGCCGCACTGCTGCCCGGGGTCACCGACCAGGCCCTGCTGAACGGTGTGCTCGGTGTGCTGCGGTACACCGCCCTCCAGCAGCGGGTGCTCGACTCGGTCGCGGCCCGGCTCACGGAGGAACTCGCCGGTGGCCCGGCCGTCACGGAGCCGACCGGCCCGGGCGACCGGGAGCTGCACGCCGGGCTCAGCGGTCTCGGCGTCCTCGGGTACTGGTGGGGCAACTCGACCACCCACCGGATCGCCGAGCAGTTCGCCTTCCTCGCCACCGTGACGCGGCCCGAGGCACCGGCTGCCCCGGCGGGCCGCCTGCACCCGGACGCGCAGCCGCTCCCCTACACCGGGATCGGCTGGGAGAAGTTGGGCGGGCTGGCCGAGTCGGCCGCGCTGCGGGCCGCCTCCGGGATCCTCCCGGCGGAGGAACGGCAGACGCTGGCCTGGCTCGCCGAGACCCTCGACGGGTTCGGCCTCGGCGGCGGCGCCCCGCACTGGCGGGCGGCCGTACTGAAGCTGGCGGGCCATCACCTGCTGGGCCCCGACGGCAAGCACCGCTACAGCGAGCAGGACACCGTGCTGGCGCTCGGTGACGGGGCGTTCGTGCTCTTCACGGACTCCGACCAGGCGGACAACGGTGACACCGTGTCGGTCGTGCTGTTCCACGACCCGTCAGGCCGCTTCGAGCCGCCCGCGCCGTACACGGTGGAGATGATCGGGGCCCCCGTTGCGGAAGGCGTGGACGGCCGGGTGGCCGCCGTGCTCGCGGAGACCGCCGCGCGCGGCCCGGCGCCCTGGCGGCCCGAGGCGGCCGAGCGGTTCGCCGAACTCACCGGCGTCACGCCCACGATGGCCGCCCTGATCACCGCCGGGCTGCCGGGGATCGACGGGCACGACCGGAACTTCCTGCCCACCGAGACCCGGGCCGCCCTCGGGCTGAAGGTCGCGGACGCCGCCGTCGCCCGTGACGAACTGCGCAACCTCGACAGTGAGGCCCGCAAGCGCCTGCTGGCCGCCCTGCTGCCGGCCGACCCGACCACCCTGTGGGAGCAGGGACCTGACGTCGCCTCGGCCGCCGAGCTGTGGAACGCCACCGTCGGCCGGCGCGTCGCCGTACCGGAGGCGCTGCTCGG